>NZ_BAABAL010000004.1:0-363418 GCF_039537405.1 Allokutzneria multivorans | reverse complement strand
GGACACCCTTCGTCCGTCTCCGGCCACCACCCCGACTTACGCATTACTCGTCTAGGCCCTGGTCGCTCGCGGGGTTTGCGGCCGTTGAAGACCGTTCAGGCGGGGGTTTGCGGGTCTTGAAGACTGCCGTACCCCCGCTCCTCCCAGGTGATGTGGCGGAGGGCGGCGGCCAGGGACAGTTCGCGGGGGCGGGTGGTGTCGACGGCGAGTGCCTCGGTGCCCCAGGAGGGGAATTCGGCCAGGCGCTGGCGGACGTCGGTCCAGTCGCTGGCGTCGTGCCAGCCCGGAATGCCTCGGCTGCGACTCGCCAGCCTCGCGCGGTGGACTTCCTGGTCGGAGCACTCGCACACGACCACGCGGAACTCAGCGCCCGCTCGGCGAGCGAGGCTGCGCCAACGATCCCTGGTCGCGACCTGCTCGACAGGGTGATCGAGGATGACCGACTGCCCGGCGGCGAGTTGCCGGAGCGCGAGGGTCGTCAGCATCTCCTCCGCGACGTCCAGCACCTCGTCGAGGTGACGGCCACCGAACGGGGTCAACGCGCCGAGGAGCCAATCGGCGGCGAACACAGGAACGCCGAGTTCCGCGCCCACGGCGTCGGCGAGGGTGCTCTTGCCGCTGCCGGGCAAGCCGGAGAACACGATGAGCCGCGCACCCGGAGCCGTGGGCATGTCGTAGTCGGCGAAGTCGCTCGGCAACCTCGGCGTCAGATCTGTCGGCACGAGCCCGGTGACCCACGTCGAGGCGATGCGATGCGGATGCTCGGGCTCCACGACGCAGGTCACGACGTCGACGGTGCCGTCGTGCTGGCGAATCCGCGCCCGCGCGGTGGTCTCGCCGACGTCGAGTCCGACCACCACGACGGGCGCGTACTTCGCCGTGCGCCCCCGGGTGACCTCGACGTAGCGGTCGGGCGCGACGAACGCGGCGAACTCCGGGGTGAACGCCTCGGCCGCGTCAGCTCCCCAGCCCACTGTCCCGTCGAGGCCGTCGAGCACCCACTCCAGCCGCCGCAGCGCCGGGCTCTGCGCGAAACGCGAAACCCCGTTGACGAGGGTTTTTCCGTTATGCCCCATGGCTTCGGGATTTTAGCGAACGGTCAGCCGAGCCCCTGCGGGCTAGGTGATCATCTGCGGCCATGAAGCTCAGGAACGTCCTCGTGGCGGCCGCCCTCGCCACCAGTTCGCTGCTCTCGGTCGCGCCCTCGGCGGTGGCGGGCGAGGAATGCGGTTCGGGTTACTACTGCATCCGGCTCCCCTACGGCCACGAGGTCCGCCTCTTCTACATCCCCAAGGACTACGTCTCGGGTCAGGACACCTTCGACAGGTGGGTGTGGCTCGACCGCTCCTCCGACGGCGGCAAGACCTGGACGCAGATGGAGGGCGGCGCGGGCAACACCAAGAGCTTCCTGCGCGGGGATGTCGTGTGGCGCGCCTGCATCAACGAAGGTGGGTTCCGCTGCACGGGCTGGCACTGAGCAGCGGTTCCCCGGCCGCGTACCGGCGGAGGAACACGGCGGTCGGAGTGTCGGCCTTCGCGACGGTGTCCGGAGCGCCCTCGGCGAGGACCGCGCCGCCGTCAGGGCCGGCGCCGGGGCCGAGGTCGATGACCCAGTCCGCGGACGCGGCGACGGGGATGTCGTGCTCCGCGACGACGACGGTGTTGCCCGAGTCGAGCAGCACGTCCAAGGCGTCGACCACGCGCTGGACGTCGGAGGGGTGCAGGCCGGAGACGGGTTCGTCGACGATGACGAGCCCGGCTCCACGCCCCGCGGCTCCGCGTTGGATCGCCGAGGCGAGCTTCAGCCGCTGGGCCTCGCCGCCGGAGAGTTCGGTGGCGCTCTGGCCGAGCTGGAGGTAGCCGAGGCCGACCTGGTTGAGCGCGCCCAGGGTCTCGGCGAGCTGTCGCGGCTCGGTGAAGCGCTCGACGGCCTCGGCGACGGTCAGCTCCAGCACCTGGTCGACGGCCAGGCCGAGGTAGGTGATCTCCAGGGCTTCTGGCCGGTAGCGCCGCCCCTCGCAGGTGTCGCAGACCACCCACACGTCCGGAAGGAAGTGCATGTCGACGAGCTTGCGGCCGTAGCCGGTGCAGGTCTCGCAACGCCCGCCGCCCGCCGTGTTGAAGCTGAACCAGGACGCCGTGAGCCCGCGCGAGCGCGCCGTGTCGGTGGCGGCGAAGAGCCCGCGCACGACGTCGAACGCCTTGCTGTAGGTGGCCGGGTTGGAGCGCGGCGTCCGCCCGAGCGGCTCCTGGTCGACGACCGCGACCCAGCCGAAGCCGTCGAGCCCGCGCACCGAGCGCACCACCTCGGCCGGGGTGTCGTTGAGCGCGGCCTCCACGCCTGTCCCGAGCGCGCTGAGCAGGCTGCTCTTGCCGCTGCCGCTCACCCCGGTCAGGCAGGTGAGGCGTCCGACGGGAAAGCGCACCAGGTCCGCGACCACGTTGTGCGCGCGCAGACCGCGCAGCTCCACCCAGCCGGTTTCCCTCACCGGGCGCGGGATTCGGCGCAGACGCGGGCCGTCTCCCGCGAGGTAGCGGCCGGTCAGCGACGACGGGTGGGCGGCGACGTCTGCGGGCGGACCCGACACCAGGACCTCGCCGCCGTTGCGGCCCGCGCCGGGCCCCATGTCGATCACCCAGTCCGCGCGGGCGATCAGTTCGGGATCGTGCTCGACGAGCAGCACGGTGTTGCCCGCCTCGCGCAGGTCGAGCGCGATGTCCAGCAGCTGCGCCTTGTCCGCCGGGTGCAGTCCGTTGCCAGGCTCGTCGAGCACGAAGATGATGCCGCTCAGCTCGGTGCTGAGCTGCGCGGCCAGCCGGGTCCGTTGCAGCTCACCTCCGGAGAGCGAGGCCGCGCTCCTGGACAGCTGGAGGTGCGCGAGGCCGAGCCGGTCGAGGATGCCCAGCCTGCGGTCGAGGTCCTGCACGAGCGGCTCCCCCACCTCGCGCCGCCGCTCGTCCAGCTCGTCGGCGACGCGCCGCGCCCACTCGCGGACCCGCCGCACCTCCACCTCGATCAGCTCCGGGTAGGACAGCCCGCCGAGCCGCACGGACCGCGCCGCGGCGTCGAAACCGCTTCCGGCGCAAGCAGCGCAGGGCTGCTTGCGCATGTAGCGGAGGTAGCGCTGCTTCGCGCTGGAGGTCTTGGCGTTGACGAAGACCCGCTCCACCTCGGCCAGCGCGCCCTTCAGCGGCTGGTTCCAGGTGAAGGTCATCTGCGCGGTCTCGTGCTTGTTCGGAACGTCGACGGAGGCAACGATCTTCTCGTCGCCGGTGCCGTGGAGCACGGAGTGCCGGAACTCCTCCGGCAGCGACTGCCACGGCCGGCCGAGGTCGACGCCGCGCTTCTGCGCGAGCGCGGGCACGAAGGCGTGCTCGCCAGAGCGCCACTTCTCGAACCACGGCGAGGCCCCTTCGAACAGCGGCAGCTCGGGGTGCGTGACGATCAGGTCCTCGCGCGCCTGCCAGCGCCCGCCGACGCCGTGGCACTCCGAGCAGCCGCCCTCCGGCGTGTTGCGGTCGAAGTGCGAGGTCGTGAGGTGCGCGTCTCCGTCGATGCCGGGCAGGCGCGAGTACAACAGCCCCAGGTGCCCGTCGATGCCGGTGATCGTCGCGACCGTCGAGCGCGGGTTGCGGTTGAGGCGGCGCTGGTCGACCGCGAGCGTCGCGCCGAGCCCGAGCACGCGATCGACCTTCGGCCGGTTCCGCTGGGTGATGTACTGCCGCACGAACGGCGAGAGCCCTTCCAGGTACCGCAGCTGCGCCTCGTTGTGCAGGGTGTCGACGGCGAGCGAGGTCTTGCCGCTGCCGCTCACCCCGGTGAAGGCGACCAGGTGCCCCTTGGGGATGCGCACGGACACCTCACGCAGGTTGTTCGTGCGAGCACCGATCACGTCGATCGTCCCGCTGTTCTCCACGCTTCTCACGGAATCCATCGTCTCCGCGAAACCTGACAACCCCTGTCAGCGTTATCAGTTCAGTTTGCGATGGCCTGACAAGCGACCGCCCGCACCGGTCGGCGCGGGCGGCTTCTTCTGGGTGAGATCACTCGGCGGTGATCTGCTGCATCAGGTTGCCCATGTCGGGGGCGACCCACTCTTCGGCGACCTTGCCGTCGACGAAGCGGTAGTACTCCACGCTCCAGAAGTCCACCGAGCGCCCGGTGGCCGCAACGCCGTTGAACTCACCCTTGTGCGTGCCGCGGAAGCGAGCGCGGACGGCGAGCTGGTCGCCCTCGGCGGCCATGTGCTCCACCTCGATCTCCAGGTCGGGGAAGCCCTTCAGCATCGCCTCGGCGCCCATCCGCCAGACATCGCGGCTGCGGATCGGCTCGGGCAGCCCGGGGAGGTTGGCGACGAAGTCCGGGGTCAGCATCTCCACGCACGCGTCCAGGTCCCCGCTCACCAGGGTCGCGTACGCCTCGCGCATCGCGGCCATGTTCCTCTCGGCGACGGCGTCCATGTCAGTGCCTCCTTCGTGACCACCACGCGGTAGCATGGTGAATATGGAACATGATGAACATAGTACATCATCTGTCCCCGAACCGTCCTCGGGAGCGCCGTCACCCCGTGTGACGCTGGACATGCTGCTGCGGGCGACCGAGCTGATCACCGAGGACATGACCACCGCGCTGCGCGCCGACGGGCTCACGCAGGCCAGGGCGAAGGCGCTGTGGCGGGTGGCCGCCCGCGCCCCGCTCACCCAGCGCGAACTGGCCGACGCGCTGGAGGTGACGCCGCGCAACGTCACGACGCTGGTCGACGCTCTTGAGGCCGCCGGGTTCGTCACGCGCGGCTCGCACCCCGACGACCGCAGGGCGATCTGGGTCGACCTGACGGGGAAGGGCCGCACCGCGGTGACGCGCTTGCGGGAGTCCGCCGACCGGCTCGCCGAGCAGCTCTTCGGCGGGCTCTCCCCCGAGGAGCTGGCGGCGGCGAACCGCGCGTTCGCCGCCGTCGCCGAGCACTTCACCACCTGATCACTTCACAACCTCGAATGCCCCCTGCCCGGGGCGCCCGACCTACGCTCTCGCTCGATGACCAAGGTTTGCGACCCGGACTGGGACCACGCGGAGCGCCAAGCTCGCGCGTGGGCGGCTCGCCACGGCCTCGTGACCGGTGAGCGGGAGGTGCGGCGGCTCGCGCGCATGGGCCAGGGGCGCATGGCCGGATGGCTGGCCCCGCACGCAGGAGCGGCGAACCTCGGCGTGCTCGCGGAGTGGGGCACGTTCATCGTCGTGGTCGACGACGGCTTCGACCGGGACGGTCAGTCGCCGGAACAGGTGCGGGCACTGCTGGACGAGCTGCTGGCCGTGCTCGGCGGCGCCGACGGGAGCGATCACGCCGAGCCGGCGGTGCGCGCGCTGACGGACCTGTGGGCTCGCACTCGGGCCACGGCGCTTCCGGGCTGGAGTGAGCGTTTTATCGCTCTGTACAAGGACTTCGCTGAGGCCACGTGCACCGAGACGCGGTTGCGGGCTTCCGGCGAGCGCCTCGGCTTGCACGAATACCTGGCACTGCGCCGTCGCACGATCACGGTGCTGCCGGTGATCGCCGTGGTGGAACGCGACCTGCCCGAGGCTCGCGGGCTCGACGGGCTGCGCGATGCCACCGCCGACATCATCGCGTGGACCAACGACCTGCGCTCCGCTGCGCGCGAGCTGGAGGAGGGCACGGAGAACCTCGTCGGCGTGCTCGCGCGCCACCACCGCTGCGGTCCCGCCGAAGCTGCGGCGCACGCCCGCGCGATGCTGGCCGCGCGCATGGACGACTTCGACCGGCTCGCCGAGGGGCAGCGGGCTGAGCGGATTCGCCAGATCCGGGACGGATCGCTTGCCTGGCAACGGGAAACCCACCGCAACCCGGGCGGCTCCAGCGACTCGCACGAGCGGGGCGTGAAGGCGCTCGCGCAGCACTTGGCCGTCGCGGTGGACCCCTCCGGCGCGGTCGACGACCGATGCGGCAGCCGGGTGCTGGAATCCGCGCTGTTCCTAGCTTTGTTACGCGCCAACGGTTCTCGACCTGGGGAGCAGGAGCGGCTCGCTCATTTCCTGCGCGGGCGCAGAGCCGACGCGAGCCCCTTGGACGCCTTGCTGATCGATGCCTGCCTTGACCCGGCGGGCACGGCCGATCACGCGCTCGACCGCGCCGCCGCGCTACCGATCACGGTGAGCAGTGGCACCGTCGGGCGCGGGTGGCTCAAGTCCGCCATGCTGCGCACCGTGCTGCACGTGCTGTGCCGCTCCCCTTTGGGCGAGGTTTCCCAGCCGATCTCGCTCTCGTCGGAGAGCGTCACCACCTTCACCGAGGTGCACGTCCTGGCC
This sequence comes from Allokutzneria multivorans, assembly GCF_039537405.1. NCBI lineage: Bacteria > Bacillati > Actinomycetota > Actinomycetes > Pseudonocardiales > Pseudonocardiaceae > Allokutzneria > Allokutzneria multivorans. Next base: position 357,096 of record NZ_BAABAL010000004.1, on the reverse strand, counting down.
GTCCGGATCATCCACGGCCGCTCCGCTGTTGAGCGCGACCGACTCGTGTCGTTGATGTCGTTGGGGCGCAACAGGTTGTTGTGGGAGGCCAGCGCCACGACGTACTTGCTCGGCCTGCACGCGGTGCAGACCTTCCAACCACGGGCGCGAGTCCTGGACGACGGGCTGTTGCGGCTGTCGCTCGCGATGAACTCCGATGGCGGGCTGCCGTTCCTGGACAGCCAGGACCTGTGGTTGACCGCGGTCGCCGGGCTCGCGTTCCTCGCCGAGGAGAGCTTGGCGCCGCTCGTGCCCCGGATGGCCGACCTCGTGGCCGCGTGGCAGGCGCCCGACGGAGGCTGGCCGTTCGCCACGGGTGTGCGGCAGACCGACGTGGACACCACGACCCGGTGCATGGAGTTCTTGCGCGCCGCAGATCCCGTCCGATACCGCTCGGCGCTGACGCGTGCGACCGACTACCTGGTCGAGATCGCCGATCCCGGCGGCGGATTCCCCACCTGGGTTCGCGGCGACACGCCTGATCTCGACATGACCGCGGGCGCGATCCTGGCCCTGGCCCCGAACCACCGCCTGGTGTCCGGCGCCGTGGAGTTCGTGCTCGACGCGCAGCTGCCCGACGGGACCTTCGACCGCAGCTGGACGATCAGCGAGTCCAGCGCCATCCTGCGCGTGCTCGACGCGCTGCACGCCGTCCCGTCGTCCGGCTTCCAGGACCGCATCGCCGCCGCCACCTCCCGTTCGGTGGCACGCCTGCTCGACACGCAGAACGCCGACGGCGGCTGGGGCCAGCTCCCCGGCTCCCCCAGCGACGTGCTCTCCACCGCCCAGGCCGTCCCCGTGCTCGCGCGGCACGGCCCGCCGCTCGCGGTCGGCCGAGCGGTCGCTTTCCTGCTGGCGCACCAGGACCCCGACGGCGGCTTCACCTCGGTCCCCGACCAGGTCGGACCGCGCCCGCTGCCGTTCGACTACCCGGTGCTCACCGACGTCCACGTGCTCACCGCGCTGTCCTGGTGTTGACTCTCCCCCAGTGGGAGGGGTCAGCCTGTGCGCATGATCATCGAGAACGTCGCGTTCCCCTCCGGTCAGCACTGCGAGACCACCGCCATCGGCGCCCTGCTGCGCCACGAGGGGATCGAGCTGTCCGAGCCGATGCTGTTCGGCCTCGGCGAGGGGCTCGGTTTCGTGTACTGGGACGCGAAGAACATGGACTTCCCGTTCCTCGGCGGGCGCTCCAAGCCCATGCGGATCACCCGGACCGTCGCCGAGCGCCTCGGGCTCGACCTGCGCGTCCAGGAGACCGGCTCCCCGCGCAAGGCCTGGCAGAACGTCACCGACGCCCTCGCCGCCGGGCGCCCCGTCGGGCTCCAGCTGGACTGCTACCACCTGGAGTACTTCACCTCGAAGGTGCACTTCGGCGGCCACTTCGTCGCGATGCACGGCCACGACGACGACCGCGCGCACCTGATCGACACCGCTCAGCAGGGCGGCTCCGTCACGACTTCGCTCGCGAGCTTGGAGCTCGCCCGCAACGAGCGCGGCCCCATGACCGCGCGGAACCTCTCGTTCACCCTCTCCGCCGCCGGGCCTCGGCCCTCGCTCCGTTCCGCCGTGCTGGAGTCCGTGCGCGCCAACGCGCTCGACTTCCTCAACCCACCCATCGCCAACCTCGGCCACCGCGGCATCGGCAAGGCCGCTCGCCAAGTGCTCCGCTGGCTCGACCGCTCCGCCGCGCCGTCACGCGATCTGCCCCTCGCCGCGACGCTGATGGAACGCGGCGGCACCGGTGGCGCTCTGTTCCGCGCCATGTACCGCGACTTCCTCGCCGAGAGCGCTTCGCTCGTCGATGACGACACCCTCCGCGCCGGGCACCACCTCTACGCCGAGATCGCTCCACTGTGGACGGAGGTCTCCGAGCACATCGCCGCGGCCGGTTCCTCCGGCGACGCATCGCACTTGGCCCACGCGTCCGAGATCCTCACCGACCTCGCTTCGCGCGAGCACCACGCCATGCAGGTCCTCAGCACCGTCCGCGCCGCCTGAGCCTGGAGACCGCTTGGCCGCGATGGGCTCGGCGGGCACGCCTGAACCAGCTCCGACCGACATCCTGCGGCCGTAGGATGACCCTGACGAAACCCATGCGAAACGACGCCGACCGCACACAAAGCAGCAGGTAAAGAAGTGTTCTCCCCGCGCGAGCGGGGGTGGTCCCGTGGCCTGCTTAGAACATGCCGTAACCACAACGTTCTCCCCGCGCGAGCGGGGGTGGTCCCACGTGAACTGATGCTGGCGCCGTGCTCAGCAAGTTCTCCCCGCGCGAGCGGGGGTGGTGCGCCCGACCGACGGGTCGAAACTCAAGATCGTGAGTTCTCCCCGCGCGAGCGGGGTGGTCCCGGCCCGATCGTGCTGTGCGACGGCAAACCGATCGTTCTCCCCGCGTGAGTAGGCAAGGAACCTAAAAATGACGCCGTGCGGCCAGGACAACCTGGCCGCACGGCGTCGGGCTAGCCCTCATCGATCACCCGCTCCACCACTGCGTGGGCTACTCGCGCTCCCGCAGGTCGAACCTGCCAGCGCAGAACACGGCACCGGTAATCTCACGCTGGCGGGTCGACAGCAACGCCACGATCCGAAACGGTTCCGAGGCGTAACCTGCGTGGCCTCTCAGGCACACACGCTCTAGCCGACCCGCTAGCTCGACGCATCAGCGCTGAACGGATCTAACGTCACCCGACCCGATACAAACCCATGCTGAAACGCCGAACTGCCGAGAAAACCACCAGGTCAAGAAGTGTTCTCCCCGCGCGAGCGGGGGTGGTCCTGGCTCCTTGAATCGTACCGTCTCTCCGTCAATGTTCTCCCCGCGCGAGCGGGGGTGGTCCCAGTTCGGGCTTGCCTCCCAGGCGATCTACGGTGTTCTCCCCGCGCGAGCCGGGGTGGTCCGGTATCGGCATCGTAACAGCGTTACGGAATGGTGTTCTCCCCGCGCGAGCGGGGGTGGTCCAGGTGATCACACAGTGCGCGCGTCCGGAACCGGTTCTCCCCGCGCGAGCGGGGGTGGTCCGTCGAGTGGGGCTCGTGGGCCTCCCGCGATCCCGTTCTCCCCGCGCGAGCGGGGGTGGTCCGCCGAGCGGTGGCCAGCGCGTCACCGGCAGCGGGTTCTCCCCGCGCGAGCGGGGGTGGTCCCAGGTCCCGTACGCGCGCGCGGCTGATGTCGCCGTTCTCCCCGCGCGAGCGGGGGTGGTCCACGGCGCGGCGCGGTCGAGGTGTACGACCGGCGGTTCTCCCCGCGCGAGCGGGGGTGGTCCGTCGGCGAAGCTCACGACGGTCTGGCCGGGCGTGTTCTCCCCGCGCGAGCGGGGGTGGTCCGGAAGGGGCCGTTGCTCCTCCACAAGGTGAGGTGTTCTCCCCGCGCGAGCGGGGGTGGTCCTAAGGAGAACCGCTGTGTGCAACGGCCCGATCAGTTCTCCTCGCGCGAGCGGGGGCGGGGGCGGGGGCGGCCGGGTTGTCACATGACGGCTTTCGGGCGCTCTCCCGTGGCGGCGAACTCGTGCACTGCGGCGCGCACTTGGGCCAGCGGGATGACGGCGCTGGCGGGGAAGTCGCGCCTGCCGTCCAAGAAGTCGTAGTACACCGCTTCCTCTCCGGAGTCCTGCGGTGAGCCGCTGGACGACACGCCGTCGCAGTGCACGATCCCGACGTCCGGAGCACCGCCGAGGCCGACCAGCATCTCGATCCGTGGCGGGAAGTTGTCCAAGTCCTCGGCGCGGAACAGCGCCGCCAAGACCGGGCGCTTGCCCTCTGCCAGCCGGTCGAGGAACGCGTCAATGGCCTCGGTCCCGGCGAGCATCCCCTGGTCGCGCTTGTCAATGGAGTACCAGACGTGCAGGACGGTCACAGCTGCATCCTCCCGGAGGTCTTGCGGAGCAGCCGACCGTACCAATGGGGTTTGCTGCGGTTGAAGACCTTCCGGGCGGGGGTTTGGGGGTCTTGAAGACCGGCGAACCCCCGCCCGGGCGTCAGCACTCGGTGAGGTCGATGCCCTTGACGGTCTGGCCGGCGGTGACGGAGATCGGGGACGGGTACCAGCAGGACTTGTCCTTGATGACGTAGCGGATCTTCACGTCCTGCGTGGCGAGGCTGTTGACCTCGAAGTTCTCGTCGTTGTCGGTGTTGTCCCACGCGATGATGTCGCCGGTGCGGGCGTTGTAGGTGTAGACGTAGGCGAACACGGGCCTGCCGTTGCGGTCGAGGGCGCGACCGGTGACGCGACCGGCCGGGACGAGCGTGGCGTCGGCAACGGTGGTGGCACCTGGCCGGACGGTGACGGGGGTGGCGCCGAAGCGGTCAGCGGCGCCGCCGGACCACTGCGTGGCGAAATTGCCTTTGTGGTGCAGGAATTCCAGGGGCCAGGAGTACGGGCCGAGGCCTCGGATCGTGTACTGCCCCTTGTCGTTGGTGCAGTTCTCCAGGAACCGGAAGCCGATGCGTCCGTCGGCGGCGTACGGGAACGTGCAGGCGCCGAGCTTGGCGCCGGTGTTGTCGGCGACGGTGCCGGTGATGGTTCCGGCGGGGTCGACCTGGATCTGGGGCAGCACAGTGGTTTCGCGGAGCTTGCCGATGCCCTTGTGCGCCTCGCGGAGGTCGCCGGTGCCGCCGCGCGCGCCGACCCACTGCTGGCCGTAGTTCTTGTCGTTGGGCTTGACGTAGAACTGGTAGGTGTTGGGCTCCAGCGGCCCGATGATCAGCGAGCCGGAGTCGTCGGTGCAGTACCAGGAGTAGTCGCGGTCGACGACGCCCTCAACGGGAACCGCGTGCGGCTCAACGCAAACACCGGTCAGCGGGGCCTGAGTCCGCGAGTCCACGACGGTGGTGCGGAACGCGGCGCCGGGCTTCATCGTGACGCGCAGCTCGGTGGTCTGACCGGCGGTGACGGACGGGCGCAGATCGCTGACGGTGTAGTGGGTTCCGGCCGCGTCCCACACCGAGGCGGTGTAGTAGCCGTTGGCGGGCAAGCGAGTGAACAGCATGGTGCCATCTCCGGAGGAGCACTCGCGCCGATCCGGCGGACCGCCCGCGTAGAGCGCGGCGCACGCGTCGCGCACGGGCGCCCCGGTGACCTCGTCGACGGCGGTGAACTTCACTGCGCCGTAAGCGAGAATCGCCTCATCGACCACCGTTGTCGTGCCGTCGGCGACGTCGAAGGTGTCGGCCTCGAAGAAGCTGGACTTCTGGCGGACCCACTGCGAGCGGTCGCCGTGGATGACGGTCAGCTTGTACTTGTCAGCGGTGAGGCCGGTGAACGCGTAGGTCCCGTCCGCGCCGGTCTTCACGGTGGAGCGCCACCGCTGGTTCTCGTCGGTGATGCTGACCGAAGCGTCCTTCGCGGCGGCCCCCGCGTCGGTGATCTTCCCGCGCACGGTCGCATTCCCTTGGCGCAGCGCGAAGTTCAGCGCGTGCGGCAGGTCGAGCACGTCGGCGGCGAGCGCGCTGCCGGTGTTGTAGGCCCACATCTCGGAGAAACCGGTCGCCGAAGCGCGGACCTTGTAGTTGCCGTAGGAGATGTTCGGGACGGAGTAGCGGCCCTGCGCGTCGGCGCACGCGGAGCGGACCTCGGCCAGCTCCAGCGTGAACACGGTGACACAGGCCCCGGCGACGGGCTGACCGGTCGCAGCGGCGGTCACGACGCCGTCGACAGGACCCGCAGCGGGCTTCGCGGTCGCCGGAAAGGCCGTCACGGCGGCGATGAGCGGAACGCAGGCAGCAACGAGCAACAAACGTTTCATGAGTGCTCCCCCCAGGGAACGGCCCCCCGGCCGCTCTGCTCCGCTATCGCCGGAGCGCGCCCCCGCGTATCACCTCTGCCGGAAGTGGGGCCGAGCGCAGCAATCGTTTACTCCACCTGGCGCGCGTTGAGGACGCGGTCGGCGGTGATCCCGGCCTCCTCGGCGCGAGCGCAGCCGTAGCCCAGCCAGTCGAGCTGACCGGGCGCGTGCGCGTCGCTGTCGATGGCGAACTCGCAGCCCGCCTCGACGGCCAGGCGCAGCAGGCGCATCGGCGGGTCCAGCCGCTCCGGCCGCGAGTTGATCTCCACGGCCACCCCGTGCTCGGCGCACGCGGCGAAGACGGCCTCGGCGTCGAACTCCGACTCGGGCCGTTTCTTGCCGACGCGGAGCCTGCCCGTGCAGTGGCCGAGCACGTCGACGTGCGGGTTGGCCACCGCGGCGAGCATCCGCCTGGTCATCGCGGCACGCGGCATGCGCAGTCCAGAGTGGACACTCGCGACCACCATGTCCAAGCGCGCCAACAACTCCTCGTCCTGGTCGAGCGAGCCGTCATCGAGGATGTCCACCTCGATCCCGGTCAGCACGCGGAACGGGGCGAGGTCGGCGTTGATCTCCGCGACCACGTCGAGCTGCTGGCGCAGCCGCTGCGCGCTGAGCCCGTTGGCGACCTTGAGGCGCGGCGAGTGATCGGTCAGCGCGATCCACTCCCGCCCGAGCTCGCGCGCGGCCTCGGCCATCTCGCGCGGAGGGCTGCCACCGTCGGACCAGTCGGAGTGCGTGTGGCAGTCCCCGCGCAGCGCGGCCAACAGCTCCTCGCCACCGCTGACCACGGGCGCCGCGCGGCTGAGCAGCTTGGTCAGGTACTCCGGCTCCCGCCCGGCCACCGCCTCGCTGATCACCGTCGCGGTGGTGGCGCCGATCCCGGGGAGGTCCTTGAGGCTGCCCCGCCGCGCGCGCTCGCGGAGCACGTCGGGGTCGAGCCCGGCCACCACGTCGGCGGCTCGGCGGAACGCGCGCACGCGGTAGGTCGGTTCGGCGGCGCGTTCGAGGTGGAAGGCGATCTGGCGCAGTGCCCACACCGGGTCCATCCCCCGTGCCTACCCCATCGCGCGCGTTCGCGCACCTCACGCGTAGCCGCTCTCCTTCTGGTACTTCACCGATTCGCTCATCGGGTGGCGATAGCGTCGGCACACGCAGTCGGGTAGGGGCTCCGGCTCCAGCCCGAGCCGCTCCGGCGTCATCCCGTCGCACTGCCGCCAGTCCGTCCCCGACATGCCCGCCGCCGCGTACGCCCGCGCGATGGTGTCGTAGGCGCTCGAGGAGTTGGAGTACTCGGCCAGCACCCGTTCACCCAGGATGTGCACGGGAACGTTGTGCGCCACGGCAAAGCGCCGCAGCAGATCCTTGCGGTGCGCGTGCCGCCTCGGCGAGATCTTGGAGACGTCGCTCGTTCCGTGGACGATCGCCATCCACCGTACGTGCTGGGCGACCTCGCTCGGGTGGTGCCAGGAACCCGGCCGCTGGCACGTGCACAACCTCGGTCCGCGCAGGAAGCGCTCGCGGTCCATCTTGAAGTACTCGTTGTACACACCCTCGCAGGAGCGGTAGTCGCCCAGCCGGTACCGGACTTCGAGGTCGACGATCGCGTACGACAGGAAAGGCGTGGTCCCCGAAGAGCTGGACAGCTTGTCCGCGGTGACGCGCTCGGCGCTCGTGCGGTCGAGACCGTGCGCCATCAGGAACAGCACGCACATCTCGCGCACCTTCTCGTGGTCGGTGAGCGCTTCACCGGCCCGGTGCGCCATCTCCTTGCCGAGGTGCCCTGCGGCGTGCTTGATCAGCTCTTCGAAGATGCCCATGCCCGTACCCTCGCGCCGCGCCAGGCTCGCGTTAACGGCCGTTTCCGGCTCGTTGCAAGGGAAAGACTCAACCGAGTTGTTGGTCCACGAAGCACCAGCGCCACGTCTCGCCGGGCTCGTGACTGCGCATCACGGGGTGCAGGGTGTCCCTGAAGTGCGCCGTCGCGTGCTTGCCGACCGAGGAGTCGCAGCAGCCCACGTGCCCGCACGACAGGCACATGCGCAGGTGAACCCAGGTTTGCCCGTCAGCGACGCACTCCACGCACACGGTTGCACTCGGTGAGACCGGTTTCCGTTGTTTGCCAAGGTGTTTGCAGCTTCCGGCGGTTGCACTGGGCGTGCTCAGCTCCCCCTCGACGAGCTGCCGTTCTTCAGCAGCCTGGTCGAGCATGGACTCCTCGATGTCCAAGGTCTCCAACACCGAGCGCAGCACCGTGTCGTCCGCGCGGCCCTCATCGCGCGCTTTCAGGAAGACCTCGCGCTCGGCTTCGAGCATTTCCACGCGCAGCCGCAGGTACGCCTCGCTCGGCGTCTCCGCGAGCGCGCCCTGTCGCCCGAGCCGTTCCCACGCGGAGTCCGCGCGGTGGCTGACGCGGTCGCGCAGCCGGTCCACCACCTCGGGCGGATCGTCGGGCGTGACGATCTCCTCCAAGCGGATCAGCGCCGCGTTGGTCATCTCCTGGAGCAACGCGGCGCGCTGCAACGCGTCCTCCGCCGGATCGGGCGCGGGCAGCTTCAGCCGTCGCACCAGCGCGGGCAGCGTTGTTCCTTGCAGCACAAGGGTTCCCGCCACCACGACGAACGCGCAGAGCAGCAGCACCGCGCGGTGCGGGGTGTCCGGCGGCAGCACGAACGCGGCGGCCAGCGTGACCACCCCGCGCATCCCTGCCCAGCCGACGACCGCCGTGTAGCCCCACCGCCACGCCTTCAGCCGCAGCACCCGGCGCACGGTCGCGATCAGCACCATCCACACCATGCGCGTGAGCACCGTCGCGGCGAAGACGGCCGCGCAGATCATTGTGAGCGTGCCCGCGCTGAGCCCGCTCTCCGCGACGTCGCGCAGGATCGGCCGGACCTGCAAGCCGATCAGCAGGAAGACGACGTTCTCCAGCAGGAACTGCACGGTCTGCCAGTTCAGCCGGCTGGCCAACCGCGACGGCCCGGACAGCAACGCGGGCGCGCGGTGACCCATGATCAGCCCGCAGAGCACGACGGCCAGCACTCCAGAGCCGTGCACGGCTTCGGCGGGCAGGTAAGCGATGAACGGCAGCGAGAAGGACAGCGCGGTGTCGGTGACCGAGTCGGTCAGCCTCGCGCGGATCATCGAGGCCGCGACGCCGACCACGAGCCCGACGAGAATTCCGACGCCCGCCGCCAGCAGGAAGTCGCCGCCGACCTGCACCAGGCTCACCGAGCCGGAGATCGCCGCGATCGCCGTGCGCAGAGCGACCAGGGCCGCCGCGTCGTTGACCAGGCTCTCGCCCTCCAGGATGCGCACGATCGTGCGAGGCATCCCGACGCGCCGCGCGACGGCGGTGGCCGCGACCGCGTCCGGCGGCGCCACCACGGCTCCGAGCGCGATCGCCGCCGCCAACGGGAGCCCCGGCACGACCAGCCACGCCACCAGGCCGACGCCGAAGGTGGTGAACACGACCAGGCCCACCGACAGCAGCGCGATCGGCCCGCGATTGGCCCGGAAGTCGCTGACCGAGGTGGAGATCGCCGTCGCGTAGAGCAGCGGTGGCAGCAGCCCGACCAGCACCACCTCCGGCGGCAGGTGCACCTCGGGCACGCCGGGCAGGAACGAGGCCAGCACCCCCACGCCGATCAGGCACAACGGCGCGGGCCAGTCGAACTTGCGGGCAGCCGAGGTGACCAGAAGGACGGTCACGACCAGCGCCACGATCTCCGCAGCGATCACCACCCGGGCATTATGGGCGTAGGTTGCCCCGGTGACCGACCTCAACCTGTGGAAGAAGCGGCTCGGCGTGGTGCCGGAGCCGGTGTGGGAGCACCGCGACCTGGACGTGCTGATCCTCGCCGACAACGACCTCACCGAGCTGTCGCCGAGGATCGCCGAGCTCGGGCGGCTGCGGACCTTGGACCTCGGGCACAACCTGCTGACGGCCGTGCCCGAGGAGCTTCCCGAGGTCACCGGCTTCCTCTACCTGCACGACAACCGGCTCACGGAGCTGCCGGAGTCGCTGGCGCGGATGGACCGGCTCCGCTACCTCAACGTCGGCGAGAACCAGCTCTCCGCGCTCGTCGCGCCGTCCGGGCTGGTCGAGCTGCGCGCCCAGCACAACCACGTCGCCGAGCTGCCGCAGGACATCGGCCGCCTGTCGTCGCTGCGCGAGGCGTGGTTGGGCGGCAACGAGATCACCCGGCTTCCCGACTCCTTCGCCGAGCTGAGCCAGCTGCGCGTGCTGGAGCTGCGCGACACCGCGCTGACGGAGTTCCCGGCGCAGCTGGCCGAGCTCCCCCGGCTCCGGCACCTCGACCTGCGCGGCACCCGCGTGCGCGAGCTGCCGGAGTGGGTGACGCGGATGCCGTCGCTGGAGAAGCTCGACCTGCGCTGGACCGGGGTGGACTCCCCTGACGTGCTGGACGCCCTTGAGCGGCAGGGGTGTTTCACCCTGAGCTGAGAATCTGTTCGCGGAGGATGTCGCCGTGACCGGCGTGCCTGGCGAACTCCTCGATCATGGACAGCAGCGTCCACCGCATGCTGACCTCGCCTTCGCGGGGGTTGTGCTTGGTGGCGTCGAGGTCGAAGCGGGCGGCGATCTCCCGTGACCGCGCGCTCGCGCGCTCGAACTCGGCGATCACGTCGGCCAGCGATTCGTCGTCGGCGACGGCGAAGGTGCCCACGTCCCTCGCGGAGTACCCGTCGCACTCGTGTTCGCCGAGCCCCGCCCAGAACCGCTGGAACCAGATGCGTTCCGCGGCGGCGGCGTGCTTGATCACCGAGATCGGCGTTGTCAGCGACGCCACGAGCCGTCGGCGGGCGTCGGCCTCGGACAGGCCGCGCGCGGTCTCGATGAGCGCTTCGCGGTTGCGGTCGAGCATGTTCTCGATCAACGCTCGCTCGGCGCCTTTGGTGATCCTGTTGGTGCTCAAGGACTTTCACTCCGTTCTCGGGGTGGTCGAAACGTCCGGCGTTCAGGGAACAACCGGAAAGGAGAGGCGCTCAGAGTGCGCGTGAACCACGCGGGTCTGGACCGACACCGCGACCGGGCCTGTGAGAAGGCCCGCCAGATCGGACCAGTATGCCACGCATGCTCAGGGCGAGTCCTCCTGCCGCAGCGGCGGCGGTGATCAGGAACGCGACCTGGAAGTTGCCGTGGCCGGGTGCGGAGCCCAGCGCCAGGGTCAGCACGGCGACGGTCATCGCGCCGGACAGGTACTGCGAGGTGGTGAGCAGCGCGCCCGCGGTCCCCTGGTGCGCGGCGGGCACGTCGCTGGTGCCGATGGTGAACATCGAGGTGTAGATGACGCCGTGCCCGAAGCCGCTCAGCAGGATGCCCGGCAGCAGGTGCAGCACGTAGGAATCTCCTTGCAGCGCAAGGGCGATCCAGACCAGGCCGACCGTGGCGAAGGCGAACCCGGCGGCCAGAGAGGCTCGTGCTCCGAAGCTGCGCGCGGCGCGTCCGGCGGCGGTGTTCCCGGCGGTGACCATGACCGCGAGCGGGAGGAACGCCAGGCCGGCTTCCACCGGCGTGTAGCCCTTCATCGCCTGGAGCAGCAGGGTCAGCAGGTAGAACTCCGCGCCGACGCTGGCCATGTACAACGCGGTCGCCAGTGCTCCGGTGCGCAGCGAGGAGATGCGCCGCAGCACCGGCTCGATCAGCACGGCCGTCGACGTCCGCTCGGTGCGGATGAAGGCAGCGAGCAGCACGACGCCGAGCACGAGGCTGACGATCGTGAGCGCCGCGCTCCACCCCTGCTCAGCCGCCAACGTCAGGCCGAGCACCAGCGCGAGCACCGCGCCCGTGCCGAGGATCGACGCGCCGACGGGGATGCGCGTGGTGCTCCGGTCACGCGTCGGCGCGAACCAGATCACCGCGCCGAGCGCGCACAGTAGCGTCAGCGGCACGTTGATCATGAAGGTGAGCCGCCACGACACGGCGGTGAGCAGGCCGCCGAGGATAGCGCCCGCCGCGAGGCCGGAGGCACCGACCGAGCCCCAGACGACCAGCGCCCGGCTCCGCGCGGGTCCCGCCGGGAACGTCGTCCCGATCAGCCCGAGCACGGCCGGTTGCAGCAGCGCGGCCCCGAGCCCCTGCGCCGCCCGCGCGGCGAGCAGCAGACCGCCGCCCTCTGCGAGCCCGCCCGCCGCGCTGGCCAGGCCGAATCCCGCGATGGCCACGACGAACAGCGGCTTGGCGCCGACGCGGTCGGTCAGCCGTCCGCCGACCACCAGGAAGCCCGCGAAGAGCACGGCGTAGGCGCTGACGACCCACTGCGCGGTCGCGGTCGCGAGGTGCAGTTCGGCGGCGACGCTGGGCAGCGCGATGAAGATGATCGAGTAGTCCAGCGCGATCAGGAACTGGGCCAGCGAGAGCAGCGCGAGGGTCATGCCGACCATGCTCGAACGTTCACACTAGTGTGAGGGAAAGCCCTGATCGAGAGGTGGTGCGCAGTGCGCATCGGAGAGCTGGCCGACCGCACCCACGTGCCCGCGCGGCTGCTGCGCTACTACGAGGAGCAGGGCCTGCTCGCCCCGCAGCGGGAGGCCAACGGCTACCGCGACTACCCGGAGCCCCTGGTGGAGCGGGTGATCCAGATCCGAGGGCTGCTCGACGCCGGGGTGCCCACGAAGATCATCAAGGACATCCTGCCGTGCCTGGACACGCCGTGCTCCATCCAGGTCACCGACGCCTCCGCCGAGCTGCTGGCCACGTTGCGGCAGGAACGCGACCAGCTCGACGCGCGGGTCAGCTGCCTGGCCCGCAACCGCGACGCGATCACCACCTACCTCAACACCGTCAGCGACCGGCCGCCCGTGCTGCCCGAGCACCTGGCGCGGTCCGTGGAACTCGCCGTGCGGACGCTGCGCACGGCTCCGGCATCGGCGTGGGATGCGAAGGCGGGCGGCTTGGAGTGGGACTGCTGGGAGACCGTCGAGCACCTCAGCGACGACCTGTTCGCCTACGCCGTGCAGCTCGGCCCCGCGACGCCGCCGCTGACCGGGAACGTGCCGTTCGTGTGGGAAGCGCGCAGGCCCGGCGGTCCGCGCAACGCCGTGCACGCCGACCGCGCCGCTGGGCCGGAGGGCTTGTTGCAGGTGTTGGAGGCCAGTGGCGCGTTGCTCGTGGCGATGGTCCGCACCGCTCCGTCCGGCAAGCGCGCGTGGCACAGCAACGGCGTCTCCGACCCGGAGGGCTTCGCCGCGATGGGCATCGTGGAGACGCTCGTGCACACCCACGACCTCGCTGAAGGCCTTGGCCTGCCGTGGGATCCGCCCAGCGCTCTGTGCTCGCGCGCGCTCGCCCGGCTCTTCCCCGAAGCCCCCACCACCACGGTCCCCTGGCCGACCCTGCTCTGGGCCACCGGCCGCGGCGAGCTGCCCGGCCACCCGCGCCGCACCTCGTGGAGCTGGCGCAGCGCTCCCCTCGGCTGACGCCTCGGGTTCGCCAGTCTTGAAGACCACCAAACCCCCCTCGCAGCGGTCATCAACCACTGCAAACCCAACGCGTCCACCCGTGGCACCACCGTGATGCGGTCGGTGGCCGGTGGAACAGGACGCGGGGTTTGCGGCGGTTAGCGACCGCTGCGAGGGGGGTTCGCTGTACTTGAAGACCGCGGTACCCCGGGTACGACGACGGGCGCCTGCCGGGGTGGCGGGCGCCCGTCGTGCGGAGTGCGGGGTCAGACGAGGCTGACGCCGGTGGCCTGGGGGCCGCGGTTGCCCTGGGTGATCTCGAACTGCACCCGGGCGTTCTCGTCGAGGCTGCGGTAGCCGCCCGCGTTGATCTCGGAGAAGTGGACGAAGACGTCGCTGCCGCCGTCGTCGGGGGTGATGAAGCCGAAACCCTTGTCGGCGTTGAACCACTTCACGGTGCCCTGAGTCATGTCGCTGAATCCCATCGCGTCGAACTGCGGCGCCGCTCGACCGAGCGGGCCGGGCGCAAGCGCGCGGAGGGTGGAATTCGGGAAACCCGAGACACTCTGACACGCTCGCTCAAAAATCCCTGCGAGCGCCAGAAAAAAGACGACACAAAAACCTTCAACCAAAAACAGTACAGCACGCTCATGACACGACGTCAAGCGAGACGAAAGCGCGCCCGACCGTCAACGGACGCCCGTTTTCCCTCGTAGCAAGGGTTCTACGCGGTGCGGGCGGCAGTTTCCCGAGCCACGAGACCGTTTCCGGTCGACCGATTACGGCGCAGCGCACAGCCCGGCGCGCACGGACGGAGCCGTGATCCCCGGAACTGCGCGAGGAGCTAGCGGCGGCCGACGGTGGTGACGCGTTCGGCGCAGCGCGAGCACTTGCGGCCGCGCGGGCGGCGGGTGACGACGTCCACGTCGACGTCGTGCAGGGCGGCTCCGCAGCACATGCGCGCGTAGCGGCGGCCCGCGTTGGTCACGGCGTGCCACACGTCGTCGGGCTCGGAGTCGGCCCGGCGCGCCCACCTCGTGGACTGCCCGGTTCCGAGCAGCACATTTTCAAGAAGTCGAAGCAGCCCGCACAACAGGCAGAGCAGTCCGGTCCTTCTCTCACATTTTCGATGCCACCATTCGGACGAACCCACTACTGCGACAATCGCCAGGCAGAAGAGGAGCAAACCGGCGTGCTCAGCCATGGCGGCTCAGCCGACCACCGGAGGAAAGACACCGCACCCCGGGACCGGTATCGTCATCACCGGCCGAAAACCGGGCAAGCCGAAAAGGCAAGTGTTCAACCACATGCACCCGTCCGTACTGATGTCCGAGCCCCCCGAGGGGGCCGAGGCGACCACGCGCGTCCGCGCTGGTCGCACGGGCACCACGACCAGGATGGCGGGCCGGGGCCGTACGGCATACCCCCGACGATCATCCGAGGACTACCCCGGTCGGCACGGCTGTGATCTGCGCGTACCGTGCACACGGGCGCTCCGTTTACCCCAATTCCACTCAGCGGTGACCGCACCGTGGCCCGTGCACGTCCGCACCCGAGAGGATGTGCGCCGGACACAGCCACGGCCGGGAGGAGCGGGAGGTGTCGGTTCTCGTGGTCGCGGCTAGCCAGAACAACGGCAACAACGACACCGCGCGCGCTCAGTCGCGCGCGAAGAATCTCCGCGAGAAAGGGTTTTCCTGGGCACAGATCGTCGACGTGCTCGCATTCGACAATCAGGTCGGCCCGTTGCGCCTGTACCGCCTCGCGCACAACCGCAGCGCGGCGCACGTGGTCGACGAGTTCAACCGGCTCGACCCCGCCGCGACGGCGACGCTGCGCGTACAACGCCTCTACGACTACGAGATGTGGCCGGACGGCGGACGCCGCCCTTCGATGTGGGTGCTGCCGGTGCTGGCGCGCATGTACTGCGCCGCCGCCCGCGCGCTCCTCACCGACGCGACCTACGCCAGCTACAGCGCCGAGGACCAGGCCGCGATCGACGCCGCGGACTTCAGCCACCTCGACCAGAACCGGGCTCGCCCCGCCGCACCGCCCGCGTCCACCTCCACCTCGGCGGAACAGCCGAGGCGGTTCACCGACGCGCTGGACATCCCGGCCCCGGAACCGGTGAACGGGCTGGACCAGCTGCTGGTGCCGACCCGCGACGAGTCCTTCGAGCTGTTCCGCGCGGTCACCAGGACCGAACCGGACCCGGGTCGCCAGGAGACGCTGTTCCGGCTGGCCCAGGTCTTCGGCGGCGTCTCCGGGCTGCCCGTGGTCCGCAAGCTGCGGCTGGAGGAGCGCGAGCGCCTGGCCACGGCCACCTTCTCCACGCACCGGCCGGACGCCTCGACCATCGAGATCTTCAAGAACGTCACCGGGATGTGCCGCCACCTCGACGACTCCAAGGGCCCGGAGCCGGTGCTCAAGGCCGTGCTGCGATACCGCTCGGTGGTCGGCGAGATGCTGGACGGGGTGTCCCGCTCAGCGCTGGAGCGCGACCTCGTGCAGGTCTACGCGGAGCTGTCGCAGCTGGCCGGGTGGCTGCTCTACGACGTGGGCCGCTACCCCGCCGCCGACCGCTACTTCAGGGAGGGGCTGGCCGCGGCGCACGCGATCAAGGACGTCCGGACGATCACCTTCATCCACTGCTGCCTGGCGCACATGGCGATCTTCCGCGAGCAGATCCCCAAGGCGCTGGACCACGTCTTCGCCGCGCGCGGCTGGGCGGCCCAGTCCGGCAGCGCGCTGCTGGCCACCTACGCCGAGCAGATGGCGGCGTGGGGCTACTCCACCGACGGCCAGGAGATCGCCACCAGCCGGGCGCTGAACCGGGTGGAGAGCCTGCTGCCGGACCGGCTCGCCGACGACGACCCGGAGTACCTGTACTTCGTGGACCGGGGCTTCAGCGTGGGCTTCCAGGCGGGGTCCTGGGTGCGGCTGAACCAGTCCAAGCGCGCGTTGCAGGCCTCGGAGAGCGCGCTGGAGCTGACCGCGCCGGACCTCGTGCGCAACCGGGGCTTCCGGTTGATCGACCGGGCGAAGGCGTTGGTGCTGCAGAAGGAGATCCCCGAGGCGGTGCGGGTGCTGGAGGAGATCGCCGAGATCGTGGCCGGGCACAGCTCGGTCCGGGTCGGCGAGTGGATGTTCGACGTCCGCCGCAGTCTCCAGCCGTGGGCGCGTTCGCCAGAGGTGAAGCAGTTCGACGAGCGCCTCGTCCACTTGGGACTGTCGCCCCGACAGCCGACGATCAGGACATGACAGAGGAGTCCACGCGCGTGGAGACGAGCCTGCTGCTGCGCGGTGTGCGATTGGCCGACGGTGCGACGGCCGACGTGGGCCTGCGGGGCGGGAAGATCGCCGAGGTCGGCCCGGCCGGGTCGCTGACCGGCTGGCCGGAGGCGCTCGAGCTGAGCGGCTACCTGCTGCTGCCCGCGCCCGCCGAGCCGCACGCCCACCTGGACAAGGCGCTGACCACGGAGCGGGTGGAGAACCCGGCGGGCGACCTGGTGACCGCGATCGAGCTGTGGCGCGGGTTCAGCCCCTCCATGGAGCACGAGGACATCGTCCGGCGCGCCACCGAAGCCGCGCTGATGTCGCTGACCAGCGGTGCCACCGCGATCCGCACGCACGTCGACGTGGGCGGAGTCGCCGGACTGCGCTGCCTCAAGGCGCTGCTAGAGGTCCGCGAGGCGTTGAAGCACCGGCTGGACCTCCAGCTCGTCGCGTTCGTCGATGTGCCGCTCAGCGGCGAAGCGGGGGCGGAGAACCGGGCGCTGATGCGGACCTCGGTGGAGATGGGCGCGGACGCGGTCGGGGCTTTCCCCTACGCGGACCCGGATCCGCGGGAGTGCCACCGCGTGTGCCTGGCGATCGCCGACGAGTTCGGCGTGCCGGTGGACCTGCACACCGACGAGACAACTGACCCCGACGTGCTCTACCTGGAGCACTTCGCCGAGCTGGTCAAGGAGACCGGGTTCGCGCACGGGGCGGCGGCCAGCCACTGCGTGAGCCTGGGCATGCAGCCGCCGGAGGTCGCCGCGCGCGTGGCGGAAAGCGTTGCCGCAGCTGGCATTTCGGTGATCTGCCTGCCGCAGACCAACCTCGGTCTCCAGAGCCGCGAGCACACCGGCGCTCCGGCGCGCGGGCTCACCGCGCTGCGCGAACTGCTGGCAGCCGGGGTGACGGTCGCGGGCGGCGGCGACAACGTGCAGGACCCGTTCAACCCGATCGGCCGAGGTGATCCTCTGGAGGCCGCCGCACTGCTGGTCTCGGCGGGGCATCTGAGCCCGCGCGCGGCCTACGACGCGGTCAGCTCCGGCGCCCGCGCCGCGATGGGGCTACCCGAAGTCCAAGTGCGGCAAGGGTTTCCTGCCGAACTGCTGGCGATTCGCGCCAACGGGGTCGGCGACGCCGTCGCCAGGGCCAGCGCCGAGCGGATCGTGATCCACCGGGGGCGCGTGGTCAGTCGCACCACGCTGACCCACGAATTCCCTTCTGTTTCCGGAGAACAGGCGTGACCATGCTCGGCTTCACCGGCGTCGGCAAGCGCTTCGCCGACGGCACCACCGCGCTGGCGGACATCGACCTGGACGTCGCCCCCGGCGAGTTCGTCAGCGTCGTCGGCCCTTCCGGCTGCGGCAAGACCAGCCTGCTGCGCATCGCCGCCGGGCTCAGCGATGCCAGCGAAGGCGCGGTGCGGCGTGAGACCGAGCGCGTCGGCTACGTCTTCCAGGACGCGACACTGCTGCCGTGGCGCACCGTTCAGTCCAATGTGGAGCTTCTGGCGGAGCTGAAGGACCTGCCGGAGCAGGAACGCCGCGGGCGCGCGGACGAGGCGATCGAGCTGGTGGGGCTCAAGGACTTCGCCGGTCACCGTCCCGGTCAGCTCTCCGGCGGGATGCGGATGCGCGTGTCGCTGGCGCGCTCGCTCACGGTGGAGCCGGAGCTGTTCCTCTTCGACGAGCCCTTCGGCGCGCTCGACGAGATCACCAGGCAGCGACTGGGCGATGAGCTGTTGCGGCTGTTCACCCTGCGCGGGTTCGCCGGGCTGATGGTGACGCACTCGGTGACCGAGGCCCTCTACCTGTCCACGCGCGTGCTCGTGCTCTCCGACCGCCCAGGCCGGGTGATCGGCGACTTCGCGGTGCCCTTCGCCCACCCGCGCTCCCCCGAACTGCGCTTCGAGGACGAGTTCACCCACCTCGCCGGGAAGATCTCGGCCTGCCTTCGCGGAGGTGCCGGGTGATCCTGGCCCGCAGATTCGCACCGCCGGTCGCGGTTTTCCTCGCCGCCGTCGGTCTCTGGTACGCCGCGAGCCTGCTGCTGCTCAGCGACCAGGAACGGTTCCTGATGCCGCTGCCGCACGACGTGCTGGTGATCGGCTTCGGTGATCCGGACAACCTCGCGGAGCTGCTGACCGCGCTCGCGCTCTCCGCCCAGGTCGCGCTCGTGGGCCTGGTGGTGGCGTTCGTGGTCGCGGTGAGCCTGGCGGTGGCGATGAGCCAGGCGAAGTGGGTCGAGCGCTCGCTCTACCCGTACGCGGTGCTGCTGCAGACGATCCCGGTGCTGGCCCTGGTGCCGCTGTTCGGTTTCTGGTTCGGTTTCGGCTTCGGCAGCCGGGTGCTGGTGTGCGTGCTGATCGCGCTGTTCCCGTTGATCGCCAACACGCTCTTCGGGCTGCGCTCGGTCACCAGCGCGCAGCTGGACCTGTTCAGGCTGCACGGCGCCGGGCGCTGGAAGACGCTGTGGAAGCTCCAGTTCCCGGCCGCGCTGCCGTCGATCTTCACCGGCCTGCGGATCTCGGCGGGGCTGTCGGTGATCGGCGCGGTGGTCGGCGACTTCTTCTTCAAGCAGGGCGAGCCCGGCATCGGCATCCTCATCGACCTGTACCGCTCGCGGTTGCAGTCGGAGCAGATGTTCGCCGCGGTGCTGCTGGCCTCCGCGCTGGGCATCGCCGTGTTCTGGTTCTTCGGTTTTCTGGCAGGACGAGTGGTGGGGTCGTGGCACGAGTCCGTGCGCGAACCGCGAACGTGAGGAGTCGGATGTACAGGGGCGGCAACACACTGAGGTACGCGGCGGGCGGGCTCGTGGCCGCGCTGGCGCTCTCGGCCTGCGGTGGCACGCCGGACAAGGCGCCCGCGCAGCTGTCCTCGGCAACGGGTGACCAGGTGCTCAAGGGCGTCTGCCCGGACACCGTCGTGCTCCAGACCGACTGGACCCCTCAGGCCGAGCACGGCGCGAGCTACCAGTTGCTGGGCCCGGACCCGGTGATCGACACCGACCGCAAGCGGGTCACCGGGCGCCTGGTCACCGGCGGCGCCGACACCGGGGTGAAGCTGGAGGTCCGCGCGGGCGGTCCGGTGATCGGCTTCCAGACCGTGACCTCGTTGCTGTACCAGGACCCCACGATCACCCTCGGGCAGATCAGCACCGACGAGGCCGCGATGCTCGCGGGCACGCAACCGACCATCGGAGTGGTCGCACCGCTGGACATCGGCCCGCACATGATCATGTGGGACCCGCAGAAGCACCCTGCCATCAGCACCATCGCCGACATCGGGCGCACCGACGCCAAGGTGCTCTACTACTCCTCGGCGACGATGATGGACTTCCTGACCGGCTCGGGAACCCTCAAGCGCAGCCAGGTCGACGGCAGCTACGACGGCTCCCCCGCCGCGTTCGTGGCCTCCGGCGGCGCGGTGGCACAGCAGGGCTTCGCCACGATGGAGCCGTTCCTGTACGAGAAGCAGCTGGCGCAGTGGCGCAAGCCGGTGAAGTTCCAGTTGCTGCACGATGCCGGGTTCCCGCTCTACCCGGAGGCGCTGTCCGTCCGCTCCAACCGCAAGGCCGAACTGGCGCCGTGCTTGAAGAAGCTCGTGCCGATGGTGCAGAAGGCCCAGGTCGACTACCTGCGCTCGCCCGAGGCCGTGAACAAGCTCATCGTGGACGTGGCCCGCAAGTACCGCGCCGGCGTCGCCTACACCGCCGAGCAGGCCGCGTTCAGCACCGAGCAGCTGCTGAAGCTGAAGATCGCGGGCAACGGGCACAACGCGACGATCGGTGACTTCCAGGCCGAACGGGTGCAGCGGATGATCGACGTGGTCTCGCCGATCGCGGTCGCCCAGCGCAAGCCCATGCCGCAGAAGCTCACCGTCGAGGACATCGCCACCAACGAGTTCATCGACCCGGCCATCGGCATGAAGCCGTGACCGGTCTCGCCGCGCTCATCGCCGACCTGGAGGACCTCTTAGGCACGGAGGCGGTGTCGATCGACGCCACCGCCCGCCGCGTCGCCTCCACGGACTGGGCGCACATGTCGCCGATCCTCGCCGCTCGGTTGCCCGCCGGGCTCGCCGACGTGGTGGCTTACCCGAGCACGCCCGAGCAGATCGCGGGCACCGTGCGGCTCGCGCACGAGCACCGCGTGCCGGTCACTCCGCGCGGGCAGGGCACCGGCAACTACGGCCAGGGAATCCCGTTGCGGGACGGGCTCGTCATCGACACGAGCCGGTGCGCGCGCATCCTCGACATGGGCCCGGGATGGGTCCGTGCGGAGGCCGGGGTGTCGCTGGCCGCGATCGAGACGGCCGCGCGGCGCGACGGCCAGGAGATCGCGATCATGCCCTCCACCGTGGGCAGCGCGATCGCGGGCTTCATCGCGGGCGGCTCCGGCGGAACGGGCTCGGTCGAGAACGGCTACACCTGGGACGAGTACGTGCACGCCATGGACATCGCGCCGTGCACCGACGAGGGCGCGCTGATCACCGTCGAGAGTGGGCAGTGCGCTCCGCACATCCACGCGTACGGCGTGACCGGGGTGATCGCGACCGCGACCGTGACCCTGGTGCCGCGCAGGGACTGGATCGGGGTGTTCGCCTCCTTCGCCGAGGAGACGGCCGCCCTGGCGGCAGCGCACGAGCTGCTGCGGCTCGACCCGGCTCCGCGCATCCTGTCCATCGACGAGCCCGGAGTGCTGGCGACCTTCCCGAAGGACAAGGCCATCCCGGAGGGGCGCTTCAGCGTTCGCGCCGTCGTCGACCGCTCGTGCGTGACCTCCGCGAGCGCGACGGTGGCCTCGCACGGCGGGACCGTGGACGCGGTGCGGGACAAGGGGGCCGCGTACCTGGCGTCGTTGTCGTTCAACCACGTCACGCACCGCGCCCGCAAGGCCCGCCCGGAGCTGTGCCACCTCCAGGTCTACGGTCCCGGGCTGACCTCGCGGCCCGACGACGTGCGCGCAGTGCTGCCGGAGACGTTGCTGCACATGGACGGTTTCCGCGTGGACCGCTCAGCGGGCGTCGACGGGCGCGGGCTCGTCGGCATGCTGCTGTGCCGCTTCGACGGCGAGGAGCGGTTGTACGCGGGGATCGAGGGGCTCAACGCCGTGGGCGTCGACGTGCACGACCCGCACACGTGGTTGCTGCACAACGACAATCTCGACGAGATCCGCGAGGCGGCGGCCCGCTTCGACCCGGAGGGACTGCTGAACCCGGGGAAGCTGCCACCGCGCTAGTGCGGTCGCGGGAAGGACCAGTCCGGATCGCCGACCAGGGCAACGAGGCCGTGGGCGGACGGCCTCAGTCGGCGATCCGGACCTGGTCCCGCCCCCGGCGCTTGGCCGCCAGCAGTGCGGAGTCCGCGCGCAACAACAGATCGCGCAGCTCCCGCCCGTGCTCGGGGGAGGCCGCCAAGCCGATGGAGGCGGAGTGCCGTCCGATGGTGGTTCCGGTGAGCCCCAACGGGATCAGCACGCTCAGTCCGCGCACCGCCGCGCCGACGCGTTCAGCGACCGCCATGGCCTCGTCCAGGGTGGTCTCCGGCATCAGCACGGCGAACTCGTCGCCGCCGAGCCTGCTCACCACGTCCCCGGAGCGGGTGCTCTCCAGCAGCACCTTGCCCATGGCGGTCAGCACGGCGTCGCCCGCGAGGTGCCCGTGCAGGTCGTTGACCTGTTTGAAGTGGTCGAAGTCGATCACCAGCAGCGCGGAGCCGTGCCCGCGCTCGGCGGAGCGGGCCAGCGCGCTCGGCGCCTGCTCGTCCCAGCCCCAGCGGTCGAGCAGACCGGTCAGCTTGTCGGTGGCCCAGAAGCCGACCGGCTGCCCGCAGGCGTGACAGCGCGGCTTCCCGTGCCCGTTGCGCTCCACCTCGGTCACGCCGAGTTCATGGCCGCGAACGGTGGTCGCTCCCCTGTCGTGCTGCTGCCGGTGCATGTGATCCAGGTTCGCGCCCCTGCCTGCCGGGGCGTACCTCCGACTCCCCTCGGCCGATTACCCCGCTTCCCCATGCTGTGAGCTGCATGTTCTTCGCTTCGGCCGCAGGGTTTACCCCAGCAACGCCGGGGTGGTCCTCCCACGGCGTCCACGCGGAGGGCGCGCGGCGCTCGGAAATCGCCGCGTAACTGACCGTAGTCGCGTTGCGAAGTGCAAATCTCACACGGCGGGAGCTCAGTCCGGAGCGGGCCGGTTGGCGTTGCGGAACAAGATCGTGTCGCGCTGCGTGAGCATCCGGTCGATCAGCTCCGCAGCGCCGCGCATGGCCTCCTGCGCGTCCATCTCGTACTCGCGATCCCAGGACCCCGGGCTGGCCCAGGCGAACTCGGCGTCCGAGCCCACCGCGCTCGCGCGCAGCCACGTCACCGTCGCCTCGATCATCTCGTTCAACTGCTTCACGCGAGCGTCCAGCCCGCCGCCCCCTTCCAACGGCTCGGAGAACCGACTCGGCTCGTCGCCGCCCACCCGTTCGCGCGCCGCGTCCTCGGCGATCTCCGTGGAGCCGCGCGGCACTCCGCGCACGAGCACCCACCGACCGTCCACCCAGGACTCCACCATGACGATCGCGGAGTACCCGTGCAGGGTCGTGCGCCGGTGGACGATCCCGTTCTCACAGAGGTGAAAGCTCATCCCCACACCCTAATCCGCCCCGGTTCGCGGACTGGTCAGGAATCGAGAAGCGGGCGGGGCGGGGGCGGACCTAGCGTCTCAGGCATGGCGAGCATCGAATCCATCACCCTTGACGTGGCCGACCCCGAGGCCGCGAAGCTGTTCTACACCAACGCGTTCGGCCTCGACGGGCAGATCGGCCTGCGAGCGTCGGACGAGCCCACGAGCGGGTTCCGGGGCTTCACGCTCTCGCTCACCGTGGCCCAGCCCGCCGACGTCGCCAGCCTGGTCGACTCGGCGCTGCGGGCGGGGGCGACGACGGTGAAGCCGGTGGAGAAGTCGTTCTGGGGCTACGGCGGCGTGGTGCGCGCCCCGGACGGCACGCTCTGGAAGATCGCGACCTCGGCGAAGAAGGACACGGGCCCGGCGACGAGGCGCATCCAGAGCATCGTGCTGCTGCTCGGCGTGCAGGATGTGGCCGCCAGCAAGCGGTTCTACGTCGAGCACGGCCTGACGGTGGCGAGGAGCTTCGGCCGGAACTACGCGGAGTTCGTCAGCGGATCGGGTCCGATCACCCTCGGCCTCTACCGCCGCCGCGCGCTCGCGAAGACGGCGGGGGTCGACGCGGAGGGCACTGGTTCACACCGGATCACGGTCAGCGGCGGTGCCTTCACCGACCCGGACGGCTTTGTGTGGGAGCCGAGTCGCGTGGTCGCGTAAGGGAAACGCTCATCTCGTCTGCCGGAGCGACCGTGTACCCGGCGCGTTCGTAGAGCTCGATGTTGCGGGTGCTGCGGCGGCCGGTGTGCAGGCGGTGGTGGGTGGTGCCCTCCGGAGCCTGCGCTTCGACGTGGGCGAGCAGCCAGGAGCCGATGCCCTGACCGGCCTGGTCGGGGGCGACCATGAGGCGGCCGATCTCCCAGGCCGTTCCGGCCCTGCGAGCCCTGGCGGCGGCGATGAGGCGGCCGTCCCTGCGCACGCACCACTGCTGCCAGGTCGAGCCGCTCGCACGCAGCTCCACCAAGCTCTCCCGCAGTGGCGCGAGGT
Organism: Allokutzneria multivorans; assembly: GCF_039537405.1. Taxonomy (NCBI): domain Bacteria; kingdom Bacillati; phylum Actinomycetota; class Actinomycetes; order Pseudonocardiales; family Pseudonocardiaceae; genus Allokutzneria; species Allokutzneria multivorans. The sequence continues at coordinate 332,924 of NZ_BAABAL010000004.1, read as the reverse complement.
CGAGCGTCTCGTTGGCCAAGGCCTCCTGAACCCAACAACACCGTTGCAGCACAAGGAGTTCAGGAAGGTCCTCCGACTCGGCGACGGTCAGCACCACACCGTCGACCGGGCCGGGGGTCTCGCGGGAGCGCAGGGGCCGCGTCACCCGGGCCACCTTGGCGACCTCACGCAGCACCCCTCGCGCTGCGGCGTCGCGGTCGGCGGACGGGATGACCTGGCCGTCGCGGGTGCTCTCGGCCAAGCGCAGCGCGACGGTCGCGCCGACGGGCACCATGCGCAGGCTGGTCGCGACCTGCTTGGCCATCTGCACGGCGCGCGTGCCCGCGGAAGTGTTGCCGTAGCCGACAAACCCGATCGGCTTCCACGCCCACTCGCGGTAGAGCACGTCGAAGGCGTTCTTCAACGTCGCGGGCATCCCGGAGTTGTACTCGGGGGTGATCACGACGACGGCGTCGGCCGCGTCCACGCGGCGGCTCCACGCGCGGGTGTGTTCGTGGACGTACTCGCCCGATGACGGATGACCGGGCTCGTCCAGCAACGGCAACCCGATCTCGGCGAGGTCGGCGACATCGACGGTCACGGGCTCGGAAGCGATGGCGCGCACGAACCACTCGGCGATGGCGGGCCCGATGCGCCCAGGACGGGTGCTGGCGACGAGCACGAGAAGTTTCGTTGACATGTCATCGAACATAACTGGGGTTTCGATGACATGTCAATGAAGCTAGGCTGACGCGGTGGACACGGCCTGGTTGAGCGATGACGAGGACAAGGCGTGGCGTGCTTTCCGGCGCCTGCTGACGGCGCTGCCCGCGCGGATCGGCCGTGACCTGGCCGCGGACTCGAGGCTCTCCTCGGCGGACTACGAGGTGCTGAGCACGCTGTCGGAGAAGCCGGATCGCCGACGCGCGCTCAAGGACCTCGCCGCCAAGATGGAGTGGTCGCGCAGCCGGTTGTCCCACCACGCCTCCCGCATGGAGGCGCGCGGCCTGATCGAGAAGGAGCCCGATCCGCAGGACGCGCGCGGATGCGTGCTTCGCCTGACGGACAACGGTTTCCGAGTGCTGGAGGAAGCGGCACCGCACCACCTCGCGTCGGTGCGCTCCCGCTTCCTCGACCACCTCAGCCCGGAGGAGCTGGCCGTTCTGGGCACGTTGTCGGCCAGGGTCGCCGACCTAGCCGACTGACTCGGCCAGCACCTCCTCCAGCGACGTCGCCGCGATGCCGAGAACGTCGGCGCTGTGTGCGAAGTCGACGACGGCCGGGCGCTGGTAGAGGTACTGCATCTCCAAGCCCTCAGCCATGATCGGGTCGGCGAGCGCGGCGGTGTGCAGCTCCAGCGGAGTCATCTCGCGGATCGCGGGCACGGCACGCCCGGCCACCTCGGCGAAGCGCGTCGCGATCTCCCGCACGGACGCGTCCGAGGTCTGCGGGGTGTGCCAGGCGCGGCCCCACGAGCGCTCCGAGCGCGCCACCGCGACGAGGGTGCTCGCGACATCGCCGGTGTAGGTCCAGCTGTGCGGCACGTCGAGGTCTGCGGGGAACACGACCTTCTCCCCAGCCAGGACCTGCGGCCCGATGAGGAAGTTGAACATCGCGCCCGCGCCGACGCCGAGGTAGTCGCCGGGCCGGACTTCGGCGAAGCGCAGCCGTCCCGCCTCGTGCGCGGCGAGCCCGTCGAGGAACATCCGCGCCCGCACGCGCCCCTTCACCGTGGTGGGCCGCAACGGCAGGTCTTCCCGGAGCGGACCGTCGACCGGGCCGTACGCGTAGCAGTTGCTGAGGTTGAGGTAGGCGGCGCCAGTGCGCTCAGCGGCCGTGATCAACGCGTCGGAGAGGGCGGGCGTCTCCTCCGCCCAGCGGTCGTACGACGGCATCGCGCAATTGATCAGGGTCGCGGCTTCGGTGGTCAGCGCGGTCAGCTTGTCGGCGTCCGAGGCGTCGGCGGCCACGAGGGTGATCGCGGGGTGCTCCGGCCCGGTCCCGCGCCGGGTGATTACCACGACGTCATCGCCGGAGTTCGCGAGCTTCAGGGCCGTCGCCGTGCCGGTCGGTCCGGCGCCGACCACTACGTGAGATGTCATACCGTGAACGCTAAGTCGCATTGTGAAGACTCTGAATAGCTCATGATCCGCAAATGATGTCCTAGAGTCTTTCACCATGGACGTGCTCAGTGACGTGCTGATCGCCATGCGGCTCGGTCGGCCGGGAGCCGCGCGGACGTCGAGCCGGGCGCCGTGGGGAGTCCGCTTCCACCCGGGCCAGGCCGCCGGGTGTCACGTCGTGCTGTCGGGCTCGTGCTGGCTGTTGTCGGCGGAGAGCGATCCGGTCGCGCTCACCGTCGGCGACGTGCTCTTCACCCCGCACGGCAACGGTTACGCGCTCGCTGATCACCCCGACAGCCCGCTGACCGACTTCGCGCCGCTGGCCACTGAGTCCGCGCCGCTGGACGAGATGCGCATCGACGGCTCCGGCGTGGTGACCGAGCTGCTGTGCGCCAACTACACCTTCGACCCCGCGCGCCCGCACCCGCTGCTCGCGGACCTCCCCGCCTTCGTTCACCTGAAGCCGGAGGTCGGGAATCACTCGTCGTTGCGCAGCGCGGTCGAACTCCTCGGCAACGAACTGCGCGATCCGCGCGCCGGGACCGAGGCGGCGTTGCCCGCGCTGGTCGACATGCTGCTGCTGTACGTGCTGCGCGCGTGGTTGGACGACCAGCCCGCCGAGCGCGCCGGGTGGGCCAGCGCGCTGCGTGATCCGGCGATCACCGCCGCGCTGCGCCAGATCCACCGCCACCCGGAGCAGCCGTGGACCGTCGCCACGCTCGCCGAGCGGGCCGGGTTGTCGCGGGCGGCCTTCGCCAAGCGCTTCACCGCGATCGTCGGTGACACCCCGCTCGCGTACCTGACGTGGTGGCGGATGACCACCGCCGCGCGCATGCTCCGCGACAGCACGAAATCGTTGCGCGCCATCGCCGAGAGCTGTGGCTACGGCTCGGAGTACGCCTTCGCGAAAGCCTTCAAGCGAGCCTACGAAGTGGCTCCCGGAAGGTATCGCTCGGCACCGTCGGGCCGATAGAATTTCTTTGTGCCGCAACTGATATCGCCCACAACGGACCTGCACGGAGCCTGGCTCGACGCACATGAGGAGTGGGGGCCGGGACCGCACGAGGACGGCTTCGGACTGGAGTCGGAGGACGAGGTGCGCTCGCCCGCCGGATTCGCCGCCTGGGTAGCTCGACTGGACAGCGAATCCGACCAGATCTCCTACTGGTGGATCGTTGAGAACGGGCGCGTGCTCGGCGGGATCGCTTTGCGGCACAAGGACACCGACTACGTTCGGTGGGCCGGGCACATCGGTTTCGGCGTGATCCCGAGCGCGCGACGGCGTGGCCTGGCGTCGTGGGCGCTGCGCCTGGTGCTCGACGAGGCGCGGGCGCACGGCATCTCCCGCGTTCTCATCGTCTGCGCCACCGACAACACCGCCTCCGCCAAGACGATCGAGCGCGCAGGCGGAGTCTTCGAGACCATCCGCGACACCGAACACGGCCCCGTGCGCCGCTACTGGGCTCAGACCACGCACTGAGGCCCAACAATTACGTACCCAATGTGACATTTGTTTCGTCTGACGTAACAAATGCCACATTGGGTACGTCAACTCAGCGTTGATCCGCCAGGCGCAGCACCGTGGTGGCCAGGACGGTGATCCCCCGCGCGCAGTCCTCGGGCGTGGAGTACTCGCGCGGGTTGTGGCTGATGCCGTCGTACTGACCGCGCACGAAGATCATGGCGGTCGGCGCGATGGCCGCGATCTCCTGCGCGTCGTGACCCGCGCCGGACATCAGCGAGAGGTGGTCGAGCCCGTGGTCCTCGACGGCTTGGGCGATCGTCTTCTGCACGCCCTCGTCGAAGGGCACGTGCCGGGTCCTGGCCATGCGCTCGGCGGTGATCCGGAGGCCGGGCTGGTGCTCGCACAGCGACTCCAGGAACTCGGCGAGGTCGCGCTCAGCCCTGATCATGTGCTCGTCGTCGGGGTTGCGCAGGTCCACGGTCAGCTCGGCCAGATCCGGCACGACACTGGGCAGCCCCGGCGAAGTGCGCAGGTGCCCGACGGTGCCGCGCAGTCGGCCGTAGTCCCCGGAGTCGACCATCTCGCGAACCCAGCACACGATCTGCGCGGCGGCCAGGCCCGCGTCCACGCGCAGCTCGGTGGGCGTGGTTCCCGCGTGCGCGGCACGGCCTCGGACGGTGATCTTCTGCCACGAGATGGCTTGCACGCCGGTGACCACGCCGAGCGGCACACCGGCGTCGGCGAGCACCGGCCCCTGCTCGATGTGGCACTCCACGTAGGCGTGCGGCGGGCTCAACCGGACTTCGTGCGGACCGAGGAAGCCGATCCGGTCCAGCTCATCGCCGAAGCGCAGCCCGTCCTGGTCGGTCAGATCACGGGCCTGCTCCAAGGAAATCCGTCCAGCGGCCACCGCGCTGCCGAGCATGTCGGTGCCGAAGCGGACGCCTTCCTCCTCGGTGAACGCGGCGATCTCGATGGGGCGGTGGGTGGTGATGCCGCGCTCGTTGAGGGTGCGGACGATCTCCAGCGCGCCGAGCACGCCAAGACAGCCGTCGAAGGCCCCGGCGGTGGCGACGCTGTCGATGTGCGACGCGGCCATGACGGGCGCGGCGGTCGGATCGGTGCCCTCGCGGCGCCCGAAGATGTTGCCCATGCGGTCGACGCGCACGCTCAGCCCGGCGTCGGTGAACCACGACACGAGCAGCCGCCGACCCGCCGCGTCCTCGTCGGTGAGGGACTGCCGGTTCACGCCGCGCAGGCCGGTGCTCGGGTCCTCGTACGCACCGATTTCGGCGAGCTTCATCAGGGAGTCCCATAGCCGGTCGCCGTCGATCTCGATGAGCATCTGGTCAGTTCTCCCTGGTGTGAGCCGGATTCGCGGCTGTGCCTTCGGTGTTGAGCAGGACAACGGTCGAGTCCGCGTCCACGCCGAGCTGCCGCCTGCGGTCGGAGTCGCGCAGCGCGGCCCGGACGCCCGCCAGCGAAGCGGCTCCGCACGGTCCCGCCGACACGCCGAGCGCGGCCAACGTGGTTGCGGCGTCTGCACTTTCAAGGTCGGTGACGCTGACCGCCGCGTCCAATCCGGCGTTGAGCAGCGGCCACGCTGATGCGGACGGAGTGCCGCAGTTCAGCCCAGCCATGGACGTGCCGGGCGTGGGCACGCTGACGATTTCGCCCGCGTTGAGGCTGGCCAGCACGCACGCCGCCGTGTCCGGCTCGACCGCGAGCAACGCCGTCTTGCCGGTGGGGCAAGTCCCCCGGTGGTGCACGACGGCGGCTTGGGCGAGCGAGCCGACTCCGACCGGCACGACGAGCAGGTCGGGTGTGAGCTGCTCGCTGATCTCGCGGAACAGGGTCGAATAGCCCTCGACTATCCACTGTGGAACGTCGTGGTGGCCGGGGACGTCGGTGTCCTGCACCAGCACGTGCCCCTGCGCTTTCGCGACGCGGACCGCGCGGTCGACGGCCTCGTCGTAGGAGCCGTCGATCTGCTCCACCTGCGCGCCCTCTGCGGTGATCGCCGCGACGGCCCGCGGATGAACTCCTTTCGGCACAACGATGTGCGCGTCGAGCCCGTGCTGCCGAGCGGTTCTGGCGACCGCGCGGCCGTGGTTCCCGTCGGTGGCGGTGACGAGCACCTCGGCGTCGGGGTGCTCAGCCACGACCTTGTGCACCGCCCAGGACACTCCGAGAACCTTGAAGGCGGGCAGGCCGAAGCGGTCCGACTCGTCCTTCACGGCGACCCGGCGCACACCGAGTTCCTCGGCCAGCGCAGGCAGGTCCACGAGCGCGGTCGGCCGGTAGCCGTCGACGCCTCGGTGGAACCGAAAGGCCGCGTCGGGCGCCGGGTCGTGCCGCCAGGCGCGCGCGGTCGGCCGGAAGAACCAGGTCATGGCCTCACCGTAGGAACGGCCGAGCCTTTGGTCCAGCGAATGTTTTCGAGCAATAATCGTCAGGATTGCCGAACAATGGAGGCGCGGCGTGTACGACCTGCACCGGCTCCGGCTGCTCCGCGAGCTGAAGGCGCGCGGCACCCTGGCCGCCGTGGCCAAGGCCTTGTCCTACAGCCCTTCCTCTGTGTCACAACAGCTTTCGCAGCTCGAAGCCGAGGTCGGCGTCCCGCTGCTGGAGCCCGTGGGCCGGGGTGTGCGGCTGACCGCGCACGCGGAGATCCTCGTCGAGCACACCGACGCGATCATGCAGCGCATGGAGCTGGCGCAGACCGACCTCGCGCGGGCCTCCGTCGAGGTCGTCGGCACGCTGCGGATCGGCGCGTTCCAGACCGCCGCGCTCGCGTTCGTGCCCGAGGCGTTGACCGCGCTGCGCGAGCGGCACCCGCGACTGCGTGTGCACGTCGTCCACATCGAGGCCGAACTCGTGCTGCCCGCGCTGCTGACCCGCGAGTTCGACCTCGTCATCGCCGAGGAGTACCCCGGGAACGCGATGCCCAGGCCCGCCGGGATCGAGCGCCGCGAACTGTGCCGGGACCCGCTCCGGCTCGCGCTGCCGCCCGGTTCATCCCGGCGCCGACTACCCGACCTCGCGGCTCAACCGTGGGCGATGGAACCCGAGGGCACCGCCGCGCGGCTGTGGGCCATGACCGTGTGCCGCAACGCCGGTTTCGAGCCCGACGTGTGCTTCGAGTCGGCCGACGTGCTGTTCCACGTCCACATGGTCGAGCAGGGGCACGCCGTCGCCCTCGTCCCCGACCTCGTGTGGCGTAGCACCACGACCGCCGCCGTGCTGCGCGCAATGCCCGGCGGCCCGCACCTGCGAACCGTGTTCACCGCCGTCCGAGCCGGAACCGAGGCCCATCCCGCCGTCGTCGCCTGCCGCGAAGCCCTCGCCGCCAGCGTGCACTGACCGGTCACGGTGCGCCGGAGGGTCAGGGCGTCTTCAAGACCCGCAAACCCCCCTGTCGATCATCGCTAACCGCCCCAAACCCAGCCCTCCGCCGCTCAGGTCAGGCAGGGATACAGCGCGACCTTCTCGGAGGGGACGCGGAGTTCCACCCACGTGGCCGACAAGTCCGTCGGCACCCCTTCGACGTGACCGAGATCGATGACGGCCCCCGCCAACTCCACGTGCGCGAGCGGCGGTTCCGACTCGGCGAGGCTCAACCGGCCTCGGAAGGCGATCTCGTGCTCGTTCTGGCTCAGCCACTCCGACCGGTCCTCGGCACGCAGAACGTCCTGTCCCCAACGGAACTCCACGTCCAGTTCCCATTCGACCTGGTGGGCACCCAGCGAGGGTTCCCGCTCGTCACACCACTTCACGGTGACCGCGCCGACCGGCGTCCGCACCTCCGCCAGCACCACGCCACCCTCGGCCACGACGAGCCCGATCACCTCAACCAGCACCGGTTCATCATGTCACCCGACCCATTTGTCCATTGTGGACACTCGTCGGCCTCACCAGCGCTGCCGCATCCGTTCGCGACACCGCGTGCACTCGGGCCACTCGAACACCTCGTCGTCCACCGACCGGGGCGGCATCAGCACTTCGCCGCCACACGCCCTCGGCGCCAGCACCGCGGGCCGGTGTTCTGTGAGCACCCCGCGAATCGCGTGCCGCTGCCCGCCGACCGGCCACCAGCAGTACGGCCCGCAGCCGTCCCGCATCCCCGTCACGAACGCGGACGCTAGGAAGCCTGGCGCGGGAAACCTTGCCTGGCGGACAAGGGACCCCCGAACGGTTCAGACGGGAAGTCCCGCGCGGTACGCCATACCGCGGAGTTCCCGCCGGACGGCCCGGTGCTTCGTCTTGGTCAGCAGCTCGGAGAGAACTGAACGCATGAACGGGTGGCGGTGTATGCGCACGGGGGAGATGAGTTCCGCTTCGCGGAGCGCCATCACGGCGGCGTCCTGCTGTCGGGGAAGCCTGGCCAGCGCCCGCCCGTACTCGCGCCAGTACGCCGCACGCCGAGTGGGCGAGGCGAGTGCCTCGGGGTTCACGGTCCTGGCGACCTGCGCGGCGACGGCGTACTCACCCGCCTCCAGCGCGACGGACATCCGCCAGACGCCGACGTTGCTGGGGCCGAAACCGAACCACAAGGCCTCGCCCTCACCGGTCCGCTCGGCGAGCTCGGCCGCGTGCTCGATCGCCGTCACGCGCTCGGCGTGGTTCTTCTCGGCCGCCGCCGTCAGCGACCTCGCCAGCACGAGCATGCCGTTGAGCTGCAACTCCTCCGGAGTACGGGTTCCGACTCCAGCAGCGGAGAGCGTTGCGCGCGCGAGGTCGAAGGCACCCGCGCCGAGCAGACCGAACGCGGTACCGAAAGCGCTGACGCCACGGGTGACGGACTCGTCAAGCTCCTCCGCCGCGGCCTTCGCCAGCGCGGCGGCCTGCCAGCCCAGGTCCGTGTTCGCGCCGATGTCCATCAGCCACGCCTGCGTGCCCTGCACGTGAACAAGCGTCGCGAGGCGCAACAGCTGGTCCACGTCGCGCCTGGCGGCGAGAGAGGTGTGCAGGTCCCGGATGAGGATCGGCAGTTCCACGCCGACATCGGCGTAGCGGCAGTCGCGCTGGGCGTCGAGCACGGCGGTCGCACGTGCGGACAGGACCTCCACAGGGAGCACCCGTCCCTGCGGCTCGCCCATGCTGACCGCGAGCAGAGCGAGTCGGACCGGACCGAGCGACTGGTCCTCGGCGAACTCGCCCAGGGTGGCGATGGTCGAACCGGTGATCTCCGAGGGAGCAACCTCAAGTGCGTTCGCGAGGTCGAGGATCAGCGACCGCCGGTCCAGCGCGCGCTGGCCAGTCTCCAGACGGGAGAGATAGCCCTCGGAGATCCCCGCGAGTTCCGCGACGACCTTCAAGGACTTGCGCCACGCCTGCCTGATCTGGCGCAGTCGCGCTCCGATGCCCGCGTTCGTGTCCATGACGAACACCTCGCTCATCCCCACGAGAAGTGCCTTCAACGGTACGCGCGACGGGTCCTCCGACCAAGGTCAGGACCGGACCCGCGGCCGTTCCCTGAACTCGTGAGCAGTTCTTTGGAGAGGCGGTGCCCGTTGCGGTGAACAGCGCGGTTTCGAGGCGCCACCGCACCGGCTCGGCGCGGACAGTCGACTGTTTGTCCTTCGTCTGCGTGGAGTCTGCGAGGAGTCGGTGATGGAGCACAACAGGCTGGTCTCCCGGCGTTCGGTGCTGCTGGGCGGCGCGGCGGCGGTGTCGGCGGCGGCCGTCGGGGCCGGGGTGGCCGCGGCCGGGCCGAGGGAGGCGCTGGAGCGGCCGATCAAGGTCGGCGTGCTGCTGGACCTGTCCGGACCCGGGTCGGGGCACGGCGAGCGGCAGGTGTTGGGGCTGCGGCGAATGCGGGACCTGGTGAACGACGGCCTGATGCCGGGGCACCGGCCGGTGACGCTGGTCGAGCGCGACACGCAGGGCACGACAGCGGCCACCGCGGCGGCAGCGGCGGCGCTGATCGGGCAGGACGGCGTGCACGGCCTGATCGGCACGTCCTCCCCGTTCACGGTGGCGCCGCTGCGCGAGGCCGCGCAGACGGCCGGAGTGCCGATGGTGAACCCGTTGATCGCGGGCCTGGCCGATCCCACCAACACCTTCGTGTTCACCTCGCGGGCGCCGTTCGGGCTGGACCTGATCAAAGCGATCGCCCGCGACGCGAAGCGCGCGAACCTGCGCAGGGCCGCGACGCTGGTCGGCTCCGCGTGGACCGGCCCGAAGTTCGACGAGGACCTGGCGCGGCTGGCCGGGTTCGGGTTGGAGAACGCGGGGGTGGCGCAGTACGAGCACACCGCGACGGACCTGCGGCCGCAGCTGAAGCAGCTCATCGACACCAACCCCGACACGATCTCCGTGTTCGGATTGCCGCCGTCCAACGGCCTCGCGGTCGCTCAGGCGCGAGAACTGGGCTGGAAGAAACGGATCTATTGCAGCCCTTCCGCATCACACCCGTTGTTCCTGAGCACGGCGGGCCAGGCCGCCGAGGGGGTCCGCGTGCTCGTGCCGTGGGCGACGGTGCACCTCCAGGCACCGCTGCTGCTGCCGAACCTGCTGACGATGCGGCTGTTCGCCACGACCTTCGAAGCCCAGCACGGCCAGCCGGGCGCGTACCCGTGCTTCGCGGCGGACGCCCTCGGGATGCTCACCAAGGCGTACGCCACGACCGACGACCGCGCGAAGGCTCGCGATCGCATGGAATCGTTGTCCTACGAGGGTGTTACCGGCGTCTACGCACCCGGCAAGAACCAGGTCGGCCTGCCCGACGGGACACTGACGACAGCGATCGTGCGTGGCGGCAGGTTCGTGCTCGACACGTAGTTCACGCGATCCGCACGGGCAGTTCCTCGAACGCGCGGATGGTGAAGCAGGGCTGCCGCAGCTTCGGTGTCCCGGCCGGTCGCAGGTCCCGGAACCGCCGTGCGAGCGCGAGGAGCACCACGGCGGCTTCCATCCTGGCCAGTTGGGAGCCGACGCAGTGGTGCACGCCGAGGCCGAAGCTCAGCGGCTGCACGCCGGTCCTGGTGATGTCGAAGCGATCAGGATCGGGGTAGCGCGAAGGGTCCCGGTGGGCCGAGCCGTAGACCAGCCCCAGCACGGCGCCCTCGGGAACGACGGTCCCGGCCACGGTCAGCGCCCGCCCGGCCAGGCGGGTGTTGACCTGGACCGGGCTGTCCCAGCGCAGCACCTCCTCCACCGCCGCCTCGGCCAGCTCGGGTCGCTCAGCCAGCAGCCGCGCCTGCCCGGGGTGCAGCGCGAGCGCTCGGGCGCCGTTGCCGAGCAGTCCCACCGACGTCTCGAACCCGGCCAGCATCAGGCCGGAGAGCATCCCGGCGACCTGCCGCGCGGTCTTCCCGCCGCCGACCCCGCTCCAGTGCTCGACGAGTTCGGCGAAGCGGCCTCGCCGGGTGGCGATCCGGTCCAGGTAGTAGGCGACCAAGCGCTCATGGCTCGCGGCGAGGCGGCGGTTCTGCGCCCGGGTGAGCACCACCTCGAAGAGCAACGAGAACTCGCCCATCAGCTCCACCAACAGCCCGATGTCCGTCGCGGGCAGGCCGAGCACGTGCGCCATCGTCCGCATCGGCACCGCCGCCAGCAACGGGGCCAGGTCCACCGCCGAGCCGTCGCGTCCCCGCTCTTCCAGCTCGTCGAGCGCTGCCTCGCACTCGCGCTCCACGAACGCGCGCGTCTGCGCTACCCGCTTCGGCGTGAAGTACGGGGCGGCGGCCTGGCGCAGCGCTGTGTGCCCGGGCGGGTTGCGGTACACCGGCCACTGCTCGATCGAGGTCAGCACCTCTGGCGGCCATTGCCCGACGCGCCGCCGCCCCTGCTGCACGCCGCTGATCACCCGCAGACTGCGGTCGCGGTGCAGCTCCGCGCAGTCCTCGTGCCTCGTGATCAGGTACGCGTCCAGTGGCGCGAAGTGATGCACGCCAGCGCCCTCGCGCAGCCGCTCGTACACGGGGTACGGGTCCTGCGGCGTGCGCGCCAGCAACAGCGACCTGATCAACGCCACGGGTTCCGCCATGGTCCGACCCTGGCACCGCCGGGTTCCGCGAGCGCGGCGAGAACCGCATCGGGCGACGTCAACTGCGCCTTGACGCGAAGAACGGCGCTCAACCATAATTCCGCGCTTTGAATCGTTTCAAATCTAGCGCTCGGAGTCCGAGAGTTGGAGTGTCGATGAACCACGAGAGCCCAGGGTCGTCCTTGCGAAGAGTGCTCGCCTCGCCAAACCCGTTACCAGGCAAGGGATTCTTCGCTGAGCGCTTCGACACCAAGGCTTTGCGACCCGCGTACTTCAGAGAGGAGCGGTTCTCGCTCATCGAGTTCACCCTGCGCGACGCTTTCCCTGAGCTGGAGGGCGGCGTGCCCGGCTCGCGGATCAGCGTCATCGTCGACGGTCTCCCCCAGCCGCACGCTGAGGACAGCACATTGCTCACCGGCCGAGAGCCGGCCCGGCTCAAGGTGAAGCCGGGCCGTGCCACTTCGGATCGAACCCGAGGCGACGTGCCGCCGACCGAGCGGGTCAGCAGCTCGCGCGGTCGTTGAGCTCCAGGACGAAGCTGTCGACGACGTCGCCGTACACGACGAAGCGATACTTGGCGCTGGGGTTGCCGGGAGCCGGCGTGAGGTAGATCCACTCGGAGTCCGGGTCCTGCACCAGCTGCGGGTAGTGCCGCTGGAGCGACTCCAGCGAGGCGCCCTCGGTGATGCCCTCAGCCGTCCGCATCCGGGACGTGCCACCGATCAGCGTCACGCCACGAAGGCCGGAGATGAACACGCCGCTGGCCCTGGACGAGCTGCCTTCCGAGGGGTTGAAGTAGTACCTGCGGCAGACCTGGTCACCTTCACCGTCCACCAGCAGACCGGTCTCCACGGCCGCCTGCTCCGACTGCCCCAGCTTCAGGTCGTTGTAGCCGAACGGGCCGAGAGTGTTGTCACCGTCCGCGTGGGCGGTTCCGGCGAAACCGGCGACGGCGAAGGCGGTGGCGACGACTGCTGCGACGAACCTGGTCTTCATGGCTTTTTCCCCCTGGGTCAGCACTTCAGTACCCAGTAGACGAGCGACCACGCGTTCAGGTTGTCCCGAGTTTTCACGCGGTGTGCGCGAGAATCTCCTTCGCGATCCGGTCCTGCCACTCACGCGGCATGTCGTGCCCGACGCCCGGCAACGGGAGCAGTCGAGCGCCCGGGACCAAGCGGACCATCTCCTCGGCGTGGATGAACGGGACGATCGGGTCCTCGGTCCCGTGCACCACGAGCGTCGGGACCGCCAGGCCTCGAAGCAGGTCCCACCGATCGCGCGAGGACGCGGCCGCGAGGCTGTGGTTCATCGTCGCGTCGCGACCGTCGGCGCGGTCGATGTCGCGCTCGACGAGCCGGCGCACCGCGGCCTCGTCGAACTCCGCGCCGCCACCCGTGGCCGCGCGGGCGAGCCGCACCATGAACTCCACGCGCTCCTCGCGGGTGGTCGGCAGGCCGTCCGCCATCTCCGCGACGAGCGGGGCCAGCTCGGCGCGCCTGCCCGGCAGCACCCTCCAGTCCAATGTGGACGGATCGGGTGTGTCCGGGCTGGACATCCACGAGGTCAGCGACAGCACGCGCGCCGGGTGCTCGATCGCCATCTCCTGCGCGACCATGCCGCCCATAGACACGCCGACGACGTGCGCGGCCTTGACGCCGAGCGCGTCCAGCACGCCGAAAGCGTCGGCGGCCAGGTCCGTCACCGTGTACGGAGAAGCCGCGAAGTCGATGCTGTCGGACCTGCCGGTGTCACGGCTGTCGAAGCGCACCACGTAACGGCCGCCCTCGACGAGCGCCGAGCAGAACGCCTCGTTCCACGACGTTCCCTGCGCGCCGAGCCCCATCACGAGCAGCACCACCGGGTCGGCCGGATCGCCGAAGTCCTCGCACCACAAGGTGATCCCGTTGCAGTTCACCAAACGTTCCACTGTCTCACCCCTCGATCTCGATCAGGTCCGCGACGGCGCGCACCATCGCCGCGCGCGCCGTGTCGTGGTCGGTCCCGGTCGTGCGCGCCGTGAAGATCACGCCCCACAGGGCCATGTCGACGCGGACTCCGGCTTCTGGCCCGTCGTCCGCGCGCAGGAACTCGCGCAGCCGCGTTCCGGCTTCGGCGAGCACGCGCAGCTCGGCGTGCGCACCGGAGAGGTCCAGCAGCACGCCCAGCTCGGACCGGGTCAGGGCCAAGTCGACGTAGCGTTCGACGGCCTCCAGCCTGTTCGCGCTGTTCGCGATCTCCGCGACGGCCTCGGCGGCCTCGGTCAGGACCGCCGCGAGCAGCGCGTCCTTCGACGGGAAGTGGTAGAGCACCGCTGCCTTGGAGTAGCCCATGGCGTCGGCGATCTGCTGCACGCTCGTCGCCCCGTAGCCGCGCGCGCCGAACAGCCGCCCGGCGACCGCGACGATCTCCGCCGTGAGCTGTTCCTGGGTCTGTCGTGGCACCCCGGCCCCCTTCCGTTGGGAGCCAAGCTACCTGACCACATGGTCAGACTTCAACCAATCGGTCAGTCCTGCTCCAAGAACTCCTCGATGGCCCTGAGCCAGGCGGTGGGCTGGTCGACGTGCGCCATGTGCCCGGCTTCGTCGAGCACCACGGCCCGCGCGGAGGGGATCAGCTCCGCCGCATGCTCGGCCAGCTCCGCCGGGAAGGTCATGTCCTGGCGCCCGTGCAGTAGCAACACCGGAATGTTCAGTGCTGCCAACCGTTCCACCGCGTTCTCGCAGCGCGGCGACGGCAACGTGCCCGCCCGCCACGGCTTCGCCCACTCTGCCGAGAACCGCGCTTCTTCCAGGCGCCGCAGGTACTCCGGCAGCGCCTCCGCGCGCCACACGTTCGCTTCCGCGCCTGCCACCGCCGCCGCGCGCGTCAGCTCCGCGCCCTCCGCCGAGGGATTCGACCACACCCGCGCTTCCGCCCCGGTGCGTCGATCGCGCTCCGCCCAGCCGTCGAAGGCGTTGGCGGGCACCGGAAGGACACTGCTCGACGCCACCACCAGGCCACGCACTCGCTCCGGCGCCGTCAGTGCCAGGCGCTGCGCGATCAGGCCGCCGTAGGAGAAGCCCAGCACGTCCGCTCGCTCCACACCGAGCTCCTCCAGCAACGCCCGCAGATCCGCCACGACGGCATCCGGCGTGTACTGCTCATCCGCGAGCCCCTGCGTGGACCGACCGCAACCGCGCAGGTCGGGCAGCACCAACCGATACCGCCCCGCCAGCTCGACCAGCGGCTCCCGCAGGTAGCTGTGATCCCAGTCCGGCCCGCCGTGCACCACCAGCAGCGTCCGGTCGGCAGGCCCCTCCGTCCGCGCGACGAACAGGGCCACATCGGGATCGGCCGCCACGGGCACGACGTCATCAACGAACACCCACCGAGTCTCCCAGCAGTGGTGGCGGTTCCGGATGAAGTTGTGCGACGGTGAGGGCGTGGTGTCCTCACCCCTGACCACCGCCCCCTGCAACCCGCGGACTGGGCGGCGGCCAGCCCGATCTCGGCGTGCGCGTGCTACTCCGGGCTCGCCGAGACCTCCGTCTACGTCGACGCCGCCCTGCGCGGCCGTGGCATCGGGAAAGCGTTGGCACGACAGCTGGGAGAAGCGATGGTGATGGGACGGGTGCTGCTGATCGGGTTCGATCCGGTCACGATCCCCGAATGGGACCCGGCGCCGGTGCTGGCCGCGCTCGCCAGGGGGCACGCGCGCTTCGAGGAGCACGGCATCGAGGTCGACGAGTGCCTGCTGGCGATGGAGGAGATCGAGGGCGCAGAGGACGTCGTCGTGCGGGCGCTCTCGGCGAAGGACTACGCCTGTGTGGTGATCGGCGGCGGGATCCGGACGCACGCGCCGCTGCTGGAGTTCTTCGAGAAGCTGGTCAATCTGGTGCGCGTGCACGCCCCGCGCGCGGCGATCGCGTTCAACAGCAACCCGGAGGACAGCGCCGACGCCGCGTTGCGTTGGCTGCGCTGACCCGCACTTTCAGGTGCTGGTCGGGTTGAGGCCGGTGATCTCGACGGTCTTGCCGCGCTGCGCGTACTTGGTCTCGATGCGCACCGCCTCCCGCGATAGGATCACTCCCGGTGTGCCGGGAAGTCTGGTCGGCGTCGGTGTTCACGCTGCCCAGGACGGAGTCCCGATGCCAACTCGTCGTGTTGTGCCGATCTACCGAAGCCCAGCGGGTCGGGCCGCGATCGCGGAGTGGTGCCAAGGTCGGCTCGATGCCTGGCCGGTCTCCCACGAGCGCACCGTGATCACGGCGCACGACGCACGAACTCACCTGGTCATCGCAGGAACCGGCAATCACACCGTGGTCCTCGTCCCAGGCACCAACTTCTGCGCTGCGGCAAGCCTTCCGCTGCTAGCAGCCCTGGCGGCGCGCTGCCGTGTCGTGGCCGTCGACCTCCCCGGACAACCAGGGCTCAGCTCCGCCGCACGAGTTCCGGCAGCGGGCCGCCTCGCCTGGTACGGCCGGTGGCTGGACGAGGTGGTCGAGCAGACCGGCACCACGCCGGTGACCGTCCTGGGTCACTCACTGGGCGCCGCGATCACGTTGGCGGGTGCGTCCCCGCTCGTGGGCAAACAGGTTCTGGTGTCCCCGGGCGGGCTGATGCGACTGCGCGTCACACCCCGCGTCGCACTCGCGTCGGTGGGCTGGCTGCTCGCCCGCAGTCCCGACGCCAGCGCTCGACTGCTGCGCGCCATGCACGGCCACGGTCACCCACCACTGCCCGAAGCGGTGGAGTGGATGACGCTCGTGGCCCGGCACGTGCGCTCCAGCACCGATCCGGGTGCCACGGTGATCGCCCGCCACGACCTCGCGCGCACTGTCGTCGTCGGGAGCGAGGACGTGTTCCTCCCGGCCCGCGCGCTGGCCCCTGCCGTGCACCACGCGCTCGGCGTGGAACTCGACGTCATCACCTCGGCCGGTCACATGATCGTCGACGAGGTCCCTGAGGTGCTGGCCGAACTCGCCGGTACCGCGCGCTGAGGGAACGGTCAGGAGATCGGCGGCAGCTTCTCGGCGACGGCGGTGGCGAGCTTGGTGGTCTGCTCGCACGCGGTCGCCGCGTCGTCGGCCTGCGTCATGT
Organism: Allokutzneria multivorans; assembly: GCF_039537405.1. Taxonomy (NCBI): domain Bacteria; kingdom Bacillati; phylum Actinomycetota; class Actinomycetes; order Pseudonocardiales; family Pseudonocardiaceae; genus Allokutzneria; species Allokutzneria multivorans. The sequence continues at coordinate 316,288 of NZ_BAABAL010000004.1, read as the reverse complement.
AGGAGAAGTGCACCGACTCCAGGTACGGCAGCGTGGCGTCGGCGGGCGGATCGGTCATGACGTGGCCCAGGTCGACGACGCAGAGCGGACCGGACAGAGTCTCGGTCGCGGGCCGACCGGCGATGGTCGTCACCTTGGTCCCCGGGAACGCGGGCAGGCGCCCAGGAACGATCATGTGCCCCACGTTGACCGTCAACATCCCCCTGCCGGGCCCGCCGAAGGCGCACGAGAACACGCTGATCTGCGGACTGGTCTGGAGTTCCTTGGTGTAGGAGGCGCGCACCATCTCCGGCGTGACCAGCGCGCAAGGGTCCAGGTTCGCGATCGAGCCGGCCACCGTCGGGCGCCTCGGGATCGGGGTGTCGGACAGCACCGACGCCAGCACCGCGTCGAAGGCGGCATCGGCGGTCGCGCACGCGTCGCCCTGCGTCTCCGTGCGGCGCTTCTTCACCACGACCTGTAGCTGCCCCTTGTCGGCATTCGCCGTGCGCATGCAGCCGCCGTCGGCGGACTTGCCCTTGTAGGTGGTGGTCGCGCCCTGTTTGCCCTCGGAGAACTCCGTCGGATAGCTCGTCTTCAGCCACTTCACCTCCTCGATCGGCGACTTCAGGGTGAGCGTGTAGTCGAGCACTCCCAGGGTCCGCTTCTGCCCGCCGCCGGCGTCCTCCTCGATGTTGATCGTCCGCTGGCAGGAGTTGACGCCGGAGCTGGAGGCCCTGTTCTCCACGCGCCCGACCGCGCCCAGCGCCTCGCCGGGGGTCAGGCCGCACACGTCGAGCGTGCGGACGTCGCCGAGCGCGATGGTCCGCTGGCTGTCCTTGGCGCCACCGCTCGGGCTCCCCGCCGGCTCCGCGACCCCGGCGATCACGCCGGAGCACGCTGAGCAGACGACGGAGAGGACCGCGAGGGTCACGACCAGACGCGGGGTGTGAGTGCGCACGGCGGAATTCTACGGATCGTCACCGGGTCACCGGGTCATTTCGGGTACGGAGAGCCGCTCCACCATCGGGTTCCTGAATTCGGACCGCCGTTTACCCGAAAGGTTGACCGCGTTTCCGGCTGTCCGGGACGGCACCGGCGACGAACAGCGTTCGGAGCGCGGAACCGCTGGCAGGACTTCGGCGCACCGTACCGAACCGGCTTCCCCGCGCGGTGGGGATCTGACATACCCGACCCATGAACGCAGCACATTTCGTGAAGAGTTTTCTGGCGATCACCACGGCGGTCGTCGCCGTTTCCGCGGGCGTCACCACCGGCACAGCGGACGCCGCGTACAAGTGCACGGGACGGGCGTCCGGGTGGCCGGGCAGCTGGGGCTCGGTGTCCAAGCAGTGCGTGCACTTCGCCCCGAACGACCCCAAGTGGGGCGGCTACATCATCGTCGGGTGGGGAGTGCAGCCGGGCACTTCGCAGCAGGCGTGTGTCGAGGGCCGGATGTCCCGGTACACCAACCCTGACAAGTGGCAGTCGCTCGGTTGCGGCAAGGGGAACAAGGGCAAGATCGCCTGGCCCCGGAACAGCGCGTCCATGCTGGAGATCCGCGTGAAGAGCGCCAGCATCGGCGTCGCGCTCGTCGAGTACGGGATCTGACGAGTGCCGGGCTCGGCCACCAGCCGAGCCCGGCTACAGTCCGGAGCATGCCTCTCGGGAAGCACTACGACGTCGCGGGCCGGTCAATGCTGCTGCACCGCAAGGGAAACGGCGGTCCGACCGTGGTCTTCCTGCCTGGCGGTGGGATGTTCGGCCTCTACTACTGGAACGTGCACAACCTCGTCGCGGAGTTCACCACGAGCGTGGTGTACGACCGGCTCGGCACTGGCTGGAGCGACGCGGTGGACCTCCCGCGCACCGGCGAGCAGGTGATCGACGACCTGCGCGAACTGCTGCGCGTCGCGGACGTGCCCGGCCCGTACGTGCTGGTCGGGCACTCGCTCGGTGGCCTGTACGCGCGACTGCACGCGAAGCGCTTCCCCGACGAGGTCGCCGGTCTGGTCCTGCTCGACCCGACGCACGAGGACGTCGTCGACTACCTGCCGGAGGCGGAGGCGCGGCGGCTCAGGGAGTGGAACACCGACGCCCTCTCCCCCGCTCCCGAGCAGCTGGAGGCGATGCGCTCGGCGTACCGGGACGTGTTCGGCCGCGCGCTCGCCGAGTGGCCCGCCGAGATCCGCGAACCCTTGCTGGAGCGGGGTTTCGACACCGAGGTCTACCGGCGCTCGCTGCTCGAAGCGAAGAACCTGCCCGAGCTGTTCGCCGAGGTGCGAGACGCGGGGCCGGAGCTCGACGTGCCGACGTTCTTCCTGTCCGCCATGGGTTTCGACGCTTTCGCCGAGCACTTGGTGCCGCCCGCCGCCCGCGAAGCCGCCGCCGAGTCGCAGAGGGCCAGGCACCGTCTCTACACGGACCTGGCCGCCGCGCTGCCTCGTGGCGAGGTCGTGCGGTTGAACGACGCCGGGCACTCGGGGATCGCCTGGGTCCGGCCCGACGCCGTCATCCAGGCGATCCGCGGAGTGCTCGCTACTTCGTCAGCGGCGTAGCGGGCGACGCTTCCTCGCGGTGGACGACGACGCGAACCGTGGGGCCGCGTCCGTACGATGACCTCGTGACCGACCTCGCCACGTTCCCCCTGCCGTTCCTCGTCGCGCACAAGGTGCCCGTCTCCAAGCCCCGGACGTTGCGGGAGCTGGAGATCATGCGGCTCAGCGCCGAGATCCGCTCGAAGCCGCAGTGGTTCGCGAAGATGAACGACGCCGACATCATCGCCAGGTGGAGCCGGGAAGCGGCCGACGCGGGCCTGACCGAGGCGCAGATCCGTTACGCGCTCGCGGAACTGACGCACTACGCCGCGCTGCGCGATGAGCCGACCGGCATCGAAGTGTCCTCTGTGGACGGAGTGTGGCAGTCGGACTCCTTGATCGACGAGGAGCTGCGATCCCGTCTGCGCGAAGCGGTTCGGGCGCTGGAGGAGGTTCCCGAAGCGGAGCTGGACTGGCACCCGGGTTCCGGCGAGCAGGTGCTGGACCTGGTTCACCCTTCGCTGTTCTGCCTGGTGCGCAAGGTGAGCCCCGTCGACGACTCGGCGTGGCAGAACCCCGGCGGCGACGGTGCGCGGTACGCGTGGTCGGAGAAGTTCCAGTGGCTGCCAACGGATGTCGACGTCGACACCGACGGCGAGGCCGTCTTCCGGTCCTACGTCAACAACGTCCACCCCGAGGCGCACAGCGAACTCGCCGACGTCCTGCCGCTGTTGTTCGCGCGCGTGCGCCCGCTGTTCGAGAAGGTGCTCGCGGACCTGCGCCACCCCAGGCCGCTGCGGATCGAGGCAGATCCCTACTCGTGGTACTCGGACGAGCCGGTCAGGCCGCCCGCAGGCGACCAGGAAGCCCTCAGCACTTACTACGAAGCCCTGGACGAGTGGTGGGACAACCGCCTCCCGGTCGTCCCGGACGCCCCCGCCTTCACCCCGCCCGGCGACGTGCCGCCGCTCGACCTGCGCGGACGCCGGCTCCAGGTGATCGTGAAGCTCGCCAACATCCACCTCACCCCGGAGAAGCCCGAGTACGCCGGCGGCAGCTGGCACGTCGAGGGGATGATGAACGAGCGCATCGTCTCGACCTGCATCTACTACTGGGACAACGAGAACATCACTGACAGCGAGCTCGGGTTCCGCGCGGCGGTCGACGACCCCGACTACGAGCAGAACGACGTTCCGGGCATGCGCGAGGTCTACGGCCTCAACGACGAGGACCAGCTGAACCAGGCGTTGGGCGCGGTCTCGACCGGAGCGGGCCGCTGCCTGGCGTTTCCGAACATCCTCCAGCACCGCGTCTCCCCGTTCCGCCTCGCCGACCCCACGCGAGGCGGACACCGCAAGATCCTGGCCTTCTTCCTGGTCGACCCGTCGGCGCGGATCGTCTCCACCGCCGATGTGCCTCCTCAGCAGCCGTGGTCACCGACCTCGACCATGACCTTGGAGCAGGCCAAGGACTTCCGGGAAGAGCTGATGCGCGAGCGGAAGTTCTTCGTCGACGAGCACAACGAGGAGCTGTACGAACGGGAGTTCTCCCTCTGCGAGCACTGAATCCCCCGTTCGGGACTCGTGTCCTGCTGTGCGAGCCGCACTAGCCTTGCGGCATGGAATCCTCTGACCGCTCGTGGTCGATCTTCTGGCTGATCGACGGCGCGATCGGGCTCGCGGCGGCGTGCTACGTGACAATCGCCTTGTTCAAGCAGGACAAGCCGATCGTGTGGTGGCACGCCGCGCTGGCTTACGGTGCCTGCCTCGCCGTGGTCGGCGTACTCGCCCTGTGCTACTTCGCTCTGCGTCAGTCCGGCCGCGAGAAGGTGCTCGGCGAGCGCTGAGCCAGCAGGGCCACCACCGCGTCGTAGGTCTCGTCCGGGCGGAGGTCGTCGGTGCGGACCACCGTGCACTCCGGGCGCGTGCCCACGTAGGCGGAGAGCTGGTCGTGAATCCGCTCCAGCAGCACCGGCCCTCCGCCCCGCGTGACCACCTCGTCGACGCGGCGATCCAGCTCAGAGGCGTTTTCCCCTGCCCGACAAGCGAAACGCTGCTTCATCAGCTCCTTGTCGACCGCCAGCACGACCTCGCGGTACTCCGCCCCGGCGCGCCCGGCCGCTGCCTCGAACTCCACGATCTCGTGCGGGCCGGTCACCAGCTGCGGCATCACCACGTCGTGCCCCGTCCGGAGGTGGGTCTCCGCCATGGCCACCGCCAGCGACCGCCCGGCCTCGAACGCCCTCCAGAAGTCCTCGCGCCAGCCGCCGACCAGGCTCGCGACCTGGTCGATGTCGAGGTTGAGCACTCCCGGGTGCCGATCGGCGTACGCCCGCGCGAACGTCGACTTCCCGGCACCGGACGGCCCGTTCACGTGAATCAGCTGCGGCACGCCCGGAACGCTACCCCCGCGCCACCCGTCGACGTCAGCGATCCGGGCGGAGCAGGGGCGGGTCGCCGGGTGTGGGGGCGGGGGCGCGGCGTTCGGACTGCACCTGGATCTCGATGCGGGTGCGTGCGGCGGCGGGGTACCAGATCTCCTCGAACGGGCCGAAGAACTCAGATCCGCTGCCCCGGCGGCGGACGCGGGCGGCGAGCAACGGCAGCCCGGCGAAGGTGATGCCGAAGGAGACCAGCAGCACCAAGGGGATCACGAAGTCAGCCACGGGCCAGCTCCGCGATGTCGTCGGCGAAGGCCGACCACAGTCCGGGCGGCAGGTCGTGGCCGAGTCCGGGGTGGACGACGAACCGCGCACCGGGGATGGCGTCGGCGGTGGCCTTCCCGGCGCGCGGCGGCTGCACGGGGTCGACGCCTCCGCTGAGCACCAGGGTGGGCGCGGTGATCGTGGCCAGCTCGGCGCGGCGGTCACCGGCGGAGCGCGCGGCGGCGGCTTGGCGGCGGGCGGCGGCGAAGTCGGTGCGGTGGGCGTGGCCCGCGCTGCCGGTGCGGCGCGCCCACTCCTCGTCCTGCGGGAAACCACGGGAACCGACCAGCCGCAACAACTTGACGAGGCGCTCGCCAGAAGCCTCCGGAGTGGACGGTGCCCGGCCGGTCAGCAGGGCGAACCGGACCAGGGTGCTGAGCTTGGAGCGCCGGAAGGACGCGTCGGGGGCGGAGCACATCGACGTCAGGCTGAGCACGCGGTCCCGGTGCCGCGCGGCCATGACCTGAGCGATCATCCCGCCGAGGGAGACGCCGACGACGTGCGCGGCGGGCCAGCCCAGCGCGTCCATGACGCTCAACGAGTCAAGAGCCATGTCGGTGAGCGTGTACGGCTCGGTGGCGCGAGAAGAACGACCGGCGTCGCGGTTGTCGCAGCGCGCCACGTGGAAGCCGCGATCGACCAGGGTCGCGCAGAACCCGTCCGGCCAGCCCTCCATCGGAGCGCTCGCGCCCTGGAGCAACAGCAGCGGACGACCACTGGCAGCACCGAAGGTCTCGTAGGCGATCTCGATGTCACCGTTGCGGGACAGGCGAATGCTCATGCCGGGAACACCGAGCCGAGTACGCCGATGGCGACGGCTCGCACATCGGTCTCGGCGTCCATGGCGCTGCGCAGGGCGAGACTGCCGCCGAGCGCGCCGACGAGCACGACGACCTCGGTCAGCGGCATGGTCGCCCGGACGTCCAAGCGCGAGCACGTGCGCTCCAGCATCGCGACGATCCGTTCCTCACGCAGTCGCTGCGCGGCGATCACGGTCGCGGCCACTTCGGGCTGCCCGGCGATCCACGCCGTGAACTCGTACACGGCCCGGAGCGCGCCGCCGCCGAACACCGACCCGGCGGGCACGAGCGCGTCGACCAGCGCGTCGCGATCGGACACGCCACCGAGACGCTTCTCAAGATCCGCCAGGTGGTCCTCGGCCTGGGCGTCGGTGATCGCCAGCCAGAGCCCTTCCCTGCCGCCGAAGTGCTTGTACAGCGCGCCTCGCGTGTAACCGGCCTCGGCGACGATCTCCTCCACCGTGGCCGCGAGGAAGCCTCGCCGCGCGAACACCGCCCGCCCGGCGCCGAGCAACCGCTCGTGCGTGACCAGCTGCTGCTCGGCCCGCGTCAACCTGGACATCCACCGCCCCGACAATGAGTAACACCGCGTTTCTGGAATCAGGCTACATCCAGAAACACGGTGTCACCAGGAACGTCAGTTGTGGATCTTGAAGCTCTCCGCCTCGTTGTCGAAGCCGAAGTTGTTGAGGTTACTGATCAGGGAGTCAGCGTTGAGGGTGAAAGGCGCTCCCGTGCAGCCGTCGTTGGCGTACAAGGTGACCTTGAGCGTCCGGCTGTGGTTGTAGAGCGCGCTGATCTCGTTGTCCCCGTTCCACCAGTCGATCTCGTGGCAGGTGTCGCTCGCCGCCGCCGCGACGTCGACGTACCGGGTGCCGTCGAACTCGGTGTCCTCCCACATGCAGATCCGATCGAGGCCGCAGTTGGGCTCCCCCCGCTCCGTCGCCGAGGCGGGCGCGGCACCGAGCAGCGCCGAGATACCGATGCCGACGAGCCCGGCCGCGAAGCCGCGAGCAATTCCCTTGCGCATGACTCTCCAATCCCGTTCAAACAGGACAACGGGCGGAAAGGTAACCGAGAGAAATGTGAAGCTTCTTATCCGGCTCTCAAATGTCCCCCCTTTCCGGGACGGAGATCAAAACCATTGAACGCAGTGCGGGGGCACATCCGAGCGAAACAGTCGATCTGCGAGAGAAGCTGCGCCCGAATGGTGGACACGCATGTGGCCCGCGCGGACGAGCGCGCTCGGCGCGGTTCCGCCGAGGTAGATCGCACCCAGATCGCGCACGTCCAGCGACAGGTCAGGCTCGCGCTCCGTGCGCACGCAGTCACCCCGGCCGTCCCGCACGGTCAGCAGGTAGCGGCCATGATCACCAAGGAACGGATCGGTGGCGCCCAGCACGATCTCACCGTCGGTGAACCACCGGCGCGCAGCCAGCGCGCGCGGGACATCAAGCAGGCGCACCCAGAGCCATTCGGTGTGATGGCTCGCCTCACCGGCGCTGAAGTCGGCGAACTTCCAGCGCACTGGGTGCTCGTGCGGAACGTGTTTGAACACCACCTGAGCAACCAAGTCGTGACCGAGCGCAAACTTGACAAGGGCGACAAAAACGATGTCGTCGAGTGCAATTGTCTCGTCGACGGTCAAAGTGCCGTCCGCAAGGGAATAGCTCGCGTATCCGTTCGCGTTCCCCTCCGCATCACGGTGCACGGCGACATAGCGCGGCGCGGCGGCGACCGGGGGTTGCCCCGCGCGCAGAGCCCACCAGCGGGGCGGACGCGACAGCGCGCCGGGCTGCGCGCGGCGGTAGCGGTCGTAGACGTCTTCGAGGACGTCGACGCACTCATCGCGCCGGAGCACCTCGATCGATCCGGGCGAACCGGGCGAACCGATGCCCGCCCGCGGCTCAGCGAAGGCGGCACGGTGGCGCTGCACGGTCAGCCGCCCCGTGTAGGTCGCGGGCCCGTAGCCGAACCGCCCGTAGATCGCGGGCTCGGAAGCCAGCAGCACGGAGAGGAAGTCGCCTCGCTCGCGCAGGTCGGTGAGCTGGTGGCGCATCATCGCGCTGAGCACGCCCTGGCGCCGGTGCGAGGGCAGGACGCCGACGGCGCTCACGCCCGCAGCGGGGACGACGACCTGGCCGGGCAGGGTCAGCTCGAACGAGTAGGACCCCGCGGTGCCGATGGGGCGACCGTCGTCGGTCACGGCGAGCAGGTTGCGGTCCATCTCGGTCGCCGACCACCAGCACCCGCCGCCGTCCTCGTCCGGGGTCTCCGGGAAGCGCCCGAACGCCTTGTGGACCGTGGCGACGAAGACGTCGCGGTCCTCCTCGGTGGTGGAACGGATCTTCATGCTGCCGCCGCCTTTCCCGATCGTCCGGCGCACAGTGCAACGCGGCGCCGCCCACGGCTCAACCGAATTGCGGCTGATGATCAACCCGGACGGCTCAGCGCGAGCACACGATCCGGGGCTGTGCGAGCCCGCGCGGACTCCCACAATCGAACGATGCCGGAAGATCAGGATCTCCCCAGCGTGGTGGTCGTCGGAGCCGGAATGGCCGGTCTCACCGCGGCGCGCACCCTGAGCCAGCTCGGTCACCCCGTCACCGTCCTGGAGGCGCGCGAGCGCGTCGGCGGGCGGATCTGGACCGATGAGGACGGCGTCGACCTCGGCGCGCACTGGATCCACGGCACGGACGGCAACCCGCTCACCGAGCTGGTGGAGGACCTGGGCATCCCCTACAGCTACGTGGGCGGCGACAGCGCCTACACGGGCGGCTTCGACAGCCTCGACCTCTTCGGCGCGGACAACCGCGCCGCCAACCACCGCACCAAGAGCCGCACGCTGGAGCTGGCCGACGACGTGCTGCACGAGCTGGAGCAGCGGGCCGCCATCGCGCGCAAGGAACAGCGGCCGGACATCTCCCTCGGCGAGGCGCTGCGCCAGATCCTCGCCGACCGCCAACTGTCCACAGAGGACGAACAGGCGGTTCGCTACCACCTCAACGTGATCCTGCGCGAGGACGTGGGCGAGGACGCGGACAAGCTGTCGCTGAAGTTCTGGGAGGACGGCTACCTCGTCTACGGCTACGGCGACAGCACGCTGCACCAGGGGTACCAGTCCGTCGTGGACGCGATCGCCGAAGGACTGGACGTGCGGCTGGGCCACGTGGTCACGCGGATCGACAGCACGGCGGGCACCGTGCGGGTGACGACCGACCACGGAGAGTTCGAGGCGGACAAGGTCCTGGTGACGTTACCGCTCGGCGTGCTCAAGGCCGGGGCGGTGCGCTTCGAACCCGAACTGCCCGGCACCAAGCGCTCAGCGATCGCACGGCTGGGCTTCGGCACCCTCAACAAGATCGCGCTGCACTACGAGGAACCCTTCTGGCCCAAGGACCAGTACGTGTTCGGCTACCTGTGCCGCGACACCGACCGCTACCCCACCGTCGTCATCAGCATGTGGAAGTCCCACGGCAAGCCCATCCTGGTGATGCTGCTCGGCGCCTCGCTCGGCCGAGAGGCGGAGAGCTGGTCGGAGCAGGAGGTCTGCGCCTACGCCACCACCGTCGTGCAGGACGTCTTCGGAGCCGATGCGCCCGCACCGAACCACGTCTCGCGCACCGCGTGGTCGACCGATCCCTTCGCGCTGGGCTCCTACACGTGCATCGGCGTCGACGCTTCCTCCAAGGACATCGCCACCCTCGCGGAACCGTTGGGCGACAAGGTGTTCTTCGCCGGTGAGGGCACCAATCACTACCACTGGGGCTGCGTGCACAGCGCCTACGAGTCCGGCCTGCGCGAAGCCGCGCGCATCAGCGGGAACTCCGAGGTCTACACCCCGCCGAGCGCCGGGACCTCGCGCCGCCAGAACCGCAACACCGACCGGATGCTGCGCTTCGTGCGCATGCGCATGACCCACATCAGCCAGCACGAGCTGACCGAGCGCGTGGCCTGCCTGCGGGAGAGCGTCGACCCGCACGGCGTGCGCCTGTTCACCGCGCTCGTCGACTCCGAGCTGGAGACGCTCGCGTCGATGTTCGACGAGATCCCTTACACCGCAGGGGATTCCCTGTTCCGCGAGGACGACGCCGCGCACGGGGTGTTCCTCGTCACGAGCGGTGAGGTCGAGGTCGACTTCGGCGGGATCTACGAGCGCGCGGTGCTCGGGCGCGGTGCGCTGCTGGGCCACCACGACCTGTTCTTCAACGCCCGCACCACTTCGGTCACCGCGCTCAGCGACGACGTCGTGGTGTTCTACCTGGACCACTACCGGTACCAGAGCTTCCTGTACGCCTTCCCCGACGTGATGATGCTGATGATGTCGGACCTCGTGACGCGGTGGGAGCAGCTGGAGACCGCGCTCGGCTCGGAGACCTTGGCCAAGGCCCGCCGCGACACCGGAGCCGCCTGAACCTCCCCGCCTGGGTCGAAAGTGGTATTTCGACGGCTGTTCGCCCGCTTCGGTGCGGTGACGTGATGGGCTGAGCCGGTGAAGATGACGGCACCGCTCGCGCTCCGAGCGAGTCAGCACGCGCGGCTGGTGGCACCGCGCCACGGCGACAGCCTCCTGTGCAGCTCGATCGGACCGTCCGGCGAGGTCATCACGCTGTGGGCGGCAGAAGACAAGACCACCGCGTTCGTGACCGTGCACGCGCACGGAACGACCACCACCACTCAGATCGCGTGGCGGCCCGTCGCGTTCCCGTCGGTGCAGCCGCTGCCCGACGGCAAGGTCCTCATCGTCGGAGCCCGCTGCCAGTGGCGCCCGGACGGCCCGGAGCGCAACGCGGTCGTCTACGACGCCAACGGGTCGGCGGTGCTCGAACAGACCCTCGGGGACGGCATCTCCCACGTGCTCACCACGCGTCAGGGTGAGGTCTGGGTCGGCTACTTCGACGAAGGCGTCTACGGCAGCTGCGGCTGGGGCGATCGCGACAGTGCTCCCCCTGTCGGGAAGCACGGGTTGACCAGGTGGTCAGCCGATCTCGACCTGCGGTGGCAGTACCGTGCCGACCAGTGGGGATCGATCAGCAGCTGCTACGCGCTCAACGTCCACGACGACACCGCGTGGGCCTACTACTACACCGACTTCCCCGTCGTGCGCGTCGACGGGGACACGGTGACCGGGTGGCACAACGACGTCAGCGGAGCGAGTGCGCTCGCTGTCGGTGGCTCCACCGTCGCGTTCTTCGGTGGGTACGAGCCCGACCAGGACAAGCTCGTCACCGCCGTGCAGCTGGAGAACCGCCTGCTCGTGACCGGCGAGCACCTGGTGGCTCAGCCTGACGGCACACCGCTTCCCGCCAGTGCGCGCGTCGTCGGCAGGGGCTCCGAGCTGCACTTCCTCGTCGAGGACCGCTGGCTGCGGCTCAGCGTGGAGGACCTTCCCCGCCCGTGACCTCGCGCGGGTGTTCGTCAGATGATCTCGCAGGGTTGCCAGGCGACGGACGACGGCTGTGTCCCGGTGCGGCAGTACTCGATCAGCGCGACTCTGGCCGCGTCCCGGTGGATCGCGGCGTTGGTGGGAAAGCGCATCTGCGCGTCGGTGTCGTAGATGATCTCCGGCGCGTTGGGAAGCTGCTGTTCGCTCAGGCTCTGGACCAGGATCTCGTCGGCGCCGAAGGCGCAGAAGTGCAGCGCGGCGAGGGTGCCCGCGGTGTTCGTGCCGACGCTGAGCTGGTGATCGGGGAAGTGCTCGCCGTGGCCGTCGTCGTCGCCGCTGGTGCAGGGGTGGTCGGAGACGTAGAACTTGGTGAGGGTGTGCCAGAACCGGCCGCTCAACGCCTCCTCGATCAACGCCTCCGCCGCGTCGGTGGTGCTGGCGTAGCGGAACTTGTTCGCGATGAGCGCGCTGACGATCACGGGCGAGCCTTTCCTTTCAGAGTGACGGGCTCCAAGGAACCGCGCTCCCAGACGACGAGGGTATAGCCGAGGGGCAGGATCGCGCGGACGGCCTTGCGGCAGCCGTAGACACCGTCGCAGACCTCGATGTTGTTGATGACCACGGCCGCGTAGGTGATGCCGCGCTGACGCATCAGGGTGGCGACCTTGGTTTCCACGTGCGTCGGAGCTGACAGCGTCGCGCCGCGAATCCGGATCGGGAAGTGCTCGGAGTTGGCCAGGATCAGTCCTGCGGCAGTGACCAACTCGCGTTCGCCGCGATCTTCTTCGGAGTCGACCATCCCCTGTTTCGGGGTCGGGGGTGTCCCGCTGGAGATGACGCCTTCGGTGTTGTCGCCGAAGTAGACCAACCCGGTGGTCGGTCCCGTGTCGGCAGGGCGATCGGTGAGTTTCGCCTGCTGCGCTTGAGCCCACCCCGCGTCCCTGGTGAAGCTCATCAGGGTGGGCGGCAGGGTCGCCGGGTGCGGCACCGAGTTGCTTTCCGGCGCCGGAGCCCGGTCCTGCGCGGTGATAGCCGGTACGGAGTTGGCAGGGACGGTGTGGGTATCAGCCAGGTACTTGATGATCGCCTCTGCCGCGTCGTCGAGCTTGACCGCGGCCTCCTCCAGGGTGGCCGTGATCGAGTCCAGCAGCTGGAGCGCTTCGTGCAGCGTCTCATCGACGCTGCCCTCGGCGGCGTGGGCTAGCGGAGCCCAGATCTCCTCCCGGACTTGTTCGGCCACCGCACGCAGCTCCTCCGGGGCGAGTTGGCTCCGGGCTGCCAGTAATCCGGCGGCCACCGCCGAGAACGCAGAGGGCACGCCATCACGTCCCCGTGGCGACGTCGCGCAGCAGCTCCGACACGCGGTGCAGCTGCTCCGGCAGCTCGGCTAGATCGGCGACCGCGTCGGCGAGCTGGCCGCGCCCCGTGACGGCGGCGCTGTGACGGGAGCCGGTCCACGTCGTCGTCACCTCCTCCAGGGCCGCGCTCCGCGACTCGCGGACAGCGTCGACGCGCGCTGCTGTCCCGGCTGCTCTTTCCGCGAGGTCGACGAGCAGTGTCTTTACATCATTGATCGACACAGGACCCATTCCCCTCGGGCCTGACCCGCGACGCGCTCATCCGATCTGCTCCGCGAGCGCGACGATGATGCCCGCGGGTCCGCGCAGGTAGCAGAGCAGGAAGACGTCCTCGAACCGCGCGATCTCGCCGAGGAGTTCGGCGCCGTGCGGGCGCAGGCGGGCAACGGTGTCCTCGATGTCGTCGACGGCGAACATCACCCGGTGCAGACCCAAGGTGTTGGGCGGCGGGAACTCGCGGCCGGCGCCGAGGGCCTCGGGGGTGTGGTACTTCGTCAGTTCGAGCTTGCTGTGCCCGTCCGGGGTCCGCATCATCGCGATCTCGCTGCGCAAGCCGTCGATACCGACGGTGAGGTCGGCGAAGCGCCCCTCGATCCCCATCCGGTTCTCCAGCTCCATGCCCAGTTCGCTGAAGAACGCCACGGCCGCGTCCAGGTCGTCGACGACCACGGCGACGTTGTCCATCCGCTGGATTCCCATGCGCCGGAGCATAGGCACCGGGACGCGAATTGTCGGCGCGCGGACGCCCGCCTACCATTCGCCTGCCCTGCCCTTCGTTCCCTCCCGCGCGAACCCCAGAGGTGGTGACGTGAACACCGACATGAGCACCAATGTCGTGCTCTTCCAGTCGTCTCCGGAGATCGAGCCCGTGCCCGCCGCCGGGACCGCACGCGATGAGAACTGCCTCCAGCGGGCGTGGGCCGAGCTGACCAGCAGGCAGCACTTCCCCGCGACCGAGGTGCGGCGGGTGCACAGCGAGTGGGAGCTGTCCGAGGCCGACCGCGAGTTCGCCGACCGGACGTTCCCGAACATCGAGGTCCTCACGCACAACTTCGCGCGCCCGGAGCCGGACCGGTGGGCGGAGGCCATCGAGGAGGCCCGGATCTCGCTGGAGAAGGAGATCGAGGACCGCGCGTTCGAGGAGATCACCAAGGGCATCGAGGGCGTGCTGCTGCCGATCGTGCGCAGCGGCGACATCACCGACGCCGGGCCGGTCCCGGTCGCGCAGCTGATCCCCGGGCAGGTCTACCTCGTCCTCGCCACGGTCACCTCGACCCCGGAGGGGCTCGCCGTCGCGGAGGTCGGCAACCTCGACGTCGCGGGCACCGAGGACTTCCTGGAGCTGCTGGAGAAGGCCAGGGTCAACCTCCGCGACGGGGTGAAGTCCGTCTACTCCGACGCCCCCGGCGTTCCCGGTGGCATGGTCGAGGTCAGCCGCGCGGGAGGTTTCGCCGCCTCCATGGTCGCCACGCCGGGCTTCCTCGGCCGCATGATCGACACGATCGGCACCCGCACGCTCGTCGCGGCCATGCCCAGCCCGCACGAACTGGCCTTCGCCCCCGCGGACTCCGGTTGGGCGAGCGAGCTGCGCGAGCGGGTCGAGCGCGCCGCGCCCCGCGAGGGGTTCCTGCCGACGCTGATGCTCTTCGAGCCCGACGGCATGAGCGTGCTGTTCCAGAACACCGGGTGAGAACGATTCCAGCCGCCGTCGCGGAATGGTGAGGCTAACCTAATGGCGCCCGTCGCGAGAACACCCGATCGGTTTCCCGACCGGCGACGACGAGGTTTCCGTGATGGGGTTCCGGGTATTCGGTTCTCCACACCCGAACTCCCGTTGTTCCGGACTGCGATCGGATGCTCGAAGGAGTCTGCGATGACCACCACGGAAATGCCCGCCGTCAGCGAGTGCACGGTGACGAGCTGTTCCTACAACGATCACGGCTGCCACGCTTTCGCGATCACCGTCGACGGCCGCAACGGCACGGCGGACTGCGCGACCTTCGTCCCGCTCACCGCGAAGGGCGGCCTTCCCGCCGCCGTGTCCCAGGTCGGCGCGTGCAAGCGGGCGGACTGCGTGCACAACGAGCACCTGGAGTGCACGGCCTCCGACGTGCGCGTCGGCATGGGCGAGGGCGACCACGCGGCCACCTGCCTGACCTACCGGGCGGGATGACCGCAGAAGGACGACCACAGGGAACTGATCACGTGCGGGCGGGGCCGAAGAGGTCCCGCCCGCGCTGTGCGTTCGGGGAAAGATCTACAGGAAGTTGTTCGGCCAGATCATCGTGCGCCACATGTGCGCGACGGGAGAACCGTCGAATCCGAGCCCTTCTGCGGGCTGCCGGAAATGGCGGCCGATGACGTCCTCGAACTCGGAGATGTCGACGTCGTCCTCATCGGTGAAGGTGTAGACGTCGTTGATCGCGACCAGCCGCGCGGACATGTACCAGCGGTGCGCGCGGACTTCCTTGTAGGCCTCGCGAACGTGCTCCGG
The DNA here is from genome assembly GCF_039537405.1 of Allokutzneria multivorans. Classification (NCBI taxonomy): domain Bacteria; kingdom Bacillati; phylum Actinomycetota; class Actinomycetes; order Pseudonocardiales; family Pseudonocardiaceae; genus Allokutzneria; species Allokutzneria multivorans. The sequence goes on along the minus strand of NZ_BAABAL010000004.1, from coordinate 301,030 downwards.
CGGGTCGTACTCCGGTCCGAAGAAGGCGTCGTAGGCGTCCGGGTAGTCGTAGCCGACGGAGGAGTCGGCGAAGAAGCGCGCGATCTCGTGCTGGCGGATCGCCCAGGCCACCTCTTCGGAGACGTAGGGGGCGAGCAGTTGGGCGCCCCAGTGGCCGTGGTGGCTGCGGAGCAGGCCGCCCACCGCGATGTCGTGCAGCAGGCAGGCGAGGACGACCGGTTCGTCGAGCCCGAGCAGCTGGGCGCGCCGCGCGCTGTGCAGCATGTGCCGGGTGGTGAAGGAGTCGAGGCCGAGCCGCAGGCGGAAGAAGTCAGCGAGCGTGGGGCGCTTCGGCATCTTGGGCAGAGCCGGGTTGTCGCCCATCATGAACACCTTGCCCGGCTCCAGTTGAGCCAGGTGCTGGTTGCCGCTGAGGTGCTTCTCGGTGCCCAGCGTCGCGATCGCCGGGAGGACGGTCATCCGCTCAAGGCCGTGCTGCGCGTGGTGGTGATGGTGGTGATGGTGATGGTGTGCGACGGCAGGGTTGGGGCTTGCTGGACTCGGCGCTAACGGGGGCGCTGAGTGCGTGGCTGTCAACGACGCTCCTGAAGGAATCGGCTGTCCCCGCACGGAAGTCCACAGAGGACCGTGCGGGTGTCGCCGTTCTCTTCGGCAGAGCGCGGTCGGACCTAAATGATCTTTCACCTTCCCGGGCGGAGCGCTCCGGCAGACGCCGACGGCGGTTGACGATCCGTCACCAGCACGCGCGGCGCGCTCCCCCTGAAGGTGGTCAGCCGGAGAGTGAACCGACCGGCAGTTCCCAGCGCACGTAGCGCATCTTCGGTTCGAACCCGGCCTTCTCGAAGATCCCCGGCGCACCGGAGGCGCTCGCCGAGTCCACGCTCAGGCTGGCCCGGTCGTAGCCCTGCTCGGCGGCGGTCCGCAGCGCGTGCGCGATGAGCGCGCCGGCCACGCCGCGCTCGCGGTATTCGGGCAGCGTTCCGATGACCATGAAGTGCGCGTCGCGGATGCCGGTGGTCGCGGTGTCGGCCTCCCAGCTCATGGCCACCAGCAGGCCGACCGCGGCCCCGCTCGCCTCGTCGCGGACCAGGAAGCTCGTCTCCGGTTTGAACGTCTGGTTGGTGATCTTGTTCTGCCAGCCGTCCACCGGCAGCGGCACCGCGCCCCAGTGGTCGGCGAAGGACTCGTTGCGCACCCGGCGGAAGTCCTCGTCGGTGCGCTCCGACCACGGCTCGATCCGCAACCCGTCCGGCACGGCCGCGTCGCTGATCGCGGCGCCGAGCGGGTGCTCCATGCGCTGGTAGTAGCGGACGGGCGAAAAGCCTTGGGAGCGCACGAGATCGGCCAGGCCGGGGATGTGCTCGGCCTTGTGCACGTCGACCACGAGCCGCAGCGCCGGGTGGTGCTCGGCGTGCAGCACCTTCGCCGCCTCGATCCCGGCGCGCACGAGCGTCGCGCCGATGCCACGGCCCCGGTGGCCGGGGTGGACCCCGCCGTCCAGGAAGACCCGGTGGACCTCCTCGGCGAACGGCTTGTAGCGGATCTTCATGTAGCCGACCATCTCGTCGCCGTCGAGGGCCGCGAGGCTGCCGCGCTCCAGGTCCGCGTAGGGATCGAGCAACTCCTGGAGGGTGTCCGCCTCCACGTAGTTCTCACCGATCCGGTCGACGGTCTCGATCGCGTTCAGCAGGTCCGCCGACGCCTTGGCATCCGCCGTCGTGAGCGGCCGCCACGTGAGTTCGCGCATGCGGCGGACGCTAAGCCCGCCACACGCGATCTGTCGCCTGATTTCCGATCACCTCGACGCGCGCCGCAAGCCCGGCCCTCTCCCTCACGGGCGGTTGGGGCGTCTTCACGACCACCGAACCCCGACGGGGTGCCACGAGGATCTCCCGCGGTTCAGCCGAGCCTGAAACGAAGATCAGCAAGTGCGGTTGTCGTACACGGCGTCGTTGATCTCGGGCCAGACGCCGAGGTGGGTGTGGCCGGGACCGACGCACCAGAAGGTGTCGTCGCCGAAGGTGTGGAAGACCTTGATCCAGACCTTCCCGCCGCCGCAGTGGTTGTACCAGGCCTGCACGGCCGGAGTGCCCGCCCGGTAGTAGCCGCCGCGGCAGTCCGGTCCCGCTGGGGCGGCTGCGGCCGGGGCGGCCGTCAGGCCCACCACGGCGGCCATCGCGGCGACCGCTCCGGCAACGACCTTGACAGTGCTGCGCATGTGTTCCCCTTTTGCCCGTTGGGTTTGGCTGGGAGCGTCACGCGCGCATCAAGCAGCAGCAAATTCGAGCAATGTTCTGTTTGAGCGAGAATCGTCGCGCACATCGCCATCACCGCTGGTCTCAGCTGGGACGAGCACGCGCGGCCGAATCGGGACGCCGGAGCGCTCGTCACCGTTTTCGGCGGCAGCGGCCCGCCGAACGCCGCCAGGCGGTAGAAAGTGCGTGATCATCAGCGGCTCCGGAAGGCATGAGGTCGAGGCTGTGGAAGAACGTGTCGCGTTGCTGGACGTCCTCGCTCAGGCCCCCGCAGTGGACCACCACTGCCACGGCATCGTGAAGGACGAGGTCAGCGCGCAGAGCTTCCAGAAGCTCGCGACGGAGTCGGACCTGCCGCAGGGACCGGGCGGCGACGTGTTCGACAGCCCGGTGGGCGTGGCGATCCGGGCGGAGTGCGCGCCGCTGCTGGACCTACCGCGCCACGTCGACGCGGAGAGCTACCTCAGCAGGCGCGCGGAGCTGGGCCAGCGGGAGGTGACGCGGCGCCTGCTGGCGGCGGCGAACATCTCGACCTACCTGGTCGACACGGGGTTCTGCGCCGACGAGATCACCTCGCCCGACGAGCTGGCCGCAGTCTCGGGCACGCAGGGGTTCGAGATCGCCAGGCTGGAGTCGCTCGCCGAGCGCCTGGCCGCAGAAGGTGTTGGCGCGCAAGGGTTCTACGACGCTTTCCGGGCTGAGCTGGAGTCCGCGCTGCGCACGGCCGTGGGCGTGAAGTCGATCATCGCCTACCGGCACGGCTTCGACTTCGACCCCGCGCGCCCCACCGAGGCCGAGATCCGCTCAGCGGCCGGCGCCTGGCTGAGTTCGCCGGAGCGGCGGCTGAGCGACCCGGTGCTGCTGCGCGCGTTGCTGTGGGCGGCGGTGGACGCGGGCAAACCCATCCAGATGCACGTGGGCTTCGGTGACTCCGACATCGTCCTGCACCGCTGCGATCCGACGCACATGACCGAGTTCCTGCGCGCGACGGTCACCACCGGCACGCCGATCATGTTGCTGCACAACTATCCGTTCGTGCGCGAGGCGGGCTACCTCGCGCACGTCTACCCGCACGTCTACCTGGACACCGGCCTGGCGGCGGGGTTCTCGGGCGCCTCAGCCACCTCGATCGTGCGCGAGTCGCTGGAGATCGCGCCGTTCACCAAGGTCCTGTTCTCCACCGACGCGTACGGGCTGCCGGAGCTGTACCTGGTCGGAGCGCTGCGGCACCGCCTCGCGCTGGCCCGCGTCTTCGGCGAGTGGCTCGAAGCGGACGCGATCGGCGAGGCCGACGCGAGGCGGTACCTGCGGCTGCTGATGGGCGGGAACGCCCAGCGGGCCTACGGCTTGACGCCGCACCAGTCGGCGGCGACCAGCGCGTAGGTCCTGGCGGCCAACCACATCTCGTCGAGGTCCACGTACTCGTCGTTGGCGTGGGCGACGCGCAGGTCACCGGGGCCGAGCACGACCGACGGGATGCCGAGCTTCTTCAGCACGGTGGCGTCGCACCCGCCGTAGAACCCGGTGAACGTCGGTTCCGGCGCGAAGCGCGTGCCCACGGCCGCTTCCTTGTAGGCAGCCGCGAGCGTCGTGTTGATGTCCGCGCCGGGCTCGATCGAGTACGGGTCCCACTGGAGCTTCCACTCGCACACAGGGCGGTGCTTGCGCAGCCACGGGTCGGAGTCCGCGGCGCGGTCGATCACGCCCTGGATCTCCGCGCGCACGTCCGCGCCGTCACGCTCCGGGTGGAACATCGCGGTGTACTCGATCGTCGCGGAGTCCGACAGCGCGAAGGGCACCGCGAGGTCGCCGGGCGCGCCCCGGATCACGCCGGGCAGCAACGAGAAGTGGCCGTCGTAGAAGAGCGGGTGCCGCTGCGTCTGCACCCACTCCTGCTCAAGGCCGCGCAGCGCCTGGTAGATCGTGAAGATCTTGTCGATGGCGTTGACGCCGAGCTCCTCGCCCGCGCGGTGCGGGTGGATCGTCTCGCCGCGCATCGAGCAGTGCACCTTGATGCCCTCGACGGTGACGGAGAACCACAGCAGCCCGGGGCTCACCACTGCCAGCGACACCGGCGTCGGCGGCGCGCTCGGCTCGGAGACGATGGCCGCCTCGGCGGTGTAGCCACGCTCGACGATCGCGCCGGTACCACAGGTGTAGTCGACGGTCTCCTCACCGACCGCGCACTGGAGCTGGAGCTCCCCCGCGAGCTGGATCCCCGCGCGGCGCAACGCGATGGCCGCGTAGGCCTGGCCGATCAGGCCGGACTTCTGGTCGGTGGTGCCCCGGCCGTACATGCGCGAGCCGACCACCTCACCCGCGAAGGGCGGGGCCACCTGCCACTCGGCCGGGTCCCCGCCGGGCACGACGTCGACGTGCCCGTTGAAGATCAGCGAGCGGCCCTCGCCCCCACCGAGCCGGGCGACCGCGTTCTCCCGGCCCGCCTCGACGGCGAACAGCTCGACCTCGGCCCCGGCGCGCTCGTAGAGCTCGGCCAGCACCGCGCTGCCCTCGCCCTCCTTGCCGACGTGCTCGCGGTATTCGACGCCGGGGTACTTGGGGTTCACGGAAGGAACTCGAACCAGCTGCTGCAACGATGTGGTCATCTCGTCGCGGAGGTCGTCGACGGCGGCGAGAATGCGCGCGCGGACATCATCGGTGGGTGGCCCAGCGTTCATTGTGTGCGACTCCTTCACCGTGCGACCCAGCCCGACGGCGCGCTGGGGGCGTCGATGATCGCATGATCGAATTTTTGGTATCGACCGCCCTGTCCCGTTGTGAGCGGAACGCCCGTTTCGGCAGGTGAAGCATTTGCGGCGGCACATTCAAGCCCCCGGTCGAGTGATTCACACACCCAGTCACGGCGTTGCCGGTCCCGGGTGCGACTGGGCGCACGGACGGCGCACTTCACCGACGCGCGACCGCCGCACCCGCCGGTGCGCGACGGGGCGTCCCGCACCGCCCGGCACCCCCGCTCAGGCGGCGGTGCGGGCAGAAACGCTGCTCAGCGGGACCGGAACAGGGCCGACCGACTTCCGAGCGCGCCGCGAACACCTCGGCGCACGGCGAAGAACGCATCGAAATCCGACATTTGACAGGCGATCGCTATCGTGTGCTACATCTACTCGCCGTCCCGGAGGTGCCGAGTGGAATCATGGTGCCGCTTTTATCTCAGCCAGTGAAACATCATGATTTCCACCGATGCGGCAGGCGAATTCTCGCAGCCGGAAAGAATGTTTTTCGCGATTGACAGCGCGGCTCGCCCAGGGAGAATTTCGACCATGAAGACCAGCAACGGTTCGGCAGGCACCGCGGTGGAGCCACGGCCCCGGGTGCTCGACGCCGATCCGGAGGCGGGCGCCGCGCTCGCCGAGCGGCTTCGCACCGCCGGGGTCCGCGCGGTGGCCATGACCAACGTCGACAACGGCGGAGTCACCCGGGTGAAGCTCGTCCCGGTGCGCAGGCTGGCCGGCGTCCTGCGCGGCGGCATCGGCTTCTCGGTCGTGTGGTCGATCTCGGGCACCGACGACAGCTTCGCCATGGTCGCCCCGTTCGACAGCCCCGCCGGTGACCTCCGGCTGTTCCCCGACGTCAGCGCGCTGGAGCGGCTGGACGGCGCGCCGGGGACGGCGTGGGTCCCCGCCGACCTCCACACGCAGGAGCTGGAGGTCTCCCCGTGCTGCCAGCGCTCGGCGCTGCGCCGGGTGGTGGAGCGCGGCCGGGCGGCGGGCGTGGAGTTCAAGGCGGCCTTCGAGGTCGAGATGTCGCTGCTGCGCGCCGACGGCTCCCCCGGGCACGGCGGGCCGGGCTACAGCGCCTCCGCGCTGCTGGAGGTCGAGCCGTTCGCGCTGGACCTGCTGGACGCGCTCGCCGAGCACGGCATCGAGGCCGAGCAGCTGCACCCGGAGTACGGGCCCGGCCAGGTCGAGTTCTCCTGCTCCGCCCGCGACCCGCTGGCCGCCGCCGACCAGCTGGTGCTGAGCCGGGTCCTCACGCGCCGCGTCGCGCGTCAGCACGGCTTCGATGTGAGCTTCGCGCCGAGCGTGCGCCCCGGCACCGTCGGCAACGGCTGTCACCTGCACCTCAGCGCGTGGCGTGACGGCGTCAACCTGATGCAGGGCGGGACCGACGACAAGACCGGCGGGATGTCCGAGGACGGCGCGACCTTCGTCGCCGGGATGCTCGACGCGCTGCCGGAGCTGATGGGGGTCCTCGCGCCCAGCGTGCTCAGCTACGCGCGTCTCCAGCCGCAGATGTGGTCCGGCGCCTACGCCTGCTGGGGCGTGGAGAACCGCGAGGCCGCGCTGCGCCTGGTGCCGGGAACGATCACCTCGCGGAGCACCGCGGCCAACGTCGAGGTCAAGCCGCTGGACGGCTCCGCCAACCCCTACCTCGCGGCGGCGGTGCTGCTCTCGGCGGGGCTGGACGGCATGGACAAGGCCGCGACGCTGCCCGCCCCGGTGCAGCGCGACCCGCACACCATGACCAAGCCGCAGCGCAAGAAGGCCGGGGTCGAGCGGCTTCCGTCCTCCCTCGGCGAGGCGATCGAGCTGCTGGCGGGCAGCGAGACGGTGGCGAGGGCGCTCGGCGACGAGCTGCACCGGGCGTTCCTGGCCGTGCGGCGCCAGGAGTGGGAGACCTACGGCGAGCGCGACCACGCCGACCTCGCCCCGGTGTACCGGCTGAGGTACTGAAATTTCCTTCCTCGGGGTGTCGAATGGCGTCGACGCCGTTCGTGGTCATGGTGAGAGGCCGCGACCACCCCGAGGAGTTCGCCGTGAAGAAGTACCTGCTCGCCGTCCAGTTCGACGAGACCGCGCCCGCCCCCTCCGATGAGGAGTTCCGGGCGCAGATGACCCGGACCGAGAAGGTCACCGACGAGATGCGCGCGGCCGGGTCGTGGGTGTTCGTCGGCGGACTGCGGTCCTCGCACGCCACCACGGTCGTCCGGCCGAAGGACGGCTTCAGCACCACGATCACCGACGGCCCGTTCGCTGAGACCAAGGAACAGCTCGGCGGCCTCTGGGTGCTGGAGTGCGAGGACCTCGACCAGGCGCTGCGCTGGGCCGAGAAGTGCGCGCTGGCCTGCGGCTGCCCGATCGAGGTGCGCCCGTTCGAAGACGCCCAGTGGGTGTGAGCGTGGCGCGCTTGGACGAGGTCTACCGCGCGGAGTACGGCCGCTGCGTCGCCACGCTGACGCGGGTGCTCGGTGACATCGGGCTCGCCGAGGAGGCCGTGCAGGACGCGTTCGCGGTGGCCGTGCGGAAGTGGGCCGAGGCGCCGCCGCCCAACCCGGGCGCGTGGATCGTGACCACCGCCCGCAACCGCGCGATCGACCGCCTGCGCCGGGAGTCCACGCGGGAGGCCCGCCACGCGCAGGCGCAGCTGCTGCACCAACCCGATGAGCCGGAGGAGGTGGGCCCCGTGCGCGACGACCAGCTCCGCCTGATCTTCACCTGCTGCCACCCGGCGCTGTCCCCGCTCGCGCGGACGGCGCTGACGCTGCGCCTGCTCGGCGGACTGGAGGTGGCCGAGATCGCGCGGGCCTACCTGGTGCCGGAAACCACTGTGGCGCAACGGATCGTGCGCGCGAAGAAGAAGATCCGCGACGCGGGCATCCCCTATCGCGTGCCCGAGGCGGCGGAGCTGCCCGACCGCCTGTCCTCGGTGCTGGCCGTGCTCTACCTGGTGTTCAACGAGGGGTACGCGGCCACGTCGGGGCAGCTGCTGCGGACGGATCTGAGCCAGGAGGCGATCCGCTTGGCGCGGGCGCTCGCCGAGCTGATGCCCGACGAGCCGGAGGTGACCGGGCTGCTCGCGCTGCTGGTGCTCACCGAGGCACGGCGCCCGGCGCGGGTGGGGCCGAACGGCGAGCTGGTGGTGCTCGCGGAGCAGGACCGCGCGCTGTGGGACCGGGAGCTGATCGCCGAGGGCCATTCCCTTGTGCGCCAATGCTTGCGGCGCGGTCAGCCGGGGCCGTACCAGGTGCAGGCCGCGATCGGCGCCGTGCACACCGACGGCCCCGCGACCGACTGGACGCAGGTGCTCGCGCTCTACGACCAGCTGGTGGAGCTCTCGCCGACGCCGATCGTGGCGCTCAACCGCGCGGTCGCCGTTGCCGAGGTGCACGGCCCCGCGCTCGCGCTGGCCATCGTCGACGAGCTGGATCTGCCGAGCTACCACCTGCTGCACGCGACGCGCGCGGACCTGCTCGCGCGGCTCGACCGGGCTTCGGAGGCCGTCGCGGCCTATGACGAAGCGATTGCGTTGGCCACCAACGACACTGAGCGGAGCTTCCTGGCAGGACGGCGGCTCATGGTGCAAGCGCCGCCGTCCTGAGCGCGTCCAGCACAGCGGCTACGGCGGGCGGATCGGTGGCTGGAAGCGCCAGGAGGGCGCGGCCTACACGAAGTCAGTGACGCCGTCGTAGGCGGCCACCTGTGCGGCACCGGTGGTCTCGTACCGGAGCAGCAGCAAACCTTTCGGGGTCACTTCGTGCTCCACGAGGTGGAGGCCGACCGGCGCGCCCGAGTCGAGCAGCCGCCGCCCGGAGCCGATGACGACCGGGGCGACGACGAGCCGGAGCGCGTCGACGAGGCCCGCCGACAGCAACGCGGAGGCCAGGCGCGAGCTTCCGTGGATCTGGAGTTCCCGCCCAGGCCTGGCCTTCAGCTCGGCAACGGTCGTGAGGGGGTCGCCGCGCAGGACGGTCGTGGGGTTCCAGCCGCCCTCGGTGAGGGTGGCGGTCACGACGTACTTCGGCAGCGAGTTCATCCGCTCGGTGTACGGGTCGTCCGGGTCGGTGATCTCCGGCCAGTCCCGGGCGAAGGCCTCGTAGGTGCGGCGTCCGAACAGCAGGCCGTCGGCCTGGTCCAGCCACTCCGAGGTGCGCTTGACGAACACCTCGTCGATGTGGGGCACGAGCCAGCCGCCGCGCGTGAAACCGTCGCTGGTGTCCTCCTCCGGCGAGCCGGGACCCTGGCTGACGCCGTCGAGGGTGACGAACTCCGTGATCACGATCTTCATCGGAGGACCAGCCCCTCCGCGACCGAGGCGAGCTGCTCGGTGACCGAGCCCCAGCCGTCGAAGAAGCCGAGTTCGTGGTGGCGTGCGCGGGAGGACGGGTCGCCGTGCCGGACGACGATCCGGTAGTCGGTGCCGTCCGGGTGGTCGGCGAACTTGATCTCGGCGGTCATGTGCACCGGCGCTGGCGCGACCGGGCGCCACTCGCTGTCGATGGTGTTGGTGAAGACGATCCGCTCCTGGTCCTCCACGACCAGGAAGCTCGCGTCCACGTGCGGCTGGAAGTCCACGCCGTCCTCGCTCATCCGCGTCACGAGCCCACCGCCGGGCCGGACGTCGAGGCGGTCGACGCGGCAGATCGTCGGCGCGGGCAACCACCACTGCGCGAAGCTGGACGGATCGGTCCACGCGCTCCACACGAGGGCGCGGGGGGCGCGGATGACCCGGTCCAGGACGAGGTCGAGATCGGGGTTCACGGCTTTTCCTCTTTCTGTTCCTGCTGCTGTTCCTGCTGCTGTGCCTGGTGGCCGGTGACGAAGCTGTCGAGCCGGTCGGTGCGCTCCTCCCAGATCCGGCGCTGCTCCGCGAGCCAGTCCTCGACCAGGGCGAGGCGGTCGCGGTCCAGCGCGCAGGTGCGCACGCGACCGCGCTTGGTGGTGCGGATGAGGCCGCTCCCCTCCAGCGTCCGCACGTGCTTCATGAAGGACGGGAGCGTCATCGGGAACTCGCGAGCGAGTTCGCCGACGCTCGTCGGACCTCGTCCCAGGCGCCGGATGACCTCGCGCCGGGTCGGGTCGGCGAGCGCGACGAACACCTCGTCCACCGCCGCCGAATACTGTGCCATGCGGCTAAGTATTGCCCGGCGGGAAACTTAGCGCAAGGGCTAAGTGTTGAGCCCCAGATCACGCAGGTGCCGATCCAACACCGCGGCGACCGCGTCGGGACCGGGCGGCTCGGGGGCGAGCAGGACGTGCAGGGTCAGGCCGTCCAGCAGCGCCCACAGCCGCTCGGCCTCCAGGGCGAGGTCGCGCCCGGCGCCGAGCAGCCCGAGCCCGTCGAGGTCGCTGACGCACGTGCGGCACAAGCCCTTCACGCCCTCGTCGGCCTCCTGGCGGATTCGCCGGACGTCAGGATCGGTGGTCCCGTGCGCGGTGAAGGCGAACCAGACGCGCGCCTCGGTGAGCCGCTCCGCGTCCAGCGGCAGCACCTGCTTGAGCAGGTCGACACCGGCGGCGATCGGATCGCCCTCGCCGACCTCGCGCGTGCGCCACCCGGCCCCGGCCTGGACGCGGCGCTCGGCCCGGCTCACGACCTCCCGCATCGCGAAGCGCAGCAGCTCGTCCTGAGTGGTGAAGAAGTAGCGCACCGAGCCCGTCGACAGCCCCGCCTCGCGGGCGACACCGCGCACGGAGGCCGCCGGAACCCCTTCGCGCAGCACGATCCGCCAGACGGCGTCGGCGAGCTCGGCCCGGCGTTGGTCGTGGTCGATCGGCACTCCTCACTCCTATCACACCTGTGCTAGCTTCGCTCTATCACAGCTGTACTAATCGACAGGAGAAGAAGCGCCCATGTCTGTCCTTGACAAGAGAAACACCAGCTCAGCCGCCCTAGCGGCATGCTTCGCGGGCCTGGTGGCCAGCGGGATTCCGGCCGCGCTGAGCGAGCCGAGCTGGTCGATCGGAATCGGCGTCGCGGGCACGGCGGCACTGCTGCTGATGAGCACCGTCCCCTCGTGGAGCCCGGCCCGGCCGCTCCTGCTGCTGTTCGCCGCGACGTCGGTCTTCGGCTGGCTGACGACGGTGATCACGTCGCTGCCCGGGGTGGCGGGGACGCTCGTGAGCCTGCCGATCCCGGTCGTGTTCCTCGCGGTCAACAGCGTCAAGCTCGTCTCGGTCGGCCTGGCCGCGCTGCTCGCCCGGCGGCAGCGGTGGTCACTGGACGAGCTGTACCTGCGCCCCGGTTCGCCGCGCGCGGGTGGCTGGCTGATCCTCGGACCGCTGCTGTGCCTGCTGGTGCCGGGCATCTTCCTGGCCGAGCTGCCGTCCGGAGCGCTGGCCCACCTGCCTTCGGTGCTGCCGTGGCTGCCCGTGATGCTCGCGGGCTGCCTGATCAACGCGGCGTCCGAGGAGTTCCTGTACCGAGGCGCGGCGTTGCGGGCGGCGCGCGAGGTCATGCCGCTCGCTCCGGCACTTGCGCTGGGCTCGGCGGTGTTCGGGTTGAGCCACCTCGGCGGCAACCCCGGCGGGTGGATCGGCGTGCTGACCTCGGCCGCGTTCGGGCTGGCCTGCGCGTTCGCGATGCTCAGCGCTCGCGGCTTCGTCTGGAACCTGACGGTGCACGTGTGCGCGGACCTCGGCATCGTGCTGTCGCTGACACTGGGCCAAATGGCCCTGTAAATACGACCATTTGCCAGAGTCCCCTGCTCTGCCCGGCTTCTTCTTTCTGTGAATACTGTTGCTCGCGCCGCATGTCCGGGATGTGCTTCGTGCGCGTCCCTCACGCGCCCTACCTGGGCCGTTGACGAGGGTGCCGCAGCGCGAGAAGGAGGGCCTGGGTGCGATGACGGCGAACCCGGACGAGAAGATCCGTCTCACGGCCATGACCAGCGACGACCCCAAAAGGAGGGACGTGGCGGCGCTCCTCGCGAAGTGTCGCGCGGCGGTCGAGCCGACCGTGCGCGCGGCGGTGGACACGCTGCCGGAGCCGGTGCGGCGGGTCGCCGCCTACCACTTCGGCTGGCTCGACGAGCACGGGCGACCACGCACCGACGACAACGGCGGGAAGTGGCTCCGCCCCGCGCTGGCCCTGTTATCGGCGCGAGCCGTCGGAGGCGCGGCCGAGGACGCGGTCCTGGCGGCGACGTCGGTGGAGCTGGTGCACAACTTCTCCCTGCTGCACGACGACATCATCGACGGCGACACCACGCGCCGGAACCGGCCCACGGCTTGGACGGTCTTCGGGGCGCCGGCGGCGATCCTGGCCGGGGACGCGTTGTGGGCCTTGGCGATGCGGGTGCTCACCGACGGCGGCGGCACGGCGTCGGTTCGAGGTGTGCGAACGATGGCGCTCACGCTGTGCCGCCTGATGGACGGTCAGAGCGCGGACACCGACTTCCCCGCGCGCGAGCACGTGAGCATGGCGGAGTGCCAGGCCATGGCCGCGGGCAAGACCGCTGCCGTGCTGGGCTGCGCGTGCGCGCTCGGCGCGGTGACCGGCGGTGGCAGCGACGCGCAGGTGGACGCGTTCCAGCGGATGGGCGAACACCTGGGCATGGCGTTCCAGGTGGTCGACGACGTGCTTGGCATCTGGGGAGATCCCGACGTGGTGGGCAAGCCCGTCGGCAGCGACCTGGCCAGCCGCAAGAAGTCCTTGCCCGTGGTGGCGGCGCTCGAATCCGGCACCGTCGCGGGGGCGGAGCTGGCCGAGCTGTACCGGCTCGACCGCGCCCTGACTCCCACCGAGATCGAGCGCGCCGCACACCTGGTCGAGGCGGCTGGCGGCAGGGAATGGGCGCGCCGGGAGGCCGAGCGCTCCGCGCAGGCGGCTCTGCACGCGCTCGCCGATGTCGGCCCCGAACCGGTCGCGGGCGCCGAGCTGCGCGCGCTCGTCTCACTGGTGACGATCCGCGACCACTGATGATTTTTTGGAGCCCGTGTCCATCTGGCGCTGCGCCGCTCGTAGTGAAGGCATGACGAACTCGATCTGGACTCTCGTGCACGCCGAGCGCGCCGCGCTCATCGATGACCTCGCGCAGGTCGACGCAGCCCTGTGGGACAAGCCGTCACTGTGCGCGGGGTGGTCCGTGCACGACGTCGTCGCCCACCTCATCGACTCCGCGCGGACCACGCGCATCGGTTTCGTGACCGGGCTCGTGCGGGCTCGGTTCGACTTCGACCGCCAGAACGCGCGCGGCGTCTCCCGGCAGCGCGGTGCCTCGCCGGAGGAGACGCTGGCGCGGCTGCGCCAGGTGATGACGCGGACCTCCACGCCGCCGGCTCCGTTGGACAGCCGCCTCGTCGAGGAGATCGTCCACGGCGAGGACATCCGACGGCCGTTGGGGCTGACCCGTTCCTACCCGCACGAGGCCGTAGCGCGAGCGCTCCGTCTCCAGGCCCGCACTCCGGCATCGTTCGGTGGGGCCAAGGAGCTGGTGGCCGGAGTGCGGTTGACCGCGACCGACACGGACGTGGTGATCGGCGAGGGGCCGGAGGTGCGCGGGTCCGCGCTGTCGTTGCTGCTGGCGGTTTCCGGGCGGCAGGTCGGCTTGGCGGAGCTCAGCGGTGCCGGACTTGCCGCGCTCGCGGTGTGAGCTTTGTGGTTGGGGTTTGGTGGTCTTCAAGTACAGCAAACCCCTGCTTGGGAGGTCGTTAACCGCCGCAAACCCTTGGCCCGGTGGGGTTTGTGGGGGTTAACGATGATCAACAGAGGGGTGTGGTGGTCTTGAAGACTGGCGAACTTCGGCGCGGAGCAGGTTGGCGCCGAGGAGCACGAACCAGAGCTGGGTGGTGAAGAGGGCGAAGCGCTCGCTTCCGCCCATGCCGAACGGGCCGTAGCTGTGGGAGAAGTGCGTCCAGGTCGCGACGACCGCGATGGCGGTGGCGGCGACGGTGATCACGCGGAGCTCGGCGAAGGGGTTGCCGCGCCGGGCGAAGGCGCTGAGGGCCAGGCCGAGGTTGCCAACGCCCATGATCAGGAACGCGCCCACGACGTGCAGGTTGAGGTCGACGTCGGCGGGAGCGAGACCGGCCAGGACGAAGCCGGAGCCGCCGAGGGCGAGCAGGACGCACGCGAGCGCGCCCACCCAGGAACGGCGCCACAGCACCGAGGACAGCGCCAGGCCGACGATCAGCAGCACTCCGCACAGCACGGCCGAGGTGTTCAGCAGCTCGTGCAACGGCGAGCAGATGTACCGGGGAACGCCGTCCTCGGAGACCTGGCAGTGCACGTTGCCCAGGTCGCTGATGTTGTTGTGCGCCAAGCTGTACGGCGTTGTCCACGCGAGCTGGGCGACGATGTTGGCCGCCGCGAACTGTAGGGGTCCGACGATGAGCGCGGCCGCCGCGAACACCAGTCTTCTTTGCGCCATCACGGTTGTTCGTCCTCCTCGGTCAGCTGGGCACGAGTCCATCAGCCACCCAGCGCCGCGAGCACTACGAGCACCCGCCCACTTCGAGGTATGCCCAGCCCTACCTCGGAACTACGGCCAGACACCTGGGCGGGCGCGGTTCGGCCCGTCTACCGTCCGTCCCATGACCGCCCCACCCATCGACGCGCCGCTCAAATCGCTCACCAGAGCGCGATTCCTGTTCACCGCCTGGCCGTGGCGAGCCCTCGCACACGTGATCACCACGCCCTTCGCCTCGGCGGCGGCGATCGCCCTGATGGCCTTCCCCGGCCTGCCGTGGATCTTCCTCGTGGCGAGCAAGCGGGTGGAAACCCTTGCGTCAGCGGCACTTCTCGCGGCCCTGGGCGCCGTGCTGGTCGGACTGTTCGGTGCGCTGCTCGCGCCGCCGCTCGCGGAGTTCGAGCGCCGACGCCTCGGGCTGCTGGACCGGCGGCCCGTCGTGTCAGGGCATCGCGGCGTGCACTCCCCCGGGCTCGCCACGTGGCTGCGGACGCGCTACACCGAGGCGGCCACGTGGCGCGAGCTGGCCTACGTGCTGCTCCTCGCGATCGTGGCGCCGATGCTCTACGGCGCGCTGGCGGTCCTGGTGCTGCTCGTGGTGACGATCGCCGCGAGCCCGCTGCTGTTGCAGAACGACGTCACGCCGTTGTCGCTCGGCACCATCCAGCTGACTTCCGTCGCCGAAGCCACGCCGTACGCGATCGCCGCGCTCGTGCTGGTCCCCGCGCTGCCCTACCTGTGGACGGCGTTGGCCGGAGCGCACGCCTCGGTGGCCCGCTACCTGCTGTGCGGAGCCGCCGAGGACGAGCTTCGCGTGGAACTCGCGGAGGTCTCGCGCTCGCGGGCCAGGCTCGTCAACGCCTTCGAGGTCGAGCGGCGGCGCATCGAACGCGACCTGCACGACGGCGCGCAGCAGCGGCTCGTCAGCCTCACGTTGCAGCTCGGGCTCGCCCGCATCGACCTCCCGGCGGGCTCGGCGGCCGCGCAGAGCGTCGGCGAGGCGCACGACCAGGCGAAGCAGCTGATGACCGAGCTTCGCGAGCTGATCAACGGCATCCACCCCCAGGTGCTGACCGACCGTGGACTCGTTGCGGCGCTTCAGGAACTGGCCAGCCGCTCGGGCGTCCCGGTGACCGTCGACGCCGACGTGCCGACCCGCCCGCAGCCCTACGTCGAAGCGACCGCGTACTTCGTCGTGGCGGAGGCGCTGGCCAACGTCGCCAAGCACAGCGGGGCCAGCGCGGTCACCGTGCGCGTCCGGCAGCTCGGCGAGCGCCTTCAGGTCGTGGTCAGCGACAACGGCCGGGGCGGAGCGGACCCGCGCAAGGGCACCGGTCTGACCGGCCTGGCGGACCGCGTGTCGGTGATCGACGGCACGATGACGATGTCCAGTCCCGTTGGCGGCCCGACCGTCCTGACCGTGGAGTTGCCGTGCACGTGAAGAAGCGACTCGTCCTCGCCGAGGACGGCGTGCTGCTCCGCGAGGGCTTGGCGGGCCTGTTGAGCCGGTTCGGCTTCGACGTGGTCGCGGTCGTCGGCGACGGCGAGGAGCTCAAGGCCGCCGTCGCCGAGCACCTCCCGGACCTCGTGGTGACCGACATCCGCATGCCCCCGGACTTCACCGACGAGGGCCTGCGCGCCGCCGTCGAGCTGCGCCGCACCCGGCCGGACCTCGCGGTGGTCGCGCTCAGCCAGTACGTGCAGCTCAGCTACGCCGCCGAGCTGCTGGACTCGCACGACGGGCGCGGGGTCGGCTACCTGCTCAAGGACCGCGTCGTCGACGTGGAGGAGTTCATCGACACCCTGCACAAGGTGCTCGACGGCGGCACGGTCGTGGACCCGGCCGTCGTCCGCCAGCTCCTGACCCGCAGGGCCAACCCGCTGGAACGGCTCTCCCCGCGCGAGCGCGAAGTGCTCTCCCTGGTTGCCCAAGGCCATTCGAACACCGCGATCGCCGCCCACCTGGTGGTCTCGGAGGCCGCGGTGGGCAAGCACGTCGGCAACATCCTGGCCAAGCTCGACCTGGCGCCGACCGAGGACACCAACCGCAGGGTGCTCGCGGTGCTGACCTACCTCAGGGCGGGTGAGTCCGGCCAGCCGTGATCGAAACGCGGGGGTTGAGGTTGTCCCTGGGGCAGGGTTGGAGGGTGGGAGCGTGAACGGTTCGAGGGTTGATCGGGAGACGTTGCGGGCGCTCGCCGACGAGGGCAACGAAACGGCGTTGGACATGCTGGCGGATCTCGCGGACGCGCGCGGGGACATTGACGAGCTGAGCGAACTGCTGGACGAGGGCTGCGAGCGCGCGGGGCGGTTGCTGACCCGGCGCGCGGTGGCGGCGAAGGATCTGCTGGAGCTGCAACGGATCTCCGACGCGGGGTGCGAGGAGGCCGAGGCGGAGCTGGAGCGGTTGCTGACGGCACGGGAGGCGTGAGGCGAATTCGATTGGTACCGGCGTGGCCGGTCGTCCACGATGCCCGGGTGCACGAGGACGCGATCACGACGGCTCGCCTGGCCCTGCGGATGCCGACGCAGGCGGACGCGCGCGAGGTCTTCGACCTGTACGCCGACCCGCGCGTGTGGGAGTCGGACCCGGTGAGCCGCCACCGCACGATCGACCAGACCAAGCGGATGATCGAGAACTGGCGTGGGGCGTGGCACCGCGACGGGCTCGGCATGTGGATCGCGCGAAGCCCTCAGGGGGACTTCGTCGGCATCGGCGGGTGCTTCGTCCGCTACGGCGTCGCGTGGAACATCGGCTTCCGACTGGAACCCCGCTGGTGGGGCGCGGGATACGCCCAGGAGATCAGTGCGGCTGCGAGGACTGCGGCTCAGCGCCTGCGGCCGGAGCTGCCGCTGACGGCCTACGTGCTCGACGGCAACGAGCAGTCCCGCCGGGCGGTCGAGCGCCTGGGCCTCACCTTCGCGTGGCGCGGGCCGGACGCCGGAAACCCTGATCCCGCTGCCGTTCGCCTGCTCTACAGCGACCGAACGCTCTCGCCCGATGTCGTGCGAGCGTTGACCGAGCGCTGAAGGAAGGCCCATGACCGTCGAGGTCTGCTCACCGAACGGCTATGGCGTCAACGCCGATCTCGCCGCGCTGCCGGACTCCACAGAGGACAGGGTCGTGCCGCAGGTGAACCCGGACTCGGACTTCCACACGGCCTACTGACGCGGCGGGCAACTGGGGAGCACCTGGCGGTTCAACCGCTGAGCGGACTGGTGCTGGTGCTGGTGTGCTTGCGTGGCACCAGCACCAGCACGGCCGCCAGCACCACGAACGGCAACCCGGGGCGCAGCACCGGCCAGAACCCGCCCAGCTCGCGGTACCAGTCCCACGTCCACGTGAGGTACAGCGCCGCGATGCCGCCGACCTGGACGATCAGCGTCCACCACAGCCGCCGCTCACGGTCCGCCGTCATCGACGACGCCCCTGCGGTCGCCCTGCCGACCGAGGACAGCAGCACGAATCCGCCGACGGCCAAGGCCGCCAACGCCACGACTGCCACTGGCAGGAGCCCCAGGAGGAGGAAGATGATCAGCAGCTCCCCGCCGACGACCGCCTGAAGCGACCCGACGAGCCAGACGCCGATCAGCTGTTTGGCGATCAGCGCCGCCCTTCCCGCGTTCCCCCTCATGCGGCACACCCTTGCCTGTCTCCCCGGATCGAGCAAGCGACCTGGCTAGCATGCTAGATTGCTAGCATGCCTCCGGCCGACAAGCGGCAGTTCAACGTCTACCTGCCCCCCGACCTCATCCGGCGGGTCAAGCTCGCCTCCGTCAACGCCGACGAGTCACTCTCCTCCTTCGTCGAGCAGGCGCTGGAGCACTACCTGCGACAGGAGGACCGGTCCTGATGCGCGTGCTGCCGATCCGCTACACCGACGATGTCAACGCCCTGACGCGCTTCTACCGCGCGCTCGGCCTGGAACTGGGGCCTGTGTCGCGCCCCGGCGGCTGGCTCGAACTGCCCGGTGACGGCGGCGTGCTGGCCATCCACCGGAGCACCGCCGAGGACGTCGGCCGATGCGAGCTGGCCTTCGAGGCCGACGAACCGCTCGAAGACGTCGCGGAACGCTTGCGGGCAGCCGGTTTCGAGCCCGAACCGCCGGTCGACGAAGCCTTCGGGCACTCGTTGCGCGTCCAAGATCCCGACGGCGTGTGGGTGCAGGTCAACCTCTACGACCGGCCGCTCTACACGTGAGCCGGTCCGGTCCGCTGCTGCTCTCGATCGGCGTTGTCGCGATCGAGTTCGCGGCGGCCGTGACCGGGTTCGTCGCTTCCACCCTGCTGCCCGTCGTCGCCGTCGATCTGGCGGCCAAGGACCAGCTCGGCCTGCTCATCGCCGGTACGACGCTGGGGTTGTTCGTCGCGCTTCCGCTGGCGAGCCGCGTGCTGAACCGACTGGGAGCACGGGCGACCTTGGCCGCGGGCATGATCTCCTACCTCGGCGGGCTCGCACTCGCGGCGACTTCGCAGACTGCGTGGGTGTTCGCTCTCGGGCAGTTCTGCGCCGGGACCGCGAGCGGGCTGCTCGGCGTTTTCGGTATCAGCGCGGCGATCCAGCACCTCGACGACCGGCTGCGCGTCCGCGTGGTCGCGGTGTCCTCGGCGATGTGGATCGTGCCCGCGCTCGTCGGCCCCGCCGCGACCCTGGGGCTGGAACAGCTCGTGGGGTGGCGGTGGACCTTGCTGCTCCCCGTTCCGTTCGTCCTCTTTGGACGGTTGCTGGTCGTGCGCGCGGTCCGCTCCCCCGTCGACGCCGCGCCCCGTCCTTGGGGCCGGACGTTGCTGATTCCCTTGGGGGCGTTGGTCGTGGTGCTCAGCGCGGGGTGGTGGCCGCCGGCGATCGTCGGCGCGTCGGTCACCGTCGTGGGGATGATGTCGCTCATGCCCACGGGCACCGCGCGCCTGCGGCCCGGCACGCCCGCCGCGCTGGGCGCGATGATGCTGTTCGGGGTCGGGTACTTCGGCGCGGACAGCCTGATCACCGTGCTGCTGACCGACGGCTTCCGGATGAGCCTCGGCCAGGCCGCGGTCATCCTCAGCGCGGCCCCGTTGGGTTGGGCCGTCACGAGTCTTGTCGCCGCACAGCTGACGTCGCCGCACCTCCCGGCGATCGGGCTCGGCATGACCGCGCTCGCCACCGGCGCGATCGCCCTCGGGGGCTCGTTCCCCGTGCTGCTGATCGCATGGGGCGTTGGCGGGATCGGCGTCGGGCTCGCCTACCCCGGGCTCTACGTCAGAGCCACCACCGCCGGTTCAAGTGGCTTCACCGCAACGGAACTGGCCACTGCCGTGATCACCGCCGAGTGCACCGGCCAACTCCTCGGCCGCGCCATCGGCGGCGCGCTGGCGTCGACGAGCACGTGGGGCCTGTTCGCCTCCTACGCCGTCTTCACCCTCGCCCTCGCCGCCGCCGCGCTGGCCGCCCGGGCTCGTTCTTGAGCCGCCCCTCAGGCCCTGTCCTGTCAGTGGTTGCGCTGCGTGTTCCGGTCACGGTGCCGCCGAGGGTTGGGGTGTCTTCAAGACCAGCAAACCCCTCTGCTGATCATCGTTAACCGCCGCAAACCCAGCGGTCCTGCGGGGTTTGCTGGTGTTGGAGACGGTGGGGATGGGGGTTGGGTGGTCTTGAAGACCGGCGAACCTGACGACTTGCAGGACGGGCCCTAGCATCGGTGGGGTGGAGATCGTGGCAGACGGATGCGATGAGTTCGACGTGCTCCTGCTCGACGTCCCGGAGGCGCGGATACCGACCCTTCAGATCGTTCGCGAAGCCACGGGCTGGAGCATCGCGGAGGCGCGGGAGAAGATCGCGCACACGCCGGTGCTGCTCGTCGAAGCGACGCGCAAATCCCGGGCTGATGAGCTGAGGCGCCGGTTGGCGGAGGCCGGGGCGAACGCCGAGGTCCGGGCGTCCGGCTAGCTCAGGCCGTCGTTCGCGCCGTACGAGCGGTTCGGTGGCGGGGTTGGGGTTTTGGGGTGGCTGGGGTTCTCGGCTGGGGTTCCAAGCCGGGTACGGCTGGACTTCCAGGTCGGGGACGGCTGGGGTTCCAAGCCGGGAACGGCTGGACTTCCAGCGGGGGGACGGCTGGGCTTCCAGCTCGCGTCGGTTCCAGCGTGGGGGTCGGCTTGACCTGGGGCCCCTTGCGCGTGCCGTAGTAGGCCGGGCGGGCACGGGATGGATCCCGGCCCCGCTGGGAAGCGTATGGCACGCGCACCCCAGGTAAAACCGACCCAGTTTCGCTCGCGGCTGAAAGTTGGCTTTTCCCTTAGCCTGCAACGGATTTGACGCTCCCGGAGAACGTTGTAAAATTGGAGGTAGCCAACAGGGGGGAGGTGAAATCATGTTGGATATCTCAGAACTCCAGGCACATTTGCTAGATCATCTTCAAGCACACGACGTCTATACGCTCTCCGAGAAACAGCACTTGAAGTTCCTTGCGGATCTGGAGAAGCTCTCGAATCTGGTGACAGCGGTCAAAACTGATGCCGCTACCCATGCGGAGGAGCGTGGCCTGCATACCTCGCAAGGGTGCAGGAGCTTGTCGACGTTGCTGCGGTCGCACTTGAAGATTTCTCCGGGTGAAGCGGTGCGTCGTGCGAAGTTGGTGCATGACCTGCCGCGCGTGCCGTTGACTCGGGAGGCGGTGTACTCCGGGGTGCTCAGCGGTGAGCACGCGTTGATCATCTCTGATGTCATCAAGAACATCCCCGCTGAGGTCGCGGCCAAGGCCGAGGAGACCCTGCTGGACTACGCCCCGGACATGACCCCGCAAGAGCTGATGTATGCGGGCAAACGGGTCCGGTCGTACTTTGATCAGGATGGTGCGTTCAAAGATGAGCAGGAGGGCGTGAAGGCTCGGTCGTTGCGGATGAGTAAGAACCAGCACGGGTGGTTGATGTTCACCGGCTGCCTCCCGCCCTTGGAGGGTGCGATGGTGGAGGAAGCGTTGCATGCGGTGTCGAAGCCTCGTCCTGTTGGGGGTGAGAAGGATCCGCGCACCACGGAGCAGCGTTATGCCGATGGCTTGTGTGAGTTGATCACCGTTGCGATGGCGACGAAGGATCTCCCGGCCAGTGGTGGGGTGCGTCCTCAGGTCGTAGTCACCGTCCGCGCGAAGGATGTCCGGGACGAGACCGGGTCCGGGCACACGGACTGGGATGGCGAAGCCACCGCGACACTTATCCGGCAGCTCTGCTGTGATGCGGAGGTCATCCCGGTGACAGTGGATGAGGAGGGTGTTCCGCTCAACTACGGTCGCACCACGCGGACAGCGCCCCCGCCTCTACGGAGAGCGTTGGCGGTGCGGGACAAGGGGTGCGCGTTCCCGGGATGTGATCGGCCCCCGGCGTGGACCGAGGCTCATCACGTCTTGTACTGGACCAAGCATCAAGGCCCGACGGACCTGAACAACATGACGTTGCTGTGCTCGCACCACCACCATGTGATCCACCAGGAGGACTGGAAGATCGTCTTCGCTGAGGATGGGCGGCCGGACTTCATCCCGCCACCCTGGGTGGACCCGGAGCAGAAGCCTCGACGCAACATCCGGGTCGACCCACGACTCAGGAGGTAGTGATCAGCTCGCGTCCTTGTGAATCGAGTGGAGGTAGTAGCGTTCGTGATCGGCGACGTCGGTGTTCGAAGCCGGGAGGCAGAAGATCATCCCCACTCCGGCGGGCCGGGTGAGGATGCCGGACTGGGTGCCGAAGGTCAGGCGCTCGTCGACCTCGTGGGCGCAGCCTGCGGCGTCCAGGGCGGCGATCATGTCCTCGCGGAGCACGGTGGCCTCGAACGACTCGGAGTCGGGCAGCACGAGCGGCGGGAGCTTCGCCGTCGAGCCGGGCCAGAGCTGGACGCGGACCCTGCTGACCGTGCGCCGGGTGACGGACAGGTCCAGATCGGACCACCCGTAGGGGTAGCCGTTGATGTCGGGCCCCTTCATGACGATCGCGGGGTGGGGGCGGCCGGGGCCGAGGAGATCTTCGGCCTCAGCCAACGACATCCCGCAGTGCAGCGGCCCGATCCGACCGGTCCTGGCGAAGTCGACGAGCAGGTCCATGAAGCTCACGCGCAGACTCTGACACGCGCCGACCCGATCGGCACCCGGATATCAGCGGCGGGACTCGAAGGCGTACCGGCCGCACGGGCGCGGGCACTCACAGGCTCCGGCGGCGACGAGCTGATCCCGGAGCTCGGCGGAGGCGTTGGGGTGGTGGACGACGAGACACCGAACGATGAAAGACCTCCCACCGCTCTCCGCCTCCTCCCGCTGGGCGAGGGAGCGCAGCGCCGCGTCGGGCAGATTCGGGTTGAGCAAGGCGTTCCACCGCACGGTGTCGTCCTCGTCCTCGGCGAGCCCGGCCAAGGCGGTCGGCGGGGTCGCGGGGTTCCGCGCGGTCCACAAGCGAACCGGGCGGATCTCGTCGAGCGCGAGCACGCCGAGCCGCTCCGCCGACGTGTCGGGCTCGCGCGCTTCGAGGACGCGGCGGTACCCCTGGAGCCGATCGCCCATCACGCGCTCGGGTCACGCGCGACGGCGCGGATCTCCACCAGGGCGCCCTCGGTGAGCAGTTCGCTGACCCCGATCGCCGTCCACGCCGGGTACGGCTCGCGCAGAAACCGGTCCTTGACCGCCAGGAAGCAATCGAGGTGTTCGCGCGCTCCGACGTGGTAGGTGGTGATCTCGGCGACGTCCTCGAACCCGAGCCCTGCCTCGCGGAGAGAGAACCCCAGGTGGACGAACGCGTCCTCGAACTGCGCCCGAGGATCGGCGGCGACGCTGCCATCAGGCCGGGTGCCGGTCACTCCGGAGAAGAGCACCAGCCCGTTCACTCGCACACCATGGGAATAGCGCAGCGCGGCAGCGTCCCCGGCGCGTTCCGGGGCGACGAAGTGCTCCATCGCTGCACCCTAACCCCAGCTGATCCACATGACGCTTCGAAGATTTTCCAGCTTGTCAAGTTTCTTCAGGGTGATGGACTGGGCGCCGAGCACTCCAAACCTTTGCACACCAACGGGAATCCTGCTCACATTGGGCGATAATCGTTGCGCCGCAAAGCGTTCAAGGCGCACGCGGCAACCCCTCCCACGGGATCGTCCATTCGAGACGGTCGTGAGGCGCGAAAAGGGGACACAACTCCTCCGGAGAGTTGTGCGTATGCTCCGCGCTCCGGCGATCGTGATGGAGAACCATGAAGCTGACCGGCGTGCAGGCGACGCTGCTCACCACGCTCTACGGCAGGGCGATGGACGCCTTGGCCGACAAGCCGTTCCTCGGCGACCAGCACGCGCTCGCCACGATGCGCGCGATCGAAGCCGACCCGGACTTCGAGGTCGACTTCGGCAACGTCGGGCTGCGCCCCGGTGACGAGTCCGCCGTCGCGATCAGAGCGGCCCACATCGACGTGCTGGCCCGCGAGTTCCTGGCCGCCAACCCCGTCACGACCGTGCTGCACCTCGCGTGCGGGCTGGACAGCCGCGCCCACCGCGTCGAGCACGGCCAGGACGTGCGCTGGATCGACGTGGACTACCCGGAGATCATCGCGCTCAGGAAGAACCTGGTCCCGGCGCCCCCGGGCGACTACACCGCGCTCGGCACCTCGGTGACCGATCCGGACTGGCTCGCCGAGGTGCCCGCCGACGGGCCGGTGCTCGTGGTCGCCGAAGGGCTGACCATGTACCTCGACACCGCCGACGGAAGGCTCCTGTTCCGGCGCCTGGTCGAACACTTCCCCAGCGGAGCCTTGGTCTTCGACTCGCTCAGCGCGACCGGGGTCAAACTCTCCAAGCGCGCCAAAGCGATCAAGATGAGCGGGGCGCGCCTGGACTGGGCGATCGACGGCCCGCAGGAGCTGGAGTCGATCCACCCGGACCTGCGCTGCGCCGTCGCGCTCAACGCCTTCGACCTGGAGGGCTTCGTCGTGTCGACGACGCTGGCCGGGCGCCTGGCCACCCGCGTGTTCGGCCGGATTCCCGCGCTGCGCAACATGCTCAGCCTGTACCGCCTCCAATGGTGACCACCCGCGCCCACGAGGGCGGCCTGTTCGCCTGGTAGTCGTCCTCGTGTGTCCACGGCGGTCGTGGGAACAGGCCGACGACCGTCCGGCAAGCCGGTTGTGCTTCGGGCCAAGGGGTTTGGCCGTCGGTCAGGACCACGACGACGTCCGGGCGGGGGCTCGTGCGCAGCGCCGTGGCGAAGCCCGCGCGCAGATCCGTGCCACCACCTCCCACCAACGGGATTCCTTCCGCGTGGCACAGCGAGTGCGTGACGTGGGCGGCGGCGTCGCAGGACAGCACCGAGACGAGATCGCGGCGGCCGCCGACGGCGCGGACGATCGCGGCGATCTCGACGAGGGCGCTGCCCAGCTCAGAGTCGCTGACCGAGCCTGAGGTGTCGACGATGACGCGGACGCGAGGTGGCTTGCGCCGCAGGCTCGGAAGCACGACGCCGGGCAGACCGGCGGACCGGCGAGAAGGGCGCCCGTAGGTGTAGTCCTCGCCGACGCCGGGACCGGAGACCGCAGTGCGGATCGCCGCGCCCAACAGCTCCCGCCACGGCTGCGGCGGGTGGAAGGCCTCCTCGGCCCAGCGCTTCCAGCCCTGCGGAACGCTCCCTGGGGCGGCCGTGATGCCTTGTGCCACACGGAAACGGACAGCGTCGCGCTCCTCCTCGGTGAGCCCGTGCGCGCCGTCGGCTCCCAGGTCCCATCCGCGTTCCAGCCCGTCCGCGCCGCTGCCGCAGTCCAGCCAGGCGAACTGGTCGGTGTAAGGCCCGAGGCGGAACTGGCGGAGGTAGTCCTCCAACAGCTCCCCCTCGTGCAGGCTGAGCATCCCCGGCACCACGGCCCCCTCGGGTCGCGCCAGGTCCTCGTCGTAGATGTCGTCGTTGATCTCGAAGTCCGCGGCGATGTTCATCCGCAGCCGCTCGCCCCGCCCGCTCAGTTCGTGCTCGACGGCGAACCGATCACTGCGGCCGTGGTGGTCGCGCAGCAGGTGCGAGACCTCGTGCACCCACACCCCCGCCAAGTCCTCCAGCGACGTGCGGTCCACGAACGCCGGTGAGACGTAGCAGCGCCAGTGGCGGTCAACGGCCATCGTCGGCACGTGCCGCGACTCCACCACGTGCAGGGCGAACAACGCCGTCGCCAGGTACGGCCGACTCCTGACGGCGTGCAGCCGCGCGGCGAAGAGCTTCTCCTCGTCCAAGTCCCCCAGCGTCATCGGCTGGCACCCGTGGCGATCGCCGCTCGGTCAGCTCGCTGCGACAGCGACACGACCCCGGCCAGCCGCTCGATCGCCGCCGGAACCTCCCAGTCGTCGCGGCGGAGCGCGGCGAGCGTGGACGCCGGAACCACGACGAGGTCAGGGGCTCCAGTCTCCAAGGCCCGCACCAGCAATGCCCACGCCGCGTTCCACCTGGCCAGCTCCGGTCGCTTGCGCACCGCCTCCACCACCCCGTCGAGCACCGTCTGCCGCAGGTCGCCGCGCTCGGGCAGCACCGCCGCCGAGGGGTCCGCGAGCAACGTCTCGGGGTTCGGCAGATCCATGCGATCCATGCTGGCCAACAACTCCAGGCCCGGCCCGTCCCCCACAGTGCCCCGCACCAGCATGGACAGCACCTCCCGAGAGGAGCCCGCCGCGGTGGCGAAAGCGATCAGCCGCAGCGTCATGTCCCAGGTGCGCGGCGAAGGCCACGGCCCACCGCGCCGGGCCTCGGTCTTGGGGAGTTGGTGCACGAGATTCGGCCGAACGGCGAGCAGCTCGCACACTGCCCTGCGCGCGAAGGAAACCGCATCGGACAAGCGATCCGGGGCCAGCTTCGGCAGCACCGCTCGCGGCCAGGTCCCGCCAAGCCCGCGCACCACGACGTCGTGGTCGTGCGCCCACAGGAGGTGGACGAAGCGGTTGGCCAGCGGCGGACTCAGCTCCCAACCGTCAGCGGCGGAGGAACGCGGATTGGCCGCCGCCACGATCCGCACGCCCGGCGGGAGCGTCAGGGCACCGATCCGCCGCTCCAGCACCACGCGCAGCAGCGCGGCCTGGACCGCGGGCGGCGCGGTGGACAGCTCGTCGAGGAACAGCAGTCCCTCGCCCGCGCGGACCAGGCGCACCGCCCAGTCCGGTGGGGCCATCGGAACGCCTTGTTCGGCGGGGTTGTCCCCGACCACGGGGAGGCCGGAGAAGTCGGACGGTTCGTGCACGCTGGCGATCACCGTCGTCAGCGGTAGTTCGAGCTCGTCGGCGAGCTGGTTGAGCGCAGCGGTCTTGCCGATCCCCGGCTCGCCCCACAGCAGCACGGGGAGATCGGCGGAAACGGCCAGCGTCAAGGCTTCCAGTTGCGCGTCGGCTCGCGGCTCGGTGGTCGAGTCGCCCAGCAGGGCGAGCAGGTCGGCGGCGACGTCCAGCTGTCGGACAGGGGCAGGCAGAGGCATGTTTGATCACCTTGGGAAGTCGAGGCAGGGGTGTGTCAGCAGGAGGAGTACGCGTGGCGCAGACGGGAGCGAACGCGGGAGACCCGGTTTCGCGGAGTCGGGCCGAGCCCGGTCAGTCCGGCTCGGTACAGCCCGTGCACCACCTTGTGGCGCACCGCTCTCTCAAGTTCGTCGCGGAGGGAACCGTTGCGCAGCAACACATCCGACCCGAGCAAGCTTTCAACGACGGCGAGCGCACCGGCTGTGTCGCCGTGGTCGAGCCGCGCACGGATGTCGACGAGACCTTCCGGACGTCGGTGTGTCTCATCGATCACGCGCAGGCACGGCAACGGAGGGCCCCCGAACGCGAAGAGGAGTTCCTCGCGGCGGATCTCGTCGGAGTCGTGGTCCAGCGGGGTCAGCACTCCGTCCACCACGGCGATCCGGTGTGTGGAGCCGCGGCAGTCGACAAGGCGTTGGCCCGCAACGCCTTCTCGGCGCGCACCGGCTGGCCGGTGGTCCGGAACGAGCGCGGCCGCGACGAGCGGGTGCAGTCCGTCTGCGTCGATCAACCCCGCACGGAGCAGCTCAAGGTCGGGCAGAACCCAGGTCGCCGCGTCCGGCAGAACCGGCCACAGGCGTGACCCGCGCCCGGGAGTTTCACCCGGCGCTTCCAGGTTCAGTACCACGCGACGCCGGGAACCGAGCCGCACCACGACTACGCGCTCCGCGCAGTTCTCCTTGCGCAGCAACAACTCTGCCTCAGCTGGCCAGTGCTGTTCACCCCCGGACCGCTCTGCCAGCTCACCGGTCCTGCGCGCGTCCCACAGGTGGCGGTGCAGGTCGAGGCGGAACCGCCGGTCGGGATGGGGATGCGGGTGCGCTCCGGCTCCCGACCGCTCCCACAGCGCGAGGCTGATGCGCTGACCTGCTTCGGCCCAGGCGGGCGGCGTTCGCGCCACCAGGTGAACCGGGTCGCCGCTGCCAGGATCGTCGCTGTCCGGGTAGTACTTCGCCAGGGCCACGGTGAGCCCTGGCCTCAGCAAGCCGTCCGGAGCCGTTCGCGGGAAGTGCCAGCGGAGCAGGTCGGGAGCCAGATGTCGCAGATCAGCGCGGATTCGCGCCGCGAAGTGCGCGCCACGGGCACGGCCCAGGGCTCGCAGGTTCAGATCCACGTCGACCCGGGCGGCGGCGCAGGCCCCGGCCCAGTCACCCGCTGTCCGGCGGGCGGTCGCTGACTCGATCATCGACGTCGGCACGGCGAACTCGCGCACGTGCGACCAGAGAAGAAGTCGGTCGTTCTCATTCGCGGTCAAAGGGTGCATCAGCACTCACCTTTGGCGAACGGAACCCCCGATCTGCACATGTGGGTAACCATCGCCGCCGAGCGTAGCAGCACTGCCCTCGCAGGAGCGTGCGGAGCGGCTTGGGGATACGATCGCGCCGTGACCTGGTCCGACCGCGCCGATCGGTGGGTGCGGGCACGCCCGGTCGTCCCGGACGCGGTGCTCGCCGTGGTCATCGCCGCGATCGTGGGCCCGACCTCGCTCTCCATCCTCGAAGCGGCTCAGACGCGCGACTGGAGCCTGTGGGTCGCGGGGATCTGCGGAGCCGTGGTGACCGCCACCGTCGCGCTGCGGCGGATCGCTCCGGAGGTCGGGTTCCTGCTCGCCAGCTCGGCGATGGCGGTGACCGTCGCGCTGCCGAACGCGGTGGTGCGGCCCGACGAGCTCGGGCTGCTGGGGTCGGGCGAGCACATGGAGATCGCGCTGTTCTTCATACCGTCCTCGGCGGTCTTCCTGGTGCACTTGCACGCTGTCGCCGCGCGTTGCCGTCGGCGCACGAGCCTGCTCGCGCTCGGGGTCGGCCTTGCCGGAGCGTTGTTGTGCACGGCGAAGACGGCGACGGCCTACGGTGCGCTGCCCGCCGGGTGGCTCACCCTGCTGCTGGCCCTGCTCGCGCTGGGCGCGGCGGTGGCGGGTGCGTGGATCGTGGGCCGCTTCCAGTTCGACCGGCGGCAGCGCTTGGCCGCGGAAGCGGCCGAGGCCGTGGAGCGCGCGGCCGCCGACGAGCGCCAGCGGATCGCCAGGGACATGCACGACATCGTCGCGCACTCGCTCGCGGTCATCGTGCGCCAGGCCGAGGGCGGATCGGCCATCGCCGCCAAGTCGCCGGAGCGCGCGGCCCAAGCGCTGTCCGTCATCGCCGACGCGGCCCGGGAAGCCTTGGCGGACATGCGAGGCACGCTTCAGGTGCTGCGCGGCGCCACTCCACGAGAAGCCTCGACGCCCTCGCTCGCGGAACTTCCGGCGTTGGTGGAACGGGTGCGCGCGACAGGCGTCGACGTCCGGCTCACCGAGCGCGGTCCCGCCACGGTCCTGACGCCGAGCGCGGGCGTGGCGGCGTACCGCCTCGTCCAGGAAGCGTTGACCAACAGCGTCAAGCACGCGGGCTCCCGCCCCGAGGTCGCCATCACGGTCGAGCGCACGCCGGAGGCGTTGGTGGTCCTCGTCGAGGACGACGGCGGCGTCGCCGAGGACCGGCCGGCTGTCCCCGGCGCCGGGGTCGGACTGCGCGGCGTCCAGGAGCGGGTGCACGCCGCAGGTGGCGCCTTCGAAGCCGGCCCCGTTGGCGGCGGCTTCCGGGTGCGCGCCGAATTTCCCGTCAGCACGAGGAAAGCGTTGAGATGACGATCAGAGTTGCCCTCGTCGACGACCAGGAGCTGATCCGCGTCGGCCTGGCCATGGTGGTCGACGCCACCGACGACATCCAGATCGTCGTGCAAGCCGTCGACGGAGTGGACGCGGTCGCGAAGCTCAACGAGACGCCCGTTGACGTCGTGCTGATGGACGTGCAGATGCCGCGCATGAACGGCGTCGAAGCCACCGGCCTGGTCACCGCGCGCGAGAACGCGCCCAAGGTGATCCTGTTGACCACCTTCGACCTCGACGAGTACGCCGTGGCCGGACTGCGCGCGGGCGCGAGCGGCTTCCTGCTCAAGGAGGCTTCGGCCGCCGAGGTGCTGCACGCCATCCGCGCCGTGCACGCCGGTGACGCCGTGCTCGCGCCCTCCACGACCCGCCGCATGCTGGAGCAGCTCGCGGGCGCACGCGCGGCCTCCCCGCTGGTGCAGCGGCTGACCGCGCGGGAGCGCGACGTGCTGATGGAGATCGCCCAGGGGCTCTCCAACGCCGAGATCGCGCAGCGGCTGTTCCTGTCCGAGGCGACAGTGAAGACCCACGTCGGCCACGTGCTGGCCAAGCTCGAAGTCCGCGACCGGGTGCAGGCCGTGATCTTCGCCTACGAGAACGGACTCGTCCGCCCGAGCTAGGGCCCTGTCTCATCCCTTCTGCTGAGGGGGTGCAGACCTTGTGGCGAGGACCGGCGCTCGGCGGGTGCGCAGGCTGGCGGCATGACGAGTGAAGTGCAGTCCAGGAGAACGACCACGCGCGCATGGTGGCGCTCGGTCTCGGCGTGGGGCGGGGTCCTCGCCGTGTGCGGCGGCCTCTTCCACACCATCGTCGCCGGACTGATGCGCTCGACGGCCTGGTCGCAGATCTTCGCGGAGGGCTTCTTCGGCACGCTCACGCTCGACCCGCCGCCGGAGCGACTCGCGCTGGCGGAGGCGTTCTGGTTCAGCGTCGGCAGCTTCGGCGTGCCGTTGCTCCTGCTCGGCGCGCTCGTGATCTGGGTGACCCGGCGCGGCGAGGTCGTGCCAAGCTGGGTGGGCCTCGGCGTCGCCGCGTGGGCGGTCCTCATCGGACTGCTGGGCAGCTTCAGCACTGGAACACTCATCCTGACCACGATCGGCGTCCTGCTCGCGGTCGGGGGCCGGACCGCGCGCCGGTGAACCGAGGGTTGCGCCGGTCGGTCACGGGTACACCACGCCTGACCGAACGCCCGGAACGACCTCGCGGCAAGGAGCAGGACCAGTGGGCACCATCACCAAGTCCGTCGACGTCGAGGCCCCTGTGTCGAGGGTCTACAACCAGTGGACGCAGTTCGAGTCCTTCCCCGAGTTCATGGACGGCGTGCGCGAGGTGCGCCAGCTCGACGACACCCGCACGCACTGGACCACCGAGATCGGCGGGGTGTGGCGGGAGTTCGACGCCACGATCACCGAGCAGCACCCCGACGAACGGGTCGCGTGGCGGTCGGACTCCGGCCCGACCCACGCGGGCGTGATCACCTTCCACCGCCTCAGCGACACCGCGACCCGGGTCACCGCGCAGATGGACATCGACCCCGCTGGCTTCGCCGAGCACGCGGCGGACAAGCTCGGCCTGCTCGACGTGCAGGTGAAGGGTGATCTACGGCGTTTCAAGGAGTTCATCGAGCGCGTCGGCGCCGAGACGGGCGCGTGGCGCGGCGACGTCGAACGCCCCGGCAGCTGAGAGGTGGGAGAGCGCATGGCTGAAGACCCTCGGACCCAGTACCCGACACCGGACCAGCAGACCGGGCACGCGCAGGAGCACCCCGGCTCCGGCGGCGGGATGTCGCCCGAGCCCGACCACGGCGAAGACACCTATCGCGGTTCCGGCCGCCTCGAAGGGCGCAAGGCCGTGATCACCGGAGGTGATTCCGGCATCGGTCGCGCCGTCGCGCTCGCCTTCGCCAGGGAGGGAGCCGACGTGCTCCTGTCCTACCTGGAGCAGGAGCAGCAGGACGCCGAGCGCACCGCCGAGCTCGTGCGGGAGGCGGGACGATCGGTGATCTGCGTGCCCGGCGACATCCGCTCGGAGGAGCACTGCGCGGCGATCGTCGAGCGCGCGGTCTCGGAGTTCGGGCGGATCGACGTGCTGGTGAACAACGCCGCCTACCAGATGTCGCAGGACGAAGGCATCCTCGGCATCTCCACAGAGCAGTTCGACCGGGTGATCAAGACCAACCTCTACGCCCTGTTCTGGCTGTGCAAGGCGGCCGTCCCGCACATGCGCCCGGGTTCGAGCATCATCAACACTTCCTCGATCCAGGCGGCACAGCCCTCGCCCGAGCTCCTGGACTACGCCACGACCAAGGGCGGCATCGTCACCTTCACCAAGGGGCTCGCGCAGGACTTGGCGGACAAGGGGATTCGCGTCAACTCGGTGGCGCCCGGACCGGTGTGGACACCGCTCATCCCCGCCACCATGCCTGAGGAGAAGGTCGACTCCTTCGGCGCCAACACCCCGCTCGGCCGCGCCGCGCAACCCGCGGAGCTGGCCGCTCCCTTCGTGTTCTTCGCCTCCCAGGAGTCCAGCTACGTCACCGGCGATGTCATGGCCGTCACCGGCGGCAAGCCCCTCACCTAGAGCTTGTCCTGTAGGTGGTTGCGCTGTGTGTTGCGGGGTTTGTTGTCGTTTGAGACGGTGGGGGCGGGGGTTGGGTGGTCTTGAAGACCGGCGAACCTGATGGCTTACAAGGCAGGGCCTAGCGGCCTCCCGTTTCGTACTGCTCACGGTCAAGCGAGAGGCGCGAGTCATGTCGATGGCTGTCCGAACTCCCTCATCACCTGTCGCGCTGGCGGTTTTCGGCGCCGCCGTCGCCGTGGTCGCCGTCGTGGGCGCGACGGCGACCGGAGACGCGGCGGGGACCTACACGGCGCTCCGCCAACCCGGCTGGGCTCCCCCGCCATGGCTTTTCGGTCCTATGTGGACAGTCCTGTACGTGATGCTCGCGGTGTCCGGTTGGCTCTACTGGCGCAGCGGAGGAACCCGAGCCGGGCTGATCACCTACGCCGTCGGCCTCGTGCTCAACGCCGCGTGGAGCCCGCTGTTCTTCGGCTCCGGGCTGCGCACGGCCGCACTCGTCGACATCATCGCGCTCGACATCGCGGTGGTGGCGTGCATCTGGCTTTTCGCCCGGCGCTCCCGAGCCGCCGCGCTGCTCCAGATCCCTTACCTGGCTTGGATTCTGTTCGCCACGGCCCTGAACCTGGCTTTGGTGGTGCTGAACTGAGCGCGCGTCACGGCGCCGCGTAACAGCGAACGGTCACCACCTGCGACGGGCTCCACCGCTGCTCGACGGTGGCCATGTGCACCCAGCCCAGCCGCTCGTACAGGGCCGCCGCCGCCGTGTCGGAGGCCACGACGTCGAGCACCGGGTGGACGCCGCGCTCTCGTGCCTCCGCGACAGCGCGCTCGATCAGCAGCGCACCGATGCCATGCCCTCGGGCGCGCGGAGTGACGAACAGTCGGTTGAGCACTGCGGTCTCGTCGGGGCTCTGCCCGCTGCGCTCGCTCCACAGGCCGGGCGCAAGATCTCCCTCACCACGGCGGGACAGCCCGACGTGGCCGACGACGCCTCCGTCCAGCTCCGCGACCCACGCCCGCAACAACGACTCCGGCGACAACCACTCGCCGGGCCGCTCGGGCCAGTTCACCGGATAGCCGTCCTCGTGGTGGACATCGGCGAGCAGCCGCGCACATTCTTCGAGGTCGTCATCATTTCTCTGTCGCACCCGGCGATCTGGTTCCATGCCCACATCATTCCGGATACTCGGCCGGGCAGTGCGTGTTCGGCGGTGGTGTCGCCAGCGTGATCAGGTAGTCGGTGATGTGCTTCAGCGCGCACTTGCTGTTGACGCGCTGACCGTGCCCGGCGCCGTCGTACTGCACCAGCACCGAGCCGGGGATCTGCCGGTGCACCGCCTGGTTCCACGACAGCGGCGCGGCCACGTCGAAGCGCGAGGTGGTCATCAGGATCGCGGGAACGTCCTTGACCTTCAGCTTGTGCTGCGGGTTGTTCACCGGCCCGGTCCAGCCGAGGCACCAGCCCACGTCCGTCCAGAACGGCGACAGCTTTGCGTGCGGCGCGACCTCGCGCTCCACTCGCTTCAGGTGCGCGTCGAACTCGGCGAAACCGCTGACATCCCAACGGAAATCGGAGCACCAGATCGCATGGTGGCTGTACTGCCTGGTCTCCGCGGCCGGGGCCGCCACGCGGGTCCCCGCCGCTCCGTCCAGCTTCGCGAGGTAGGTGGCCAGCTTGGACCAGTCGCGGGACGGCGTGTACATCCACGCGTCCAGGTTGCCGCGCAACGGCTCCGGCCTGACCTGCTGGCCGTTGTCCGGGTCGAGCAGCTTCCCCGCCACCGCCCTGGCGTGCAGCCCGTCCCAGACAGCCACCACGTCCCGCCCGTGCAGCGCGCACGCGGCAGTGCGAGCGCACCAGCCAGCGAACTCGCCGAGCGAACGCTCCAACTCCTCGGCAGTGGTCCGCAGGTACTCGTAGGCCGAGGAAATGCTGTGGTCCACGTTGGAGTCCAGCACGCTCGCCCGAAGCCTGCGGGGGAACAGCTCGGCGTACTGCTGGCCGAGCATCGTGCCGTAGGAGGAGCCGTAGAAGGAGATCCGCTCCTCACCGAGCGCGGCGCGCACCGCGTCGATGTCGCGGACCGCGCTGACCGTGTCGACGTGGTCGAACAGCGGCCCCGTGTGCTTGCGGCAGTCCGCGGCGAGCGCGGCGTTGATGTCCTTGAGCCTCTGGAACTGCGCCTCGTTCTTCGGAACTTCCCACCGCGGCTCGTTCAGCAACTCCGCGCTGCACCGGATCTCGTGGCTGCGCGAGACACCGCGCGGGTCGAAGCTCACGATGTCGAAGTACTGGCGCAGCGGGCTGTCGTCGGGAATGCGGCGCCCGATGACGTACCGGTCGATCCCGGAGAGCCCAGGACCACCGGGCCCGGCGAACAGGACACCGATGCGCTTGCTCGGATTCAGCGCGGGCAACCGGCCGATCGCCAGGCCGAACTTCTCGCCGCCCGGCTTCGCCCAGTCGATCGGCACCGCGAGTTCGGCGCACTCGCCCTTGAACTCCGTTCCGCACTCGGTCCAGGTGATCGGCGCGGCGGCCACGGCGACGGGCGCGCAGAGGGACGACGAGACGGCGACCGCGATCGCCAACGACAGGAACCGCTTTCCCACCAACACACCTTCCCCAGACAGATTCGCGGAGGCTAACAGGACGCACCTGTTCAGACGCGTCCGCAAAAACGGGGACTTGCGCCCGAATGTTCCAGCACACCGACGTCTGGGTACTCGCGTTCCCGTACCCGAAAAGAGCTACGTAACTGTTTCCGCGCAGACCCGATATCCACTGTGGCAAGCCGAGGAAGGGAGAACCGCATGCGGCGCCGAACGCTCACGTGCCTCGTGGTCCTGACGGTCGTGGCTGGCTGCACCCAGCAGGCACCACCGGCTCCGACCCCCGCTCCGACCCCGGCGGCGTCGACGGCGAGCACCGCCGCTCCGTCCTCGCCCAGCACGGTCGCCGCTCCCGAGGGCGCGGCGGTGCTCTCCTCGGTCCGCGTCGGCTCGCACCCCGGCCACGACCGCATCGTGTTCGAGTTCAACGGCACGCCGCCCACCTACGACCACTCCTTTGTCGACCGGGTCACCCAAGACGGCTCGGGAGCGCCCGTCCCATTGCAGGGCAAGGCTTTCCTCCAGCTCACCCTGCACGGCGCGACAACCGACAACTCGTTCCAGGTCACCGATCCGGCCAGGGCGCTGCGCTACGACGGCCCCCGCAGGCTCACCCCTGCGCTGGCCGTCGTCCAGGAGGTCGCGCAGGCCGGGGACTTCGAAGCCGACCTCAGCTTCGGCATCGGGCTGAACCGGCGCACTCCCCCACGCGTCTCGGTGCTCACCGGGCCGACGCGGGTCATCCTCGACCTCGACCACTGAGCTCGACCACTGACGTGATGAGCCAGATCTTCGTGGTCGGCGACGAGGACGGCAGGACCTGGCAGCAGGCACTGCTGCGCCGTGAGCAGAACACCACAATCCACACGATCGCCCGCGCCTCCGCGTTCTCCTGAGCCGCAGGAGGGGGAGCCGGTCCGGTAGCCCGCAGCGGTTCAGTAGTCGCCTTCGGTCAGTCGCACGATGGCGTCACGGCCTTGTCCGACTCGGGTGAAGCCCTTGCCCCACAACATGAACACATCGCCGTGCGCGCTGATCGCCAGGGCGGCGTGACCGCTGTCCACCTCGCCGAGCGGGTACAGGTCCTGCGCGTCGACCCCCTCGACCCACGCCGGCGAGAACGTGCCGAGCGTCGGGTCCACCTCGACCGTGCAGCGGCCGTGGCGCACACCAGCGCCGTCGGCTTCGATCAGCAGTCCACCGAACTCCGTGAGCACCCGCTCCGCCGCCTCGTGCATCACGAAGCCCCACCCCGCCAGCTCCGCGCGCCACCCGGAGACCTCCGCCGCTCGCCCCGGGAACCACCCCGACCCGAGCAGCAGGTCGATCGCCCGCTGAGGCCACCACTCGTCGACGTTCACCCGCCGGAACCCTACCGCCGAGGTCTGCCCTGGCTCTGTTCCCCGCCCGGCCCCTCCGGTTCGCATCCGCGTCAGCCGAACGAGATCGGCGCCTGCGCCTGGGCCGTCTGGTTCGCGTTGGAGGCCGCGGAGGCCGATCGAAACCCGAAAAGGAAAAGCACACTTCTGGACCGACGTTCAAAAGATTGTCGACGAACGCGTCGCTGTCGATCATTTACCGTCTCGTCAATAAAATCAGCACCTGCCCGCGAAGGTGAAATCGCGAGCATTTCCGCCGGTGTTTCTTCCCGCTTTGCTTCCGGCGATGCAGCGACCGGTGGCACAGTCGTCACCATGCGGATGGACGACCTGCCGGGCTGGCTGCCTTCCTGGTGCGTGGACCAGCTGGGGAACGCGCCGGTGAGCGTGCTGTTCGAGGAGCGGTCGATCTCGGCGGTGTTCGGGCTGCGTTTGGCCGACGGGCTGGACGTCGTGGTGAAGGCCCGAGAGGACGACGGCCGAGCCGCGTCCTGTCTCGTCGCGCAATCCCACTTGGCACAGCAGGGATTTCCCTGTGCCCGGCCGCTGACGCCCGTCGTCGGCGTCGGCGACCTGGCTGTGCACGCCGAACAGTACCGACCTGGCGGTGACCTGCTGCTGGGCGATTCGCCGGAGATAGCGGTGCGCTACGCGGCGGTTTTCGCCCAGTTGATGAGCCGTCTGGCTGACGTGGTGGTGGCGCCTCCGCTGCCGAACCCGCGCTGGGTGCGTTGGGATCACGGGAATTCCGGTTTGTGGCCCGCGATCGATTTCCTCGATTCACAGGACCAGAGCGCCGTGCCCGTCTACGCCGTCGACGCTGCCGAGCGCGTGCGCTCCCGGCTGCTCGCGGCCGATCTGCCGTGCGTGCTGGGCCACGCGGACTTCGAAGCCCAGAACCTCCGGTGGCGCGGCGGCGAGGTGTGGATCGTGCACGACTGGGACAGCCTCGCGTGGCAGCCCGAGGCCGCGTTGGTGGGGGCGGCGAGCGCGGTGTTCCCCAAGACCGGGCCCGCGACCCTGCCGCCGATCGAGAGCTCGGAGGCGTTCCTCGTGGCGTACCAGGAACTTCGCGGGCACCGGTTCACCGTGCGGGAGCAGGAGATCGCGTGGGCGGCCAGCCTGTGGCCCGCGCTGCACGACGTTCGCTGGGAAGCCTTGCACGGCACCACAACGGCGTCCTCGGACACGGTCGGTGCCCAAGCCGATGAGCGCCTGCGCCGAGCGAACGCCTAGCGGTAGGCGTTGAGTTCGGTCAGCGCCGTCGACGAGTGGTGGCCGAGGCCGACGGTCGTCGGCAAGAAGACGGTGTCGATGCCGCCGATCGAGGAGTTCATCATCGACAGCTCCAGCTCCACGGCGACGTCAGCTCCCGTGCGCAGACCGCGCACCAGCACGCACTCTCCGGCTTGATGGCAGTAGTCGACGAGCAGGCCGTCCCAGGAGTCGACGACGACCCGGTCGAGCCCGCTCAGCCTCTCGCGCAGCATCGCGACGCGCTCGGGAACGGCGAAGCGACCCGCCTTGGCCGGGTTCACCGCGACCAGCGCGATCACTCGCTCGAACTGCGCCGCCGCCCGCGTGATCACGTCCACGTGCCCTTCGGTCACCGGGTCGAACGAGCCCGCACACACCGCGATCACCCTGCCAGCCCCCTTCGCACACCGGACGAACCGAACGGTGAGCATGCCACCGCGAACCCTGCCGACGCCATCGACTCCGTCACACTCGAACGTGGCTTCCGGCCCACCCGGTTGGCGGGCGCGGCCCCCTCGCCGGCACGTTGAGATGATGTTGTGAGCGATGTGGTGCGTGAGGCGGCGCTGGCCGGGCAAATGGTGCTGTGGGAGGAGTCGCCCCGCGACGGGGCTCAGGGCAAGACCGTGATGAGCGCCGATTTCCGGGTGTGGTTGGCCCGCGAGCAGGGGCGGATCTTCGGTGACGACGGCGCGCGGCACGTGGTGTTCGCGGCGGGGTTCCCGTCGGTGTGCGCGGAGGAGTTCGACGCGACGCGGCGGGTGGCGCACGAAGCCGGCGGCGCGGTGAGCCCGGCGGCGGTGTGCCGAGGCACCCTGGACGACGTGCGGCTGGCGTGCTCGGCGGTGCGTGGTGCGCCGCACGCGCGGGTGATGATCGTCGTGCCCGGCTCGGACGCGATGGCCGACGCGATGACGCACGTCCCCGCGCGCGAGGCGTTGAGCCGCGTCACGCAGTTGGTGAGAGCGGCACGCGATTGTGCTCCGGAGGTCGTCCCGGACATCTGCTTCGCCGACGCGCCGCGCGCCGAGGTGGCGCTGCTCGCCGAGGTTTCCGAGACGCTGACCGCCGAGGGCGCGGGCGTCATGGTCGTCGCGGACACCGTGGGCGATCTGCTCCCGGAACAGGCTGAGCGGCTGTTCGCGACGCTGCGCGGCGCGGTGAGCGATGACGTGGTGCTCGCATCGCACCTGCACAACGATCTCGGGCTCGGCTTGGCCAACACGCTCGCCGCCGTGCGCTCCGGGATTCGCGTGGCCGCGTGTTCGTGGCTGGGCGTGGCCGAGCGCAGCGGCATGGTCGCCACCGAGCAGCTGCTGTTCCTGTTGGCGCACCGAACAGCCGACCTTGTCGGTGAGGACGGCTTGTGGAGCACTGCGCCGGACCTGACCCGGCTGCCGCCGATCGCCCGCGCGGTGTCCGCGGAAACCGGAGTCCCGCTGTCGGTGACCACGCCGATCGTGGGCACCGGAGTCGGCACGATCTCCACCGGAACTCCTTTCGTGCGGCCGAAAACGTTCCAGCCCTATGATCCGCAGGCGCTGCTCGGCATCACTCCGACGGTGGTGCTCACCCACCTCGCCAGTGCTCGGGTCGTGCGCGCCGTGGCCGAACGGCTCGGCGTGGAGCTCGACCGCGACGAGGTCGCCGCGGCGCTGCGCTGGGTCAAGTCCGAGGTGTACCGGCGCAACTCCGCGGTGATCAGCGACGAGGACTTCGGCCAGTTCCTCGACGGCGTGCGAGCGGTGGCCCGATGAACCCGGCACTGGACGCGGCGCGGACCGCGCTCGACGCCGGAAACGCCGTCGTACTGCCCAATCCGCTGCCGCTGACCCATGTCGTCACGGCCACCGCGCCCGCTGCGGTCAACCTCGCCAAGCGGCGCCCGGCCGAACAAGCCGCCGCCGTCTGGGTCACCAACGACGCGGTGTGGCGGCAGCTTCTCCCCGCGATCGACGCCGACACGTCCATGGCGCACGAGTTGCTGCGCGAGGAACTGGTGACCTTGCTCGTGCCGGTGCGCGCCACAGCGCCGTCCTGGCTGGCACCGGCCACCCGGGACGGGACGGCGCTGCTGTTCGGCGCACGCTGGCAACCGCTGCTTCCGTTGCTGGACAACGCCGGCGTGCTGTACGTGAGCAGCGCCAACCGCACCGGTTCAGCCCCCGCCGCCGACACTGCGTCAGCTCGCGCGATGTTCGGCGACGCCGCGCTGGTGATCGACCTCGGCGAACCGGCTCCCGGCGCGCGCGAAGCCACCACCACCGTGCGACTGACCGGCACTTCGATGTCGATCACTCGGCCGGGCGCGCAGGACGGCGCGCACGGCGGGCCCGAGGCCTACCTGGCCCACCTGCGCGCCCGGTACCGGTGACCGCTACGACCTGTACCTGAACATGATCCGGCCGCGCGTGAGGTCGTACGGGCTCAGCTCCACCAGTACCCGGTCCAGCAGCACGATCTTGATGTAGTGCTTCCTGATCTTGCCGCTGATGTGCGCGAGCACCTTGTGCCCGTTCTCCAGCTCCACCCTGAAGCTGGCGTTGGGCAGGCACTCCACGACGGTGCCCTCGACTTCGATACCGCCCGATGTCTTCGTCATGAGTTCGTGCTCCTTTCGTTGACCAGCTCCAGGTTGCTGCTCGTGTGGCGGGCGCCGACGCTCTCGAACAGCGCGACGACTGCCGCGTCAGATTCGTCCACATAGGACGACACCGTTTCGATTCCCTTGTGGTGCAACGATGCCAGCACGTCGACCAGCACGTCACGGCGTGCCTCGATCAGCTGGATGCGCGCGTGCTTGCGCCGCACCACGACGCGAACCAGGCCAGCGTGATCTCCGGAGGACGTTGCCGCCGTCACGTCGATCGACATGAGGTATTCGCGTTCACGGCGTCCGATCGTGAAGCCGACCCGCGCCCACCTGGCCGTCGTGTCGAGGTCAGCCTCGTCGACGAGCGTGTACAACGGCATCGGCAGATCGGCCATCATCACGTCGACGAGCTGGTCGAAGACCTCGCCGCGCCACGCGTCGACGCTGACGAAGATCCGTCCGTCGGGCCTGGGCGATGCGTCGCCGCGGCCGACCACGCGGTCGTCCTCCACGGCCTGCCACTGGTGCTCCGCGACCCGCGTGATCACCGCCGCTGTTCCGGCGGACTGCGCAGATTCCATGAGTTGTCGCCTTTCGGGAGTGCCTTGATGTCCAGGCGCTCCCGGCGACAGCTACTTCGGTCGCCGGACCGTGACGAAGCGAGGGAGCACCCACGTGCGTACAGCGGTCATGGGTCTCACCTCCTGGAGCGGTGTCACGGACTCGGGCACGCTAGCAGCCCCGCCACCGCCTCGTCGATCACTTTCCGCCGGGCCGGAGCCGAGGTTGGGCAGTCTTCAAGACCCCCAAACCCCCGTTTCGATCATCGTCAACCACCGCAAACCCAGCGCTCCACCAGGGTTTGCCGTCGTTGAAGACCGCCGGGACGGGGGTTGGGTGGTCTTGAAGACCGGCGAACGTGGCGATGTGCCGGACACCGCCCCGAACACCGCGCCACGCACTCCGGCCACGCCCGAAGTACCCGAACGACCCGTTCAGTGCGTTGAACTCCCTGAACGACCCGTTTGGTGCGCCCAAGTACCCGAAAGAGGCGTTCGGGACATCCAAGTACCTGAAAGGGCCGTTCAGGGCGTTGAAGTACCCGAAGGGGCCGTTCAGGGCGCCCAAGTACCCGAAAGGGGCGTTCGGGGCGTTGAAGTACCCGAAGGGGCCGTTCGGGGCGTTGGGGTGCTCGGAGAACTACGGGGTCGGCTGGGCTGGGGTCACCATGTCGCACGCCCCGTTCGAGACGGTTGACATGGTGACCCCAGTCGTCAGCGCGGGTCCTTCTGCTTGTGCGGCAGGACGATCGTGCCGAGCATGGCCCGCCAGGGGACGGTGAAGGACTCGCCGTCCTTCGGGGAGGGGTTGCGCGACACCATGGAGACGTTGACCGGCGTGCCGAAGGCGGTGGTGAAGAACGGCTCCTGCGGCCGTGGCGTGCTCATCGGCCCATCGCCTTGCGGATGAGCTCGTCAGTGCGGACGGGGTCGTTGGTCGGCGCGTTGGGCGGCAGCGGAGCGGGCTTCGGGACGACCTTGCGATCGACCGCGGCGGGGTCCAGCGGCGCGGCCGTGTGGTGCTCGGGGTGGTGCGCCTGGTAGTCGATCATCGCCTGGACGATCGCGGGTTCGGAGAAGCGCGGCCCCCAGAACTGGGCCGACACCGGCAGCCCGCGCGCGAAGCCGACCGGGAAGCTGACCATGGGCCAGCCCAGCGCGTTGGGCACCTGGTAGAAGGCGCGCATCACCGGGAGGCTCACCTCGGGCCCGGCGCGCCTGCCGATGACGTCGGCGACGCTCATGACGAGCATGAAGTCCACGCCGGAGTCCGCGAGCGCCTTGGTGTAGTTGGCGATGAGCGTTCGCCGCCGCTGCTCGCCCTCGTAGCGCACGGAGGAGGTGATACCGCCGGTCAGGCGGCTGGCACTGGCGAAGGTGGGCGCGGTCTCGGTGGGAGAACGGCGGCCGTACCAGGCGGTGAGGGCGGCGACGGACTCCGCAGACGGGACCCCGCTCGCGCAGAACTCGGCGACGGCGTCGGCGTAGCGGACCTCGTACCTGTTGGCGTGGATCACCGCGCTGGACGGCGAGATGGGCGAACCGTCCACAGTGGCCAGAACGTCGGAGGAGCCGACGTAGGGGTTGACCTTCGGGTCGGTGATGTCCAGGCCGGGGAACTCGATGACCCGCGCGCCCAGTGCTCGCAGCTGCTCGCCGAGCCTGGTGAAGATCTGCCGGTGCTCGGCGCCGTAGAGCGATTGCGGGGAAACACCGGCCTTGAGCTCGTAGTTGACGTACATCCAGTCGGTCTGCGGGATGCCGATCGTCACGCCCTGCAACGGCTTCTTGCCCACGCGCGGGACGGAGGGGATGGCCGGGAACGGGTTCGGC
This sequence comes from Allokutzneria multivorans, assembly GCF_039537405.1. Lineage (NCBI taxonomy): Bacteria > Bacillati > Actinomycetota > Actinomycetes > Pseudonocardiales > Pseudonocardiaceae > Allokutzneria > Allokutzneria multivorans. The sequence goes on along the minus strand of NZ_BAABAL010000004.1, from coordinate 258,687 downwards.
GCCGCCAGCGTCTGCGGGTCGTTGACCGGGTCCGGGCCCAGGAGGGCGCTCAGCACCAGTGCCGAGTCCCGCGCCGAGCGGCCGATCGGCCCGACGACGTCGTAGCCGGGGACCAGCGGCATCACGCCTGCGGCCGACACGGCGCCCGGCGAGGGCTTGATCGCGGTGGCGCCGTTGACCGCGGCCGGGAAGATGATGCTGCCGCCGGTCTCCTCGCCGAGGCAGGCCGCGGCGAGCCGGGCGGCCGGGGCCACGCCGGAACCCTGGCTCGACCCGCCGGGGATGTGGGCGGGGCTCCACGCGTTGCCGGAGAAGGTGCCGACGATGGTGTCGGAGAACTCCGAGCACATCGTCATGCCCAGCGGCACCACGCCCGCTGCGCGCAGCCGGGCGACGACGGTGGAGTCCCGCAGCGCGCGGTTGCCCGCGAAGGCCCGGGTGCCGTTCTGCGACGCCATGCCCTTGACGCCGACGGTCTCCTTGATGCCCATCGGGATCCCGCACAGCAGCGGCACCGGCTCACCCTTGCGGCGGAAGGCGTTGAGCCGTTCGTCGGCAGCGCGGGCGGCGGCCAGCGCGGCGGCCGCGTCGATGCGGACGAAGGCGTTGTACAGGCCGTTGTCGCCGTAGACCTCGAAGGGGCCGTTGAGCTGGGCGATGCGGTCCAGGTAGGCCTGCGTGACCTCGACGCTGGACACCTTGCCCGCCCGCAGCAGCGCGGCCAGCTCGACGATCTCGTAGTCCACCAGGCGTGACCGGGGCGGAATCCGGTCGACCGGCGGCAGGACCGCGGTGTCGGCCGCGCTCGCGGTGCCGGGGACGACGGCGAGGGCTCCGCCGACCGCGGCGGTGCCCAGCAGGGAACGCCGACTGATTCTCGCAGGGGACACGAAACCGCCTTGGTGTCGAGCGATCGCGAACATCGCAGGGTTGTCGGAGATCGAGTGGAACCGCCCGAAAGCTAGAGAACCCCCGCACCCGGAGGTAGCGACTTCACCCACGGCAGAAACGTGAATCCCGCCGCTCCGCAGGCCCACGACCTTCCTGGCGTGTGCACCACTTCTTGGCCACGCCCTTGCTCCTGCGAGGTGCATCCGGACACTGGATGCGGTGATCGATGCCGACGAGCGGGTCATGGGCGTGGGCACCACGGTCCGCTTCGCGCTGCTGATGGTGCTCGTCGTCGCCGCGAGCGGGGCGCTGATGTCGACGGTCCTCGACGGCCTTTCCGGCGCGAGCACCCGGTTGTGCGAGCTGGCGGGCGGCGCTGATCCCGACGCGGGCATCCTCCAGATCAAGCTCGCGCTCATGGACCAGTTCGCCGCCGTCGACGAGTGCCGGCGGCGCTTCAGCCCCTCGCCCCCGTGGTGGACGGCCGCGGGGTGGCCGGTCGCGGTGGTCGTCGGCGCCGTGGTGCTCTTCCTGACGCTGCCCGCGCGGCTGCTTCGCACCCGTCGCGCCAGGCCGCTGGAGGCGAGCGACCCCTCCGGAGAGATCCTGCGGATGGTGGAGGCCGCGAGCGAGACGGCTGGTCTGCGCCAGGTGCCGAAGGTCGTCGTGGAGCCGCTCAGGGCGCGAGCCGACGCGGTGGTGTTCGGCAGCAACCGCCGACCGATCGTGTGCCTCTCAGCCGGAATGCTGGTGTGCGCGAGCACTGAGCCGGAGCGCTTCCGCGCCGTGCTGCTGCACGAGCTGGCGCACATCCGGCACGGCGACATCACGCTCACCTACGCCACGGTGGCGCTCTGGCGGGTGTTCCTCGGGCTGGTGCTGCTGCCGTACACCGGGTGGATGGTGGTGTCGCTGATCCAGGGCTCGGCGTGGTCCAGCGACACCGCGTTCGTGGTGCGCGGCGTCCTGCTCGCCGCGTTGATGGTGCTGCTGGTCCACCTGGCGAAGCTGGAGGTGCTGCGCAGTCGGGAGGTGCACGCCGACGTCGCCGCGACGCGGTGGGGTGCCGAGTCCAGCGCCTGGGCCGTGGAAGAACCAGCCGGGCGTCCTCGCCGGGTGGTCGCGGCCTTCGCGGAGCTGTGGCGCACCCATCCCCGGGTGGACCTGCGCCGAGCCGCGCTCGCCGACTCCGGGGCGCTGTTCGGGGTGCGGGCGCTGCCGGTCTTCCTCGTCGGCGTCGCCGTGATCCTGGTCGACGCGCAGCTCCAGTCCTACGTCGTGCCCTTCTTCCCGCGCGACAGCGAAGTCCTCGGCTGGCTGGCGCAGCTGCTGCCGCTGCTCCCGTCCGGTCTCGCCGTCGGAGCGGTCGGATTCGCCTTGTGGCGGGCGGTGGAGCACTCGGCGCAGGCCTCGCGACCCGCTCCCTCCGGCGCGCTCGCCGGGCTGTGGCTGGGCATCGGGTTGGCCTTCGGCGAACTGTTCCTCCACCGCACGGCGGTCACCGAGTGGATACCCGCACACCCCGAAGCTCTCCTGCTCGTCGTCGCGGCGGGCGTGGTCGTGACCTGGTGGATCGGCGAGTGCGCTCAGCTGTGGACAGCCGGGCGACGCGGCCCCGCGGGCCGCCTGGTGGTGGCCTCCGCGCTGGGAGCGGCTTGGCTGGCGATGGCCTCGTGGCTGGTGTGGTGGCGCGGCGACGGTGTGCTGCTCGCGTCGGGTTGGCCTTATGGCACAACGGAAATTCAGGCCGTCCTCACCGGTCAGCTCGGCCAGGCTGCCTCCGGGTACGGCCCGCTGTTGTGGGTGTTCTCGACGCTGTTCCCCGTGTTGCAGGGGCTGTCGGAGCCGATGCTGCTGCTGACTGCGATAGGCGCTTCGTGGGTCGTGCCGTTGCTGGTGTGGGCGAGCCGGCCGCCGGACGGGACACCGCGATGGCTCCGGTCCTCGCTCGACGACACCGGCGCGGTTCTCGTCGGAAGCACCGGTGTGCCGCCGCTGCGGCGCGTTCTGCTGCCCGGCCTGTTCGGCGGCGCGTTGGCCTGCGTGGCGATCATCGGCTGGCAGGCGTATTTGCACACCTGGCTCCCCGTGGCGCCGGGCACGGGTGCGCTGTTCGTGCTGGCCTACGTGGCGGGGATCTTCGTGGCGTTGGTCGCCGGGACCGTTTTCGCCGCCGTGGCCTCAGCGCGAGTCGGCGCGTACCGACTCGTCGTCGCGTTGATCGCGGCCGAAACAGCGGCCGTCGTGGGCTTTGCCGGGATGCTGGTGCTGACCTCGGTCGACGGATGCGTGCCGCTTTTGCGCACGGTCGAGCCGACCTGCGGCGTGCACTCCACCGTGACCGGCCTGGCGTTCAAGCTCGTCCTCACCCCGCTCGTCGTGAGCGCGGGACTCATCGCGCTCGCCGTCGCCGCTGTCGCGGGACTGCGCAGGCGCACTCCCGCTCCCCCGCCTCCCTGGAACCCGCGAGGGCTGGCCGGACGCCGTCGAGCAGTCGCAGTGCTGTGCGCGGCGGCCGTCGCGATCGCGGTGGCCGGAGTCATGCAGTCGAGTCAGGGCAACGGTAAGCCCGGTGTCATCGGCGCGGCGGCGTTGTTCGCGCGCCCCACCGACCGGCCGCCCACTCCCCGGTTGCACGCGCTCCAGGTGTACTCCTGGCTGCAAAGCGGCGGCGAGGACCTCAGCCGGAGCATCATCGGCAACACCGCGCGACTCGTCACCACCGTGCGCGGAATCGCGGCGGGCACGGAGAAAGCCCTTGCGCTGCAACCGATCTGCGCGGACCTGGGCCAGATCGCTCGGAGCGCGCAACGCCACTTCCGGATACCCGACGCACGAGCGCAACAGCACTGGGCGGCGTTCATCGACCTTGCGCTCCGGAGCGACTGCACCGCTGATCCCGGGCGCCTGCTGCCCCAGCTCCACAGTGCCGCCGCAGCGGCCGCGAAGGCGGCCACGCTGATGTCGGCGGCGCTGGACGCCCGTCACGAGCAAGGCGGCCGGTAGTCCCGGCCCGGAAGGTAGCGCTCCCGAGGACTCCGGATGGGACGCAGTGTCCTACGACCTCCGAGGCACCGGGCACGACGTCCCCGGCAACGACTCCGCTGCCCCGGAAGCACGTGGCCGCTCGGTCGGAGTGGGCTTCACAGGGGGCGGAACTCGTCGCGGATGTCGTGGAGCGCGTTGCGGTGCACGAAGGCGCGCCACTGCCGGAAGTCCACTTCGGACAGACCGAGGTGCTGGGCCGTCTCGTGGTTCTCGCCGACGAAGTGCAGCACGGCGTGGTCCCCGATGACGCCGATGATCTCGAACTCGGCGTCGCGGTGGGTGCAGAGCTTGCGCGCGAGCCCGAGGCCCTGGACGGCCGTGGCGGGCACCTCCAGCACCCGCTCGGTGAACTCGGGCGGCGCGGCCTCACCGGTCAGCGGGTGCAACAGCACGGAGCCGGGAGTGGCGGCGAAGTCGATGTCGAAGTCCTGATCGCGGTAGCGGCCGATCAGTCCACGTCGGACGGTCGTGCGCAGCGGTACCGGCGCGCTCCAGAACCGTCCGGGCCCGAAACCGACGTCGCCCGTGGGAGTCCAGCCGACCTGGCGGTTGACGTACTCGCCGACGCTCTGCCGCTCGGAGTCCGGCTCGATCCGCCACAGCTCCGTACCGGCCGCGAGTTCGGTGAGCTCCATGACGTCACCGTCGAAGATCTCCTTGGTGTGGACCGAGAAGCGCAACGCGTACTGCGTGCCCGTCGGCCAGCCCTCGATCTCGTCGAGGCCGAGAGCCTGCGGGAAGTCCTGGTCCTGGACGACGACCCCGGCCGCGCGGTGCGGCTCGAACTTGCCGGGCACGGCGACGTTGCCGAGGTACAGCTGCGCGAGCGCGGGGTGCACCGCCTTCCACAGGATCGTCTCCGGCCCGATATCCGCCGCCCGTGGGGTGCTCATCCCGCGTGCTTCTCCCTCCACCGAGCCAACTGGTCGATGCGCTCGACCTGGACGTCCGTCAGCTCGTCGGAGTTGACCTTGCCACAGAAGCCGTCGCGCTGGTTGCCCTCCAGCCCGTTGCTCCTCGCCCACAGCGGCGACCTGCCGAGGTAGTCCACGCTCGCCCTGCCGGCATGGATACCGGACACGGCGAAGGGCTGCCCTCGCCAGGTCGCCGTCGTGCGGTCGCGGTACCAGGCGTCGAGCTCGGCTATCGGCACCTGTTTGAGGCGGACGTCGCCGAGCTGTTCGAAACCGTCCTGCGCATATGTCCGGTCACGGAGCTGGATGATCCAGATGTGTCCGGCCGCGACTTCTGACCGGCTCGTGCGGAAGATTTCGCCTCGGTACTGCGCCATCTCCTGGTTGAACCAGGCCACCGGTGATTCCTCCCATCAGACCGGATGTCAGCAGAGGACGCCGGTGTACCTGGCATAGTTGACGGCGTTCGCACTGCCGAGGTAATACCAATGGGGTGTGAGGATGCGCTGGGTGCAGAAGGTGTAGTCCGGCCGCGTGGCGAGGTCGACGTAGATCTGGACGCTCACAGTGTGGTCGCCGCAGTGGTGGTACTTGGCATCACGGCGGTGCTCGGGCTGGCCGACGGGAGTTGACTCGTCGTATCCGCACGGGCCGAGGACCGACGGGTTCGCGCTCGCGGGCGTGACGACGGACGTCGTGGCGACGATCGCCGCCGCGACCGCGATGGCGGCTCGAAGTCTTCTGCGCATGAAGCTCCCTTTCCACCGGACGAGCTGATCAGCCAGAACGGTAGCCACGAAGGAAAAGAACGTCAGCGCATTCAGGCACACCTGAAAAGTGCGAGCCCAGACCGATTCACCGAACAAGAAAGATCTTGGCAGTTTTTCGCGAATTTCCCGAGAACGCCGGAATAGCGCCGTCAGATCCGGTAGGCGCGGAGAAACGTTTGCACCCCGGCCGTGACGATCCTGCTGATCTCCGAGGGGGCCAGCGGGACGGCACCGTAGAAGGTCTGCTGGTTGACGTCGGTGATGGTGAGCAGAGTCAGGTGGGCGGCGGCCTGCTCGGCGTCGCCGATCTCCAGCAGGCCGCGGTCGGCGATCCGGCGCAGGTGCGGGGCCAGGCGCAGGTGGGCGGTCTGCGGGCCCGCGTCGACCCACGCCTTGAGCACCGGGCCCGGGATGCGGGCCGCCTCCGCCTCGATCGCGCGGACCAGCGCGAAGTGGTCGGGGAACGCGGTGACGGCGGCGACCCGGTCCAGGGAGAAGTCGATCAGGTCCTGCTCCAGGTCGACGATCTTGTGCAGGTGCCGGTCCACGATCTGGGCGATCGCGGCGGTGACCTCGTCGGCGCCCTCCAGGGCGACGTCGAGGAACAGTCGCTCCTTGTCGGCGAAGTGGTTGTAGATCGTCCGCTTCGAGACCCCGGCCTCCGCCGCGATCGCGTCGACGCTGGCGCGGGTGTAGCCCTCGCGGCCGAACACCTTGCGGGCGGCGCGGGTGATCGCCCGCCGCTTCTCCGGCCTGCCGTGCGATTCGGGCTGCCCAGCGGCCACGACGCCTCCCTTGAACGAAACTACTCGGTGCAGTCTACGAGGCTTCGGCTTGCCTTGCGGGCGAGCGCGCCGAGCAGGTCACGGAGCAGGTCCGCGGTGTACGGGTCGGCGAGAACGCCGTCTTCGCCGATGCGTGTGTCGCACCGGAAGACGGTGACCTCGGGCTTGACCACGACCTCCGCTCCGACCGATGCGAGGATCTGGCGCAGGGCGAGCTGCGCGCGCACCGAGCCGAACGGACCGGGAGAAGCGCCCGCGATGGCCACCGGCTTGCCGAGCAGCAGGCCTCCGGGCGCGGTGCTGATCCAGTCGATGGCGTTCTTCAGCACTGCGGGAATCGAGGCGTTGTGCTCCGGCGTGGCGATCAGCAGCGCGTCGGCCGCCGCGACCCGCGCTCGCAGCGCCGCGACCGGCGGAGGCGGCGTTGCGGCGTCCAGGTCCTGGTCGTAGAGCGGAATCCGGCCGAGATCCCGCTCCATCTCGATCACGAGCCCGCCGGGGTTGAGCTTGGCGGCCGCGTGCAGCAGCGCGGTGTTGTGGGATCCCGCCCGCAGGCTGCCTGACACCGCCAGGACGTTCAGCTCGCGCATGTCCTTCTCCGTTCTCTCGGATCGCTCAGCCGTCCGAAGTAAACCATACAGTGCAGAATTTGCACTAGTCGGTGTACTTTGGCGGCATGGCCGCTCCGACTTCCCGCGACCGGCGGGTACCCGTCCTGTCCCTCGCCCTGCTCGCCACGCCGACCTCGCTCAGCGCGAACAGCGCGACCACCGCCATCCCCGATCTGGCGCGTGAGCTGCAGGTCTCCGTCGCCGACGCGACGTGGACCGCCACCGCGTTCGGCTGGGCCGCCGTCGTCGGCACGCCCCTGACCGCAGGGCTTCTGCGCTCCCGAGGTCCCCGTGTCGCGGTCCTCGTCAACGCGGCACTCGTCCTGCTCGGCACGCTGCTCGTCGCGCTGGCCCCGACGCTGCTCGTCCTGCTCGTCGGGCGGGCCGCGCAGGCCGCGGGCGGCGGCGGCCTGGTCACGCTCGCCATCGGGCTCGCCGCGACACCCCGGCGGACCGGCGCGATCACCGCCGGTGTGGGGCTCGTCGGCGCCTTCGGACCGTTGGCGGGCTCAACGCTGTCAGAGTTCTCCTGGCGCGTCGCGCTCTGCCTGTCCCTGCTCGCCTTGCTCGCGGTGCCCGCGGTCCTGCGCCGCCTACCCGAGCACCACGACCCCGTCGGCACGAGCGCCGGCGACTCCGTCGGCCTCGTGCTGGTGTTGGGACTGGCCAGCGCACTGGTGCTCGTCCCGCGCTTTCCGGTGGCAGGCCTGGCATCGGGCGCGGCGATGGGCGTCCTGCTCGCCCGGAACGTCACGCTGCGCCCCGAGGGATTCGTTCCACGAAAAGTGTTGCGATCACACGCTTTCCGCGTCGCGGCGACGGCGGCGTGCGCGTTGTCGACGGCCTACTTCGCGGTGCTCTACACCGTGCCGCTGCTCCTGCGAGCGCAGTGGTCCAGCGACCGGATCGGCATGATCACGCTCATCGCGCTGGCCGCTGGCTCCACGGCCTCGCTCCTGGCAACGAGGTACGCGTCCCGGCTCGGCCCGGTGATCATGACCGCCGGAGCCGTCGGCGCGGCCCTGCCGCTGATCACGACCTGGCCCTCCGCGGTGGCGGCGGCGACGGGGTTCGCCGTGTTCGCCGCCACCGCCGGGATGGCCTGGTACGCCGGAGTTCTCGGCAGGGCCACGCCGAGCGCCGACCGGCCGGCCGCGCTCGGCCTGCTGACGCTGTGCTACCAGCTCGGCGGCGCCTTCGGCCCGGCGCTCGCCACCCTCCTGATCAGCTGACGGGCGAGGTCAGCTCGGCTCGACCGGCAGCCACAGCTCGCACGTCGCGGAGCTGAAGTCCGCCGAGCGGTCCAGGACCGTGACGATCGAGGGGCCCGGCCGCAGGCGCCACGGGTTCGACGGGAACCACTCGGTCGCGGTCGCCGCCCAGGTGCTCTGCAACGTCTGCGGATAAGCCCCTGAGGTGCGAAAGACCGCCCACCTGCCCGCTGGGACCTCGATCACGTCCAGGTCATCGGGAGCCGGCGTGCCCTCAGCGAGGGCGACCCCGTGCAGATAGGTCAGCTCGGTGCCTTCCGTGCCGTCCGGGTCGAGGTCGTCACAGACCTGGAGCAGACCACGCGGATCGGTGTCGCTGAGCGCTTTCAGCCGCGCGTGCTCCTCCTGCGGCAGCGCGGCGATGTGCTGCTGGATGTGCGGGTTGACGCCGACGTGGATCAGCGGGACACGCGTTGCGTGCCCGACGAGCCGGAACGCGGGGTGATCGGCGATGCGGGTGTCCATGGGGGTGCTCCCTTCAACGGTCAGGCGGAACCTGAGCTGCGGTTGTGTGCGAAGGGGGCCACCGTCACGGCGGACGTCACCGGGGTTGGCGCCGTGCACCGCCCGAAACGCCCGCCCGAACGCCTCGGTCGAGCCGTAGCCGTGCCGGACGGCGATGCCCAGCAGGTCGTCCTCGCCGCGCACGACGTCCGCGGCGGCGACGGTCATGCGGCGCCGGCGCACGTACTCCGACAGCGGCATGCCCGCCAAGGACGAGAACATCCGACGCAGGTGGTACTCGGTCGTGCCGAGCGCCGTGGCCAATCCGGCGAGGTCGAACTCCTCGCCGAGGTGCTCCTCGACGAGATCGACGAGCCGGTTGAGTGCCGAGATCATGTGGCCTCCCTTCGACCTCAACCCTGACCGAGCGCACCCCGCGCGCGCCCGACCGTGGCGAACCGATCCGATCATTCGCTGACCGGCGCAGCACCGCCAGCGCGGCCCGGCGTTCAGGGCCTCGCGTGGTTGACCGTGTCGGAGTCCCACGTCACCGAGTGCTCGGCCGCCGCGGGCAGCACTTCCAGGAAGTCGTTGCGCACCAGAGCTTCGACCGCTTCGGCACTGCCGCCGACGTAGGTGGTCATCATGTCCACGTCGGTCGCCACGCACCACGAGTGGTCGCTCGGCCACCACATATTGGCGTACAGATCCTCGAAAGGCTTGTCGGACAAAGAGAAAGCTGCTGAGGCGATGCTGCCGGACAGCAGTGCCATGTCGCGGCCGAACAGCTCGAAGGACGGCGCGGCGCGCCACCGCGCGGACAGGGCGCCGTAGCCGTCCCACACCGCGAACCAGCACCGGCCGGGCGTCCTGGTGTGCTTGGTGAGCACGGAGACCAGCTCGGCGGCGACCATCGCGGGCATCGACCCGAGCACGGGCTCCTCGTCCCAGACCGCCAGCCGAGCGGTGATCGGCCGGAGGTCGCTGCCCCACTGCTCGGGCCGCGAGGTCTCACCGGGCGAAGGCGGGTTCAGCTGCGCCCACTGCGCGAGCGGGTGCATCGCGCGGCCGTGCGCGGTGGCCACCTCGCTCCACCGGACCGGAGCACCGACGCGGAGGGCCGGGTGGAACACCCGCGCGTAGGCCGGGAACCGAACGGGCACGAGATCTCCGACCGTGCCGCCGAAAACGCGGTCGGCGGCGGTGACCACCCACGCCGAAGCGCGAGCGGTCGCCGCCGGTACCGGTTGTGCCGTCATGCGATCAGCAGTTCGTGATCCGGGCGGACCTGCCGAACGCCGAGATCTTCCCGGTGGGCGGCACGTAGTTCGGCGGGAACGTGATCTCCCCGCCGACCCAGCTCCCGTAGAGGTGGTTGTTGCGGCAGGCCGTGTTCGCGTGGTTGGCCGCGCTCTTGCGCCCCGTCGTGACGTGGTTGCGGGCCGAGGTGCCCGCGAGCGCCCCGTCGCGGTAGATCGCGCCCCGCACCGCGATCCTGGCGACGTTCGCCGAGCACGTGATGTTCACGTGCACGTTCGCCCGCCGCGGATCGGTGTGCGACTTGTGCGGGTTGTCCGTTCCGCCGACACAGCGGATCACCGCCTGGGCGCCAGGAGCGCCCGGGGCCGGTGTGGCGATCACCTCGACCGTGCCGCTGCCCTCGCTCAGCGCGGACTGCGGAGCCGTTTCCCCGGTTTCCGCCGCGGCGGCGGGCCCGGCGAGAGCCACCGCGAACGCGGACACCGCGACAACGATCTTCATCGTGCGATTGCGCATGAGAACCATTCCCCCTAGGTCTGCTCATCGCCCCGCGGAGACCCCCCGGTTTCCGCACCACAACGGGCGATGCCATTCGACGTTCGCGCACGCAAACCAGCACCGGTACCGCCATTCGAGTAAACGGACAGCCACGTTCGAGAACGAACTCCACAAAAACGCTGACACAAAAGGAAAGAACGCGGTTCGATTAATAGACACCAGAACGCGGGGCGATGGTCAAGGGTCGGCCGTCGAGTTCCACGCTCCCCTGCTCGTCCCACCACAGCGCGCCGTCGGCAGCGAGGTACGGCCACAGCCCGCGAACGTCTCCGCCCTCGTGCAGCGCCCGGGCGACCGCGCGCAGCAGGCTCGCCAGATCGGGCCAGGAATCGGTGAAGTCACCGCCACCGCCGTGCCCCGCCCAGCCCAGGCGCCCCTCGCCGGGGCCGGGTCGCAGATCGATCACCTGGACCGAGCCGCCCGCGCTTCCCGCCCAGGGAACCCACAGCGGGTGCCACCACGGCTGCTCGTCCCACGGGCGAGCGGTCAGGCCGTCGTTCTCCCCCGCGATGTCCATGCACGTCCGCCACTGTTGCACGAGCCCGCTCACCGACAGCGGCGACTGCTCGGGAAAGATCGTCGTCCAGGCGGACATCCCGTTGTGGCACAGCAGGGATTCCGTCAGCTCAGCGGGCAGCCGAGCACCGAGAGCCCGTTCCGCCGCCTGGATCTCCCCGGGCGTGGCAGGCGGATTGAGGAGCGCGAGCTCCGACGGCGCGTTCCGCGCGAGCCAGGCGTCGATCAGACGCCAGGACTCCGCGAGGTCGCTCACCGCCGCTACGTCCAGGTCCAGACGTTGCGCAGATCCGCGCGCCAGTCGATCGGCTTGCCGCCGCCGACCGTGGAGTGGATGGCCAACCCCATGCCCAGTCCCTTGCCGAGGTCCTGGGAGCGCTCGATCCGCAGCTGGAAGGGATGCCCGTTGTCGTCCCACCAGCGCTCGACCTGCCGGACGCAGCGCACGGCACCGTGGAACCGCGTCTGGCAGGTCGTCGGCGGCGACCACACCTGCTGGTGCTTAAAGCGGACGACGCCCTGCGGCGTGGTGATGGTTCCCTCGGCGACCAGGCAGTACGCCTGAGCCGGGATCGTCCACCGCGCGTAGTGCTGCTGGCCCTTGTGGCCGGGCAGCGGCTTGAGGTCGGCGCAGTTCCCGTCGCCGATCTGCTCGGAGGTCACGCGCTGCGCGTTGTAGGTACCGCTGGACTGGTTCTGGTAGCCGTCCAGGTAGAGCCAGTCGCCGTCGCGGACGAAGTGCTCCTGCCCGTCGCCCGGCCGGTTCCAGTTCGACGGCACGTCCCACCTGATCACCGACTTGCCCGGGCCCTCCGGCCGCCACGCCCACTGGCTGGCGGGGGTGCCCGCGCTGTCCACCACGATCCCGGCGGACTTGGCGCTCAGCATGGAGAACTCGTCGTAGGTCTCAGCCGCTGGTGCCGGCACGACGCCCAGCAGCACAGCGACGGCGATGCTCGTCTTCACGGCGGCGGAGGCTAGCGGTAGCTCCGGCGCCGTGCCCGGTGATTCACGAAAACAACCTCACGCGGCGGCGCGGAGCCGCAGCAGGCCTTCGACTCCCAACAGGAAGGTCTCGCAGATCGGCTCGGGATCGGAGAGGCAGCCGGTGGCCATCGCGCCGTCCCGCAGCAGGACGAGGTGCCGCGCGGCGGGCTCGGCGGGCGTGTCCCCGACGCGCGCGAGCAGGTCGGTGATCATCTGCGCGAACCACTGGCGGTGCGCGAGGACGGCCTGGTGCACGGGGTGCTCGGGGTCGGGGTACTCCGCCGCGGCGTTGAGGAAGGCGCACCCCCTGAAGCCCGGGGACCGGATGCTCTCCGCGATCGACTCGGCGACGGCCCACAGGGTGTCCGAGGCCGACATCCCCTTGGCGGCGACGGCGGCCGCCTGGCTCCGGATGGCCTGGTCGGCTTCCTTGAGGTAGCAGGCGATCAGGTCGTCCTTGCCGGGGAAGTGCCGGTACAGCGTCGCCCTGGTCACCTTCGCCTCGGCGACGATCCGGTCGACGCCGACGGAGTGGATGCCCTCCGCGTAGAAGATCCGCGTCGCCGTGGCGAGCAGCCGGGACCGCGCTTCGGAGACCTGCCCTTGGACGTTCGTCACGGTCACCACGATAGCAGGAGGGAGAACGTTCGGTCTTGACGTGGCTCGCGTCCGCGTGCCACGCTCTCGACAGAACGAACGTTCTCCCTACCGTCGAAGGAGCCCCCGTGAGCGCCACCACGACCGCCGCGCCCGCCGTCCCGCTGCGGCGCCTGTACTTCCTCCGCTTCGGATTCGCGCTCGTGTGGGCCGGACTGCTGTTCACCAGCGCGTCGACGCTCGGCCCGCTCAGCATTGCGCTGCTCGTGGCCTATCCCCTGTTCGACGTCCTCGCGGCCGTCGTCGACCTTCGCTCGTCGCGCGGCGCCAAGCCCGCGCTCGGCCTGTACGTGAACATCGCGATCAGCGGACTCGCCGGGATCGGCCTCGCCGTCGCGGTCACCTCCGGCATCCCGGCGGTCCTGCGCGTGTGGGGGATCTGGGCGATCGTCTCGGGCCTCGTCCAGCTCGCCGTCGGCCTCAGCCGCCGCGCTCTCGGCGGCCAGTGGGCGATGATCCTCAGCGGGGGCCTGTCCGCGATCGTCGGAACGTACTTCGTCCTGCAGGCCGCGCAGCCCGACGCCTCGCTGACCACGCTTGCCGGCTACGCCACCGTCGGCGGCCTGTTCTTCCTCGCCTCAGCGGTGCGCCTCGCCCGCTCGTGATGCCTCAAGACGCCACAACCCCCGCTCCCTTGCCGGGAGGGGGGTTGGGTGGCTTTGAAGACGCGCAAATCCCGGCGGGATCAGGCGATCAGCACGGCCTCACGTAATAGGCGAACGTGGTGAACGGCTGGAGGCCGATCGGCGTGTGGCCCGGGGTGACGCACTGTTCCTTGTCACCGAACAGCTTCTCGATGTGGATGGTCACGTTCCCCGAACCGCAGTGGTTGTAATAGGCGTTGTTCTGGATGACGTAGTAACCGCACGGGTGCGCCAACGGTGCGGCCTCAGCCGGGTGAGTGGCACCGACAAGCCCGACCGCAGACGCGGACAGCACGAGCGCGGCGGACAACAACCTCATGGACACGATGACCTCAGTTCTTTCACGTATGAAATCTGCACTGCCTCGCGCAAATTAACCATTGCGAAACGCGTGCACAAAGACTTCATGCTGCGGTGAAATCGGCCATTAGTAGCCGTGAGGCGCGCCGCCTCGCGCGAGAAGACCGAACGCCGCGTCCGCCGCCGCCGCCGCTTCGGGGTGGACGTCCGTCGCAGTGCGCCCCGAAGCGAGCTTGGCCCAGTTCTCGCGGGCCAGGATCTCGCGCACGACGGCGTACTGCGCGGCGACGAGCCGGGACATCAGGTCGTCCGGAGCCGCCGCGCGCAGCGCTTCGCCGAGCGAGGCGGTGTCCTCGGCGGTGAGCTCGCGCAGCCGGACGGCGATGCCGGGCGTGTCGAAGACCAGCCGGTGGTAGGCGAGCACGTCCGGCGCGTCGCACAGGCCCGTCGTCGGGGCGCGCTCGTCGAGACCGCGCTGGAAGTGTTGGTGCAGCGCGGAAATCGGCGTCTGGTCCGGCGCGCGGTCGCGGACCACGCGGGCAGCCTCGCCGAAGTGGTCGGCGGCGCGGTGCAGGACCAGGTCCTCCTTCGAGTCGAAGTAGCGGAACAGGGTCGGCTTGGAGACCTCGGCCGCGGCCGCCACGTCGGCGACGGAGACCCGGTCGAAGCCTCTGGCCAGGAACAGCGCGATGGCAGCGTCGGAGAGCGCCTGGCGCGTGCGTTCCTTCTTCAGATCCCTCAGCCCGCTCATGACCACAGCCTACCAGGTGTCGTTACTCAGTTAAAAACATAACCGAGTTGTGTTTTACTGGACGGCATGAGCGACGTGATGATCAGTGGAGCCGGGCCGACCGGACTTGTCCTCGCACTCGACCTCGCCCGCAGGGGGATCCGGGTGCGGGTGCTGGAGCGCTCGCCCGAGCCGCAGACCGGTTCGCGCGGCAAGACCCTGCACGCCCGCAGCGTGGAGGTCCTCACCGATCTGGGCGTCGGCCCGGCGATCGCGGAGATCGGCACGGCAGGCCAGAAGTACCGGAAGTACTTCAACGGCAAGCACATCAGCGACAGCGCGCCCTTCGGCGAGAGCACGCTGTTCCTGCCCCAGACCGGCGTGGAGAAGATCCTGCGCGAGCAGCTCGCCGCCCACGGGGTGCGCGTCGAGTTCGGCGCGGAGCTGGTCGGCTTCACCCAGACCGAGGACCGCGTGGTGGTCGAACTCGCCGACGGCGGCACGGCGGAGGCGGGCCACCTGGTCGGCTGCGACGGTGGCCGCAGCACTGTGCGCAGGCTGCTCGGCCTCGCCTTCGTCGGCGAGAGCGCGCGGGAGCAGTCGATGATCTGCGGTGACGTCGAGCTCGACGGGCTCGACCGCGAGTACTGGCACCAGTGGGTCGACGACGAGGGCGCGTTCATGCTCTGCCCGTTCCGCGGCACCTCGGCGTGGCAGGTGCAGACCGCGCCCGAGTTCGCCGACGACGGCAGCATGATCGAGCCGTCGCTGGAGTCCTTCCAACGGCGCTTCGAACGCCACGCACGCGTGCGTGGGATGCGGCTGCGCAACGCGACCTGGCTGTCGAGCTGGCGGATCAACGTCCGCATGGTCGAGCAGCTGCGCGCGGGTCGGGTGCTGCTGGCGGGCGACTCCGCGCACGTGCACCCGATCGCGGGCGGACTCGGCATGAACACCGGCATCCAGGACGCGTGGAACCTCGGGTGGAAGCTCGCACTGGTGGCCTCCGGCCGCGCCGATCAGGCGTTGCTGAACACCTACCAGGAGGAGCGGCTGCCGATCGCGGCGTGGACGCTGAACCTCTCTTCCGAGCGGCTCGACGCGGCGATGGCGAAGCTGCACGTGCCGGGCACCGGGCTGGACACCGTCGCGGTCACCGAGGTCAGCGGGCTCGGCATCAACTACCGCTGGAGCTCCCTCGCGGCGGGCAGCCTCGGCGATCTCCAGGCAGGCGACCGCGCGCCGACCGGCTCGGCGGCGGGACCGCTGTTCACCGTGCTCGGGTTCGGCGATTCCGGCCGGGCCGCGCGGGACCAGGTCGCCGCCGCGCACCCCGACACCGTGCGCGCGGGAGCCCACGCGGAGGGCTTCGGCATCGAGGGCGACGCGGTCGCGCTGATCCGGCCCGACCACCACATCGCGGTGATCAGCACCGATGCCGAGCCGGTGCTGAAGTACCTGGCGGAGTTGTTCAGCTGAACGCTGACCTGCGCACTTGACGCTGCACCGTGAACGGCGCCGTCCCACGAGGGGACGGCGCCGTCACCACAGGAGCACTCGATGAAGCACCTCGGCGTACTGGGACTGCTCGCGCTGTCCCTCGCCATCGCCGCCCCGGCCCCCGCCTCCGCGCAGTCCCGCGTCGAAGTCCCCGTCACGTGGTCGCAGCAGCCGGACGGCACCACCTGCGGACCCACCACGGCGAAGATGGTCCTCGGGCCGCTCGGCGTCTCCATGAGCGTCGAGCAGCTCAAGGGGCCGGTGGGCTACTACACCAACAACGAGACCAACAGGTGGGGCATGCGCGACGGCTTGAACAAGCTGCAGAAGCGCCACACCTACCGCGTGATCGAAGGCGACAAGATGGACCAGCGCGCGGCCAAGGACCACCTGGTCCAAGCGGCGCGGGAGGACCTGCGCCACGGCGTGCCGATCGCGCTCGCGATCAAGGGCGCGCTGCCCGGCTACCCACAGGGCGTCGACCACTGGGTGGCGGTCGCCGGTGTCGACGGCCGCAGCGTGCTCGTCCACGACCCGGTCGCGCAGCGCCCCGGCTGGAAGAACGTGCCGCCCTCCCGCTGGCTCGACGTGAGCCAGATCCCGATCAAGGCGATCGTGGCCTGACCTCAGCGCAGAGCGGAAACCATGGCCTCGGCCATCGGCCCGCTCGAAGCCGGGTTCTGGCCGGTGAACAGGTTGCGGTCGCGAACGGTGAACGCCTGGTAGGCGGGTCCGCCGGAATGCTTCGCGCCCAGTTCGCGCAGTCGGCCGGCCAGCAACCACGGTGCGGCCTCAGCCGTGCCGAAGAGCCGCTCCTCCTCGTCGGTGAACGCCGTCATCTCCCGCCCGGCGAAGTGCCACCGGCCGTCCGGGTCCACAGCGGACAGCAGAGCGGCCGGGCCGTGGCAGACGGCACCGATGAGCTTGCCGGTGACGTCGGCCTCGACCAGCAGTCGTCCGAGGTCGGCGTCCCGGTAGAGGTCGACGACGGGCCCGTGCCCACCGGGAAGCACCACGGCCGCGTAGTCGTCGAGGCCGATCTCGTCGAGCTTGAGCAGCGGGCCGAACTCCCGCAACGCCCGCTCGGCGTGCTCGACGTGGCGGGCGCAGTCGGGACCGGCGATCTCCGGGTCGGCGCTGTGCTGGTCGAGCGGCTGCCGCACCCCACCTGGAGAGGCGAAGTCGACCGTGTGACCGGCCTCGACGAACTTCTGGTGCGGCGCCGCCAGCTCTTCCGCCCAGTAGCCGGTCGGGTAGGACGAGCCGTCGGTGCGCTCCCACGTGCTCGCCGCGGACATGACGATCAGAACCTTGCTCACGAGATCGTTCCTTCTCTCGTCGTTCACCGGACTGCTCAAGCGTGTCCGAGCGGAGGCCGCTCCGGGCGCCCATCACGCGCCCTGCGCGGGCTCGGACGCGGCAACCTAGGACGCACAGGTCCAGGCGGCGGTGCGGCGGTTCGACGACAATGGGGACCGTGGCCGGCACCAACCGCGAACTCGCCGATTTCCTTCGACGCGCCCGTGCGCAGGTCGACCCGGCGCGGGCGGGCCTGCCGCCCGACGGGCGCGTCCGCCGTGTTCCCGGTCTGCGGCGGGAGGAAGTCGCTCGGTTGGCTGGCGTGTCCACCGACTACTACGCCCGCCTGGAACAAGGCCGGCGCATCGTGCCGTCCTCGGCCGTGGTCGAGGCCATCGCCCGCGCGCTCGAACTCGACTCCGCCGGGCGCGCGCACCTCGTCGACCTCATCGGCCTGACCTCGGCGCCGCCCCGCCCCCGAGCCCGTGACGCCCAGCGCGTGCGCCCGGGCCTGCACCAGCTCCTCGACGCCCTCGACGGAGAACCCGCGCTCGTCCTCGGCCGCCGCACCGACATCCTGGCCGCGAACCGGATGGCCAAAGCACTGTTCGCCGACTTCGACCAGATCCCGGCGCCACAGCGCAACTACGCCCGCTGGATGTTCCTGGACCCGGACGCGCGATCGCTGTTCGTGGACTGGCAGGACCAGGCGAGGGCCGCCGTCGAGAGCCTGCGGTTCGAGGTCGGCCGGGACCCCGACGACCGAGCGACCGCCGAACTGGCCGCCGAGCTGCGCGCGCACAGCCGCGAGTTCACGCGGTGGTGGGAGCAGCACCGGGTCCACCAGCGCACGCACGGCTCGAAACGGCTGCGCCACCCGCTCGTCGGGGAGCTGACCGTCGAGTACGAGACCCTCACCCCGCCCGGTGATCCGGACACCACGCTGTTCGTCTACACCACCGAGGACGGCTCGCCGTCGCGCAGGGCCATGAACCTCCTCGCCAGCTGGACCGCGTCCTCGGCACCCTCGGCACCCTCGGCGCCGGAACTAGGACCGTTCCTGTCCTGATCGGCGGATACGTTCCGCCGGCGGGCCGGAAGACCTGGCCCGCCAGGACGAGGGGCGAGCAGATGACGATCTTGGTGACCGGAGCGACCGGAACCATCGGGTCCGCGGTGGTGGAGGAACTCCTCAGGCGCGGTCACCGCGTGCGCGCGCTGACCAGGGACGCCGCCGCCGCGAACCTGCCCGGCGACGTCGAGGTCGTCGAGGGTGACCTGACCGAACCCGAGACGGTCGAGCCCGCGCTGCGGGGCGTCACGGCGGTCCACCTGCTCAGCGCCACCGGGAGCGACGTCATCCCGCTCGCCACCGGCCCCCGGCTCGTGGAGCTGGCACGGCGGGCGGGGGTGCGCCGCGTCACCGTCCTCGCCACGGGGACCGACGGCCCGGTGGAGCAGGCGCTGCGGGAATCCGACCTGGAGTGGACGGTCCTGCTGCCGATCGACGTCATGTCCAACACGCTGGGCTGGGCCCAGTCCATCCGCGACGCCGCAGTGGTCGAGGAGCCCTACGGCGCGCGGCGGACCGCCTCGGTCGACATCGCCGACTTCGCCGCGGTGGTGGCCACCGTTCTCGCCAACGGTGGCCACGCGGGCAAGTCCTACCGGGTGACCGGCCCCGAGGGGCTCACCCCGGCCGACAAGGTCCGGGCCATCAGCGCCGCGACCGGACGGGAACTCGGCTTCACGGAGCTGACCGACGAGCAGGCGCGCGGGCTGTGGCGGTCGCAGGGCTGGCCGGAGGAGGGCATCGACTTCATGCTGACCATGTGGGCGACGGTTCCCGCGACCGTGGGTGTCCCGACCTCGGTCGTTCAGGACGTCACCGGCCGGCAGCCGCGCACCTTCGCCGACTGGGCCGCCGAGAACGCGAGCCTGTTCGTCTGAGCACCAAGCCGCTCACCGAGCGACGGGGAGGCTGCTCGGCCCGTGGATCACCTCGCGCATGGGGTCACCAGGTGAAGCGCTCCGGGTGCTCGCGAGCCTCCTTCTGGATCTCCGCCAGGTCGGCGGCGAAGAACTTGGTGTGCCCGCACTGCAAGCACACCACCGCGTTCAAGGTCGACAGCGGGCGCGCCCACAGCGTCCGGGCGTGCGGGTGGATCCCGACGTGGTGCCCGCTCACCAAGCCGAGATTGCCGACCTGGGTGCCGCCGCACAACTCGCACTGCGGCAGCCGGGACGGTGGGGGCGCGGTTGTCATGGGCATCCCTACCACGCGATCCCTTGCGAGCAGGGGGAATCAGCGGCGCGGTCCCCCGGGCGGGCCAGGATCGCTCAGCGCGGCGCACGTGATCAGCAACGCGATGAGCAGGAGCGCGGCCGCGCCGACGTCGGCGAGCGCGGTGGCGATCACGGTCGGTTCCTGCGGCGGGCCAGCCAGCTGGTCAGCGTGACGGTGGCGAGGACGAGCACGATGACCGCGAGCGAGAGCGGCGTCGGCACCTCGGGCACCGCGGGCCAGATCCCGTGCGCCCAGTGCAGCACCAGCTTGACGCCGATGAACGCCAGAATGATCGCGAGCCCGTGGTTGAGGTGGACGAGCTTGGCCAGCGCGGAGCGCAGCACGAAGTACAGCGCCCGCAGGCCCAGCAGCGCGAAAGCGTTGGTGGTGAACACCAAGTACGGGTCGTCGGTGATGCCGAAGACCGCGGGGACCGAGTCGACGGCGAACACCACGTCGGTCGCGAAGATCGCCACCACCACGACCGCCAACGGGGTCAGCGCGCGTCGTCCGTTCTCCCGGACCACCATGCGGGTGCCGCGGTAGTCCTCGGTGACGGGCATCAGCCTGCGCAGCAGGCGCACCGAGCGCATCCGCGAGGTGTCCTGCTCGCCCGCGTGGCCGGAGAGCGCCTGGCGAAGGATCTTGATCGCGGAGAGGAACAGGATCAGCCCGAACACCAGGAAGGCCCACGTGCCCGCCTGGAGCAGAGCGGCTCCGGCCGCGATGAACACCGCGCGCAGCACCAGTGCTCCGGCGATGCCGTAGAGCAGCACCCGCTGCTGCACCTCGGCGGGCACGGCGAATGCGGTCAGCAGGAGCATGAACACGAACAGGTTGTCCGCCGACAGCGACTTCTCGACCATGAAGCCGGTGATGAAGTCCAGCGCGGGAGCGCCGCCGAACGCCGACCACAACCAGAGCCCGAACAGCAGCGGCAGGGCGAGGTAGAAGGCCGACCAGCCAACGGCTTCGCGCAGGGACACCTCGTGCGGGCGCCGGGTGACCAGGAAGTCGGCTACCAGCAGGCCCAGCAGGACGGCGACGCTGACCGCCCAGAGCCAACCGGAACCGATCGAACCCGTTGGCGCGGCAGCCTCAGTGAGTGTGAAGGGTGCGGACACACGTCCTCCTCGAACGTCTCGCGTTCGAGGTCTCCTTCACCCTCAGCGGGCGGCCTCCCGAGGACACCATCCAGGCGTCCGTACTGACCGGGCAGGCCCAAGCGGAAGTACTCCCCTCGTCGTCAGAGACTGCCATACTGCGGGGTCGGCGGTCCGTGACGTGGGGGGAACCATGGGTGGCGAGACGACGAAAGCCGGGCGCAGAGGACGGACGAGCAAGGCTCCCGAGGGCGCGGAACCGGCCGCGGTCTTCGCACGGCAGTTGTGGGAGCTCAAGCAGCTCGCGGGAGATCCGTCCTACGACACCATGCGCCAGGACCACGGCGCGCTGGCTTCGAAATCGGCGTTGTCCGCGGCGGCGCGCGGCGCGCAATTGCCTTCCTGGGACACGACGTGGGAGTTCGTCCGGCCGCTCGCCGTCGGCGTGCTCGGCCAGGACGAGCAGCGAGTTCACGCGCAGTGGCGGCAGCGGTGGGACCAGGCAAACGCCAAGGCTGCTCCTGTGGAAGTCCCTTCGGTGCCCCCTCGGCCCAGGCGGCGCGCGTGGTGGGCGCTGGGTGCGGTCGCCGCGCTCGGCGTGCTGCCCGTTGTCGTGCTGTGGCCGCGATCGGAGCGACCGGCGCCGACCACGATCGCCGAGCCGTGCGAGGCGGGATGGCTGTGCCTCTACCGCAACATCGGCTTCGATGACATGAATTTCCGGACCAAGCGGCAGAACACCTGCTGGCAGCTTGCCATCTACGATTTGCAGGACGCCGTTTTCTCCTACGACAACAACCTTCCGACAGCCGCTCATTTCTATGACGCGGCGAAGGTCAACGTTCGGAGCATCCGCGCGGGCGACAGCAGTCAGGACAGCTCGTCGCTGCCGGGCGCCCACTGGTTCTGCACCGGCTCCGCACGACCGTGATTTGACCGGACAGCTCCGCTGGCCAAATCCCTGAGCTGCACGTACACCCTGATTTGACCATGGCCGAACCAGGGCGCTTCCCCCGTCGCCGGACCGCTTCCTACGGTCGCCCCGTCAGAAGTCCTGGCGTAGAGGGGATGATCGATGAAGCTCTTCAAGATCGGCGCCGCCGCCGTTCTCGCACTGGCGGCCACAACCACGGTGGTCACGCCCGCCACCGCGGAAACCGCAAGCCAGGTGTGCCCTTCCGGATACGTGTGCCTTTACGAGCACAGCGATTTCGGTGGCCGGATGCTGAAGTGGAACCTGTCCGGAGAGAAGGACCTCGCGGACTGGGGCTTCCGCGACAAGGCCTCCAGCATCAGGGACAGGCGCGGCGGCAGCTTCCGGGCGACGAACGTGCTCGCCGCTCGGCCTGACCAGCACAAGACCTACAACGGCGACTACGCCTCGCTCGGCAGCTGGAACGACAAGATCGACAAGATCCTGCTGCCGTAGGCGCTGAGAGAAAGGAGATCACAGGTGAAGCGAATACCGTTCCTCGTTCTCAGCGCCCTGTTGCTGGTCGTGCTGCCCCCGGTGGCGACCGCGAGCGCCGCGACCCACGTCGAGTTCACGCCGCAATCGGTGCTCGCGCCGAAGGTGCCCGAGCCCGGTCAGCCGAAGTTCGACCAGGAGGTCAAGGCGCTGGGCAGCGTGCAGCTGCAGATGTCGGCGACCCAGACCGCCTACGTCCGCTCGGTGATGCGCGGGAACTCGGCCACCTACCGCTCGCTGTTCGACAATGAGGTGCGATGCACCTGGCCCGGCGGTGAGCAGAACTTCGTGACTGGGCAGAACATCCTGCAGAAGGGTGCTTCCGCGGAGCCGGACAAGGAGGACGTCCAGCTCACCACCCGGTTCCTGGTGCACCCTGGCGTCGCCACGAAGGTCACCTGCACCGCCTACGTCCGCGCCGCGACGCTGCGGGACAAGCTGGACGCCAGATTCCAGCTGCACAGCGGGTTCCTGGAGTTCGCCGACACCTCCGTCGACAACACCACCGCCGGTGTGCCCGCCCAGCGCTCCACGCCGCGCGGCCTGGTGCGCGTCGGCCCCGAGGACGTCGCGCGTGAGCCCGCGCTGCCGTTCTTCACGCTCGCACCGGGAACCAAGAAGCTCAGCGTCTTCGCCGACACCGAGTACAAGACGTGCTACCCGGGGCCGGGCAAGGACTGCACCAAGCCGCCGACCTCGACGGCCACCTTCACGCTCTTCGTCAACCAGTGGAACGGCGACAAGCTCTGCCAGTCCAGCAACGCCACCACGACGACCCGCGAGATGTCGTACTCCGTGCACCACCACTACGTCCCGCTGCACCTTCCCGACTTCACCATCCGGCCTGACTGCGAACAGCGGTTCAACGCCTACGTCCAGGTGAAGTGGCAGGGCGGTATGGACGGCGGAGTGCAGGGCACAGCGGTGGGCCTGCCGGACTCACGCGGCTCCACCAAGACCCACGACTCCGACATGAGCCACGTCTTCGCCGTCCCGATCAGGAGCTGATCCCTCGTGCCGGTGCTCCGTCCCGGGGCACCGGCACCAAATTCGCGTGCCGCGCGTTCACCGGTCATGAGCGAGGGAGGCGCCGTGGAGGACCCGCAGACGCCACGTTGGGTGGTGTGGATCGCGCGCGCGATCTCCGTAGTGATCGTGGTGCCGGTGACGCTCGTCTGGGAATGGCTCAAGGCCACCGGCCGATTCCTCGTGGTGCGCCCGCTGCGCGCGGTCGGCAGGCTCGGTGTGGCACTGGCTGGTTTCCTGCGCCGTTGGCTGTTCGCTCCCTTGGGGCGAGGCTTCCGTGCTGTCGGCCGCTTCCTGCTGCTCCGCGTGCTCCGCCCGGCCTATGCGGCTGGGCACTTCGTCTTCTCCCTGCTCGGCCGCGCTCTGCGTGCTTCCGGTCGGTTCGTCCTGACCTACCTCCTCCGTCCGACCGGCGCCGCCCTGCGAGCGTCAGGCCGCAGTACCGTGCGTGGGGTGCGCTGGGGGTTCCGAGCGCTGTCGCGCGTCGTGGTTCGCCCTGCACGCCAAGGAGTTCGCAAAGCCGCTGGAGCGTTCGGGCGAGCTGTCCTGGCAGTGCTCATCGCGTTCTTGCGCGTCGTCTGGATGGTGCTCGCCCCGATCGGCCGTGGCGTGCTCGTCGTGAGCGTCGCCGTTGGCAAGCTTCTCCACACCGCGTTCTTCCCGGTGCGATGGGTGTGGCACTCCGCGCTCGCGCCGAGCGGCCGGTGGACCCGCTCAGCAGCGCGAGCTTTCGGCGCGGCGCTCCGGGCGGTGTTCCGGAGGCTCGGCACGGCTCTGCGGACGCTGTTCCGGCTCTGCGGGGTGGCGCTGGGGACCGTGTTCCGGCTCCTCGGCTCTGCTCTGGTGTGGGCCTACCGCCGAGTCCGGCAAGGCCTGCTGATCTTCGGCCGCGCGATCGCTTCGGCGTTCTTGTGGGCGTACCGTCGCGTGGCGCTACCGTTGTGGCGCGGCATCGTCGCGGTGGTGCGATACGTCGTCATCCGCCCAGCGAAGGCTGTCTATCGCTTGGTCCTCGTGCCGATCGGCCACGCGGTGCGCACCGCGACCCGGGCGATCGTCGTCGCACCAACGCGATGGGTGTGGGCCGCCATCCTCGCCTCAGCGCGACGGGTACGAGCAGCCGTGATCGCCTCGGCACGATGGGCGCGGGCAGCTGTAGTCGCCTCGGCCCGGTGGGCGCGGGACTCCGTCCTAGCTCCCGTGCGCTTGGCGAGCCGACGCGCGCGCCTCCACCTCCGCAGCGCCTTCGGCCGCCCACCAACCTGATCCGCGCGCTTACGCCCTGAATGACTCATTGAGGTACCTCAACTCCCCGAATGAGTCATTCAGGGCGTTCAACGCACCAAACGAGGCGTTCGCGCGGCTCGCCAGGCAGGCGCGGCGGCTACCACAGGTTGTCGCCGCAGCTCGTCATGAACGCGATCGCCAGAACCACCGGCACCGACGCGACCGCGAGCACCGCCGACCAGACAACGACCACCGTCGATGCCTGCACCTCTCATCGAGCCAGCGCGAGTTGGCCGCCCGGCATGTCCTACGCTCACCGGCAAACCCATGCAGAACAGCGCCAACCTCGCACAAACCACCAGGTCAGGAAGTGTCTTCCCCGCGCGAGCGGGGGTGGTCCCTCACCCAACCCGAACCCCCCGGTCCGGTCTTCGTCTTCCCCGCGCGAGCGGGGGTGGTCCCCGGTGACCGCGCTCGGCGAGCAGCAGCGCGGGGTCTTCCCCGCGCGAGCGGGGGTGGTCCCCACTGGCGGATGGCGGGTTCGAGCCGGTGTCCGTCTTCCCCGCGCGAGCGGGGGTGGTCCCCCGACACCCGGTCCCACCAGTCCTCGACCACCGTCTTCCCCGCGCGAGCGGGGGTGGTCCCGTGACCGTGATCCTGGCCAGCCAGCGCGGCACGTCTTCCCCGCGCGAGCGGGGGTGGTCCGCAATCGCGTTGCCGTAAGGGAAAAACCCATCGGCGTCTTCCCCGCGCGAGCGGGGGTGGTCCCGACCCTGACGCGGCAGAGGCGCTGGCTATCGCGTCTTCCCCGCGCGAGCGGGGGTGGTCCGGCGTCCACGGCCGCGTCCCGGCGCGGCGAGTAGTCTTCCCCGCGCGAGCGGGGGTGGTCCCCTCACCACCACTGCCCAGCAGCTCGGCTCCGGGTCTTCCCCGCGCGAGCGGGGGTGGTCCGTTGTGGGCCTCGTCGACGGCGGCGCTGCTGGCGGTCGGGTGTCTTCCCCGCGCGAGCGGGGGTGGTCCGCAGCCTCTCGCCCGGCGCGAGCAACGCCCAGGGCCGCCTCCGGCGAGCCCGGGTTCGCCGGTCTTCAAGTACCCCGAACCCCCGTCCCAGAGGTCTTCAACGAGGGCAAACCCTTGGCCGCGTTGAGGTTTGCGGTGGTTAAAGATGATCGAAAGGGGGGTTTGGGGGTCTTGAAGAGCGGCGAACCCGGTCGTGCTCACGCGGGCTGAGAGCGTCGGACGCCGCGTTTCCAGACGCCGGTGATGGCGCGGGTGGCGAAGATGTCGCGCGTCGGGTCACCGTCGACGAGCAGGAGGTCGGCGCGCAGGCCCTCGGCAACGGAGCCGCGGTCGTGCAGGCCGAAGCGTTTGGCGGGCAAGGACGTCGCGGCGGCCAGGGCTTCTGCGGGGGTGTGGCCGGAGGCGACGAAGAGTTCCAGTTCGCGGTGGATCGCGGCGCCGTGCACTGCCGGGCAAGCGCGAAACGGCGCGTTGTTGGCGTCGGTGCCGACGAGCACCTCAACGCCGGCCGAGCGCAGGCGCCGCATGCTGGTGAGCACCTTCTCCATGGACGAGCCGGGCGGCAGCTCCTCCACGGCGAGCCCCTCGGTGCCCTCGCGCAGCGCGGACTCCGCATCGGGCGGGAGGAGGGCGGCGATGCGCGGATCGTCCACAAGGGACCGTCCGCGCGCGGTGTCAACGGCCAGCTCAGCGATGGCCAATGTCGGGATCACCGCCTGGCCCCGCGCCGCAGCCGCGCGGACGACTTCCTCGGACAAGGAAGAGTCGAGTGGCACGTGGGTGGCCATGTCGAGCCCCGCCGCGAAAGCCAGCTCCATGGTGCGCGCGTCCGACACGTGAGCCACCGTAGGAAGCCCCACATCACGGGCGGCCGAGCCGAGCGCACGCAGCGTGGGCAGGTCGAAGAGCGGCACGGACATGCCGTGGTTGGCGCCGTCGTCCAGGTGCACCTTGATGCACGCGGAGCCCTCGGCGGCGCGGGCGGCGACGAAAGCGGCGGCGTGCGAAGGACCGTCCACAGTGGGCAGAAGGCCCGGGAGCATGAGCGCGGGACGGCTCCCCGGCGGGCAGGCCAACATCCCCGCAGTGATCATCTGCGCGACGTCGTCCCGCGACCGCGAGGAGGCGAGCAGCGCCGAAGTGGCATCCGGCGGGAACGAGAACAGGTCGACCTCGGTGGTGACACCGAACGCGAGCGCCAGCTCCAGGTTCTCCACCGAGCCGAACACGTGGGTGTGCGCGTCGACGAAGCCTGGGAGCAGGGTTTTGCCTGTGCCGTCAACGACATCGGGGGCGTCCGCGGTCACCCCGCCGACCTGGGTGATCACCCCGTCCTCGACAAGAACCGAGTCGTGCGGCGAAACGCCGGAGCCGTCGAAGATCCGGACGGAGCGGAAGACCGTTCTCACGCCCACCCCACCGGCAGCGACAGCGGACCGCGCACGATCATGCCCTTGCGCCACTGGATCTCCTCCTCCGGGACCGCCACGCGCAGCGCGGGGAACCGCTTCACGATGGCCCCCAACGCTTCCTGGAGTTCCATGCGGGCCAACCGCGCGCCGAGGCAGTAGTGCACACCGGCGCCGAAGCTCAGGTGCGGGTTGTTCTCGCGCTCCAGGTCGAGCTCCTCCGGGTCCGCGAAGACGGCGAGATCGCGGTTGGCGGAGAGGCTGGAGACGAACACCGCGTCACCCTCGCGCACGGTCACGCCGCTCAGCTCCACGTCCTCGACAGCGATGCGGCCGTAGGAACCGCCGACGTCGAGCGGCACGTAGCGCAGCATCTCCTCCACCGCGGTCGGCACCCGGGACGGGTCGGAGCACAGCGCCGCGTACTTCTCCGGGTGCCGCAGCAACAGGTAGGTGAAGTTGGTGATCTCCATGGCCGTGGTCTCGTGCCCGGTCACCAGCAGCGTGATCGCCATCGCGACGAGTTCGCCCTCGCTGAGCCGTTCCCCGTCGTCGTGGGCCTGCACAAGCGCGCTGAGCAGGTCCTCCTTCGGGTCCACCCGGCGCTCGGAGATCAGCGCCATGAAGTACTCGTACATGGCCTGCTGAGCGGCCACCATCGCCTCGACGTCGAACTGCGTCGTGGCCATCTGCGCGTCCGACCAGTGCCGGAAGCGCTCACGGTCGGCGTAGGGCACGCCGAGCAGCTCGCAGATCACCATCACCGGCAGCGGGAGCGACAGGTGCTCGACCAGGTCGGCGGGCTGCCCGGCGGCGACCATGTCGTCGAGCATCGAGGTGACGGTCTCGCGCACCCACGGCCGCATGGCCTCCACGCGGCCGGTGGTGAACTCCTTGGTCACCAGCTTGCGCAGCCTGGTGTGCTCCGGCGGGTCCATCCACATGACCAGCTCGGGGATCGGCGGGATCGGCTGGACGCTCGGGATCCCCTTGCCCACAGCGGCGGCGCGGCTGAACCTGGCGTCGGTGAGCACGGTCTTGACGTCCTCGTGCCGAGTGATCAGCCACCCGTCGCCGCCGTAGGGCAGGGTGATCCTGGTGACCGGCTCCTCCTCGCGCAGCTTCGCGAAGAACGGGTCGATGTCGAGCCGTTCCGGTGTGCTGAATGGGAACTTCACGAAAACCTGCCTACAGAGCTTGAAGGATGAGGAAGACGTAGCTGGAGAGCACGAACGCCATCGCGGGCGCGAGCGGCCAGGACGGCCTACCGGAAAGAAACCGCCACGCGCCCAGCACGGGCAGCACGAGCGGCAAGTACGGCAACCAAGCCGTCACCGACGTGGACTCCCACGGGCGGAACACGACGAGCGCGAGCACCCCGGCACCGAGCCCCAACCCCAGCGCGGTCACCGCGCTGCCAACCGGACCGAGCACGCCCGAGTACATGCGCTCACCAGAAGCGTTGTCCCACTTGGTTTTCCGAGCGAACTCGAAGTGCAGGAAAACGCACGCGAAGATCAAAAGCAGCGGGACCGCGCGCCAATCGGCAGGCCCACCGCACGAAACGTAGAGGTAGACGCTGAGCAGCAGCTGCACGGGATAGGTCACGAACAGGTTCACGATGAGCCCGTCGCGGATGCGGTGCGACCAGCGCTCCAACACCACAAGGAACAGCCCATAACCTAAGTCCGCCAACACCAACAGCACCGAAGCAGTCGACGCGAAAGCGTTCAGCACCGCCACGATCACGGCGATCACGGCCATCGCGGAGCGCAGCTCGGTCGCAGTTATCGCACCCGACACCAGTGGCCGGTCGGGGTTGTGGACCCGGTCGTACTCCAGGTCCTTCTGCTCATCGACCATGCGCATGAACAGCAGCACCAGCACAACGGAAACCGCCCGCACCGCAGTGCCCTCGTCGAGAACCCAGTCCCGACCGGAGATCAGCACCGCCGAGCCCTCCAGCGCGAGCACCCACAGCACCGCGTAGGTCGCGTAGATGTGCGGGCGGAACATGCGCAGGACGAAACGACCGAGCCTCACGGTTGCCAGTTGTTCCACGACATCACCTCCCCCAGTGCGCGTCGGGGACCGGCGTGAAACCCGTCGTTGGCCATGTGCGCCAAGGGGATCAGGGCGACCTGGGTAACCTCGTCGAACGGAATCCCCAGCAGCTCAGCCACTTCGCGCTCCCGAGCCAGGTGCACGGTGGTCAGCGTCGTACCGAGCCCACGGCTGCGCGCGGCCATCATGAAGCTCCACAGCGCCGGATACACCGAGCCGTAGAAGCTGGAGCGCTTGGCCGCCGATGCAGAATCGGTGAGCCGCCCGCGAGCACACCCGAGCACGAGCACCGGCACGTCCTGGAACCGATCGGCAAGGTACTGCGCGGACGTGGTCATGCCGCTGCGCGCCACCTCATCGGACAGCGTCGCGCGGTAAGCGGCGAAGGCGGCGCGGTAGTGCTCGGCGATGCCCGCGCGCAGCTCCGGCGCGTCGATCACGAGGAAGCGCCAGTCCTGCCGATTCGCGCCGTTGGGGGCGTGCAGCGCCAACCGCAGGCACTCCTCCACCACCCCGCGCGCGACCGGCCGGGTCAGGTCGAGCCGACGCCGCACCGAACGGGTCGTCGTCGCCACCTCGTCGAAGTCCACGCCCACGTTGCTCAGCCCCGCACCGGTCGCGCGACGGCGGGCCGGTCGGCCATCACCAGTGTCACCAGCGCTTCGGCGACTGTGCGCCCCTCCTGCCGCACCGCGCACCGGACCTCGACATCGTCGCCCGCGGAGACGATCGCGCTCTCGCACTCGTTGGGCAGGTCGAGTTCACCGAAGCCGACGAACTTCGCCGACATCCCGGTCAGTTTGCCGAAGCCCGCAGTGGTGATCGCCAGCTGCCGGAACGCCTCCAGCTGGAGCATCCCGGGCACGTGGTCCAGCGGGTGGTCGAACAGCGCGGGGTGCGCCGTGTCCACCACCAGCGACGACGTGCGGCCACTGGTCGTCGCGCGCGGCGGCGAGATGACCACGTTGGCCGGGTTGAGCCTGTCCACGGAAGCCGGGTTGGCCCTCGGCGGCAGCGGCGCGGCGTGCGGCTCCAAGGGCAGCGCGAGCGCGACGCGGTTGTCCGCCCGCATCGACTCCCACTTCTCGGCAGGGACCCAGGAGTAGGACATCTGCACCGTCATCGCGGCTTCACCGCTCACCAGGAGCGTGACCAGCACGCGCAGCCCGGTGACCTCGCCGTCGCGGTTCTTGAAGCGCCGCACCACCGAACAGCGCAGGACCGCGTTCGTCGGTACCGCCAGAACCGTCAGGCCGCCGTGGTCCACGACCTCCATCTCCGCGTCTCGCAGGATGAAGTGGTAGCCGAGCGGGGCTCCGAAGTACTGGTGCGCAATGTAAATGCACGCCTGCCTGGCCGCTTCCACGTAGAGCAGCGGGTCGTAGTGCGTCGGCAGGCTGATCCTGTCGCCGTACAAGGAATGCGTGCGCGGGACCTGGGTCCCCACGTCGAAGGTGTCCGCGTCGACGCCGACCGCCGAGGTCAGGAACACCTCGCACAGGCTGGCGCGGTGCACGAGCTTGTGCGGAACGATCTGGCTGAAGTCGAGAGTCGTCATGAGTCACATCCACCGGTGAGCCAGGCCTCGACCGAGCTCGCGTCGAGAACGGGAGAGAACTGCTTGCGTTTCATGGGAAGCACGTGCGAACCGACGATCACCAGGTCCCACGGGTCGACCTCGACGCCGTCCCGCCGCACCGCGTCCAGCAGCTCGCGCGGGTCGGTCCCGGGTGCGGCACCGACCACGTCGGCGAGCCGGGCGACCGCCGGTTCCAGGCTGAGGTCCTTCGGCCTGCTCTCGCGGTAGAGCTGATCGGCGAGTTCGCGGGCGCGGTCGGAGCAGTCCGCACCGCTCAGCGCGGAGGCGAAGACCTGGGCGCGCTCACCGTGTCCAAAGTAGACACCTAGCTCGCGCACCACGTCTGCGGGCTCGTCGGGTGTGTGCACCAGGTTCAGCAGGTAGCTGTAACGGCCGAGTTCGTAGCGCAGCTGACCCGGAACGCGCGCGGCCGGAGCGGTCGGCCCCTTGCGATCGGTCAACAACACCGACGCAGGCACCTTGTCCTCATCAGCCCGCACCACCAAAACGAGCGAGTCCGACGCGGCGGTCAACAGCTCCGCCAGCCACCGCCGCTCCGGCGTGGCCAAGTTCCACTGGAAGTACCAGAGACCACGCACGACGTGCCGGGTCAGCGCGACCCGCTCGGCCGCCACGATCCGAAACCCGTTGGCGGGCAACCAGTCTACGGTCTGAAGAAGCTGTCGAGCCGCGACCGCGTCCGGCTTCAACAGCAGGACCGCGTGCTGGTAAGCGAAGTCCTCGACATCAGCCATCGCGGCCAGCTGCTCCGCGCTCTCCAGGTAGTACGTGTCAGCGCCGAACAGTTCACGCTTGGCCGGATCTTGGCTCAGCTTCGGCGAAAGCAGTTCTCCGTGCGCCATCACGCATCACCGTCCAATGTGGACAGCACTTCGGTGAAGCTCGGCAGCGGGGCACCGAGATAGCCGACTTTGAGGCAGTGGTCGAGCAGCCTGCGCAGGTACACCTGACCGCCCACCGGCGCCTTGCGGCGGCGGAACGCATCGGCGGTGCTGGTGTCGAAGTGGACCCGGCGCTGGAAGTAGCTCTCGTACAGCGAGGCCACCCGCTCGTAGTACATCCGCTCCCCCACCGGCAGCCGCTGCGCGTCGAAGCTCGACGGCGGCACGAACCGGGGCACGGTGAACGACGGGTACTCGGCGAGCACATCCGAGAAGTCCCGTAGCGTCAACGCTTTGCCGACCGCGTGGAAGGTCTTGCCCTCGGCTTCGGCGAAGCGCTCAGCGACCTCGACGATGAGGTCCGCGACGTAGTCCACCGGGACGAGGTCCAGGTTGGCGTCGTAGTGCCCGGGAATGGAGCGGACCTTGCCCTCGGTGGTCAGCTTCAGCACCACGTACAGGTTCTTGAAGTCCCTCACGACACCGGTGCGCTCGGCCCCGACGACGATGCTCGGCCGCACGACCGCCGCCGCCAAGCCGTTGGCGCGGGCCTTGTGCACCAAGGTCTCCGCCTGGAGCTTGCTCTCCTCGTAGGCGTTCGCGAAGCGCTGGCCGACGTCGAGATCCGACTCCAGCGCGACGCCGTCCCGCTCACCGCAGACGTAGGCGGTGCCAACATGCACCAGCGGCACACCGAGCCCGGCCGCGAGTTCGGCGACGTTGGCGGTGCCGTCGACGTTGATCGACTGGTAGACCTCGCGCGCCCGGCCGAAGTCGGTGATCGCCGCGCAGTGCACGACCTTGTCCACAGTGGACGCGATGCGGGACGGCAAGCCCAGGCGCGGCTTGGTGACGTCGCCGGGCACCAGGGTGACGTCCCCCGAGCGCAGCGCCGTGCCGTTGTTCCTGAGCAGGACCTGCTGCCGGTGCACGAGAGCGAGCACGTCGTGTCCGGCTTTCACCAGGCGCGCCACGACTTCGGAGCCGACCAGCCCGGTGGCCCCGGTGACCAGGATCGTGCTCATGCGGCCTCCTCGACCAGGCGGGTCACGTCGGCGACGGTGGTGACCGTCGCGGCGCGCTCGAAGTCCACCGGCTGGAGCTCGAAGTGCTTCTCCAG
The DNA here is from genome assembly GCF_039537405.1 of Allokutzneria multivorans. Taxonomy (NCBI): domain Bacteria; kingdom Bacillati; phylum Actinomycetota; class Actinomycetes; order Pseudonocardiales; family Pseudonocardiaceae; genus Allokutzneria; species Allokutzneria multivorans. Next base: position 226,297 of record NZ_BAABAL010000004.1, on the reverse strand, counting down.
AGCCATGGTCAGCTCCATCAGCCGCAGGGAGTCGTAGCCCAGGTCGGCGGTCAGCGAGCTGTCGGCGGTGATCGCGACACCCTGGTTCGGCGCCATCGCCGCGACGACCTTCGCCACCTCGGCCTGTGCGCTCATGTCTTGCCTCCCGTGAGGTGGGGCTGCGCGCCGCCGCTGGAGAGCAGGTCCTGCGCCTCGGTCAGCGGCAGGTCGGCGTCCAGGTACGCGCCGAGGCGCAGCCAGTCGTATCCGATGTCCAAAGTGGACCGCCAGGTGTCGGCGGAGTCGAACGAGGACGGGAACAGCCCTGCCCCGGTGATCGCGCGCACGGCGGCGACGAACTCCTCCAAGCGCTTCAGCGCACTGCGGCCCTCCTCGGGCGTGCTGACGCGCACCGACTCCAGCTCCCGCGCCGGTGCAGCCAAGCCGGTGTCGGGCAGGAGGTCGAGCCGCCGCACCAGGTCGTCGTCCGGCGGCAGCGGGTTGACGCCGTAGGCGCTGAGCAGGCTGCGCAGGCTGACCTGCACCATCCGCCGCGTGACCAGCTCCGCGACCCGCCACTGCTGCCGGTCGAGCGCGCCGGTCAGGTCTTCCTTGGCGTTCTCGATGAGCACGTTCGACCACACCAGCGTCATGGCCGAGGCACCGAACCGCTTGGCAGGCAGAGGAAGCAGGTCGATCGCATCCACGCCGGTCACCGGAGCCCCGCCGACGGTGAGGACGGGAGCGGCGGCGCTCGGCGGCGGCGACAAAGGCCCGGCCGGAGCGGCGAGCGGCAGCGCGGGGACCAGCGTCCCGGCACCGCGCCAGCTCAGCCGGATCAACCCCAGCCGGAGGAACCTCGCGATGATCGCCCCGGCCTCCGGAGTGGGAGCAGCAAGAGGACGGCCGAACACCACAGAGCCCCACACCTTGGCGGTGTTGGCGCCCAACGCGAAGACGTCCTGCTTGCCACGCACGACATGCGTACGTGCACCAGTGCGCCACGTGGTGACACCGGGCGCACGCTCGACAGTCAGCCGCTCCGGCTCATACGTGCACCCCGTGATCCCGACGCGCGCGGCGAACTCCACGCAGTCGGAGGCGCCGACGTCAGCTGACGAGATCAACTCGAAGTATCGGTCGCGCACGGACACCTCGCCCGCGCGGTCCAGCTGCAACGAAAGCCACTTGGGTTCGAGGTAGGTCTCCCCCTTGCCCGCCGCCCAGGACTTCATGCTCTGGGTGAGCCCGGCGCGCCCCCAGCTCAGGGCCTCCTCGTGCTGGCCCAGTACCGTCAGCGCGCTCGCGTGGCGCAGGCAGTGCCGCGCGCGGTGCGCCCACCACTTGTGCATGACGGCGCAGAAGGACTCGAACGGCAGCTGATCCTTGATCTTGCCGACGAGGTCCTTGCGGCGCAGGGGAAAGCTCCGCAGCATGCGCTGACACCGGTTGAGCAGATCCTCGTCCAGTGTGGACACCCGGTTGCCCGCCGCGATCACCCTGTCGAACTGCTGGGTGAGCTGGCGGACGGAGCGCGTGCGGACCTCGACCCTGCGGCCGTCGACGAACAGCACCGACGGCATGGTCGGCAGGTCGGCGTCGCTGTCGGCGATCAGCAGGAAGTCGATGTCGGAGGAGGAGTTGCCGAACCCCTCGGCGATGGAGCCCTCCAGCACGACCGCGTACTCCGGCCCCGCGTCGATCCGCTCCATCGTCGTGTCCAGCAGCGCCTGGAGCTGGTCCTCGGTCAGGATCATCGCGCCACCCGCGCCCCGGCCAGCTCGCCCGCTTGGAACTGTTCCCACATGTGCCGTCTCTTCGGTTTGCCGCTGGAGGTCTTGCGGATGAGGCCGCTGCTGCCGATCACGACGCTGATCGGCACGTCCGGGCCGAGTTCGTTGCGCAGCACGGTCGAGGCGTCGTCGATCCAGCCACCCTCGGCGGCTTCGGCGAACAGTGCGACTCCGCTGGGGACCGTGCTCACGACGGCGAAGCGGCCACGGCGCATGCGCGTCGCCGCCGAGACCTTCGCCTCCAGGTCCTCCGCGTACACACTGCGCCCTCGGACCTTGAGGCTGTCGCCCATCCTGCCGAGCACGTAGAGCTGTCCTTTGTGGATGAACCCGGCGTCTCCGGTGCGGACCGCGCGGCCCACGAAGCGCGTGGAGGCGTGTTCGTGCCCGCCTCGGTAGCCGACCGCGACGGAGGTGCCGTGGACCTCGATCTCGCCGAGGCGCCCCTCGTCGAGCACCGCGCCGCCCTCGTCCAGGACGCGCACGCCGGTCGCGGAACCGCAGCCGACCAGCCAGCCGCCTTCGCCGTCCGTCGTGGGATCACCGAGCTTGCGTTCCTGTTCCACCACAACGACTTCGCCGAACCTCATCGAGGCGCTGTCCGGTCGGATCACCGGCGGCGCTTCGGTTGCCGTGTGCGCGCTCACCGCGAGCGTCGCTTCGGCGAGGCCGTAGGCGGGCAGGTAGGCAGATGGCGAGAAGCCTGCGGGCGCGGCGAGCGCGGCGAAGCGCTCCAGGGCGTCCGGGTCGACCGGCTCAGCACCGATGATCGCGGTCCGCCACCCGCTCAGATCCATTGTGGACAGATGTTCCGGGTGGAGGCGCCGCGTCAGGTAGTCGAAGGCGAAGGGCGGAGCGGCAGTGTGCTGGGCAAAGGTCAAGCACTCCAGCCACCGCGCGGGATCGCGGATGAACTGCACCGGCCGCATCAACCAAAGGTCTCCCTGGCTGCACACCGGTGTCAGCAGGCACCCGATGAGCCCCATGTCGTGGTAGAGCGGCAGCCAGGACGCGGTCCGATCGTCATCCCGCCAGTCGGTCCAGCTCCGGATCAGCTCGATGTTGGCCGTGAGGTTCACCCATGTCACCTGCACCCCGCGCGGAGTGCCGCTGGAGCCGGAGGTGAACTGCAACAACGCCAGATCTCCGGCCGGCTGCACATCGGCTTCGGTCGCCGCTTCCCTGTGCGGCCAAGGCTTCTGGTCCAGTCCTGCCTCGTTGAGCGCTCGCCCGGCGAAGTGCTCCAGCTCGGTCGAAGTGACCAGGAGCTTCGGCTGCGCCTGAGCCAGGATGCGGCCCACGTGCGCCACGTAGTCGTCCTCGCCGACGAACGCGGGAGGCGGGATGAGGCACACCGTCGCCCCGGCCGCCCACACCCCGAAGAAGCTGGTGATGCACGGAAATCCGGTCGGCATGAGCACGCAGACGACGTCGCCGGGACGGACCCCGTCCTCGATCAGCGCGGCGGCCGTGCGCCTGGCCGCGCTCGCCAGCTCGGCGTAACTGAGCCGTTCCCAGCCGCCGGCGTCGAGCGCCAGGTGGATGCCCCGGTCCGAGTTCGGCCGTTGCAGCCAGCCTCGCAGGTACTCACTCATCGTCGCCTCCCGAGGACAGCACGGTGATCGTTCCGGCGGCGCCGTCGAGCCGGACGCGCATGCCGGTCTGGATCTCCCTGGTGATGTCCTTGACTTGGACGACGGTCGGAATTCCCAGCTCCCGCGCCACGATCGCGACGTGCGTCAGCGGACTGCCGCGCTCGATCACCAGCGCGGAGGCGGTGGGCAGCGTGGCCACCCAACCCGGGTCCGTGCGGTAGGTCAGCAGGATTCCGCCGTCCACCTCGCGCGGTACGTCGGTCACGACGGCGCGGCCTTCGACGACGCCGGGGCACGACGGCGTTCCCCGGAACTCTTTCTTGCCGCTCGGACCAGCGTGTTGTGAGGACCACCCAGCCTGCTCCAGATTCCCCGGAGTGCCGTACGTGGTGAAGCGCGACGGGGCAACTAGCTTGGCGTCCTCGTCCTGTTGCTTGCGGCGCAGGGCAACGAGGTGCTTCAGCTCCGTGTGCGCGATGGTGCCCTCGAACGTGCCGCGCAGCTCCTCCAAGCGGAGGAAGAACACGTCGCGCCAGTCGTCGAGCCTGCCCGTACGCGCCAAGTCTCGGCCCATCGCGCGCAACATCCGCTTCGCTGAGCCAAAAGCACGCGTACGGGCGAAGCGCAGACGCTCCCGATCGGCGAGGCAGGTGCTGGTCTTGCGGCGCACGATCTCGTAGAGCCACCGCTTCGGGCCGCGCAGGTGCTTGTCCAAATAGGACTGAGCCTGTTCCGGCTGAGCGGTGCTGACCTCTGGCAGGGCTTCGCGCAGCATCACGTACAGCGTGGCCGGGTCCTCATGCAGGTCAGGCACTTCGAGCTTCAGTTCGTCCAGGCTGCGGTAGCCGAAGCGGGACACGTAGTCCTCGATCGCCGCGAGGAACGCGGTGTGCCCCGCGTCCGCCAATGCCTGGGCGGTCTGCTCCGGGTCGGTCTTCTCGACGATCTCGCGCAGCTCGGCGTCGGCCCGCACCGTCGCGGCGAGCGCGGCCAGGGCTTTGACGGGCTCGGCCGATTCCACGCCGGTTCCCGGGCTCGCGGCGGCCCAGTTGAACCACTCCGGCGCGTCCGGCAACCACCGCTTGGTCAGCAGGTAGAGGGTTCCGAAGGACAGCAGGATCGAGGCGTCCAGGGCCATCATCGGGCCCCACTTCTCGATCAGGTCGCGCTCCAGTGCACGGAAGCGCCGGTAGACCTCCTCGCCGGACAGCGAGTCGTAGTCCACGTTGTCGAAGACCTTGTAAGCGTCGTAGAAGTACCGCAGGAACCCGTCAACGGAGCGGTTCATCCCCAGGAACCGCTTGGTGAAGCCAATGGTGGTGCGCAGGCGAACGAGCGCGCGTGGTTTGTACGGGTGCAGCGAGTTCGCCAGGTCGTCGTCGAGCGACTCCTCGACGCCGAGCGAGACCTCAAGAACCTTGCGGTTGAGCCGGTACACCGGCGCGAGCCGCACCATCCGGTACCAGTGCAGGAGGTTGTAGTAGACCCGGCCGTGGAAGTAGCCGAGCATCGTCGGCAACCACTCGTCCATCTGGCGCAGCTCGGCCGCGGGCACACCCAACGCCATCGCGTAGTGCCGGTAGACCTTGCCGTAGACGCTGGAGGCGAAGCTGTAGGTCAGCGGCGAGACGATGCCGCTGAAGCTCTCGATGATGTTGGAGTTGTCCCAGATCCGCTGCTCGCCCGAGGGGATCTCCTGCAACGGCGACGTGATCGGCCTGCTCTGCAAGATCCACAGGCGGTCGGCGTGCACGGCCCACTCGATGTCCTGCGGACCGCCGAACAGCTCCGCGATCCGCCGCCCGGCCTCGTGCAACCGCGCGATGTCCCGCCCCGACAGGGAAAGCGCCTCTCGCTTGGCCGCGTCCACCTCGCTGACCAGGTAGCCGGAAGCGTCCTCCGCAGGGTGGTAGCGCTCCTGCTTGTCACCGATGACGGTCTCCACCACCGCGCCGCTCGCGGCGTCGAGCACCACGGTGTCGGCGTCGACCGCGCCGGAGACCAAGCCCTCGCCCAGCCCGTACGCGGCGCTGATCACGTACTGCGCGCGTGAGCCGTTGACCGGGTTCGCGGTGAACAGAACACCGCTGCGCTCGGCGGGCACCATCGCCTGGATGATCACCGCGACGCCGTCGGCTCGCAGCGGAAGGCCGTTGCGCAGCCGGTAGTGCAGTGAGCGCTCGGTGAACGCCGAGGCCCAGCAACCGCGGACCCGCCGGGCGACGTCGTCCAGGCCGATCACGTTGAGGTAGGAGGAGAACTGGCCCGCGAAGGAGAACTCCGCGCCGTCCTCCTCGGCCCCGGAGGACCGCACGGCGACCCGGTCGGCGCCCACGTCCCCATGGGCGCGCTCGATCAGCTCGGTGACCTCGTCGGGCAGGCCGGCCCCTTCGATCAGCTCGGCGATCAGGCGTGCCTGCTCACCGGCGTTGTCCAGGGTCGTCTCCGACAGCAGTGCGCTCAGCCCGCGTTCGAGCCCCTCGCCGCGCAGGAACGCGGCGAAGACGTCGAGCCCGAGCACCGACCACGGCGGCACGTCGATGCCACCCCGGGCCAGCTCGCGCAGATGGCGGGCCTTCGCACCGGCGAGTCGCCCCTTCTCCCCAGAGGAAGTGTCGCTCGTCAGTACGTGCATGAAGTTTTTCCTCCGCTTGGCAAAGCATTTTGTGCGACGGGCACACGAATAGGAGGGTGAGTCTCGCGCCATTCGGGCTCCCCAGCCCGGCCGTCGCGATGAGAGCGGACGCTAGCAAGCACGGTCGGAGCACCTCAACCCCTACAAGCTTGGGACCTGCGACTAGGGGCAAGATACGGACATTTTGCTTGCACAGCGGCCAGATCTGTCATCATTTTTGCGGGGTTCACGCACCGGTCTTTTCTGAAAATGCCATACCGATCCGCGACACCCCCTCACAGACTGTTCTCGGCGCATTTGAAATGGCAACATCCGAGCCATGCGGATACTGATCCTCGCCGTGGGCTCCCAGGGCGACGTGGCCCCGTACACCGGGCTCGGCCTCCGGCTGCGCGAGGCGGGGCACGGCGTCGCCATCGCCGCCGCCGAGCGGTTCGCGCCGCAGATCCGGGCCGCCGGGCTGGAGTTCCGCGCGCTGCCGGGCGATCCCAGGGACGCCGCCGCGACCGAGCGGGGCAGGCGGTGGCAGGGCGGAGCCGGTGGCGCGCTGAGCATCGGCCGCTACCTGAGCATGCTCGCCGAGGAGTCGCGCGAGCTGAACGACGGCATGCTCGCCGCCGCCGAGCAGGGCACCGACCTGATGCTGCTGTCCGGTTCGGCGTTGCTGGGCTACCAGATCGCCGAGGGCATGGGCATCCCGAGCATGGGCGTGCTGCTCCAGTCGATCCTGCCGACCGGCGAGATCCCTCCGCTGGCGGCGGCGGGCAGATCCCTTGGCAGGCTTGGCAATCGCGCCGTCTCGGAGCTGACCAGCGTCGCGATCGGCCGCCTGTTCGACTCCACCACCACCGAGCTGCGCCGCAAGGTCGGGCTGCCGAGGAAGCGCCCGGTCGAGCTCCGCCGCGAGTGGACCGAGCGGAAGTGGCCGGTGCTGCACGGGTTCAGCCCGTCGGTGGTGCCTCGCCCGTCCGACTGGCGCGCGGGCATGGAGGTCACCGGGTTCTGGTGGCCGCACGTCGATCCGGCCTGGACTCCGCCGCAGCGGCTCACCGACTTCCTGGACGCTGGGCCGCCGCCGGTCTACGTCGGCTTCGGCAGCCGCAACCCCGGGGACTCCGCGCGGCTCAACGACGTCGTCCGCGCAGCGCTGCGGATGGCCGGAGTTCGCGGCGTCGTCCAAGCCGGCTGGGCCGATCTGTCCATTGAGGACGATGATGTGATCACCATCGGCGAGGCACCGCACGAGTGGCTGTTCCCGAAGATGGCCGCCGTCGTGCACCACTGCGGCGCGGGCACCACCGCGGCGGGGCTGCGCGCGGGAGTGCCCACGGCCGGCGTCCCGGTGATCACCGACCAGCCGTTCTGGGCGGCCAGGATCGCGCAGCTCGGCGCGGGACCGGAACCCGTGCCCTACCGCAAGCTCAGCGCGGAGCGGCTGGCGTCGGCGATCCGGCTGGCCCTCGCCTCGCCGACGCACCGCCTGCGCGCACGCGAGCTGTCCGGGCGGATCACCGTCGAGGACGGGGCCGGGCGCGCGCTCATCGAGATCGACCGCCTGCTCACCCGCACGTGACCGAAGAGGCTTTCATGGGACTGGCAAAGGAAATGCGGCTCGGCGCGAAGATGCTGGGCCTGCGCGCCACCGTGCGCGCACTCGCGGCGGCGGGCGACCCGGTGGCGAAGGTGCTCGGGCTGCGCGCGCTCGACGACCCGTACCCGCTCTACGAGAAGATCCGCGAGCGCGGTGAGCTGAGCAGGCACCCGCTCGGCCTGCACCTGACCGCCAAGCACTCGGTGGTCAGCTCGGTGCTGCGCGATCCGCGCTTCCGCGTCGAACCGGCCGTTGATCACGTCGGCGTGGACTGGAACATCCACCCCGGCGACGAGACGCGGCTGCGGCACCCGATGGAGCACTCGCTGCTGACCATGAACCCGCCTCGGCACACCGCGCTCCGTGCGCTCGTCGCACCGTGGTTCACGCCGAGAGCGTTGCGGGACAGGGAAGAGCGCATCGAGAAGATCGTCGACGACTTCCTGGACCAAGCCGTCTACCGCGCGAGCTTCGACCTCGTCGGCGACTTCGCCGTGCGCGTGCCCACCAAGGTCGTCTGCGATCTCTTCGGCATCCCCGACGACCGGCACGCCGACTTCAGCCGCTGGGGCTCCGTCCTCGCGGGCACCCTCGACGGCATCCGGACGCTCGGTGAAAGGCACGCCGTCCGCAAGGCGCTCGCGCAGATGACCGAGTTCTTCGACGAGCTGATCCTGTTGCGGCGCAAGAACCCTGGCGATGACGTGATCAGCGGCCTCGTGCGCGCCGAACTCGACGGGCAGCCCCTGCACCGCGATGACGTGGTGGCCCTGGCCGGGTTGCTGTTCGTCGCGGGCTACGAGACCACCGTGAACCTGATCGGTGGCGGCGCGCTCAACCTGCTCTCCGACCCCGCGCAGAAGCAGCGCCTGCTGGACGATCCGTCAACGGCTCGCGGAGTGGTCGAGGAGGTCCTGCGCGTCGAACCGCCCGTGCAGTTCACCCTGCGCTTCACCCGCGAACCGCTGACGCTGTGCGGAAAGCAGCTCCCCGCCGACTCGCCGGTGGTGCTGCTGCTCGCCGCCGCCAACCGCGACCCCGAAGTGTTCGTCGACCCGCACCGCTTCGACGCCGAGCGCCCCAACAGCCGCGAGCACCTGTCGTTCTCCGCGGGCATTCACTTCTGCCTCGGCGCGGGCCTGGCGCGGATGGAGGCCGAGATCGCGCTGCGCCGGCTGTTCCAGCGCATCCCCGGCCTGCACCTCGCCGGGCCCATCCGCTACAAGCGCACCCGCAACATCCGCGGCATGACCACCATGCCCGTCTCCGCTCGCATGGCCCCCGTCACCTAGCCCGGCGGTTCACGCTGTGTATTCCGGTCACGGTGTCGCTGGGGGTTGGGGTGTCTTCAAGACCACCAAACCCCGCTGTTGATCATCGCTAACCGCCGCAAACCCTGCGGCGTTGCGGGGTTTGCCGTCGTTGAAGACGGCTGGGGTGGGGGTTGGGTGGTCTTGAAGACCGGCAGACCCGGTGACCTACAGGACAGGGCCTAGCCCGGCGGTTCACCAGTCTTCAAGACCGGCGAACCCGACGACTGGCCGGACTGGCCGCGCACTTCCCTCGAAATGCCGTCCGGGTGAGGATGTGCGCCATGGCGACCATCGACGACGTCCGCGCGCTCGGCTCGGAGCTTGAGCGCTCCTACCCGGTCCACGTGCGCGGTCGCTTGAAGTTCCGGGTCAAGCAGATCGTCTACGTCGCGTTCTCCCTCGACGAGGCGGTGATGGGCTTCGCGTTCCCGAAAGAGGAGCGCGCCGCGTTCGTCAGGGGTGAGCCGGAGAAGTTCCAGCTGCCGTCGGAGTCGGACATGCGGTTCAACTGGGTGCACGCCACGCTCGCCGCCCTGGACCCGGCCGAGGCCCGCGAACTCGTCGTGGACGCGTGGCGGATGGTGGTGCCGCAGAAGCTCTCCCGCGCCTACGACCTCGCCCATCCCGGCGGGCCGGGATGACGCCTCACGAGTCGGCGGTGCACGCTCCTGGCTTCGCCGATGCCTTGCCCTGTCGCACGATGAGGCACGCCGTCTGCTTCCCGCCCTGCAACGTCACGTTGTAAAGGACACCGCGCGATTCCCGGAACACACGTGTACTGGAAAGGAATTGACCGCGGTCGCTGGTGTTGCCGAGCGCGCGGTCCACAGCTAGGTCGAGCTTGAGCCCGTCCGACGATGCCGCGTCCTTTGCGGACAGTTCGGCCGCCGCCTTCTCCACGCGCGGGAGGATGTCGGCGTCCTTGGCGAAGCCGAAGCTGGCCAGCACGCCCGCGAAGCACAGCACCGCGACGCCCGCGACCGCCTGGAAGACGCGGCCGCAGCCCAGCGCGGCATCGGAGGGCTCCACAGCCTCGGGGTTGCGGAACTGCCAAGCCGCGGTGCGCTGCCACCCCCGGCGCGGGTTGCGCGAGGCGAGCACGAGCAGGCCCACTCCGAGCAGGGCGAACACAATGGCCAACGCGATCATGCCGTTACGGTAGCCAAGGCAGGTCCTTCACGTTCAACCGCCGTGCTCGGAGAAGATGCCGTCGAGGACACGGAATGCGTCGTCGTCGGCTTGGGAGCAGGCGATCAGCGTCTTCCACAACGCCCAACCGCGCCCGCGCGCCCAGGTCGCCTCGTCAACGGACAGGCGGTCACGGAAGGCCTGCCGCCCCTCGGCTTTCAGCAGCGTCCAGGCGATGGCCATGTCGCAGGACGGATCGCCGACACCGCAGGTCCCGAAGTCGATCACAGCGGCCAGGTCTCCGCCGTCGAGCAGGAGGTTCCCCGGCGCGAAGTCCCCGTGGAACCAGACATCCACCCCGTCCCAAGGCGCATCCAGCGCGGTATTCCAGATCTCGCGGGCCAGCTCGACGTCGACACGACCGTCCAATGTGGTCAGTGCGCGCCGCACCAGTGCGTCGTAGGTGCGCAAGGTCGCGCCCCGGAACCAGTTGTGCTTGCCCGGCCGGGGACCGTCGGCGGAGTCGATGCCCTGCAAGGCCTCCAGGAACTCGGCGAGGTCGAGCGCGAAGCGGACGGGATCGACAACGCGCTCCGCACTCGCGGTTTCGCCGTCGAGCCACTGGTAGATCGACCACGGGAACGCGTAGTCCGCGCCGGGCTTTCCCTGAGCCAGCGGGACGGGGATGGGCAGCGGCAGCCGGGGTGCGAGCGCCGGAAGCCACCGATGCTCCTTCTCCACGGCCAAGGCGTACGGGGCCGCGCTCGGCAGACGCACCAGCATCGCCTCGCCCAGGTGGAAGGTGAAGTTGTCCCAACCGCTCTTGGCCACGGGCCGAATCGGGAGCGAGGCCCACTGCGGGAACTGCTCACCGACCAACCGGCGCACCTGCTCCACGTCAACGGTGATGCGCTGGGCTGGTGCACCGAGATCCGGCGTGCTGCTCAAGACGGTGTCCTCTCAAGTCGTGCGATCATCGCTGACCCAGCGGCCGCGCGAGGTTTGCCGTCGTTGAAGACCGCTGGGGAGGGGGTTTGTGGGTCTTGAAGACCGGCGAACACGCAGCGCGCGGGGATGCCGGGCGGCATCGCAGGGTCCGCTCATGTCAGCGAACGCACGGCGGAAACGTCGTACTCCGACACCGACGCGGCGAGGATCACCGCACGCTGTTCACCACTGGGGCCACCGGCTCGGAAGGCTTCCACGGCCGCTTGTGACTCCCAGCGCTCGAAGACGACGATGCGGGCGGGGTCCACCAGATCGGCCGTGATGGAGAAGTCGAGGCACCCGGGCACGCGGTGTGCTTGTTCGACCACGCTCACGCAGTCCGCGAGGTAGGGCTCGCGCTCGTGCGGCTCGACGACGAGGTGGCCCGCGACGATCACCATCTGATGCTCCTCTGCTGGTTCGAAACAGCTGCTCGCGGAGGTGGACCGGCACCAGCGGCACAACTCATCGGTCTCAGCCGAGCAACCAGCGGAACTGGCCGCTGCGTCCGAGCTCCGCAACCGCGTGTTCGACCGACTCCCTGGTCAGCTCGCCCAGCACGATCATGTTCTCCTCGTAGAGCCTGACCACCCTGGCGCTCGTCCCGGCGAGCCTGGTGTCCCTGGCGGCGCGCCATCCGACGACCGACGCGACCCCGTCCGGATCGCACAGCATCACCGAAAAGGTCCGCTCGCCGTGACGCAGCGACGCGGACGCGACGCCGCGACGGTGGACTGAATCCCAGTCGAAGGTGTCCGGTACGACGAGCGACCACTCGGTCTCGTGCTCCGCGCTGAGCTCCAGCAGCCACTCCAGGTGGCCGTTGCGTTCGAGCCAGGCGATCTCCTGTTCGACGGCGTCCTGAGTCAGGTCGGGAACGAGAATGACGTTGGGCTCGTATAGCGGCCCGTCCCGGCTCCCGCGCTCGGCGTCCAGCACGATGCGCACCGGCTCGTAGATGATCACGGGGAACCTGCGGTCGCCGTGCCCGAGGTGCCCGTTCAGGAAGAGGCCCCTGCTCCTGGCCAGCTCCCAGTCCTCGTCTTCGAAGTCCTCGGGTGGCACCAGCACCCAGCGGTCGGTCATACCGGTCAGTGTCGCCGCTCGGTCAACCGCGATTCCGTGGCTACAGTCGTGCCTCGTGGAACCCGTGCGGCTGGCAGGGCTGATGTTCGTGGTGGTCGGCGCCGCCGTCGTGATCAGCGCCGGGTGGGCGCTGCGCGCCAGCAAGGCCCAGCGGCGACTCCGGTTTCAGGTGGTGGCCCGAGAATCCCACGTCGGGGACTGCGTGCTGGTGCCGGTCGCTCCCGAGCCGGGCGGGGTCCTCTCGCTGCGGCTGGCCGAGGACCAGGACATGTCGGCGGTGAACGCCGGTGACGTGCTGTGGGTGTGGCCGGATCCGATGATGCCCTCCCGAGTCCGGCCCTACCGCCCCGAGCCGGCGCTGCTCTGGGCGGCGCTGGCGGTGACCGGTGTGGTGCTCGGGAGCGCGGGAGTGGTGCTGCTCCAGGGCGGCGGCCGCGCCGGTGACCTGATCGAGGCGACCGGGACCGCCATAGCGTTTCCGCTCGTCATCGGCTTCGAGGTGTGCTTGGGCACGGTGGGCTTGGCCGGTCTCGCGCACCTCGCCCTCACCTGGAAGGGCTCGCGCAGGGTGAGCGGTCCCGTGGTCGCCGTCGAAGTGCTCCCCCAGGGACGCAAGAACACCTATCGGCCGCTGGTCGAACATCCCGCTGACGACGGCGGCGTGCGCAAGGTGTGGGGTGTGCCGCGCTGGTTCCGGCCGGAGCTCGGACGCGTGCTCACTGTCCGCGTGGCCGGTCGGCCTCCGTACGAGGCGATGCGCACCACGCCGATGTCCGCGTTCGTCTTGCTGCTGTTCCTCTTCTTCGGCCTGCTCGGCTGGGTGCTGTTGTCCAGCGTGTTCGGGACAGCTCCCCAGTCCGCGTGAGGAGGCAGGTTCTCCTCGGTGGACACGAGCCCTGCCTCGGAACCTGGCGGTACGTTTCGCCGTCTCTGCCAGGACGAAGGAGGACAGGTGCTCAACGTTGACGGTCGCCCAGCGCCGAAGACGCGGTTGCTGTCGACAGCGCTGGCGGCGGTGTCGATCTTGCTCACGGTGTGGGCGGTCAGCGCGCCCGGGGGCTATCTCGACATCGCGCTGACTGCGCTCGCCTGCTGGTCGGTGACCGGTGTGCTGTGGCTCGTGACAGCCGTTCGAGCCGTCCTCGCGCTGCCTCGACCGCGTGGCAAGCACCTCCGGCCGCTGCGGCCACTGCTGGTTCTTCCCGCCGTGTTCGCGGGCGTGCTCCTGCTGGCCGGCTCCGGGGTGCTCAGCCGCGCGATCTTCGAAATGCACCGCCCCGGCTTGCAGAGCCTGGCCGCCACCGTCGCGGCCGCCCCTGATCAGCGACTCATGAACCAGCGCGTCGGGCTGTACGCCGTGCCGAGCGCGACCGCCCGCCACACCCCCGGGTGCGTCCTGATCGCCATCAAGGGCGCCGGTTTCCTCGGCTCCCAGGGGTTCGCGCACTGCCCGGACCAGCCGCCCGCCAATGACGCGCAGGGCGCCAAAGGCACGAGGTTCGAGTACATCGGCGGCGCCTGGTACACCTTCACCTACTCGTGGTGAACGCTTGACGGCTCGCCGGCGGCGCGTCGCCGTCCGGGGTGAGGACGAGCTGCTTGGCGCGGTTGGTGTTCGGCGAGTCTCCTGTGGACCTGAGGCGAATCAGAACCGTTCGTTGGTGTCTTGCGCGATGAGGAAGCCGTGGCGAGAGGCGTTGTGCTTGCACCGCACGCCTTTCGCCTCGGCAGCACAGGTGAAGCCGAGCGCGCTGAACGCCTGTCCTGCGCGCAGGACGTCGCGATCGTCAGGGGCGCGGTCGACGGGCGCGTACATGAGTCCGCCCGCGCACAAGAAGTCGACCCTGCCGCTCGCCGCGACGAACATCCCGTTGCCCCACTTAGGTCCGCTCTTGCGGTTGCAGGAGTCCGGGGGCGGCGGCACCGGCGCGGTCCTGCCCTGGCAGAGCGCCTGCTCGTCGACGACGGCGCAGCTGTAACCGGACTCGGCCGAGGTGAAGAAGTAGAACGCCCCACCGCCGGGCAGCTCGTGTCGGAACCGGTCCGCCGACACCTCGGGGGCGGGCGCGGAGGTCGGCGTCGCGCGCTCCGAACCCGGCTCGACGGTGGTGACCAGGCCCCAGTGGTCGGACTTCGTGCTCGCGATCTTCGCGGTGTCCCGGGTGCGCAGCCCCCGGGTCAGGATGTAGTCGATCCGCTCGGGCAGCAGCTTCAGGACATCGGGCTCGGGCTGGCGGTTGCTCGTCGCCCCGAGGCCCTTCGCCACGTCGGTGTAGCCGTAGGTGTTCATGAACGCGGTCAACGCGGCGTGGACCTTGGGGCGGGCGGACGGACCGGGATAGAGCTCGCTGAGGTCGATCGCCTCGTTGAAGTCGCCGGTGATCATCGCCGGGTTGGCGCGCGACTCGGTGAACCGCTGGATCGTCTCGACGTCCTTCGCGCGCTCCTCGTCGGTGCTGTCCTTCTCCCGCGCGAGGTGCAGGTTGTAGACGTCGATCGTCCCGTGCTCGGTGACGATCTCCGCGCCCTGGAAGGAGCGACCCCGGCCCGGCTCCTTCATCGACGGCAGCATGATCCCCTGGTCGGGCTCGCCGCCGGGCCGGTCGCCGTCCACCGTGATCGGCTTCTGCGAGCGGACCCCGGCACCGATGCGGATCAGCTGCGCGTTGCCTGCGGAGGCGTTCGCCCAGACCGGCGCCTCGCCGGGGGCCTTGCCCGCGTAGTAGTCCGCGAACGTGGAGTGCGCCCAGTTCAGCTGCCACACGGCCCCGGTCCGCTTCGCGAGCACGGCACGCAGCTCACGCGCCGCGGGCAACGCCATCTCCTGGAGGTTCGCGATGTCCGCGGGCTGCTTGAGGATGTCCTCGGCCAACAGCCCGAGGTCCTCGGGGGTGGCGTTGGTGCCCTTCTCCGAGCCCGCCCCCATCTGGAAGCCCATGGCCGCGTTCAGGTTCACCACGGTGATCGAGGTGTCCGGCGGTGGCGGCTCCTCGCGGCACCCGGAGACGACAGCGAGCACGCACACCATCACGGCACCGAACGCCGTGCGCTCGACCGGCTTCATCGCCCTGCCCCCGAGTTCTCCGCGACCGGTGCACCAGAGTAGTACCTGAGCAGGGTCTCCTGGCGGAGCTCCGGGGAAGAGCCTGTCGAGCACCGCCGCACGCGGTGACGGCCTGGAGCACTTGGGCGGGCGAGGCGTCCGGGCGAACGTTCAGGTCGATGGGCCAGTCGAGCGGCCCGCCGACACCGCCCAGTCCTCGGCGGTGTGCGGGCCGAGCACCCGCAGCATCTCGGCCAGGGCCGCGTCGACGTCGTGGTGATCCATCACGGTGAGCCGCTCGCCGATCCGAAGGCCGTGCTGAACAGTCCCAGGACGGGGTTGTTCCGAGTGCGGTAGGTGTGTGGCCCACCGCACCAGGACACGCCGTCGGTGGTGTGCCAGTCAGCGGGGCTCCAGAAACGGCTGGAATCGAGCAGCTCCTCCGCCACCGCCCGCTGAGCGCACGTCGCTCCGACGGAGGTGACAGCGGCGGCGATGAGTTCGCGCGCGGCGGGCGGCGTCGCGGTGTCGCCCAAGGCAGGGAGCAGAAGCAGCATGCGCGCGCCTGCGCTCAGGTCGGCATCCGGTTGCTGAGACGTCGTCACGAGCTCGGGCCACGACAGGCCGGGGCCGCGGAAGTGACCGCTGAGCTCGGCGAAACGCACGGCGGCACCGCCGTCGGCCGGGCCCACCAGGTAGTCCGTGCACTCCTCGCCGGGAAAGTTGCACAGGACGACGTGCACGCGGTGGCCGTCGCGCACGGCGAGCGTGAAGACCGGCCACTGGCTCTCGTCGAACAGCTCCTCGCCCAACGCGCTCAGGTCTGCCGGGTCGACGTCGAACGCTTCGATCGCGCAGCTGGCGCCGCCGACCGTGGACAGGAACAACGGCCAGAACAGCGGACCGCCGAGCAGATCCATCCGGTGAACCAGAGTGTCCTCCGCGACGGTGGGCTGGAAGCCGTCCACGTACCCGAGAATTCGCACGAGCGCAGTCTCGCTCATCGAGATCTAGGTCCGTCAGCCCACGGGTACTCGAAGTGCTCGAAAGCCTCGCGCAGTCGCGCCGTCGGCACATCGGCCGCGCGGACGCGGGCAAGCTCCTCCCCCGCCCGGTCCAGCACGACGAGGTCCTTGGCATCAACGAACAGCGAGCCGATCCGATCGCGCTCCAGCCGCACCTCGGAGCGCTTCACGTGGACGAGGACGTAGCTCGCGGCCACGGTCACGACGGGATCGTGCTTGCGCGCCGCCCAGGCCAGCAAGGCTCCCGCCCCGGCGCCCAGCAGGATCAGCGGCGTCGGCGACAGACCCAGCAGCGTCGCGATCCCGAAGCTCGCGGTGCCACCGAGCGCCGCACCACCGAACCAGAACAGCCACAGCAACGTGGCGGGCATCCCGACCTTGACAGCACCCATGTGATCACAATAACCGTTGCGAGCGCTGGGCAAACCAGCAGCGCCGCGCGCTCGCGAGACACCTTCACTTTGCGCCGCAAGGAAAGCAGGCTTCAAGATCAGGCGAACATCAAGTCCGGGCGTCGAACATGAACTATCACAGGCGCCGTTCACGATACGAACGCGAATACTGATCTCGTTGTCCCACAACGCAAAACGCATCACTCTCGACGCTGCCGCGAGCTAGCATCCTCGCGGCACCCGCTGAACGCGCGGCCACCCGCACGGCGGGAGCGCCGCCTATCGAGAGGATCGGGCCGTCATCACCACGACCCGCACCACACCCCGAACAACGACACGAACAGCGCCACGAAGAGCCGAGCGCCGCAGCTTCTTCGCCGACGCGTCTCTGTCCTCCTTCGTGGCCGCGCTGATCGCGATCGTCGTCTCCTACTCCGGCCCCATCATGATCGTGCTCACCGCCGCGAGCGCCGGTCACCTCACGCCGGCGCAGACCACGTCGTGGTTGTGGGCGCTGTCCATCGGCGCCGGGCTGAGCAGCATCGTGCTCAGCGTCTGGACGAGGGTGCCGGTGATCGCGGGCTGGTCGACGCCGGGCGCGGCGCTGCTGGTGACCAGCATCGCCCAGTACTCCTACCCCGCCGCGATCGGCGCGTTCGTGGTGTCGGCGCTGGCCATCACGCTCATCGGGTTCTCCGGGGTGTTCGGCAGGCTGATGGCGCTGGTGCCCGACGCGGTGGTGTCGGCGATGCTCGCGGGGGTCCTGTTCTCCTTCGGCGTCGAGGCCTTCCGAGCCTTCGGCGACGGCCCGGCGGTGACCGCGGCGGTCCTGCTCGGCTACATCGTCACGAAGCGCTTCAGCGCCAGGTACGCGGTGCTCGCCGCGCTGGCGCTCGGCGTGCTCGCCTCGGCGCTGAGCGGTGGGCTGCGCGTCTCGGGGCTCGGCGTGGAGCTGGCCAGTCCACTGTGGACGACTCCGGCCTTCGACCTCGCGGCGGTCATCGGCATCGGCGTCCCGTTGTTCGCGGTCACGATGGCCTCGCAGAACGCGCCCGGCCTCGCGGTGCTCCGGGCGAGCGGCCACCGCGCCGACGATCGGCTGCTCGTCGGCGGCACCGGCCTGGCGTCCCTGGCGATGGCGCCCTTCGGCGGGCACGCGGTCAACCTCGCCGCGATCACCGCGGCGATCTGCACCGGCGAGGAGGCCCACCCCGACGCCAAGAAGCGTTATCCCGCAGGGGTTTTCTGCGGTCTGCTCTACCTGGTCGTCGGTGTCTTCGGCGCTACCCTGCTCGGTGTGTTCACCGCGCTGCCGAAGGAACTCGTCGCCGCGATCGCGGGCGTGGCACTGCTGGGCGCGCTGATGTCGGGACTCGCGGGCGCCATGGCCCTGCCCGAGTACCGCGAGCCCGCGCTGGTGACGTTCCTGGTGACGGCCTCCGGCATGTCGCTGTTCGGCATCGGCTCCGCGTTCTGGGGCCTCGTCTTCGGCCTGATCGCCCACCTCGTGCTCACCGTCGGGCGCCGAGCCCCGGGGAGGCGGGCGCGGAGCAGGTCGAGGCGGTGAGCTATCCCGCCGCTGTCACCTCGATCTCGACCAGCCACTCGCTGTCGAGCGTCTGCGCGACCACCGCCGTCGTCGGGACGACGCGCCCGCCCAACGCCGCGACGCGAGCCCGGGCGTTGGCCTCGGCGTAAGAGGCATCGCGCAGGTAGCTGGTGAGTCGCACGATGTTGTCGACCGTCATGCCGGCGGAAGCGAGGATGGCGCGCAGGTTGGACCAGACGAGCGAGAGCTGCTCCTCGATCGTGGCCCCTGGCACGCCCTGCGGGTCGAGCCCCATCGTGCCCGCGACGAACAACAACCTTTGCGCACCACGCACTTCCAGCGCGTGCACGTAGTCGGGGGTGGCGGCGTAGACACCGTCGGTCGGGCTGTGCGCAATGGTCTCCATGCGCACAACCTAGGCCGAGAACGGCCTTCGACGCAGCGAATTGCCAGCTAGTCCACAGTGGACGCGGTGGACGCGGCTACGGCCAGTACCGCTTGTGCCGACACGCCGCGTAGTAGATCGGAATGTAGATCAGCATCGCCAGCAGGAGCCACGTCGCCTTGAACGCGACCCTGGTGTCGGGCGGGCCGATCAGGAACATGATCCCCGCGCCGCCGGGCAACGAGACGACGTACCCGGCGACGAGCCACGACGACGGAGGGCGTTGCTGGCCCGACGGCAGTCCCAGACGCGAGGCGAGCACCGGACGGCGTTGGCGCACCAACTGGACCGCCAACGGCACCACGGCGAGCGGGATCACCACCGCGAGACCGATCGGCCAAGGTTCGAGGTTGTGCGCTTCCATCAGCACCAGGAGCAGCCCGTAGATCACCGGCCACCACCACCAGGCAAGCTCCTGACGGAGTTCAGCCTCACCCATGTCCGCCCCCCGGAAATCGGCCGCTCGCAAGGAAGCTAGCAGCCCGGGACCGAAGGTGAAGGCCTTTTGCGAACGCGATGTCGACGGGCCGCCGAAACCGGACCTGATCAGCGCATTGCAGAAACTCTCAAGCGTGACTGCCTACCGTCCGGGAGCGGACGACGATGGGCGACGAAGGAGAACTCGCGTGCGGCGCGAAGCGGTGACGGTGATGTGCCTGGCGGCGGTCGTGACGCTGGCCGGGTGCGGTGGCACTACGCCGGGCGTACCGACGGAGTCAGGAGCGAACTCGCCCACGACGGTGTCCGTGCCGCCCGCCAAGACGGCCGATCCGCCCCTCCAGTTCGACACCGCCGCCGCGGTGGCGCTGCCGAGGACGGCGCTGCGGGCGAACCTCGCGGGCAGCGCGGTGTCCCGGTTCATGACCTTGCGCGAGCGGACCGCCTACATCGCGGCGCCGGACAAGCTCTCCGCAGTGGATGTCCTCACCGGCAAGGAGAACTGGGCCGTCGGTATCGAGGGCAAGCCAGCGGACCCGTACGCGCAGAGCGGGCCGTTCGTCAACCCGGTCGGCCCCAGACCGCCCGCGGTGACGGACAAGCTCGCCGCCGCGGCAGTGGCCACGGCCGAACCGGGACAGGGGACCACACCCGGGTTCACGGCGTTGACCGTCGTCGCGGTCGACGCCACGAGCGGGGTGAAGGCGTGGCAGGCCAAGGTCAAGGTCGCCACCGACAGCTACGGCGGCGGTGGTCAGGGATCGATCACCAAGGTCGCCGCGATCAACGACAGGGCCGTGGTCGCCACCTACTCCGACAGCGACAAGGCGTTCACCGTGGCGCTGGACGCCGCCACCGGGACGACGTTGTGGGAGCGCCGCGACTACGACGCGGGCAGCCTCAACGGGAACGTGCTGGTGGGCAAGGACTCCAACGTCGCCGAGAACAAGTCGATGAACCAGGCCACCGCCGTGGACGTGGTGACCGGGGCCCAGCTGTGGGTGGGCGCGACCAGGGCGAGCCAGCTCACCGTGGTGCCGTCCGACCCGGCGCTGGTCGTGGTCAACCGCACCGACTACGGCAACCTCAAGCCGTCGCTGCTGTTCCTCGATCCCGCTTCCGGTGCCGTCAAGGCAGAGCTGAAGGGCACGGGCGGCTTCGGCAGCAGGGCCTACGGCGACTGCTACTACGACCAGCAGTCCGTTCTCGTCTGCGTCAACGACGGGCGCGTCACCGGCTACAACGCCAAGACCGCCGAGCAGCTGTGGACGCTGCCCGACCAGGCCGCCAACCGCATCGCGCCCAGCGTCGTGACCGTCTGGCACGGCGTGCTCTACGGCAAGGTGAACGGCAAGCCGATCGTGCTCGACGCCAACACCGGCAAGGACGTCTCCACCACCGTCGAAGTCGCGCCGGTCTGGGTCAGCCGCTACGCCGGGATCGCCGTCGACAACGACGGAGCACCGAAGGCCTACCCGGTCAAGTAGACCCGGGTAGGCCGACGGATCACTTGGCGGCGCCGAGCGCGCGGTTGAGCGCGGTGACGTTGACGCCCGGTTCGCCGAGGAAGCCCAGGGCTCGGCCGTCGGTGTTCGCGCTGACCAGCTCCCGCACACGGTCCTCCGGCAGGCCACGGGCCCGTGCGACGCGCGGCACCTGGAGCTCGGCGTACACCGCGCTGATGTGCGGGTCCAGACCGGAGCCGGACGCGGTCACAGCGTCCTGCGGAACCTGTTGCGGCGCAACACCTTCACGCTGCCCGACCGCAGCCCGGCGCTCGGCGATGACGGCGTCGTGGTCGGCGTTGAGCTCGCCCTTGTTGGAGCCGCCGGAGGCGGGCAGGGTCGCCGCTGAGGGGCGCGTGTGGAACCACTGGTCGCCCTCGCGGTCCACACCCACCACAGTGGTGTCGACGGCCTCGGCGTTGGCGTGCAGGCCGGGCAACCGCGACACCAGCCAGACGCTCGCCGGGTAGAGCACCCCGAGGAGCACGGTCAGCACGAGCAGGACGCGCAGTCCCGCGACGGCCTGTTTGACGAAGGTCATGTCCCTCACCCGATCCCGGGAATCAGTCGTACGAGCAGGTCGATCAGCCAGATCCCGGCGAAGGGGGTGACGACCCCGCCGATGCCGTAGATCAGCAGGTTGCGCCGCAGCAGCGCGGCCGCGCTGGAGGGCTTGTACTGGACTCCGCGCAGTGCCAACGGGATCAGCACGACGATGACCAGCGCGTTGAAGATCACCGCCGACAGGATCGCCGACTGCGGCGTCGCCAGGCCCATGATGTTGAGCAGGCCGAGCTGCGGGTAGATCGCGGCGAACATCGCGGGCAGGATCGCGAAGTACTTGGCGAGGTCGTTGGCGATGCTGAAGGTGGTGAGCGCGCCCCGGGTGATCAGCAGCTGCTTGCCGATCTCCACGACCTCGATCAGCTTGGTCGGGTCGGAGTCCAGGTCGACCATGTTCCCGGCTTCCTTGGCCGCGGAGGTCCCGGTGTTCATGGCGACGCCGACGTCGGCCTGGGCGAGCGCGGGGGCGTCGTTGGTGCCGTCGCCGGTCATCGCGACGAGCTTGCCGCCCTCCTGCTCCTTGCGGATCAGGGCCATCTTGTCCTCGGGCTTGGCCTCGGCGAGGAAGTCGTCCACGCCCGCCTCGTCCGCGATCGCCTTGGCGGTCAACGGGTTGTCGCCGGTGACCATGACCGTGCGGATGCCCATGGCGCGCAGTTGGGCGAAGCGCTCCTTCATGCCGGGCTTGACCACGTCGGAGAGCCGGATGACACCGAGCACGAGCTCGTCGTCCGCGACGACGAGCGGGGTCCCGCCCTGCGCGCTGATCTCGTCGACGACGGCCCGGGTCGCCGCGGTGAGGGTGAAGGCGCTGGCCGCGCCCTTGCGGATCTGCCTGCCGTCGAGGTCGATGCCGGACATCCGCGTCTGCGCGGTGAAGGGCACGAACTCGCCGGTCTTCTCGTGCGCGGTCGCCTCCGCCGAACGCCCGTAGCGCTCGGCGCACAGCTCGACGACGCTGCGCCCCTCGGGCGTGCCGTCGGCGAGGCTGGACAGCCGCACCGCGTCGACCAGGGCGTCCATGCCGGTGCCGTTGACCGGGATGAACTCCGTGGCCCTGCGGTTGCCCCAGGTGATCGTGCCGGTCTTGTCCAGCAGCAGCGTGTCGATGTCACCCGCGGCTTCCACGGCGCGACCGGACTTGGCGAGCACGTTGCGCTGCACCAGGCGGTCCATGCCCGCGATGCCGATGGCGGAGAGCAGCGCGCCGATCGTGGTCGGGATCAGGCAGACCAGCAGCGCGGTCAGCACGATCACCGACTGCTCGCCGCCGGAGTAGATGGCGAAGGGCTGCAACGCCACCACGGCCAGCAGGAAGATGATCGTCAGCGTGGACAGCAGGATGGTCAGCGCGATCTCGTTGGGCGTCTTCTGCCGCTCCGCGCCCTCCACCAACGCGATCATTCTGTCCACAAAGGACTCGCCGGGCTTCGTGGTGATCTTCACGACGATCCGGTCGGAGAGCACGGTGGTGCCACCGGTGACGGCCGAGCGGTCGCCGCCGGACTCGCGGATCACCGGCGCGGACTCGCCGGTGATCGCCGACTCGTCCACGGTGGCGATGCCGTCGACGACGTCACCGTCGCCGGGGATCACCTCCCCCGCCTCCACCACCACGAGGTCGCCGAGGCGCAGCTCGGTGCCGGGCACGCGTTCCTCAGCCCCGCTCCCGGTGAGGCGGCGCGCGACGGCGTCCTTCTTGGTTTTGCGCAAGGACTCCGCCTGGGCCTTGCCGCGGCCCTCCGCGACGGCCTCGGCGAGGTTGGCGAAGAGCACGGTGAGCCACAGCCACACGGCGACCGCGATCGAGAAGCCCTGCGGCTGCGCCACCGCGAATGCGGTGACCAGCAGCGAGCCGACCCACACCACGAACATCACGGGGTTGCGGACCTGGTGGCGCGGGTGGAACTTGCGCAGCGCGTCCGGGAAGGAGGTCAGCAGCTGCCTGGGGTTGAACACGCCCGCGCTGACCGCTGGGCGTTCGGTGCTGGTCGAGGGGGTGGTCACAGCAGTGCCTCCGCGATGGGACCGAGGGCGAGAGCGGGAACGAAGGTCAGCGCGGCGACGAGCACGATGCTGCCCGCCAGCAGCGAACCGAAGAGCGGCCCGGTGGTGGGCAGCGTGCCCGCCGTCTCCGGGACCTTCTTCTGCTGGGCCAGGAAACCGGCGAGCGCGAGCACCGCGACGATCGGCACGAACCGGCCGAGCGCCATGCACACGCCGAGCGAGGCCTGGAACCAGTCGTTGGTCACGGTGATCCCGGCGAAGGCGCTGCCGTTGTTGTTCGAGGCCGACGCGTACGCGTAGAGGATCTCCGACAGGCCGTGCGAGCCCGGGTTGTTCAGCGCCGCACCGGTGCTGGGGAACAGGACCGCGGTGCCCGCTCCGATCAGCATCACCGTGGGCATGGCGAGGATCGACACCGCCGCTGCCGTGACTTCCTTGCGCCCCAGCTTCTTCCCGAGGTACTCGGGTGTGCGGCCGACCATCAGCCCGGCCAGGAACATCGCGATCACGGCCATCACCAGGATGCTGTAGAGCCCGGTGCCGACGCCGCCCGGCGTCATCTCGCCGAAGAGCATGTTGAGCAGCGCTCCGCCGCCGCCGAGCCCGGTGAAGCTGTCGTGCATCGCGTTCACCGCGCCGGTCGAGGTGCCGGTGGTGGTGTTGGCGAACAGCACCGAGGAGGGGATGCCGAAGCGGACTTCCTTGCCCTCCAAGGGACGCAGCCCGAAGGACTCGCCGGCCCAGATCACCGCGAGCATCGCCGTCCACAGCGCGCCCATGACACCGAGCAGCACGTGGCCCTGCTTGCGGTTGCCGACCATCGTGCCGAAGGTCCGCGTCAGCGACACCGGGATGACCAGCATCAGGAAGATCTCGATCAGGTTGGACCACGCGTTCGGGTTCTCGAACGGGTGCGCGGAGTTGGCGTTCAGGACGCCGCCGCCGTTGGTGCCCAACATCTTCACGGCTTCCTGGCTGGCGACCGGGGCCGTGGCGACGGTCTGCCCGTCCACCGCGACTCCGGCCTTGAGGCTCATCACCACGCCGGTGGCCACCAGCACGACCGCGAAGGCGAAGGCGATCGGCAGCAGGATGCGCGTCGTCCCGCGCACGAGGTCGACCCAGAAGTTGCCGAGCCGATCTGCCTTGCTCCGCACGAAACCACGCACCAGCGCGATCGCGACGCCCATGCCGACCGCGGCGGAGACGAAGTTCTGCACCGTCAGACCGGCCATCTGGACCGTGTGGCCCATGACGGTCTCCGGCACGTAGGACTGCCAGTTCGTGTTGGTGACGAAGCTGATCGCGGTGTTGAAGGCCATCCCAGGCGGGACGTCACCGCGACCGAAGTCGAAGGGCAGCAACGACTGCACGCGCTGCAACACGTACAGCAGCACGATGCCCACGAGGGAGAAACCCAGTACTCCCAAGGCGTAGGTGCCCCAGCGCTGCTCCGAGGCCGGGTCGATGCGAGCCACGCGGTAGATCGCGCGCTCCACCCGGGTGTGCTTCGTCCCGGTGTAGACGCGCGCCATGTAGTCGCCGAAGGGCCGGTACACCACGGCCAGGGCGAGGATCAGCAGGCCGACCTGGAGCAGGCCGGCCACGGTCGATGACATCAGAACTTCTCCGGCCTGATCAGCGCGATGAACAGGTAGACGATCAACAGCAGCGCGAGCACGCCGCCGACGGAATTGGCCAGAAGGCCCGTGCCGCTCACAACCGCTCCAAACCGCGCACAGCCAGCGCCAGTACCAGGAACACACCGATCAGCAGCAACGCGTAGGCCAGGTCGGCCACGGGCGTGCTCCTCTCCCGCTCACGGCGCCAGGGAGCGGCGCCATCACCCGGAAGAGTGCGTCAGGAATCCGGCCTTCCCGGGCCGACTGACGCGTCCTTGACACCCGCGAACGGGTCCTTTACGCGTTGTTGACGGCGCGAGCGCGGGCATGTCGCCGCCGTCACTCTCCCGTGATCGGCCCGTGACTCACTGAGCGGGGGCGATGCGTCACGAAGGGTGATTCCGGGGCCGCGTCAGGATCGCGTAGTGACAGCGCTCTACCGCGAAGCTCTACCGCGAGCGAACGGGGGTGATGCCGAACTTGTCCTCGACCAGGCGCCAGAACGCGGGCACGGCGTCGGTGATCGAGTGCTGCTCGATCACCTCGCGCCCGTGCCTGCGCTTCTTGCGGCCGGAGAAGGTGAGCACGAAGCAACCGGGCTCGACCCGGGTCAGCGGGCCGGGCGCGTGCACCTTGATCGTCTCGTAGAACCCGCCCGTCACCTCCAGCGACACCACGACGAGGTCGTGCATCGACGTGGTCACGCCCAAGCGGTCGGCCACACCGCTGTCGAGCACGCTGGTCACGATGTCGCGCACGTACTGGTGCTCCGCGAAGTCCTCGTTCTCCCGGCGCAGCTCGTCGAAGCGCTGGGCAACGGCCTCCCAG
This sequence comes from Allokutzneria multivorans, assembly GCF_039537405.1. Taxonomy (NCBI): domain Bacteria; kingdom Bacillati; phylum Actinomycetota; class Actinomycetes; order Pseudonocardiales; family Pseudonocardiaceae; genus Allokutzneria; species Allokutzneria multivorans. Next base: position 200,772 of record NZ_BAABAL010000004.1, on the reverse strand, counting down.
CTCGTGCCGGAGAACTCGCCCTGGATCCGCGCGAACGCCATCGGGAACGGCTTCATGACCACGAACTCTAGGCGACGCTGTTCCAGCTTTGAGGCTTTGCGCGCGAGCAGCACCGGCTTCTCGGCCAAAGTTTCACTCGGATGTTCAACGATAAGTTTGAGTCTCATGAGCCAGGACATCAACGCCTTCGTGCCCTCCTCCTGCGAGCTGCTGGGGTGGGGCGAGCCGACCCACCAGGAGCCCGCGTTCGCGCGGCTGCGCAACGAGCTGCTCCCCCGCCTCGTCGAGCGCGGTTTCCGTTCCGTGGCCCTGGAGATCGACCGGGTGGCCGCGCTCGCCGTGAACGACTTCGTGCTGGAGGGTGTCGGCACGCTCGACGAGGTGCTGCGCGCAGGCTTCTCCCACGACTTCGGCCTGCTCGACGGCAACCGGCAGCTCATCGCTTGGATGCGCGAGTACAACGACGGTCACCCGGCACCGGAACGCTTGTCCCTGCACGGTTTCGACGCTCCGATGGAGACGATGAGCGCGCCGAGCCCGCGCACTTATCTTGAGTACGCCCGCGACCGCCTCGGCCTCGACGTGGACTTCGCGGAGCTGGTCGGCGAGGACGAGCAGTGGAGCCGCGTCGAGGCCGTGATGGACCCCGCCACGTCCGTCGGCGCCACCGCCGAGGCCGACCAGCTCCGCGTGATCGCCGACGACATGCTGACCACGCTGCACGCCCGCTCCCCCGAGATGCCGCGCGAGGAGTGGCTCCGGGTGAAGATCCACCTCGGCGCGGCGCTGGACCTGTTGCGCTACCACAAGCAGTGCGCGCGGCGGCTCGCTCCGGCGGAGCGGCTCCCCCTCCTCACCGCGACGCGGGACACCCTCATGGCGCAGCACCTCATCGACATCCGCGCGATCGAGGCGCGACGCGGTCCGACGCTGGTCTACTCGCACAACCTCCACTTGCAGCGCAGCCCGAGCACCATGGCCATGGGAGACAACGAGGTCACCTTCCACTCCGCCGGCGCGATCGTGGCTTCCCTGCTGGGCGAGCGGTACCGCGTCATCGCCTCCAGCCTCGGCACCAGCGCGACCATCGAGCTACCCGAGCCCGAGGCCGGCACCTACGAAAGCCTTCTGCAGAGCCAATTCTGCACTTGGGGGCTGACGACCGAGGTCGCACCGGGCCGCAAGCGCCCACCCTTCAACCCGATGCGCGGCTACTTCCCGATCGACCGGACACTGCTCGACGGTGCCGATGTCGTGCTGCACATCAACACCGCCTAGCGCCTGTCCTGTAAGCGGTTGCGCCGCGTGTTCCGGTCACGGTGCCGCCGGGGTTTGCAGGACAGGGGCCTAGCCCGGCCCTGATTCCCTGAGCGCTTCGAGGCCGTCCAGCAGGCGGTCGAGGGCGAACTCGAACCTGCTGTCCAGATCGGGGGCGACCAGGTCGGCGGCCAGCTCGACGATGTGCGGGAAGCCGTCCTCGGGCAGGGCCGCCAACCGCGCGCCGAGCTCGTCGAGGTAGGTGCGCGGGGAAACTCCGGCGCTGACCGCTGCCGACAGCGGGGCCTGTTCCCGGCCGACGAAGCCGATCAGGAAGGTGGACACCAGGAACACCGCGTACGCGGCGTCGCGCTTGGACAGCCCGGCGCCGCGCAGCACGCCCAGCACCGTCTCGATGTAGCGCAGCTGGCCGGGGCCGGTGGTGAACCGTCCGGCGAAGAGCCGGGCCGAGTCGCGGTGGTCGAGCATGTGCCGACGCATCGCCCGCATGATCGCGGCGAGGCTGGCCCGCCAGTCGTCCTCGACGACGTGCTCGGACAGGTCCTGCGCCCCCGCGACCGCGTCCAGGAGCAGGTCGAGCAGCTCCTCCTTGTTGCGGACGTGCCAGTAGAGCGAGGCGGTGCGCACCGCGAGGCGGTCGGCGACACGGCTCATGGTGAGCCCGTCCAGCCCGTCCTCGCGCATGATCGTCAGCGCGGCGGCCACGATGGCCTCCGGGCGCAGGGTCGCTTCCACGGCGGGCGGCCTGCCTCTTCGCGGTGGCATCACACCTCCTTGCGGGCGTCACCGGGCTCGCTGTAGCTTACCGTTAATCTAAGACCGTTAGATTAACGGGGAGGGCGACGATGACCGACAACGCTCCGGCGTGGTACGTCAGCAGCGCGATCGAGGCGCTCGCAGCGCACCGGGACAAGGTCGCGCTGTCCCACCGGGGACACGATCTGACCTACTCCGAGCTGCTCGCGCAGGTGTACCGGACGGCGCGAGCACTGAGCCGGTTCGGCCTGCGACGTGGTGACGGCCTGGTGCTCGTCACCGGCAACCGCCCGGAGGCGTTCGTGATCCGGTTCGCCGCGTTCCTGCTCGGACTGCGCTTCACACCGCTCGTGCCAGGACTGGCCGATTTGCCTTACGTAGCAAGCGATTCCGGCGCAGCCGCGCTGATCTGCGAGGCGCCGGGCGACCTCGACGTCGCCTTGGTGCTGACGCTCGACGAGGTGACCGCCGCAGCGCGAACCGAGTCCAGCGAGCCCGTTCCGGTCGCCGCGCGCGAGCAGGACATCGCGCGAGTGCTCTACACCAGCGGCACCACTGGCCTGCCCAAGGGAGTGCCCAGCAGCTACGCCGCGCTCGGAGCCTCCACCCGCTCGTGGGGCTCCGGCACCTCGACCATGCCGGAGGGCATGCGTTTCCTGCTGGTCACCCCCTTCGCGCACGGCTCCGGCGACGCGGCGCTGAACATGCTCCGCTTCGGCGTCGCGGTGGAGATCTTCGACGGCTTCGACCGCGCCGAGTTCGTCGCGGCGGTCGAGCGGTCTCCGATGGCGATGACCTTCCTCTACCCGTCGTGGTTGTACCGGCTGCTCGACCACGCCGACGCCGATCTCAGCACGTTGCGCTCGCTCAGCTACGGGAGTTCGCCCATCGCGCCCGCGCGGCTGCGCCAGGCACTGGACCGCTTCGGCGCGAGGCTGGTGCAGACCTACGCGAGCACCGAGGCGGCCGCGATCGCGATGCTCGGCGCCGCCGACCACGCCGCCGCACTGGACGCCCGCCCCGAACTGCTTGCCTCCGTGGGCAAACCGCTGCCGGGAGTCGCTGTCGAGCTGCGCGCCGAGGACGGCGGTCCGGTCCCCGTCGGCGAGATCGGCGAGGTGTGCGTCAAGGGCGACTCGGTCATGTCCGGCTACTGGAACCGCCCCGAGCTGACAGCAGCGGTGCTGCGCGGCGGCTGGCTGCACACCGGTGACCTCGGCCGCTTCGACGCCGACGGCTACCTCTACCTGGTCGGCCGGATCAAGGACATCATCATCGTCAACGGCTACAACCACTACGCCGGCCCGATCGAGGACGCGCTGTCCAGCCACCCGGCGGTCCGCGAAGCCGTCGTCGTCGGAGCACCCGACGACCGGACCGGCGAGGCGATCCACGCGTTCGTCGTCGCCCCGGACACCGACGCCGAACAGCTCCGAGCCTGGGTCAGAACCCGGCTCATCGCCGAAGCGGTCCCCGCCTCCATCACGTTCCTGGACGCGATCCCGACCTCACCGCAAGGCAAACCCGACAAGAAAGCCCTGCGCGCCCAGGCACGTTCTGCGACGAGCTGAGGCCACACCCACCCGGTCAGGTGATTCTCGATCCCGCCTTCTCTTGGGCATTCACCGAGCATGCCTGCTAGGTCGCACGCGCGACCGGTCGCTGACGGTAGTCGTCGCCGGTCTGGCACGAGCAGGCTCAGCGCGGGGTTAGCCTGCGTGACGCCCTGTCCGACCTTCGAGCGTCTCGGAGCGGGAACTCATGGCACACAACGATCCGCCGCCGCGCAGCGGCGTGCTCACCAAGCGCGCGCTGGTGCTGGCCTCGCACGCGGTCGAGCGAGCGGCGCTCGCCTCCGGCGGGCAGGACATGCTGGTGATCGCGATGTTCCAGCGGCTGCCGTACTTCGAGCGCGAGCGTCGCGTCTACACCGAGCTGGCCGCGCTCGCCAGCTGCACGGTGGTCGGGCTGGTGGACCGCGTCCGGCCCGACCTGCCGCACGGCGTGGCACCGGTGCTGCTGCGGGAAGGGGAAGAACTCGCCCGCGAGTGGTCGGTGGTGGTGCTCTCCCCCACCTTCGGCGCCGCCGTCGTCGCCCACGACCTGGAGCGCGTCGAGGCGCGGGCGAGTTCGCTGGAGTCCGCCCGGTTGTTCGAGGGGCGCTGGGGGTTGCGGCGCGACGAGGCCTACGCGGAGGCGGTGCGCCTGCGCGATGCCCTCGGTGACCGTCTGCCCCCCTCCGCGCGTGCCGGACTGGACCGGGTGCTGCGCTCCGTGGTCGAGGACCCCGCCTCCGAGGTCGAGCTGCGGACCGAGGCGATCGTGCGACACCTGCTCTCCCAGTTGGAGCGCACCCGAACCAACTACCTCGACCTCCGCGAGAAGGTCGACGCCGATCGCGGGTTCGGCCGCGACCCGTGGACCGGCCTGCACTCCTCGGGCACGCTCGCGCCGTGGCTCGGGCTCAGCGCCCCCGACACCCTCCCGCTCGGTCTGGCGCTGGTGCGCGTGCACGACCTCGTGGGCATGGAAGCCCAGCGCGGCGCGCGCACGGCCATGCACACCGAGAACAACATCGCCGACGTGCTCCGTCGCGAACAGCGGCGCCAGGACCGGGCCTTCCGGCTGTCCAAGACCGAGTTCCTGCTCGTGCAGCCCGGCGTCAGCGAACCCGCGCTGACCGCGACCGGACGCAGGCTCGCCGACCGCATCGGCACCGCGCTCGCCGACTCCTACCCCTTCGTCGGAGTCACCGCCGAGGTCGCCACCGTCATCAGCACCAGCCGTCCGCTCCCCCTGGACCGGCTGCGCGAGAGCCTCACCGAGAACGCGCCCCCCGGACAACCGACGGCCGCGGACGTCCTGGGCCAGACCGCGCCCATCCCGATCGTTCGCGAACCGAACACGCTGGTGGAAGCGGCCGTCGAACCGCGCGCCTGAGGCGCACTGCTCCTGTCAGGTGACAGTCCGCACTCCCACCAAACCTGAGCCACCGCGGCGACGAATGAGCACGTCCGAGTTCTGCCAAGAGCTGTAGACGCGCGATCGGCGAGCAGGGATGGATGGATCATGGGCAGCACAGACGACTCACCCCGGGCAGGCGCCACAGTGACCCCGGTGATCATTTCCGGTCCGGGCGCGGACGTGGTCACCGTCGACGTTCGAGGTGAGGTCACCACCGAGACCGCGAGCGAACTCGCCCGTGCCTTCGAAGCGGCTGTGGCACGGCCCGCGCGGACGCTGCGGCTCGACATGAGCGAGGTGAGCCATCTCAGCCTGGAGGGCGCCGCGCTCCTGGCCGAGTTCGCCCAACGGTGCCAAGCCGAGGACCGGACGCTGCGCGTGCACGGCTCCGCCGTCGTGCGGCACAAGCTCGGCGTCACCGGTCTCGACGGTCTCGTGCTCCCCCTTGAACGACGGTCTCCTGCGTGAAGCTCTCGAACGCGCTCACTCCTCACGACTCGCCCTGTTTCCCGGTCGGTACCCGCCGCCAGCACCGCAGGACCTCGGCGCGAGCGCCCCTGTGAGTGCGGGCGCTCGTCGGCACGCCTACGGTCTTGGTGTGACGAGAGTGGTGGTTGTGGGAGCGGGGCTCGCCGGTCTGAGCGCGGCCGAGGTGCTGGCCTCCGCCGGCGTCGAGGTGCAGGTGCTGGAGGCCTCCGACGAGGTCGGCGGGCGCGTGCGCACCGACGTGGTGGACGGCTACCGGCTGGACCGCGGTTTTCAGATCCTGTGCCCCGCCTACCCGGAGGTGCGGACTCGCGTCGACCTGCGAGCGTTGCAGCCCAAGGCTTTCGACTCTGGAGTGCTGGTCAGCAAGGACGGTCGCACGCACGCCCTCACCGACCCCCGCACGGGACCGGACGCGTGGCGGGAGGTGTTCGCGCAGCGGGTGCTCGGCGCCGGGGACCTCGCCGCGCTGGCCGCGCTCGCCGGACGCGATGTCTTCGCTGACGAGCGCACGCTGGTGACCTCGCACGACCGCGCCACCCGCGCCGAACTCGCGCGCTGGACGGTCTCCGGCGCGGCGGTCGACGCCGTGCTGCGCCCCTTCCTGTCCGGGGTGTTCCTGGAGCCCGCGCTGGAGACCTCGTCGCGGTTCTTCCACCTGGTGCTGCGCAGTTTCGGCCGTGCAGCACCGGTTCTGCCCGCAGAGGGCATGGCAGCGCTACCGCGTCAGCTCGCCGCGCGCCTGCCCGAAGGCACCGTGCGCGTGCAAACCCCGGTCGCCGAAGTGACCGGCAACGGGGTCCTGTTGATGGACGGTGAACGCGTCACCGCCGACGCCGTCGTGGTCGCCACCGACGGCAGCGTGGCAGCGGCGTTGCTGCCGGAACTGGAGCCGCCGCGATGGAACGCGGTGACCACGTGGTACTTCAGCGCGCCTGAGCCCCCGCTGAGGCGGCCGGTGCTGGTGCTCGACGGCACCGGCGGCCCCGTGGTCAACACCGTCGTGCTCAGTGAGGTCGCCGACACCTACGCCCCGAAGGACCGTGCTCTCATCGCCGCCTCCGTGCTCGGCGCCGGAGACACCGTCGACGAGGCGACCGTGCGCTCACACCTCGCCCGGCTCTACGGCGTCGACACCGGCTCGTGGGAGACCGTGGCCCGCTACGCGATCCCGCGAGCGCTACCGGCAATGCCCGCGCCACACCGCCTGCGCAAACCCGTGCGCCTCGGCGATCGCCGCTACGTCGCCGGTGATCACCGCGACACCAGCTCCATCCAAGGCGCGTTGGTGTCCGGGCGACGCGCCGCCCGAGCAGTACTGGCTGACGTCGCGGTCGTCAGTTCCGCCCAGCTCCGCTGAGCTCGTGTGGTGCCCGCGAAGCTCGAACTCATCGGCTCGACCGGCCGCCGACACCCGCACCAGACTCACGAACGCCGCCGAACCGCCCGGCTCCGCGAACTCCACAGAATCACGATGCGCGCGCAGCGAGGAGTACGTCTTTTCATCATGCGACGGCGCCCCAGCCGCAACGTGCGGTATCGATCTACATTTCTGGATCGCGCGGAACAACTGCCGATCATGCCGCGCGAATCGCGCGCCACAGGCGCACTTCAATCCTGGCTGAACGGCCCGCTCGGCACCCTCCGCTCCGTTTAGCGTGCGGTGTCTCACCGGGGCCTCTGGGGTGTCGCTCCCGACTCGACGGTCCTCGGCACACGAAAGGAAACGCCAATGATCAAGCTGATGGAAAGGGTGGGTGAACTGCTGCTGGAGCGGTTCGTCCCCCGGATCGAGGCGCAGGCCGGGGAGACCTGGCGGGAGAACTGCGACTGCCGTCGCGACAGCGCCGGCATCGGGTACCAGTGGGTGCGCGAATGTCGCTACGCGTCAGGCAGCGGAGAGAAGCGGTGCGGCCCTTGCTACAACAGCATCACCACCCGTTGCTGACGACGCGATGAACCAGGTCGCGCCGGGCTGTGCCGTGCTGATGTGCGTGGTGTTCGGTGCCTCGGCAGCAGGCAAGCTCGGCGGCGCGCGGTGGCGTGCCTTCGTGGCATCGACGGGACTTCTGCGTTTGCTGCCACCGAGTTCGCGGACCTGGGCGGCGGGCGCGGTGGTGCTGGCTGAATCGGCCATCGCCACCGCGCTCGCCGGTGCCGCGGCGTTCGGGGGCCAGGTCGCCGCAATCGCCGGATTCGCTGGTGTGGCAGCGTTGCTGGTGGTTTTCACGGGAGCGATCGTGATCTCGCTGCGCCGCGGCGATCGGACACCGTGCCGCTGTTTCGGGGCCAGCGCCTCGCCACTGGGGTGGCCGCACGTGGTGCGCAACGCGGTCCTGCTGATCGTGGCCGGAACCGGGCTGGCAGGTGTGGCCGCAGGCGGCGCGCCGCACCCGGGAGTCGCGCTGGTGTCCGGCGTCGCCGGTGCGGCGTTCGGCTTGCTCCTGGTGCGGTTCGACGATCTTGTTGATCTGTTTCGCCCGGTGGCCCGGGCTGGGGATGGTGTGAGGGGAAATCGATGACCGTGGTGATCATCGCGGTGGCCGTGCTGGGTGTGCTCGTGCTCGTCGACCTGGTGCTGACCTTGGGCGTGGTCAAGAGGTTGCGCGAGCACACCGCGCTGATCGAGCGGGCGTTGTCCGCGACGGCCCCGATGCCGCCGATCATGGCTCCCGTGGGTACCAAGATCACGCCGTTCGAGGCTCGCACCGTCGACGGGACAACGGTCTCCCTCGGCGATCTGCCCGATCCCACGCTCGTCGGCTTCTTCTCGGCCGACTGCCCGGCCTGCGGTGAGAACCTGCCCGCGTTCCTCGACCGGGCCCGCGACCTCGGACGCGATCGGGTGCTTGCTGTGGCCCACGGGGCTCCTGATGAGGTGGCCGACCTGGTCGCGAAGCTCAACCCGGTCGCCAGGGTGGTGACCGAGGCACCGGACGGGCCCCTCGGCGTGGCGTTCTCCGTACGAGGTGTCCCGGCACTGTGCCTGGTCGACGCGACCGGAACCGTGGTAGCGAGCGGCTCGGACATGGCCGGGCTGCCCATGCCGACGGACGCCTCCCAGACATGATCAGGGACGCAGCCGCCGCGGTGGGCGTGGCGTGGCGCGCCGCGCCGGTGTTGCTGCTCGGGCACCTGGCGGCCGGAGCGCTCGCCGGCACGGCTCCGGTGGCCGCCGCGTGGTTCACCAAGCTCGTGCTCGACCGGCTCGTCGCGGGCCAGACCGACGACCTGGTGTGGCCCGCCCTCGCGCTCGCGGCGACCGGCGCGCTCACCGTCGTGATCGTTCAGGGCTCGCAGTACCTCTCAGGCGAGCTCGAACGCCGGGTGGCCGTGCTGACCAGGGACAGGCTCTACACCGCGACCGGCCGCATGACCGGACTGGCGATGCTGGAGCAGCCCGCCTTCCAGGACCGGCTGCGAATGGCGCAAGCGCACAGCGACAGCGGCCCGCGACTGATCCTGGAATCGGCCGTGGGCGGTGTGCAGTCACTGATCACCCTGCTCGGCTTCCTCGGATCGCTCGCCGCGCTGAGCCTGGTCCTGGCCGCGACCGTCCTGGTCGCCGCGGTCCCCGCACTCGTCGCCGAGATCCAGCTCAGCCGCAGGCGGGCCACCGTGCTCACCGCGCTGAGCCCGACCGAACGACGGCAGTTCTTCTACGCCGACCTGATGACCAGTCTGGACGCGGCCAAGGAGATCCGGCTGCTCGGCCTCAACGCCCTGTTCCGCAAGCGCATGCTGAGCGAGTTCGCGCACGCCAACGCCGAACGGCGCCGCTTGGATCGGCGGGAGTTCGGCGTGCAAGGACTGCTCGGCGTACTCGGTGCTCTGGTAGCCGGAGCCGGACTGGTCTGGGCGATCCTCGCAGCCGGGCGCGGCCTGCTGACCGTCGGCGACGTCGCGGTGTTCCTGGCCGCGGTGGCGGGCACCCAGGCCTCGATCACGGCCATCGCGAGCAGGCTCGGCACAGCCCACAACGCGCTGCTGCTGTTCGCGCACTTCCAAGAAGTGACCAAAGCCGGGCCCGACCTGCCCTGCCCACCTGATCCGGCACCGGTGCCCGAGCTGAGCAACGGCATCGAGCTGCGCGACGTGTGGTTCCGCTACAGCGAGGACCACCCGTGGGCACTACGCGGGATCAACCTGACCATCCCTTTTGGACAGTCCCTGGCGCTGGTCGGCCCGAACGGCGCGGGCAAGAGCACTCTGGTGAAGCTGCTGTGCCGCTTCTACGACCCCACCAGGGGCTCGGTGTCGTGGGACGGGGTGGACCTGCGCGACATGCCCGTCGAGCACTTGCGCGCCCGCATCGGCGCCGTGTTCCAGGACTTCATGTCCTACGAGCTGACCGCAACGGAGAACATCGCCCTCGGCGACGTGGACGGCGCGCACGAGCTACAAATCGGCACCGCCATGAAGCACCGGGTCCACGCCGCCGCCCAGCGCGCGGGCGTCCACGACATGCTCACCGGCCTCCCGCGTGGCTACGACACGATGCTGTCCCGGCTGTTCCAGGACGAGGACGACGACACCGGAGTTCTCCTGTCAGGCGGCCAATGGCAGCGAGTCGCCCTGGCTCGCGCGTTCCTGCGAGACCAACGGGACCTGCTCATCCTCGACGAGCCCGCCTCCGGCCTGGACGCCGACGCCGAAGCCCAGATCCACGCCCGCCTCGCCGCCCACCGAGCCGGCCGCGCGAGCGTGCTGATCTCCCACCGCCTCGGGTCCGTGCGCGACGCCGATCAGATCGCCGTACTCGTCAACGGCCGCCTCGAAGACATCGGAACCCACAGCGACCTGCTCGGCAGGGACGCCACCTACGCCCGGCTGTTTCGCCTCCAGGCCAACGGGTACGCCCCGGCATGACCCGGATCGTCAGGGCCTGGCTGGCGCGCCGCTGGATCAGCGTGACCGTGGACGGCGACAGCATGCGCCCGACCTTCAACCCCGGCGACCGCGTGCTCGCCCGGCGGATCACGGCACCACCGCGGACCGGCGACGTCGTCGTGATCGAAGCCCCAGTGCTCTCCGGCAACCGGTCGACGTGGGACCTGCCGCCGCCCGGCCCCGGCGACCTCGACCGCCAGTGGCTGATCAAAAGGGTCGCCGCGATCGGCGGAGACCTCGTGCCGCCGACCGCAGCCGGGGTTCTCGCCGCGGGTCAGGTGGTGCCTCCGGGAAGCGTGCTCGTGGTCGGCGACAACCCCTCGCGCAGTCACGACTCCCGGCACCTCGGGCCCGTGCCGGTGAACCGCGTCATCGGCCGAGTGGTGCCGTCTCCGTGGAGCCGCGCGGCATGAACTCGCCACGGGCAGCCGTTCGCGGTGTCCTCGGGCACCCGCGTGATCTGCGGGTACGCAGACGTCGGCCGGTCGGCGGCGGAAGAGTTCGCGGCGCGGGCCTTTCGCGTCCTGGCCAAGCACGGCAACCACAGCGCTCTCGACCGGCTAGGCCCTGTCCAGCAAGACATCAGGTTTCCCGGTCTTCAAGACCACCCAACCCCCACCCCCACCGTCTCCAACGACAGCAAACCCCTGCAAGGCCGCAGGGTTTGGGGCGGTTAACGATGATCAACAGAGGGGTTTGGTGGTCTTGAAGACACCCCAACCCCCAGCGACACCGTGACCGGAACGCACAGCGCAACCACTTACAGGACAGGCGCTAGCCGCCGCCCGCGACCGCCTTGGCCACACCGCTCCCGCTGACCTGCGTTCCCTGCTCGCCGACGCCCTGGTCGACTCGCACCCGGCAGTCCGGTCAGCCGCCGCAGCAGCACTACGCGCGTCCAGTCCTCGACGGAGGTGCTGGTCAAGTACTGTCCACTGTGGCCTTGTGGTCAGTGCGCTCGCTGACCGTCACCCCGTCTCACGAAGCGCGGTCACATGAACTCGCTGCTGCTCATGATCGCGATCGCCGTCGCGGTCCGTTCCTTCGCCGCGTCACGGCTGGACCGGTGGAACCTCGGCGCACCAGTCGTCATCGTCACGGCGGGCGTCATCATCGGTTTGGTCAACGAACAGTCGATCGAGTTCGCGCTGAACACCGAGGCGACGTTGTACGTGGCCGAGATCGTGCTCGCCGTGCTGCTGTTCGTGGACGCCACCGAAGTTCGCGGCGGGCGGTTGTGGGGCCACTGGCCCGGTCTCGCGGCCCGGGTCCTGCTCATCGCGATGCCGCTCAGCATGGCCGCGGCGATGCTCCTCGGCTGGGCCCTGTTCCCCGAGCTGCCCTGGCCCGCGCTCCTGTTGCTCGCCGGTGTGGTCGTACCGACCGACTTCGCTCCCGCCGAACGGGTCGTGCGTGATCGCGGACTGCCGTCACGAGTGCGCAGCGTGCTCAACGTGGAGAGCGGCTACAACGACGGAATCGTCTCGCCGCTGTTCTTCTTCGCGCTGATCCTGGCCGGCGACCACAGCCAGGAACGGACGCCGCTGTCCGCGCTGGCCACCGTGCTGCCCTTCACGATCAAGGCCCTCGTCGCCGGGCTGCTGCTCGGCGCGGTGCTCGCGCTCATGCTGACTGCGGCGCACCGGGCGGGCTGGCTCACCCACCAGTCCGGGCGCATCGTCGTTCTGCTGGTGCCCCTGCTGGCCTACACCGCGACGGTCGCCGTCGACGGCAACGGGTTCGTCGCCTCCTTCGTCTGCGGCATCACCTTCCGCTACGTCCACCGGACAGCCAAGGCGCGGCTGATCCGCCGTTCTCCCCAAGGGCGGGACCTGCTGCGCGCGGGAGCGCTGGACGAGGACTTCCGACTGCTGGAGGACGTCACCACCCTGCTGACCATGACGCTGTGGTTCGTCGTCGGTGTCAGCGCCGTGCTGGCGTTCTCGGACGGATTGTCGTGGCAGGTCGTGCTCTTCAGCATCGCGGCGATCACCATCCTCCGCATCGTTCCCGTGCACCTCAGCCTGACCGGATCGGTGCTCTCCCACCGTGAACGACTCCTGGTGGGCGTGCTCGGGCCTCGCGGCACGGCATCGATCGTCTTCGGGCTCCTCGCGTTCAACCGCCTTCCCGAAGGGCCGGTCGCCGACACCATCCTGCTCGTCACCGTGACCGTGGTCCTCGCCAGCGTGGTGCTGCACGGCATCGGCGCGGGACCCACCGTCAAGTGGTTGGCACCCGCGAAGCCAATTCGCCGCTGACCTTCTCGCGACGGCGGAGACAAGGTCCGTCCCCACGTCCTCGCAGCTGCGATCGAGCAGAGCGTGCGGCGAGCACCCGTTGCTGGGCTTGCCGCGCATAGCCCTTCAGGACGTGGTGCTGGGTGATGTGACCGTCCACAAGGGACAGGCGGTCCTGCCCGCCTTGTCGGAGGCCAACCGCGACCCGGCCGTCTTCACCGACCCCGACCGCTTCGCCCCGGAGCGCCCCTGAGCGAGAGGGCGCTGTCCTTCGGGCGCGGCCCGCACCACTGCATCGGATTCGCGCTCACCCGCATGCAGTGGTGTGGTCCGGCCTGAAGATCAGTCGCGCTAGCCCAGCACGACCGTGGTTCCGTCCTCGGCCCGCAGCACCCGGTGCTGGCAGTGCAGCTGGACGGCCTCGGCGAGCACCGTGACCTCCGCGTCGCGGCCCAACCGGGCGAGATCGGCCTCGCTCGGGCACGCCAGGTGGCTGGCCGAGCGCCACTGTTGCGCGATGATCGGCCCCTGGTCCAGCTCGGCGGTCACGTAGTGGGCGGTGGCCCCGACCCCCTTGACGCCCCGCGTGGCGGCCTGCCGGTACGGCCGAGCCCCGACGAAGCTGGGCAGCAAGCTGTGGTGCACGTTGATCGCCGGGACGTCGCGCCCGTCCAGCCACGCGCACAACTCCGGCGACAGAATCCGCATGTAGCGAGCGAGCACGACCAGCTCCGCGCTGTGCTCTTTGACCAGGCGACGCAGCTCCTGCTCCGCCTCCGCAGGGCCCGTGTCGTCGATCCGCAAGCGCGTGAAGGGAACCCCGTGCGCGGCGGCGACCGGCTCCAGCGTGCTGTGGTTGGACACCACGGCGGCGATCTGTGCGTCCAGTCGGCCGTTGGCCCACCGGTCGAGCAGGTCCGCCGCGCAGTGCGTCTGCTGTGAGCCGAGCACGAGCACGCGGGGGCGGCGCGTCAGCGAGTGGATCTCGCATCGCGACACCCACTGCGTCCCGATCGCGGCGAAGCCGTCCCGCAGCTCGCGCTCCTGCCGTTCTGAGCTGAAGACGAGGCGCACGAACAGGTTCCCCGCGGTACCAGGTGCCACGCGGCTGTCCCCGAGCACACCGTGCCGGCCCACCCAATCGAGCGCCGTCTCAACCGCGCCGACCCCGCTCGGGACAGTGCCGACGAGCACGTACTCCCCGGCCCCCATCACGCCTGCCTCCGGCGCCGGCGCACCCCGTCCAGCAGCACGCACACGATGTACAACACCACCAGTGCGCCCGTCATCACCGCATCCCACACGCCGCTCAACACCGTCCACCACGACCGGCCTCGTGTTCCCCGTCTGTACGACATCCGCAATTCCCTTTCAGCCGTGGCGAGCGACTCGGTCTTGCTGACGCAGAACCTCAGTGCGGCTATTTCACCGTGACGCCAAGCCCGAGCAGCGCGGCCGAGATGAGGGCGATCACCCTGCCCCTGTTGTGGCTGTCGCAAGTTCTGTCCGCGCTGCGGCGGCGTGCCCGGACACTCTCGCGTTGGATTTCAAGAATCCTCAACCGAGCCTTCCCGACAACACTGTTTCACGCACACGTGAATCGCCGTGCGCACCCGGACCGCAGGGAAAGACGATTCGACGGACGGAGGAGGTACCAGGCCGTCCAGGCCTCGTCGGCGAGTGATCCTTTACGTGTGGACCTCAAGACAATGAACTCGTCGTGGCCGTCCACCTGCCCCCTCATCGCGGCGATCGTGCACGCATCGGCACAACCGCCGCGACAGGTGCTGAAATACATGGGCATTTCGCATTGATCGCCACATGACACACTTCAGCGCATTGCACGACACCCATGCCGACCCAGTCGGCTACTTCTTTTCCGCACCCTCAACGTCGCCTACGTGGGGGTAATTGTTCTCCTCCTGGAAACCGAACGGTCGTGCAAGCGCCACAAAGGCATTGGCGCGGCGTTGACGAGCTCGAGCAGCACGAGGTCGGCCATCGCCAGCGCCAGGAAACCGGACCCTCTCCGGCAAGTCACCAGGTTCGCCGGTCTTCAAGACCACCCAACCCCCGCTCCAGCCGTCTTCAACGACAGCAAACCCCGCAGGGCCGCAGGGGTTCGTGGGTCTTCAAGACCACCCAACCCCCGCGACACCGTGACCCGCGTGGTCAGCGGCGGCCGGTTGCCAGGACCAGGAGGAACTGCCCACCGCCCGGTTCCACGGTGGCGGTCACCGGCAGCCCCGGCACCAGGCGTGAGAAGCGATCCACCAGCCAGTCCGCCGCCTCCTGGGCGTCCCGCTTGGTCGGGCACCGGGCCACCATCTCGCGGCCGCCCTTGCGCTCCAGCCGCCCCGCCACAGTGATCAACGGCGCGGGATCGGCCACGTGCAGGCGCTCCGGCCAGGCGATGACCACCTTCACCGCGCCCTTGCGGGAGTTGCACCCGCGGTGCGCGAGCCGCTCGGCGATCTTGGCCTTGCGGTCGGCGGTACGGCTGTCGACGCTGGGCCCTCGCGAGTCGTTGACCGACATGTCGGGGTCGACCGGTTCGTCGCACACCCAGCACCGCCAGCCGTCGCGCTCGGCAACGTCATCGAGAAGACTCACCCGGGCAAACTAGCCTGCCCGGCCGCCGCGCTACCGTCGGCGGTCGGGATGCGCGCCACGCCCGCGAGAAGGAGAAGGTGTTGGACCTGAGCTCTCTGCCGCTCTACATGGTGCTCGCCGCCGTGTGGCTGACCCTCGTCGGCGTCGTGATCAACGACGCGTCGGTGAAGGTGAAGCTGCCGGTCGCGCTCGGCGCGGCGACCGCGCTGGTCATGGTCGCGACCGGCCTGGCGTGGCTGGCCGCCCCCGTCGTCGTGCTGTGGCTGGTCGGCGTGGTGCTGCTGAGCAGGGAGCAGAAGCGGTCCGGTTGACCGCGCGCTGCGCTGGCCGACGTCGGCTGCGCTAGCGCGGCAAACCGTTGAGCACGTCGGTCATCCGCTCTTCGGTGTCGTTGCCCAGCTTCTCGAACACCACCTTGGCCAGCGGCGCGGCGAGCTTGGCAACGCCCTTGAACTCGAGTTCGTTGGTGTAGGTGATCGTCGAACCCGCTCCGCTGGGCGCGATCTCGATCGTCTCGGTGGAGGTGGCGGTGTCGTTGCGGCCGACCAGCACGATCCGGTCTTCGGTGAGCTGTTCGAGCGTGTAGGTCAGCTCGGTGGTGATGCCCGCGATCGTCGAGGTGTTGTGCCAGTTCGCCCCGACCTGGACGGGACCGCTGTCGTTGCGGGTGCAGCGCTGCGTGCCGGGGTCCCAGTGCTCGGCGTTGCCGAAGTCGGCCAAGTACGGCACAACGACGTCGGGCGGGGTCTGGACGGTGAACGTGCGGGACACGGTGGTCATCGATGGTCCTTTCGACGGTCGTGCACCCGAGTACCCGTTGCGGGGCTCGTAGTCCCCCTTCCGGTGGTTTCGGCTGACTCACGTCGCCGCGCCGTGGCTCGACGGCCGTCGTTGGGCGAACGTGGGCGGCAACTCGACGAGCAGGGAGCGCGCGATGGCCCGCAAGAAGATCGGCATCACGGTCCCGGACCTCTCCGGCAGGCGCGCCGTGGTCACCGGCGCAAGCGATGGCGTCGGGCTGGGCATCGCCGCGCGGTTGGCCGCGGCCGGGGCCGAGGTCCTCATGCCCGTGCGCAATCCCGGCAAGGGCGCGAAGGCGGTCGCCGCGATCCGCGAGCGGACCCCGGGCGCGAACGTGGCGCTGCGGGAGCTCGACCTCTCCTCGCTGCGCTCGGTCAGCGCGCTGAGCGAGCAGCTGCTGGAGGAGGGCGAGCCGATCCACATCCTCGTCAACAACGCGGGCGTGATGACCCCGCCCGAGCGCAGGAGCACCGAGGACGGCTTCGAGTTGCAGTTCGGCACCAACCACCTGGGGCACTTCGCCCTCACCACCGCGCTGCTGCCACTGCTGCGCGCGGGCAACGCCCGGGTGACCAACCAGATCAGCATCTCGGCCAACCGGCACGCCATCAACTGGGCGGACCTCAACTGGGAGCGCTCCTACAGCGGCGACAAGGCCTACAGCCAGTCCAAGATCGCCGTCGGCCTGTTCGGGCTCGAACTCGCCCGGCGCAGCGAGGCGGGCGGGTGGGGCATCACCAGCACCCTCGCTCACCCGGGCATCGCCCCCACCAGCCTGCTCGCCGCCCGTCCCGAGCTAGGCCGTGCCAGCGACACCCTCGGCGTGCGGGTGATCCGCGCCCTGTCCGCGCGGGGAATCCTCGTCGGCACGGTCGAGACCGCCCCGCTGCCCGCCCTGCTCGCCGCCACCGCACCCGATGCCGCACCCGGCACGCTCTACGGCCCCGGCGGCTTGGCCCACCTCGGCGGCGCACCCGCCGAACAGCCCCTCTATCGCCGCCTTCGCAACGCTGAGGACGCGCGCCGTCTGTGGCAGGTCTCCGAGGACCTCATCGGCTCCCGGCAGACCGGGCGATCATGAAAAGCTTCACACATCGCTGCGCTGCCCCGTGACGCGAGTGCGCGGCAGGCGTCCAGCTCGGGAGTGACCGGCGAGGCCGCCGCTCTTCCAGGTGGTGCCCCGGCGCTCGTACTCGAACAGCTCCTCGACGGCGTGCGCGATCTGCGGCCCGAAGTCGCGTTCGAGCAGGTAGAGCCCGAGGTCGAGGCCGGAGGTGACGCTGCCTGCCGAGACGAGGTCGCCGTCGTCGACGACGCGGGCGCGCACGGCGGTGACGCCGGTCGCCGCGAGCAGGTCGACGCCGAGGACGTGCGTGGTCGCCGTGCGGCCCTCCAGCAGCCCGGCCATGGCCAGCCCGAGCGACCCGCCGCAGACCGTCGCGACGGTAACGGCGGGGTTGTCCACGCACTCGCGCAGCAGCAGCGCGGCGCCAGCAGCGAACTGGGAAAGCTGCACAGGGATGGTGTCGACCTCGTCCGAGTCGCCGTTCAGCGGGCCGGCAGCACCGGGCACCACGACGTAGCCGGGGACGGCCGGGTCCAGCGTCGCGGTGGCGTTGAGCGCGATGCCGCGGATGCCGGAAACGACCTCGCGCGCTCCCTCAGCGGAGACGAACTCGAGGTCGAGCGCGCCGCCGCCCATGAGGTCGCGCCCGGCGGAGAGGACCTCGTACGGCGCGATCACGTCGAGCGGGTCGAACCCGTCGAAAAGCAGGAACTGGGCTCGCGGCTGAGGCATGGGTGATCCTTTCGTCGGCGGTGATCACCTGCCATGCTGCGCACTCTCCGACGCCTTGACAATTGGCTCGCTGGACAACAAACGCCTGAATCTCGCCATCTGCCCGGTGAGGTAGTTTGTGCAGGTGTACACGGTTGTGGTGCTCGCCCTTGACGACGTGATTGCGTTCGATCTGGCCACGCCGGTGGAGCTGCTCGGACGCGCCCGGCTGCCGGACGGGCGCCCGGGCTACCGGATCGTGGTCGCCGGGCCCGAGCCGGAGGTCTCCGCGGGCCCACTGCGCATCGCCGTCGGGGCCGGGCTCGACGAGATGGCCCGCGCGGATCTGGTCGTGGTCCCGGGCCGCAACGATCCCGCGCTGCCGACGCCGCCCGAGGTCGGCAGAGCCCTGCGCGCGGCGGTCGCCAAGGGCACTCGGGTGGCCTCGATCTGCGTTGGCGCGTTCACCCTCGCCGAGGTCGGCCTGCTCGACGGCCTGCGCGCGACCACGCACTGGCTCGCCACCGACGAGTTGGCTCGCCGCCACCCCGCCGTCCACGTCGACGCGGACGCGTTGTTCGTCGACAACGGGCAGATCCTGACGTCTGCGGGCGCGTCGGCCGGGCTCGACATGTGCCTGCACATAGTCGAGCGCGACTACGGCGTCGCGGTGGCCGCCGACGCGGCCCGATTGGCCGTCGCGCCGTTGCAGCGCACCGGCGGGCAGGGCCAGTTCATCCTCCGCAACCGACCGACGCACCGGACCGCGACGCTGGAGAAGGCGCTGGCCTGGATCGAGGAGAACGCCCACCGCCCGCTGACGCTCGCCGACATCGCGACCGCGGCGGGGATGAGCAGCCGCACCCTCGCCCGGCACTTCCACGCCGAAACCGGGCAGAGCCCGATCCAGTGGCTCACCGGCGTGCGCATCCGGCACGCACAGGAACTCCTGGAGATCACCGACCACACCGTCGACCGCATCGCCGCGCAGGTCGGATTCCCGTCGCCGAGCAACTTCCGCGCCCAGTTCACACAGATCGTCGGGGTCAACCCGGGCGCCTACCGAAGGACGTTCCGGCCGTCACCCCGATGAGCGCGGGCAGCGCAGCCCGTCCAGCACGAGGGTGATGACGTCATCGGCCTCGGCCCGCCAACCGGGACGATCGTGGGCCGCGCCGATGCCGTGCAACGCCATCATCACGGCACCGGCGTCCACGTCGTCGCGAACGGCGCCGTCCCGCACGGCGGCGGCCAGCAGGTCGGTGACGGCGTGCTCCAGCTCCCGACCGCCCTCGGCGAGCGCACCGGAGCGACCGGCCATGAGCACCGCGAGCGTCCTGGCGAGGCCCTTGTGGACATCCATGTGCTCGACCATTCCGCGCAGGAAGACCGCCAGTGCCTCCGCCGCGGGCAGCGTGCGCCGCAGCTGACGGGCACGCTCGCAGAGCGCGAGGACTTCCCCGTGGTAGACCGCCTCGGCCAGCGCCTCCCGGGTGGGGAAATGGCGGTACAGCGTGCCGGTGCCCACCCCGGCGAGGCGGGCGAAGTCGTCGAAGCGCAGGTCGAAGAACTCGCCCGCGTCGAAGAGCTCTCGCGCCTTGGCGACGAGGACGTCGCGGTTGCGTCGAGCATCGGCCCGCAGCGGTTTGCCGGTGGTCATGGCCCCCCTCGTTGACAAGTGGAGACAGTCTCCATATTTTCGCCAAGTGGAGATGGTCTCCAGTTCGATCGTAGTCCACGGGGTGCGGCATGAAGATCCTGATGTTCGGCCGGGGCGTGATCGCCACCGTTTACGGCTGGGCCCTGCACCACGCGGGGCACGACGTCGAGTTCTACGTCCGGCCGGGCCGCACCGCGACGTACGGCGACGCGGTCGAGCTCGACCTGATGGATGCGCGGCGCCGTCCGTGGGGGCGGCGCGTCGTCGAGACGTGGCCGGTGCGCTACCGCGAGGAACTGCCGCCGGAGCACGACTTCGACCTGATCGTGCTCAGCGTGCCGCATCACCGCCTCGCCGAGGCGACGGCCGTCCTGGCCCCGCGCGTCGGCCGGGCCACGGTGTTGGTCTTCGGCAACGTCTGGACCGAGCCGCTGGCCGCGATCGGCTCACTCCCCGCCGACCAGACCGCGTGGGGCTTCCCCCAGGCCGGCGGCGGCTTCGGCGCGGACGGCGTGCTCCGTGCGGCGCTGCTGCCGTCGGTCGTCTTCGGCACCCTCGGCCAGCCCCCGACCGATCGGGAAAGGGTTGTGCGCCAAGCGTTTCGCGATGCCGGACTGCGCCCCAAGGAGCGGCCAGACTTCCGCGCCTGGTTGTGGGGCCACTTCGTGGCGGACGCCGCCCTGCTCTCGCAGGGCCTGCGGCTCGGCTCCCTGTCCGAGCTGACCGGGGACGGGCGCGGCCTGCGCGAGGCGATGCTGACCGGTCGCGAACTGCTGCCGCTGCTCCGAGCGCGCGGCCTCGACCTGCGGCGTTACCGGCTCTACGCGCTGATGTTCTGGGCGCCCACCTGGCTGACGGCCTCGGTGCTCGCCTGGCTGACAGCCCATGTCCCGCTCGCACGCGCGAGCATTGCGGCGCACTCCGACCCTGACGCCCAGGAGCCCCGCGAGGTCTGCCGGGACACCCTGGCGGAAGCACGACGGCTGGGCGTCTCGGTACCGCGACTGGAAGCCGCCGAACCGTACTTCGAGACCCTTGGCTCTGGCACACCACGGGACGCGAGCAGGCTGATCGGCTAGGCCCAGTGGAGCACCTTGCCGCGCAAGCACTTCGGGATCGACGCGTCGGCGGTCGGCACGCTCAGCGAAGACAGGCCGCCGTCCACGGGCAACCGGCTACCACGTGATCTACTCGATGAACTGGTCGTGAGCGGAACTGCCGGATGCCAGTGACACTCAACTGATCGTCTCGTCGAACAGGTCGAGCACGGCCCGCCATGCCCGCGCCGCGTGTGCGGGGTGGTATTCCACGCCGGGAACGGTGGGCACGGTGTGAGTGGTCTTCCCGCTGGGCACGCCAGCGGAATCGGTTGGTGCAGACCAAAAAGCGTGCTGGGCACCGCCGTAGATGTTCACGCGCCAGTCTGCCTCGGTGTCGCGCAACGCGTGGCCGAGTGCCAAGACGTGGTCGGGCGTGCAGATCGGGTCTTCGGAGCCCGTGCAGAGAAGGACGGTGCCGGTGACCGAGGCCCAGTCCTCCGGGCGAGCGATCTCCAGGCCGGGATGGACAGCGGCGACAGCTTGGAAGCGCACGCCCGTGCGGGCGAGGTGAAGGATGATGCTGCCGCCAGCTCCGTAACCGAGCCCTGCCAGTCGATTCGCATCGGCTCCGGGCACCGACAGCAGAACGTCAAGCGCGGCTTGGCCAATGGCGTGCATGCGCTCCGGTGAGGCCAGCAGCGGCAGGACGCGGGCGAGCATCGCTTCAGGGTTTCCCGGGAACCACTGGCCACCGTGGTAGTCCATCGCCAACGCCACGTAGCCGCGCTCGGCGAGCAGATCAGCGCGTTCACGCTGATAGTTCTCCAGGCCGATCCCGTCGTGGCCGACAAGCACCGCGGGCCAAGGTCCCTCGCCATCTGGTTGTGCCAGGTGGGCAACCATGGTGAGCCCGTCGACCTCGTAGGTGACCTCGCGTGTTGTGACCATGCTTTGGAAGCTAGCAAGCGCGAACGGCCTTCTGGCCGACGTTCGCTCTCGGCCCAACAGCTTGTGCGCTCACCGCGTCGACCGCACGATCTCCAAGCCGAGCGGCGTCGTCAGGGAGAGCACGGTGACACCGACCCCCTCCCGAGGTGTTGTCGACGCGGCCTCGTTCGCCCTCCTGGTGGTGAGCTTGCCGAGGCAGCGGCGCGCGCCCGCCCGTGCGCACCGCGATCATGGACGGTCTGCTCTGGTTCGGTCGGCACCAGCTCCTGCGAGCACTGGCTGTCCTGTTGTGCGTCAACACTTTCTGCTTCCAGCTGGCCGCGACCCTCGTGCTGTCGGCGACGCGCGCGGTGCACCTCGACGCGAGCGGCAGCGGCGCTTCGGTCCGACACGATCGTCACCGACGACAATCCCGGACGTACTCGTCGAAGGCCTCGTCGACAGCGCCGTCCAAGACCATGGTGAGCGCGTAGGAGATGGTGCAGACCCACTCCTGCAACGGGGCCACGTCCGCGTCACTGATCAGGCCGTTGCGGCGGAGCATGCCGTCGTCGGCGATGCCCCAGGCTCGCGCGAAATGGCAGATCCCGACCGCGGCGCCCCGAGGAAACCCCTCTGCCACCGAGGATCGTCCACATCGGAGTGTGTGCACGAGTGGAAGAGGAGTGCTTCGCGTGCCTCGGCCGTAGTAGCCCATTTGGTGCCGGGGTCAGGGTGCGGCCAAAGAAAGGTCCACGATGCCGGTGGCTTGCGACCAGACACAACGCCACGTGCCGCTGTCCTCGGTGTAGACGTCGGTGTGCCAGGCCTCGTGCCGAGGGATGTCCGCGCCGTCGACGGTGAGTTGGATGACGCACCGGTAGCGGAGAACAACGACGTCGGTGCCGACGATGGCCTCCACATCGCCGATCAGCCCCAGTTCCTGGTAGACGAGCCGCCCCGTGGTCAGGAGATCCAGGTACTCGTCTTTCGTCCACACGGTGCCGGTCGGGTTGCACAACCGGTACTCCGCAGCGTGCAAACGGTCGTAGGCATCGCGATCCACGTCGAGGAGACAGCTGATCCGATCCTGCTCAGCCTTGATCACCTGGCTGGCCACGTCGTCGGTCATACCCGCTCCTGCTCTCTCGGCGTAGAGGTGGCCTCTCGCACAGTATCGGGACCAAGAGGACGTCAGGAGAAGGAGCGGCGAGCAGCCCTGATGCCACGCTCTGGCACCGCGAGTACGAGAATCGTCGACGAGACCATCAACGCGGTTGCCCCCTCGGGCGCCCGCGGGCGAAGATGAATCCTGCGGTGGAGATGGGGCTGTGGGAGCCCCGCCTGGACGTGTCCGGGTGTCGGTAGGTCAGACACAGGGGGTTCGACTCCCTCCTCCACCACCGCTTCCGGGGCGTTCGAAGGCTCGCCTGGCAGAGACGGCGGGGGCGTCCGGGTCTGCAGGCTCAGCTGGGCCGCCACCCGGTCAGCTCGTCGATCACCGCGTCGCGAGTGGCGAAGCGGCGGTGAACGAGGTCCTGGCTACGCCCGCACTCGGCGAGCAGGTCGCTCTCCGCGGCGGGGCTCGTTGAATTCCTTTCGCTATTTTCGTCTTTCTTTTGTTTTCACTCGCGCAACGAGCAGGTGGCCGAAGACGTCCATCCACTCGTGACAAAGCTCCTCGGACTTCTTCGGCACCCGGTCGTCGCGGTGGTGGCCGCCGTGACGGCGTTCGCCCTCGCGCTGCGGCAGGTCTCCACCGCCCCGATCGTCGACCTGGACGTCTTCCGCGCGGGCGGCGAGGCGTGGCTGGCAGGCCGAGGCCTGTTCGACGCGGAGTTCCCGCCGCGGCCGCTGCTGTTCCCGTTGCCGTTCATCTACCCGCCGATCGCGGCGGTGGTCTTCAGCGGGTTCACCGTGCTGCCCCTCGTGACGCTGGGCCAGGTGATGACCGTCGTGACGGTGCTCGCGCTCGTGGCGGCGTGCGTGGTCACCGCACGTCGCTGCGGGCTGGACAGGGCGGCGGCGTTCGGCGTCGGCGCCGTGGTGAGCGCGGTGATGGTCGACGCCGAGCCTGTGCGGAGCACGATCGACCTCGGGCAGATCAACGTGCTGCTGATGGCACTGGTCGTGCTGGACTGCCTGCTGACGCGCACGCCGTGGCCGCGCGGGCTGCTGATCGGCATCGCGGCCGGGATCAAGCTCACTCCACTGGCGTTCCTGCTGTTCTTCGCCTTCTCCGGGCGGTGGCGGATCGTGCTCACCGCCGTCTCGACGTTCGCGGGCACCGTGCTGCTCGGGTTCCTGCTCGACGCGCAGAACTCCTTGCAGTACTGGACTTCCACGGTGTTCAAGCTCGACACGATGGTCGGCGCCGGTTTCGCGACCAACCAGTCCCTGCGCGCCGTGCTGGCGCGGTTCGGCATGGACAAGGCGGCGAGCTTCCCGTTCTGGCTCGCCGGGGTCGCGGTGGTGCTCACCGCCACGTGGTTCGTGGTGCGGCGCCTGCTCGCCGACAGCGCCGCGACCCCTGAGAGAGCCGGGGTCGTCGCGGTCCAGGCGATGGTGGTGATCGCCACCGCCACCCTGCTGTGCTCGCCGATCTCGTGGAGCAACCACTGGGTGTGGGTGGCCGTCGCCGGCGCAGGGCTCGCCGCGACCCTCCTGCGCGCCCCGAGCTGGCACCTCGTGGTTCCGGCCCTGGTCGTGACGGTGTTCTTCCTGGGGCCGCACATCCACGTCCCCAGCAACGAAGGGCGCGAGGAGCACTGGACGCTCGGGCAGTGGTTCCTGGGCAACGCCTTCGTCCTGACCGCCGTCGCCTCGTTCGCCGCCGTGGTGGCGGTGCTGGCTCACCGTGCTCGCGCGGCAAACCGGGCACGTCCTGCTATGGGGTGCGAGCCCGCCCGATTGTCCACTGTGGACTGATGCGTCGACGGCCTGGATTCACCCGCCGACGAAACCTTGCGGCGCTCGCATCGCGCTCAGCACCAGAGGATGAAGCTCTCCGCGTCATCGTTGGCCGAGACCCCCGCATCGTTGAACACCCGGTTCAGGTCGTCGTACCGGGAGCGCGCGCCGAGCCGCCACAGACCTGCTCCGGTGACCTCCACACCGAGGTCCTCCGCGCGCAGGGTGAACTCGCAGCCGGTGTTGTTGATGATCGAACTGATCTCGTTGTCCCCGTCCCACCCGTCGATCTCGTAGATGCGGGCGCCGTCTCCCGGCCGGAGCTCGACCTGGACGTAGCGCGTCCCGGTCTGGCCGCCGTCCTCCCACATGCAGATGGTGTCGTTCGGGCAGCTCTCACCTGCGCTTGCGGTCGGCGCGACGAGCAGTGCGGCCACGGTGGCGGCGGCGAGGGTCGTGATCGTCCTGAACATGGGACTCCGAGACTGGAAGGCGTTGGGGCGCAATCAAACTAGGCGCGGCCACGACGCCCGTCGCACTGGTTCACCCACCCATGAACACGAGGTGACCTCAGCGCTTGTCCACCGGGTTGATCGTGGGGTTGATCAGCCCGGACCACGTGAGGATCTCCTCGGCGGTCGCCACGTCCTCCGTCATGCCGAAGATCGCTCGCCCAGCGGCGAAGCTGACCCCTACCCTGGAATCCGATCGAGGGGAAGGGGTGGTCGTGGCCGAGCAGCCGAAGGTGCGGACGACGGAAGGCGTGGTGCAGGGGCGTTGGCGGCAGGGACACGCGGAGTTCCGCGGCATCCCCTACGCCCAGCCTCCGGTCGGGGCGCTCCGCTTCGCCGCGCCCGCGCCGCCGCACCGCTGGGAGGGGACGCGGCAGGCGGTCGAGTTCGGCCCCGTGGCGCCGCTGTCCCTGCCGATCGAGGTACCCCCGCAGGGAAGCGACTGGCTGACGCTCAACGTCGGAACTCCGGATCCCGGCACGGCGGGGCTGCCGGTGCTGGTGTGGATCCCCGTAGGCGGCTACCTCGCGGCGGCCTCAAGCGACCCGATGTACGACCCGGCAGCCCTGACCTCGGCGGGAGTCGTCGTGGTGACCATCAACTGCCGCGTGGGCGCGGAGGGGTTCGCCTTCCTCGACGATGCTCCGCCCAACCGCGGGTTCCTCGACCAGATCGCGGCGCTGGAGTGGGTGCAGCGCAACATCGCCGCCTTCGGAGGCGACCCGAGCCGGGTCACCGTGGGCGGGGTGTCCGGCGGGGCGGGCTCGGTCGCCGCCCTGCTCACGATGAAGTCAGCACGCGGACTGTTCCGGCGGGCCATCACCCACTCGGTGCCGGGGTTGCACAGCACCCCGGTGCTGGCGCGGCAGGTCACCGCCGAGTTCGCCGACCGGGTCGGCGCGGCGGCCCCCACCGCCGAGGCCCTGCGCGACACCGACCCGTGGCACCTGGCCGCCGAACTCACCGCCTTCAACGCCGGCCTCCACGCGCACCGAGAGCGCTGGGGGCGTCTCACGGAGACCGGCTCCGCGCTGTGTCCCGTCGTCGACGGCGAGGTCCTCCCGGAAACGCCGTGGCCCGCGCTGACCGACGGGCGCGCGAGCGGGATCGAACTGCTCGTCGGCCACGCCCGGGACGAATTCCGGTACTTCAGCGTGATGAGCGGACGGTATGGCACCTTCACCGAGCAGGACGCCCACGCAGCCCTGGAACTGCTCGCCCCTCGCCCGGACGGCGCGCGGGCCTACCGAGCCGCGTTGCCCCACGCAAGCCCGGAGGAACTGCTGGAGACCGTGTACTCCGACGCCCTCTTCCGCATGCCGTCACACAAGCTGGCCGAGGCGAACGCCGCAGCCGGCGGCACCTCGTACCTGTTCGAACTGTGCTGGGTCACCCCCGTCCTCGGCGGCGTCCTTGGCGCCTGCCACAGCCTCGACGTACCCCTGGCGTTCGGCACGCTGGACTGCCCCGTCGGCACCCAGCTCATCGGCGAGCAGGCCACCCCCGAGGCCGTCGCGGTCTCCCGCGAACTCCAGCAGGCCTGGGTCCGCTTCATCACCACCGGCGACGCGGGCTGGTCGGAGTACCGGCCCGGCGAGCACCTCACCCGCGCCCTGGACGCCGAGTCGAAGACCGTGCCCTACCCCGAACAGGCATCCCGCCAGGTCTGGGAAGGCCACTCCCCCGCACCCTTCGATCTCCCGTAATCGTCGTCGATGCGGCACGCGTACGGAACGGCCGAGGACGTGCCCGAGCTGCTGCTGGCCCTGCCTGCAAGTTCGATATACGCACACGGCCCACAAGGCTGATGTGACCATCAAGCCTGTGGGCCGTGTGAATAGTGTGCGTGTCCGAGGAGCGAGTTGCACAGTAACCACCCGCCTCGTTCTGCCGGACTCGATCTGACCGATGACGTCCGCAGTCCGTCCCCGCCCAGCCGACCCGTCCCCAGGGCGGGGGTCGGGTGGGACAGGTGCACCAGGGTGGCTGACTTGGATGAATGGTCGTATGGGCGTGGTGGGACGGGACTTCGTCAACCTGGCCCACCCGTCCACGGGGCCGCGCTGAGGCCGCTGGTTGGGATGACCAAGCACGGGACGGGACGACGCACGGCTGTTGCGGCGCGCTGGCCTGTCAGTTGAGTGTGCGGTACCGACGCTGGTCCATGAGCGCGATCCGTTCGTCGTTCGCCGCGTCGTTTCCTGCGTCCACATTGGACATCAACAACGCGAACAGCGCCCGCGAGGCGCTCGCCTGGCTGTCGATCACGGGCTTGGTCGGCTCGTTTGCGTCGACTGGCGGATCGCTGCTCATCTGCTCATCGCGCGCCGGGCCGGACGGTGCTGCCATGGGCACCGGCTCGACGAGGTGCCCGCACAGTGCGACGTAGCGCGCGGCGAGCTGGCCCTTGTGGAAGGCCGTGGCGGTGACGTGGTGTTCCTGTCCGTCGTATCCGCACGTGATCGGGTTGGCATAGACCTGGTGCGCCGGACGGGAAGTCGTCGAGCGTCGCCGGACTGGGATCGCGCGCACGAGGTCGATCGCCGAGATGCTGTTCGTCCAGGCGATGGACTCCAGCCCCGCGATGGCCGCTGGCCTGCCCGACAACCCGGACTACCTTGCTGCCCAACGCATCTACCTCGTCGTCACACAAAAACACCCACGGACCCGAAGAGCCGTGGGGTAAGGGAGTGTCCGAGCGTCTTGCACACTATCCACACACCTTGAGCTGTAGCTGGGCGTGCGACACCTCTCACGCGATCCACGAGCTTGCCTACGACCTGCTGGCAGGGTCTGCCAACGCCAGACAGCTGCGCTAACTCGAGCGTTGGAGCGCTGTCATCGATTAGACCTAAGCCCTATCCGGTTGTACGGGCAACGGAGGAAGTTGGATGATCTGCACCGCGACACCGAACATGATCACTGCCGCTGTGCCCATCCACGGCTGGTACCAAGACATGGTGGCGAAGACACCGCCTGTGGCGATGGTCCAGACGAGAAAGCCGAAGACGCTCAGCACGGCTTGAGACTTGCGCACGACACGCAGGACGCGGCGGGAGAATAACCACGTCGTCGCCGCACCCAAGACCGCCAGCACGCCAAGTGCGACCGTGAGCGCGGTCTGTCCCGGTTTGTAAGCCGACTCGATCAGTCCCTTCAACAGCACATACGCGCTGATCATCTCAATGGGAACGTACTTTGCCAAGCGGCTCCAATAGTCATCGGCCGTCAACTGGCCAGGTAGGGCCTTTCCTGGCCTATCGCTATCTCCGCGAGTTGCACCGGAGCTGAGCGCGACATCGGCGAAAGTAACGACGTTCCGATTCACAACGACCTCCATGTCGGCACGAATGGCAGAGACCGTACACTACGGGTTCCGCCGTACTAACAGTTTGCGGGGTTCTGGCGATGGGCGTTTCGCGTAGGATCATCGATCCTACTGAGTGTGAGTGCGGGTACCTCAACAGTCCACTGGTGTGGACCGTCTTGGACGTAACGGAGCATCCAGAGGTTGCGGCAGATGCGAACAGCCTCGCCAACTTTCCTTGCGGCAGATGTGAGCGAAGTTTGCATATCAAGGCCCCATTGTTGCTCTTTAACATTCGTGTCGACCTACCTATCGTTTCTTGTCCGGCAGCTGATAGCCGTCCGGCCTTCGGGCCTCGTGAAGTCGCGGATGCGATAGGGGAATCTTATCCACCTCCACCTGGGCTCGTGGTGAGCATGGCGCGTGCCCTGACTCCCCTCGTGCTGATGATGCAAGATGACTGCCTTATGGAGGGGCTGAAGAAGGTTGAACTAGCGCGTGCTGACATGAAAGGGGAACTCACGCTGCTGGAGTCCGAAATCCGCAGGGTGCAACGACTGCAAGTCCTTCATCCTGCCTTCTTCGCGTCATTGAAGCTTGAATCTGCCGGCGACGTGGAGCGACTGGTCAACGCTCATCCCGAGGCGGCAACGCCAGATTTCGTCGAATTCTTGCGCACCCTGCAGAACGAGTTCGGTGGCGTAGATGTCGAAGAGCACAACCCGCCGGACCTGCACATCCTTTTGTTCGAGGACCTTGCACGCGGGGAGTCTCCGACGGTGGCGTGGGGGCGAGGTTTGCAGACTGCGGAAGAGTACGTAACAGAATTTCTCTTCCCTGAGCAAGATCGCATCCGTGAATCACTCTCTTCGGGTGAGGTGCAAGACATTGGAGCACGCAGGGAGTTGTTCGAGCGAGCAATCAAAATCGCGCAATCGGTAGGCGATACACAGGAGGAAGTTGCACTTCGTCTAAGGCGCTCAGGGGAGATACTTGGCGGCAAGCAGTTTTTTACTAGCGAGGAGCTCAATGCCGTACTCGCAGACCTTCTGATGGTTCGAGAGCTTACTCAAGAAGTGGACAAAGAGAGTTACGCTCACGCCTCCGTGAATATGTCGATGGTGTTTGCTAAAATTTCATACGGCGATCGCGAGGAAAACATTGAGAACGCCATCGAATTGATCGATCAGGCTCTTTTTCACTACACTGAGGATACCCATCCCAGCGAGTGGGCCAAGTGTGTCATGAATAAGGCAATTCTTCTCGCGGAACGAGAGAAAGGTGCACGTTTTGACAATCTTCGGGAGGCGATCGACCTGTGTCGAGCCTCGTTGAGAGTAAGGTCGCCAAAACAACACTTGCTCGATTGGGCTTTCTCGATTACGAATCTAGCGTTCACACTTGCGAAATACGCGGATATCTTGACGGAGTCCGACGAGCAGCAACAGCGGTTACTAGAGGCGATTGACCTATACGAAGACGCGCGTAAGGCCTACTCGGACCTTGCGCTAGCGGACCATGAGGCATACGTACTGAGAAACAGGGCGTCCACTTTGCTGGATTTGTTCGATGCACGGCGTCAGGAGAACAGGAGGCGGATTGCCAATCGCCTGGTGCAGTCTGCTGACCAACCTGTCATCAGCTGGTTGACCGCTGACGGCACGTCGCTCGGCGACATCGCCGCGATCCTGGCAGGTTTCGTCGACATGGCTCAGATTAACCCGGGAGTATTCGGGGAAGACGAGGTGCCATGGTGGGCAACCGAGATCATGGCCGACGATCTTAACGCCGTCAATACGGAGCTCGTGGAGTCAGCTCGCCGCGATGCAGAGGCCGCTCTGGCGCTTCAGGCGGACACGGAGGGAACAGGCCAAGGCATCGTGCACGAGCTGCTAGCTAGGATCGCGGAGATGACCGGCGCTCCTGAGGAAGTCGGCATTAACCACCTCCGGAGAAGCGTCGAGTTCTTCGAGACCTCCGACATGCGTCGAGAACTGCTAAGGGCGGCTGCGGAGCTTGGTTCAATCTACGCCCGTCGCGGAGACTGGACGGCGTCGGCTGAGTTCTACTCGCTCGCAGTGACGAAATTGGATCAACTCTACGGTGATCGGGGAACGGCCAACGGAAGGGAGCTCGAAGCATCCCGTTACCCCAAGCTGGCCGAGTGGGCTGGTTACGTACTCGCGAAGGCCGGGCATTTCGACGAGGCAGTTTTGGTCATCGAGAAGTCCCGCGCCCGAGTTCTCGGCTCCACGTTGATCCGCGACGAGGCGGATCTAAACCTCCTGGAGTCACTAGATTTCCGCCTCGCGGAGCGTTTCCGTGACTATCGAGAACGCAGTCGGCAGGAGCAACTGACGGCGTGTGACGATCGAGGCCCTGCGCAAGAAGAGCTCAGAAGAGTGGTGTCCGAGATTCGATTGCTTCCCGGACTCGCGAACTTTATGACGGGAACGTCCCTATTGGAGGTTTGGCTGGCGACACGGCCAACGAGGCCTCTCGTCTACCTGATTTCAACTGCCGTAGGAACGGTGTGCCTGCTTGCTCGGGCCGATGGCGGTGACGATCAATCACTCCTGATCAATATGGTCTCGGACAGTTCGATTACCAGTGCCGACCTTGTCAGATGCCTCTCCGCGGCTACGCCGAACGGCTGGTCGGGCCTGTTGTTTAGTAAGCCTGCAGGCTTGGACGAAACCCTCGGTGAAGCGCAAGCGCTCCTCGGAAAGGCGTTTGCAAACGACCTCGCTACAGTTCTATGCGGCATCGGTGCTCGGGAGGTCGCCGTCGTGCCGTCCGGGATGCTCAGCGCGTTCCCACTGGGAGCGGCTTTTATCAGCAATAGTACCAAATGGTGGTCGCGACCGAAGGCGCGTTGCTTGAGCGATGTGGCCGCTGTGACGGTTGCTCCGTCGGCGATGGTGCTGAACGCGTGTGAGCGCCGAGTTGAACGTCTGGGACGCCGTACCCCTCTGTTCGCCGGCGTGGGTGACCCCGAGGAGTCAGATGAAGATAGGCGGCTGGGTTGGGCGGGCGCCGAGCTACGGGCCGTCAACTCGCTGTACCAAACCGATGCGGACACTATTCGGGTTGGCGACGATGCCACGCGTGCGTTCTTCCTGAGCGTGGCGCGCGACGCCACTCACCTGCATCTTGCTTGTCACGGTATGAATGACCTGGAGAATCCCGCCCGGTCAGCCCTGTTCCTGTCGGACGGGCCGTTGACCGTTGAAGAAATCTCCGAACGCACGCGAGTCGAAAGCCGCTTGGTGGTCGCTTCTGCCTGCGAGTCGGGGAAGTTCGGCGTGCTGGGAAGGGCGAACGAGTATGTGGGTCTACCTGGCGCGTTCCTAATGTCGGGCACGGCTGCGGTGGTGGCGTCTCTCTGGCCGGTCAACGATCTAGCCACGTGTCTGCTGATGGTCAAGTTTCACGAACTTCTCTGCGCGATCGAGCTCGACGGCGCTCGACCTGGGGGTGCGGCACTCGCGTTGACCGGTGCACAGCTGTGGCTGCGTGAACTCTCCGAACGTGAGATGAGGAAATTCATCCACAACCACCCCGACATCAATCTCAGAGGTGTCGACTTAGATCGGTCTGCTTACCGGTTCGGAGATCGATCACGATTGCGCAAAGCCGTCACTCGCAAGCCGTTCAGCGCCCCTCGACACTGGGCCCCGTTCGTTGTAGTGGGGCTGTAACAGTGCCACCACGAACATGAGTGCGATCGCGACGGATTCCCAGCATCCGCCTGCTTCGCCCGGTCATGCGCACTACGTCGCACACGAGCGTGCCGCTGGCGTGGACCCAGCGGCGCTGGTTGAGGACATGAACGATGCCCAAGCACAGCGGGCAGCCGCTCGTGCCGAACTGGATGCCTGCCGCGCGCCAGAGCTGCTGACCGAGGCCGAGGTCTACGCCATGCTCGATTCCCTCGGCGACGTCCGCTCGGAGTTGAAGCGCGCCAACCCGGCGAGACTGGAAGAGCTGTTCGCGGAATGGCGGTTAGAAGGGGCCTACAACGCAGAAGAGCGGACGGTCGATGTGACCATCCGCCCACTGAGTAGGGTTAGTGCTGGTGTCCGAGGGGGGACTTGAACCCCCACCCCATTTCTGGGACTAGCACCTCAAGCTAGCGCGTCTGCCATTCCGCCACCCGGACTCGGTGAGTGAACACAGGTTAACTGATCAACATGGCAGGCTCCAAATCGGGGTCCACCCGCCGCCTCCGGGTGGTAGAAAGGCCAGGTGGGCAACGACGTTGACGGCACAGCGAAGGTCACCCTCCGACAGGCCGAGGAGGAGGTGATCACCCTGGCGAGCGAGCTCATCAGGATCGACTCCACCAACACCGGCGACCCCGACACCGTGGTGGGTGAGCGCGCGGCAGCCGAGTACGTGGCCGCTCAGCTCGCCGAGGTCGGCTACGACACGACGTACGTGGAGTCCGGCAACGGCATGAAGGGCCGCGGCAATGTCTTCGCCCGCCTCGAAGGCGCCGACCCCAGCCGCCCCGCACTGCTCGTGCACGGCCACCTCGACGTCGTCCCCGCCGACGCCAGCGAGTGGTCGGTGCACCCCTTCTCCGGCGCCGTCCAGGACGGCTACGTCTGGGGCCGGGGCGCTGTCGACATGAAGGACATGGTCGCCATGACCCTGGCGACCGCCCGCCGCCTCAAGCGCGACGGCATCGTCCCGCCCCGCGACATCGTCTTCGCCTTCCTCGCCGACGAAGAAGCCGGCGGCATGCACGGCGCCCAATGGCTCGTCGACAACCGCCCCGAACTCTTCGACGGCTGCACCGAGGCCATCGGCGAGGTCGGCGGCTTCTCCATCACCGTCAAGGACGGCGTCCGCGCCTACCTCATCGAGACCGCCGAAAAGGGCATCGCCTGGATGCGCCTGCGCGTCCGGGGCCGCGCCGGCCACGGCTCCATGCTCACCGACGACAACTCCGTCACCCGCCTCTCCGAAGCCGTCGCCCGCCTCGGCCGCCACCGCTTCCCGCTCGTCATGACCGACTCCGTGCGCGAATTCCTCGCCGCCATCACCGAAATGACCGGCCTGGAGTTCCCCGAGGACGACATCGACGGCGCCGTCGCCAAGCTCGGCGGCCTCGCCCGCATCATCGGCGCCACCCTCCGTGACACCGCCAACCCCACCATGCTCAACGCCGGCTACAAGGCCAACGTCATCCCCTCCAGCGCCGAAGCCGTCGTCGACTGCCGCATCCTCCCCGGCCGCCAACCCGCCTTCGAGCGCGAGCTCGACGAGGTCCTCGGCCCCGACGTCGAGCGCGAGTGGATCGCCAACCTTCCCGCCCTCGAAACCAGCTTCGACGGCCCCCTCGTCGACACCATGTCCGCCTCGATCATGGCCGAGGACCCCGGCGCCAAGGTCGTGCCCTACATGCTCTCCGGCGGCACCGACGCCAAGGCCTTCGACCGTCTCGGCATCCGCTGCTTCGGCTTCGCGCCCTTGAAACTCCCCGCCGACCTCGACTTCTCCGCCCTCTTCCACGGCGTCGACGAACGCGTCCCCGTCGAAGCCCTGGAGTTCGGCACCCGCGTCCTCGACCGCTTCCTCCGCCACAGCTGACCGTCCTCTTCGGACACAACAGGGGGCCGGCGCACCTGCTCCGGCCCCCATGAGCTACTGTGTGCCCACACACCAAGTCCGGGTGGCGGAATGGCAGACGCGCTAGCTTGAGGTGCTAGTCCCAGAAATGGGGTGGGGGTTCAAGTCCCCCCTCGGACACCAGCACTAACCCTACTCAGTGGGCGGATGGTCACATCGACCGTCCGCCTTTCTGCGTTGTAGGCCCCTTCCAGGCGCCATTCCGCGAACAGCTCTTCCAGTCTCGCCGGGTTGGTGCGCTTCAGCTCCGAGCGGATGTCCTCGAGGGAATCGAGCATGGCGTAGACCTCGGCCTCGGTCAGCAGCTCCGGCGCGCGGTAGACGTCCAGTTCGGCGCGCGCCGCCGTGCGCTGGGCTTGGGCCTGATTGATGTCCTCGACCAGCGCCGTGGGGTCGACTCCCGCGTCGATGGCGGCGCGGAGCCGCTTGAGCCGAGTCTCAGCCGCGTCCAACCGCTTCTGTGCCGCCTTACGCGAGATGTGCGCTTTCGTGGTGCCGTGCTGTGAGGCGACCAGGGCCTTGACCGTCTCGTCCCGGTTCTCGGGATCGAATAGCTGCCCAATCCAGCTATTCAGCGGAGGCATGACAGCGGCTTCTGGGAGATAGACGTTCTTCGGATGGTTCTCCAGGACGGGCGACCCCGGAACGAGCGTTCGCGCCGAGCACCGGTAGTAGGTCCGCGTGGCCCGTGGGGTGCCCTCCATCCGTCGTTTACAGATGACGCATCGGACGCGGCCACGGAGCGGATACGCGCGCTTGGTGCGTTTCGGTCCCCGTTCCAATTTCCGGCCCGCCGCCAACCCGCCAGCAGCGCGCGAGCGCCGCAGCAGCTGCGCCTCGACGAACTCCCCGACTTCCACGATCGTCGGGTGAGCGGGCTTTCTCGACCGAACGACCTTCTCCGGTGCCGAGCGCCGAAACCGGACGGTGTGCCCAGCGGCAACATCGTCAGGGTCGATCAACGTTTCCTGCCGCGTCCAACGCCCGAAGAACGCGAACCCGGTGTAGCGCGGGTTTTCCAGGATCGACCGTACGGTGCTGCCCTGCCACCCATCCGCGAGCCGGTGCCGGTTCTGATCCGGCCGCCGCGCCGAAGGACACGCGATGCCGTCCCGGTTCAGCCCGTTCGCGATAGCGCGGTCACCCTTCTCACCAGTCAGGTAATCAGCGAAGATCCGCCGCACGACCTCCGCGCTCGGCTCGTCGATGGCGAGAACCCGGAGTCGGTACCCCTCCGCTGCCTTGCGCGGGTTCGGGTGCGGGCCGCCGTCGACAACCACGTAGCCGTACGGCGCACGCCCGCCTTGGTGCCGTCCTTCGTTGAGCACCTGCGCGTCCATCGCCGCGCGGACACGCGCTTGGACGTGCTGCCGTTCAGACTCGCTCATCCCACCGAGCACGCTCATCAGCATCTTGTGCGACGGGTTCCGAGCGTCGAACTTCCCGCCCAACTCCGGCACCCACAGATCAACCCCGTACGCGGCGAACCGAGGTGCGATCAACGAGAACTGGTTGCCGAACCAACACCGCGTCCCCTCGCCAACCACCACGGCGTTCCAGCTCCGGTGAGGATCTTTGAGCGCCGCCAGCAGCCGCGACGCCTCGTCGCGCCGCTCCCACGGCACCGACCGCGACTGGCCGATGTCGAAGAACTCCTCGACCACGGTTCCACCGAGCGGTTCGACGAACTTCCGCGCGTTGCCGACCTGCCACCCGCGCGAGGTCTCCGGGTCCTGGTTGTCCTCCGTCGAGCACCGCCCGTAGACCGCCAGCGGACCGATGCCCTCGTCACCTGCCGTCACGATCTCGACGCCGAGCAGGTCATCCAGCGCAGACCACGGATCGCGGCTGATTTCAACAGTCACGGTCACCCCCTTCCGAAGGCCCGTCCAGGACCTTCACCTCGGCCAGCTCGACCAGTATGGCAAGCAGAATACGGCTGCTACGAACAGTAAGCACGGGAAGTGAGGTGGGAACGCGTACCTCGACATCCTGGTCAGCGCTCATGGCCGACCGAGCCGATTTCATCAGCTTCCATGCGCCCGACGGCTGCTCGAAGATCCGCTGTGAGGTAGCCGCGCACCCGCCGCGTGCTGTCGCCGTCCGGCACGTACTGCCGCAGCGGCCGACAGCCCAACTCACCCATCTCGCGCCCGAAGGCAGTCGGCTCGACGTCCAACGCGTCGACCAGCTCCGCTGTCGGCACGAACTCGCGCTCGTCCAGCTCGTCGCCGAGATAGCTGATGACCGACGCCAGCGGTTCGGGCAGCTCGACCCGACTGCCAGCGCCGAGCGCCTTGACCACCGCCGCCGAGTCGACCGCGCTCACAGCAACATCGCCGACCGCGTGACCGGCGAGCGTCCCAGCGGCTTCGCGAAGTGCTCGTCCGCGAGCGCAGATCTCCCGCCAGTCGACGTTGGGCATGTAGTACGTCCGCACAGTCATCGCGAGCAAGTCGGCCCCGGCGTCCGTCTCGCCGTCCGGCCGCAGGATGCCCACGCCCTTGTGACTCGGTAGCAGCGTCGACGCGTCGTACCCACGCGTGTTCATCTGCTCGCCGAGCACGATGTTGGAGTCCCGCCAGTCCATCACCCGCAGCGCGAACCGCGAGCCGAGCACCGCCCGCAACCGCGACGGGATGGTGTTCGAATCCGGCCGTTGCGTGGCGAGGATGACCACCACCCCAGCCGCAGGCCCCTTGCGTACCAAGTACGTCAGCAGGTCCGCGATGTACGCGCCGAGAGTGGTCTTCTTGCCGCCGACCTGTTCGCGCGTCGGGTTCTCCAGGAAGACCTGAACCTCGTCGATGATCACAGCGGTGATCGGCATCCCGAGGCCCAGGTCTCGCGAGATCGTCGGGGTGATCTTCGACTCCGGACAGACCTCATCATCCAAAGTGGACATTCGCGCGTACCGAGATTGGACCTCTGCCACCATTTCAACGAGGTAGCCGCACACCGTCCTGACGTGTTCGAGTTCGTCGCCGCACACGAATCGGTAAGCGATCCGCTCCGCGGCTTCCCAGTCCTTCCCGCCCTTGCCGTCGAACACGTACAGCCGTGCGTACGGGTCCAGAACCACCCCAGAAGCTGCGAGTCGGGTCGCGAACGTCTTGCCCTGCCTAGGAATCGCGCCCACAAGCAGCGAGGTCCACACCAACGGAAGGTCGATCCGCCGATTGCGGGCGTCGCGGCCGAACGGCACTGGCCGCCAGGCGTCCCACTGCTCCACGTCGAGCAGTGGCGTCCGCAAGGGAGGACCGGCGTACGGGTCTTCGTCCGCCACCCACAGAAACACCCGCCCGGCGTGTCCACCGCGACCTCGGACGCGCTCGACGATGAGCTGAACCTCGTCGACCGCCAGGGCCGACGCGAGCGCATCCCGATTCTTGATCACGTCGGCCGCTTTGCGCGTCGCCGGAAGGTCGACGGTCACCGACCACCCGTCGCCGATCCGCGCGGCGCGCTCGACGAGCCGAAGCGTCTCGTCCTTTCCGATCAGCTTCGCGTCTCGGAACGCATCAACGAGCACCTGGGGGTCCATC
Source organism: Allokutzneria multivorans (assembly GCF_039537405.1). Classification (NCBI taxonomy): domain Bacteria; kingdom Bacillati; phylum Actinomycetota; class Actinomycetes; order Pseudonocardiales; family Pseudonocardiaceae; genus Allokutzneria; species Allokutzneria multivorans. The sequence goes on along the minus strand of NZ_BAABAL010000004.1, from coordinate 163,429 downwards.
GTCCACGTCAGCGTGCGCGGACCAGCGAGCACCGCCTTCCTGCCAGGCGAACCGTCCTTCCGCCGTCCAGCAACGGCCAGCGCCACCGCCGCAACTCCCACTGCCAGCGACAGTGCCCGCCCGCCGTAGAGCACGTACGCGGCGGTGAGCGCCGCCGAAGCGGCCAGCGCGACGGCGCCAGTCACCTTCCACCGGAACAGCGTCAGCTCACGGATCTCGACGAACTTGTCCGCCAGCTTCTCGGACTGCTCCGCCGCCTCCCGGTAGTCGTGCACCCGCACCCACCGTCGCCACGCCCGGACCACGACGACAGCACCTCGACAGACCGCACCGAGGAACCGCGCGGGCATCCGAACCAACCATGCGAGCGCGTCCTTCAGAGCCTGGCGAGACTTCATCGCGGGCGGAATCACCCGTGAGCGCTGCCACCTGCTTTCCAAGCGCCGTACGAGCTTCGGCTGCTCAACCAACTCGCCGTCGTATACGGGAACCAGGTCACCGTTCATGAACGGCCCCTGTTCTTCACGAGCGCCGCAGCGAGCCGCGAGGACAGTCCGCGCGAACACCCGGTCACCTCCCGAACCCAAGCGGGCGTCACCGCCACGCCCGGCGTGCGCGCCGCTTGCGCCATCGCGAGGTAGTCCGCAAACGACGTTCGCGGGGTCTTCGGCATGGCGTTCACGACCGCAGCGCCGAGCTTGTCCCGCAGCTCCGTGACCGCCTCGGCCGCGACGAACACGACCAACGGTGGAACGGAGTGCAGCACCACCAGCGCTGCCGAACCGGCCGTGAACGCGCTCCAGGTGTTCATGACGTAGGTCGCCGCGAGCGTGAACCACTTCGCGCCGCGCACCCAGCCGCCCATGTGGACGCCGTGCCGGGCGGTGACCTGTTCAGCGCGCAGGATCGCGAGCAGCACCAGCGACACCATCGGGTCGAGCAACCACGCCGCGCACCACACCAGCGACCACGCCGGAGCACCAGCCGCCGCGAACTGTTGAACGTTGGTCATGGTGAAGGCGAGTCCGAGCAGAATCCCGGTCCAGCACAGCCGGTCCACCTGCGTCGCCACGCGTTCGATCGGCTCGCTCATCGCCGCTCACCTCGACGGCGCGGCACCTCGTAGGCGGTCACGGTCAGCGCCTTGGTCACGGCGTAGGCCGCGAACAGCGCGGGCACGGCGAGCACCACCAGGAGCAGCCACCCGTTGCCGCCGTAAGTGATCGCGACCCACTGCACGCCGACGATGAGCGCGGCGTTGAACGACACGCGACCCGCGAGAGACAGCAGGCGAACGCCGCTCCGCTTAGCACCGGCTTTCGCTCGGCGCGCACCCGCTCGCCAGACGAGAACGAGCACAAGGAACACGCCCAGGCAAGCCATGATCTGAGTTGCGTTCATGGCATCGACCACCGTTCACCGCGCTGAAGCCAGTGCCAGTGCAGGTCGCGCCTGTCCTCATCGGACAGTGCGCCCCACACGCCGACGGTGTCTTCACCAGCGGTCCGCAGTTCCAGTTCCAAGCACTCGTCCTGAACCGGGCAGCCCGCGCACAGCCGCGCTGCGAGACCTCGGTCAGTCAGTTCTTCATCAGGCAGTCCGTCGTAGGACTGCCACATGCACGAGCCGTCGCGTTGGACAAGGTCGTTGAGCACGTCGGTCGGCACCCACCGCAGGCGGTCGAGCCGCCAAGCGATGCCGATCAGCCACGGGTCCGTCAAGGCGTACCCCCGGAGCTGGGCTCGCCGAGCAGCCGAGCCAGCACGGTGGTTGGAACAACCAGCTGACCGCGACGCCGGATGGCGAGCACCGTGCCGACCCGAATCGCACGGGAGACGGCCGAGGGCGTGCTGCCGAGCAGCCAGGCGGTTTCGCGAACGGAGTAATGGGAGTTGGACAGAGAAGTGCGCATGAGAAAGGCCCTTCAAGAAGAATTGATGATTTCAGCAATATGCTGATGATTTCAGCGCTCACGAGGGCACGTTTATCTGCGACCGACGCGAGAAGCGCCGTGTCACGCCACACAAGAGCGGAAGGCAGCTAATCTCAGCGCTGAGGCGGAGCGCGGAGGAATACGTGTCGGAAGATTGGGCGGCAGTCGCCAAGGCCATCAACGAGCGCGTGAACGCGCTCGGTTGGCGTCAACGAGAACTCGCGGAACGCTCGCACGTTTCGCAAGCCATCGTTCGCGAGGTCCAGCACCACACGGTCGAACGCAGACGGAGTCCGCGGACGCTGGAGTCGCTGTCCACGGCGCTCGGCTGGCACCCGCAGCACCTCGAAGCCGTGCTCCACGGCCGTAAACCGCCGAACTTCGACGAGCCGGTCACGGACCCGACCGACACCCTGTGGTCGCGCCTCGACACCTTCGAGGACCGCCTGAGCGACATCACCGAGCGACTCAGCGATCTCAAGTCGGATCTCTCGACGGTGATTGAGCATGTCCGCAAGAACGGGTAGCTGTTCCTTGTGGAATCGGCTGTTCTTCATGTCGATAATTCCACTGCGAATCAGCGCTCAGTCCCATGCATCGCCGATGCACATTCACCGCACATCCAGTGCAGGTCGGCTGGTGACGGCGTGAGCTTGGCAAACGGTTGGACCGGCGAAACGGCCTGCGCGTTGCAGAAGGCGCTGCGGCTGAGCAACGAGATGTTCGCCGAGCACCTCGGCATCGGCTCGCGAACCGTCGCCGCATGGCATCAAAAGCCAAGCCTTCGTCCGAAGTCAGAAATGCAGCAGCTCCTGGACACGGCGCTTGAACAGGCAGCCGCGTCCGTCCAGGCGCGGTTCGCCGAACTCACGCAGGACGCGCCCACGCAGGTGCCCGAAGGCGCGGCGGTTGACGCTGAGCGGCGACTCAGCTCAGACCCGAACATGGCCGCCGCGCTCGACTGGTTGGACGTGAACGCGGGCTGGGAACCAGGGACAGCCCGGCGGGAAGTCGCGACGCGGCTCGGCCAGTTGGACGTTCGCGACCTTCACGACCGAGGCGTCCTCCGAGGGCGCGTGGACCAACGTCGCATCGCCCAGGCGCTCGGCGATTACTACGGCGGCATAACGGAAAGCCACGGCCGCTACGGCGCGCACTTCGGCTCCGACACCGACGTCACGACGAGCGTTCTCACGCAGCCAGACTGGCTGAACCTCGACTGTCCGCTGACCGCGAAGCACGACCGGCTCAGGCTCACCAGCACGACGCCCCAGAGTGGGCTCTCGCTGAATGACGAGACCGCGCGGCAGGCTGCTCAACGCTTGGCGGAGACGCTGGCGCTCGGTATCCGCCTCGTGGACACGCCGCTGTACCGGCTGCTCGACATCGGCGTTGGCAAGCAGCTCGTCGCCGGATCAGTTGGTGTGACGCGCTTCGTCGAGTACGCGCTCACGATGGACCTGCTCGAAGGGGAGCTGATCGACGCGCTCAGCTCCGGCGCGTCGACACAACCGGGCTCGCTCCCGCTCCGTGATCGCTACCTGCCGGACCTCGCGTCGGTCCTCGGCGTCTCCGGCCGCCTCTGCTCCGGCGGCGCACTCGCGCTGACCGCAATCGCCCGTCCCGCAAGGGCATTCCACGGCGAAGCCGACTACCTACTCCTGGTCCAGGAGCGCTCAGGGCGCGTGCTCAACGCCGCCCGCCGACTCGCGGTGATCCCGAAGGGCTTCCACGAGCCGCTGAACGACCTGCGAGCTGGCGCGCAGTTGGGCGCGACGCTGCGCCGCGAGATGGAAGAGGAACTGTTCGGCCGCGACGACATCGACAGCACCCTCGGCGAGCAGCGCCACGCCGACCCCATGCACCCAAGTCGGCTGTCCGAGCCGATGCGATGGCTCATGGAGGAACCGGGCAGGCTCCGCATGGAGTGCACCGGCTTCGGCCTCAACCTCGTCAGCGGCAACTTCGAGTTCGCCAGCTTGGTCGTCATTGACGACGAGGAATTCTGGAACCGCTTCGGCGGGCAGGTGAAAGCCAACTGGGAGTCCTCGATGCTCCACCAGTATTCGAGCCTCGACGCTGACCTTCTAGAGGAACTCGTCGGTGATGTAGCCTGGAGCAACGAGGGTTTGTTCGCGTTTCTCCAAGGGCTTCGACGCCTGCGTGAGATCGGCGGACACCGCGTGAACCTGCCAGAGATTGAATGGGAGATACGGTGACCGCAAATTGGCACATCGGAAACGCCGCCGATGAGGGAAGCGGGAACCGAGGCTGGGTGGTCGGGCACTTCATCGACCCTCCCGAGGACGTGCGCTCGTCGAAGGACGTCGAAGTGAAGTGGGGCGTCCATCCCGCAGGCGACAAGCGTGCACAGTGGACCGCTGACGACCAGCGCACGACGATGGCTCTGTTGGTACAAGGCAACTTCCGCGTCGACCTCACCGAGGGAAGCGCCTCGCTGACGCGCCAAGGCGACTACGTGATGTGGGGACCGGGCGTCGATCACTCCTGGGAAGCACTCGCCGACTCGGTGGTCATCACCGTCCGCTGGCCGTCGCAGACATGACGTCGATGCTGGGCAACTTTACGCGCTCATCGCCGACCTCGCTCAGTCGTCGAAGGCCCTGAAGAAACGCGAACAGGCCCTCGTTGCTCCAGTTTTCCTGCGACACAAGATCGCTGATCAACTCACCGTCGAGGCTGGAGTACAACCGCAATCCGGCCGTTTCCCAGTTCGCTTCAATATCTCCGCCATATTGCGCCCAGAACTCGTCGTCATCAATGATGATCAGGCTGGCGAACTCGTAGTTACCGCTGATCAGATTCAACCCAAACCCGGTGCACTCCACGCGCAAGCGACCCGGCTTCTCCATGAGCCACCGCATCGGCTCGGACATCCGGCTCGGGTGCATCGGCACGGCCGCCCGATCTCCGGCAGCGGTGCTGTCGATGTCCTCGCGACCGAACAGCTCCTCTTCCATCTCGCGCCGCAGCGTCGCGCCCAACTGCGCGTCGGCCCGCAGGTCCGTCAGCGGCTCGTGGAAGCCCTTCGGGATCACCGCGAGCCGACGCGCCGCGTTGAGCACGTGGCCAGACCGTTCCTGCGCAAGGAGCGCGTAGTCCCGCCCACCCCGGAACGGATCGCTCGGTCGAGCGATGGCGCACAGGGCAAGCACTCCGCCCGCGCATACCCGACTCGGCATGTCGAGCACCGACGCCAAGTCGCTCATGTACTTGTCCCTGAGCGGCAGGCTTCCCGGTCGTACCTCGGCTCCGCCAACAACGGCGTCGACAAGTTCGCCTTCGAGCAGATCCATGGTCAGGGCGTACTCGACGAACGGAACAAGCCCAACCGTCCCTTCGATCGCAGGACCGACGTTGACGTCCAAGAGCCGGTAGAGCGGCGAGTTGGTGATCCGCACGCCAAGCGCGGCCGACTCCGCGAGCCGCGACACGGCCGCCGCCGCTCCCACCTCGTCAAGGCTGGGCCGAGCCTCGGACTGCCTATCGGTGAACGCCAACCGATCACCGGAGAACAGCGGCTCCGCCAGGTCGAGCCAGTCAGCGCGAGTCAGCACGCTCGTCGCGATTTCCCTTCCCCCGCAACGTATCCGGTACGGCGCGTAACCAGCGAGGCCGCTTCCGTAGTAGTCGACCAGCGCCCGCGCGAGCTTCGTCCGGCTCACGCCTCCGCGCCGCACGCTCCGGTCGAGCAGCTTCCCCTCGTCGAGTTCCGCAAGCCGCCCGTTGACCTTCCTCCGGCTCGTCCCCGGTGACCATCCGGCGCGTCCGTCAAGCCAGTCGAGCGCGACCGCGAGGTCCGAGTCCGCGCGCTCCCGCCGCGCACGAACAGGGACCTCTCCCTCTGTGGTCGCTCGTCGCGGTTCGGCAAGCAACTCGTCGACGCTCGTGTCGAAGATCCGCTCCAGCAGCCGAGCCGTCACCGGCTTGATCGGCCCGAGGCGCTCACCAGACGGCTTGCGCCCCGCGATCAACCGTTGCAGGTGACGGACACCAAGCGTTCCGGGCTCCTTGTACTCGCGAGCGAACACCTCGGCGTACTCGACGAACTCCTCCAACGTCAGTCGCCGTTCCCAGATCTTCTGCTCCAACACGGTGCGAAACGTCCGCATCGGTTGCCCCCGTCCCAGGTCGCCGCATGTCGTCGCCAAGTCGCCCGCAGGTCGTTTCAGCTGACCAAGCGCTGATGAACGCTTGATTTCAGTCTGACACGAGCCGCCTTCGCGCGGTCCCTTGACTGTCCGGCGGCGCACCATTCCGCCCCTCGACGCGCCGCCGGACACCCACTCCACGCGGGGGTTGCCGTGACACAAGTCGGATGGTGGGCATTGGCCCCACTCGCCCTCGTTACGCTCGTAACCGGCGTATGGGCTCTGATCGACCTACTTCGCGCGATCCCACTCCGGCGACGCCCGACGACTTCCCGCTCGATGCAGCACCGGATCTACGCCAACCCGATCACATGCGGATACGACGGCCGGGAACACCACGTCACCGACACGGCCTTCCACAAGGGCCAGCAAGCCGGGCGCTACGTCGCACTATGCGGACACCTCGTCGAGCCGATGCCCATGGCAACTCCGTCCGGCCGACCGTGCACGAACTGCCTCGGCATCCTGCACGCCTTCCCGGACAGCGCCCAATGAGCAGCGATTCGAACGAGCCTGACCGAACTCCAGCCAAGCCTGTGATCGACAGTCAGCCAGGCGCCGCGCGGGCGCTGTTTGCGGCGTTCATGTCCAACGCAGACGCCGGGAACGACTCAGCGAACGATGAACTGATCGCGCTCATGGACCAGCGCCGTCGCTGACGGCACACCGGACAGGCCAACGCGCCACGACGATGGGCATCTAATTGGCTCGTCCCGTCCTTCCGGTGCTTCTTGCCATCGGCCGTCTCAGAACGGCCGATGGACGGGTGGGACAGGTTGACGGAACCCCGTCCCATGAGGTGCTTTCGACCACTCACCCCAGCTCAGCAGCTCCTGTGCGCCCGTCCCGTCGCGCCCCAGGCTGGGACGGCTCGACTACTGCCAAAGATCAGGAGCCGCGTCTTGTTGTTGCGCTCGTATCCTGTAGCCCGGCACGCAGAAGAGCGCCAACTCGGGTTGGGATAGCACACTGTGCAGCTGCTGCACTAGGAGATCGGGCTTTCCCATGGATTGAATGCCTGCCATCAGCCTTGGCCCCCTGTGACCCAAGTGGGAAATGGCACACTAAAGCATGCCCGTCATTACCGAAACTGACTGAAGGCTGAATGCTTTGCGCATCTAATCTGGTTTCAATAGGTTCCTTTTAGGGATGCGAGTCGGGCGAGATTTGAACGTCCGGACTGGCATGATGTCGAACGGAGATCCGATCAGTCAAGTCGATTGTCGCTAGGTACCACCAGAAAATCCAGTCCAGAAATTCAACACCGTAATCTTTCTTCTGTGCAGCGTTCTGGTGTCTAATATTGAACTTATTTGCTATTTGAAAGAGGGCATCCTCGTCCTTGCTCGTTAGCTCGACCTTGATCATTTTGCGTCTTTCTTCAAGGATGTTGGCTAGTGCAACTACGGCAGAGCGCTTCTTGTGCTTGTCGGAAACGCGTGCTCTGAACAATGCGATCGCATGACGGAGCTGCTCGCCCGTCTCACTCTCGTGACGGCTGAGCAGCGTGTGAAGAAGCTGTTCACGCGCCTCGTCACTGACTGCCACTAACCGTCCAGTGTCATCACCGTCGTCGGCTAGCCTGAGGCCGAGTTCACTACGGTCAAGTAGCTGATTCACTCGCCATCGATAAATCGCGCGGCCCGCCTCGGTCGAAAAATTGCTGTGGTGCCAGCCGCAGCCTCCGTACGAGTGTCCCCTTCGGTTTCCGGGTCTTGCTACGAGGTCGTGCAGAACCTCGATCACGTCGCAGAGTAAGTCGCTGTCGGTGAGTTGGTGTGCCGATAGAGGCCACAAGTCGGGTACGCCAAGTTCCTGCTCCACTATAGAAGAAGGATCGATGGATGAGGGGTCGTCAACACAATCCTTCCCGAAGCGCTTCTCGAAGTAGCCGCGCGCATCGAGATCATGCACTAATGCGACGTACTGTCGTACCGTCGATTCTTGCCGGATGCGAAGGGGAGGCTCGACACTCTTGCGCTGAGACCAATAAGGCTTGCGGTGTACAGAGTCTTCTCTCAAGCGACCCGCTGAGGCCATTAGGGTTCGCAAGAATTCCTGCCTTGGAGTCCGACCACCTCGGCGAGCTACCGTACTCCACGGGTCTTCCGGCTGCCCCGCTTCCTGAATCTCAATCTCACGGAACTCGCTGGATGGACCGCCGTCGGCACCTCCAACAAATGCGTCTTCCAGGAGAAGCTCGCATGCTTCATCCCAGCCAACCTGTTTGCGCTGGTTGAGTAGCCGCGCCGACTCGGCAACAAATAATTTACGCGGCCACCGCAGCTGGAAGTCGGCATCATCAAAATGGATTCTCACGCCTCTATTATGCCGCAAGCTGTTAACAAACTGTATACCAACTGCGCAAGCCAACCGCGAGTAGACCCAGGAGATGACGGTGCCCTGCTTGCGATGCCCCAGAGCGTGTCTGTTGTCGCAGTTCAGGGCACTTCTCGGCCAAAGCTGCTCGTGACACTCATGGACGCGCAACGACAAGCATGTGAGGTCTTCCTAGCCCTGCGCTCCCAGGGCGCGACGGGTGGAGAGCGTGAAGGTCCTCGCAGACTCTCCCTTGCCCCACGGATCTCAAGTCCGTGGGGTTGTTTCTATGCCCGCGTCAGCGCTCTCTGGGAAACTCGCCAGTCGAATTGTCTCTCACGTAAACTCCGCCGCTATAGTTTCCATCCCGATTGGCCGGTACAGTGTCGAACGGTGCACCATTCTCGGTTCCATCGCTTCGAATTCTTATTTTCTCCTTCGTTGATTGACCATAAGCGACAGTCAGCTCCAGCTCCCACTTGACTCGGTAGTTTGAAGTTAAAGCAATAATCTCGAAACCTTGCTGCTCGCCACGATCAAGGTCAATTGATTTGACATCAAGAAGCGGGCGGAGATCTCCGCCATTTTCCGGAATGAGCATGACTCGTGGACTGGGATCATCCAAGTCAATCCCAATCCGCTCGATTGCATTCGCCCCTTCTCCGGGGTAGACGATCAAGGTTCCGTGGGGTGCCTCTGTTTGATCGAGCACTTTCACGCGAATGTCAACTACTCGCACCTTCTCGCGACGATTTCCCACAACGGTTACAAGGTGCGAGCTTCCATTTTTGCAAGAAGAATCTAGGCAGTCGTATACCGTAAGAAATCCGCCGAGTGAACGCTTCTTGTCAACAAGCTCCTGCTCCATCTTTGAAACGACATCATGAGGCAAGTGCTGACCTTTATTTCTCCACCAGGCGTACGGATACCCTGCAATACTCTTGACCGTCGATTCACTGAGCGGCCTCGAGAATACCCAAGAAGAGTTTGTGTAATCAGCTTCTCGAACGGATGCGATAACTGCGGGTTTGGCCGACAACTCCGCGTCCACCGCTTGATTTGCGCCACTTTGAGCAAGAGCTTCTTGGCGTCCTGCCTGCTGCAAGCTCAGGTGGGCCGAATATAGTGCTCCTGCGGTCGCAATGATAGCGGGAACTACTACGATGGTAATCCAAGGCCACCATCGCTTCTGCTCAACAGTACCGTGTTGGCGAATTTTTCCCCTCTTCGTTCCCGCAACGAAGCGGCGCCGACGGCGCTCACGGTTGATCTTCGTCCTCTCCGAACCCCGGCGACTCTCGATCTTCATAGGGACAATGTAGCCTTCCGGATGGTCCCCTGGTGTCCACTTGAGAAGCCTCCTGCGACTCTGCGGGCACGGAGGGTTCGCATGCGGCGATGAACTGTGTGAACGCCCGAACATCCCCCTTCAAGGGCATATCCGCCGGACGTCTCAGGCGACGATCACACGCTCATCAGGTACCTGGCTCCATGGCTTTGACGCTGGAAGGCTAGACGCCGCCCGATGAGCACGCCTGTCCCAGCGGGGGCGAGGTGGTGTTGAACCACAACTGCGTCACCAGGACCATCAGTCGGTCAGGCGCGCTGAGTAACAACCTTGCTTAGGTGATGCCAGGCAGGACGAGGCGGGTGGATAGTGTGCAACTCGCTCCTCGGACACAATTTCGTCGCACACATGCGACATCTGACGGGCCAGTGCTCGAAGCCCCATGAACAGACAAACCCAGCCCGATTCGGGCTGGGTTGTTGTGCGTGGCAGTGGTCCTCGTGACCAGTCCGGTGATCGCACCCGTTGTTCTTCCACCCGCTGCGCTCCGCTCGGCTACGCGGTCGTCGGCTCGTTCTCCGTTGCCGCTCTCGGTGATCCCGGCCGCGCGGTCGAGCGGCGTCGTCTACGGGCTGGCCGCGGTGGACTGCCGGGGCCGTGTCGCCGACCGCGTGGTGATGACCGCGTTGCGGTGGAAGCCGGGCATGCGTCTGGACATCCACGAAGCGCGTGGACTCCTCGTTGTCCAGGCCGCGCTCGGCGGGGTGTTCGCGGTGACCAAGCAAGGGCACCTGCGGCTGCCCGCGTCGGTGCGGCACTGCTGCGGCCTGGTCCCCGGCGACCGCGTCCTCCTGGTCGCCGACCCCGGCCAGGAGGTGGCTGGTCGTGCACCCGCCGGCCGCGTTGGACGAGCTGCTCGTAGCCCGGCACGCCGAACTCGCTGGCGGTGATCGTCCATGACGACTTCGCCTGGATCTTCACCGGAAGTGGAGGCGGCCCGGCTTCTGCTGGATCGGATGGGCGTCTCCGTCGAGCAGCTTCTCGCCGCACCGGTCGTGCGGAAGCCGGTGCCGACGTTCACCGCCTACATTCCGGTCGTTGCCGACGCGGTCTCCGAGGGCACCCGCCGCGCTTACAGTTCGTACTGGAACCGGATCGAGAAGCAGTGGGGCGAGCGGACCCTCGACGAACCGACGCCGACGGAGATCAAGCAACTCGTCGCCCACGTCAAAGCCAACGTGGTACCTCGGCGCAACGCCCGCGGCGGGCGCAGCGCGGCCGAACATCTCATTGCCGCGTTGCGCTGCCTCTACCGCCACGCCGAACTCGACCAGCTCATCGACGAAGCGAACAACCCCGCCCGTAAAGTCGCCAAACCGCGGCGTCTGCCCTCCACCCGCGGTGCGGTCGCCGACACCCGGCTGGCCGAGATCAACCACGTCGTCGCCACCACCGGCAACGACCCCGCCCTCGACACGCTCCTGCTCCGGCTGCACACCGAAACCGCCTGCCGACGCGGCGGAGCACTCGCGCTACGCCCACGGGATCTGGACGAGCAGCAGTGCCTGATCTTCCTGCGAGAGAAGGGAGAAACCGTTCGCTGGCAACCGGTCTCACCGACGCTGATGGCCCATCTCGTCCGCCACGTCGAGGAGCGGGGTGCTCCGTGCGAGGGACAGCTGCTCCGGTACGCGAACGGCTCGCCGATCACCCACCGCCGCTACGACCACCTCTGGCAGCGCATCGGCAAACACCTCCCCTGGGCGGCCAGCCAACAGATCTCCACCCACTGGCTCCGCCACACCACCCTGACCTGGGTCGAGCGCAACTTCGGCTATGGCATCGCCCGCGCCTACGCCGGACACACCGACACCGGCGGGGAGCCCGGAGCCACCACGACCTACATCCGCGCCACCGCGCACGAGGTCGCCAGCGCCCTGGCAGCGCTCACTGGAGAACCACACCCGCTCGCCTGACGTCGTCACGGACGGCCGTGTGCCGGGCGGTGATCGCCGCGCGGCACATGGGTCACGTAACACCGAGAAGTGGAGCCGTCGCCAGCGTTTCCCACGTGTAGATGCCGTCGTCTCTGCCGAGGACGATCAACGAAGCGCTGTTGATGGGTTGCAGGGCATTCAGCTCCGTGGCCATGGCGAGGATACCGCGCCGAGCGCTGTTGAGGGCCGTGTGATCGTTTCACTGAGAGAAGTCCAGGCCCCCCGGCGAGTTCTCCTGGATGAGATCGGTGTTGGGCAGGGCGGCGCCGACTGCGGGGCGAACGTGACTGCCCACAGGACGGGCGTGGCGTTAAGGGCGAGGATCGCATCGTCCGGATTGGTGTGTCCGGCCGACAGCGTCTCTGGCGGCGAGGTACGCCGTCGCAGTCGGTCTAGGCATAGTAGGTCCGAGCGATGACAGGGTGGGTGGCCGCGCGGTGGGCGAATACGCTTGCTCCCGGGCGAACGCCTAACTCTAGAACCCCAAGCTTAAGGTGTCGCGCCGTTCCAGGCTCATTGAACAGAGTTCACTGGTACTGATCGTGGTCGGCAACGTGACGTCTGGCGAGCACGATCGGCAACCTCCACAGCGCTGGAGAAGGTCGCTCCTCCACGATCCGGCTTGTGGTGGGCGAACAGAATCGTCTCGCAGAGACTGATCAACGCGATCGCACGATCGAAGGGGATGCGGTGAGTACGATCGAATCGGCGATCCTCAAGATCGGGGCGACTGTCGCGAGGGCTGCGGGGACGAGCTGGCTGGGGAAGCGACGAGGAGAAGCGGAGCGTCACCTCAGTCTTACCGAACTCGCGGGCGCACGGGGACTCGGGCTGATTCCCCAGCGCCGACTGGGCCGTCAGTTCGAACAGCTGGCTGAAACGATCGCGGAACGACTTGAGCCCTTGGTCGCGGTGGAAGTCCGCGGCCTCACCGACAACGAGCGCCTCGCGGCACTGAGCGGAGTTGCCAGAGCGCTGGAGATGTCGGATCTTTCCGATGAGCGTGTGCTGGGCGCGAACCTGTCATCAGCTTCGGTCGAGAAACTCGTCGAGCCCGCCTCGAACACGGTGTCGGCCGAGCTGCAGCTCACAGACGAAGGGGTGTACTTCTTTCGGATCGTCCTTCGTGAGGCGGTCGCCTACCTCACCGAGGTGATCTCGACGCTGCCGAGCTTCCAGAACCGAGCCTTGCGTGCCCTGCTGGACCGGGACACCGAGATCATCGATCGCCTGCGGGACATCCTGGACAGGATGCCTACGAGAGGACACGTTTCCTCGATCTCCAGCGCGAACGAGTTCGAGCTGGAGTACCGGCGGGAGGTCGCTCGCAAGCTAGATGAGGTCGAGCTGTTCGGCGTGACGCTGTCCGGTCCGAGCCGCCGCTATCCGCTGAGCGTGGCCTACATCGGGCTCTCGGTGTCGATGGAGTTGGAGATCGCCGAGGACATCAGCGTCGACGACGCGCTGTCGGGGAGTCCGCGGACGCTGATCAGAGGAGAAGCAGGCTCCGGCAAGACCACCTTGTTGCGGTGGCTGGCGGTCAAGTGCGCTCAGGGCACTCTGGAATCATCGTTGGCGTCGTGGAACGCTCTGGTGCCGTTCTTCGTCGAGCTGCGCAGGTTCGTCGGCAAGGAACTACCCACTCCGGGAGAACTCCTGGGCACGATCGCGTGGCAGATCAAGGAGCACATGCCCGTCGGGTGGGCATACAAAGTGCTGACGTCCGGCCGGGGCCTGATCTTGGTCGACGGAATCGACGAAATCGCGGCGTCGGAACGACCCAAGGTACGCGAATGGCTGGCCGACCTGGTCGGTGCGTTCCCGAGATCGAGATACGTCGTGACATCACGTCCGCCTGCCGTGGACAACAGGTGGCTTGAGACGGAAGGCTTCACTGCAGCCGAGTTGGTGCCGATGACCCTGACTCGCACGCGTTCCTTCATCAAGCACTGGCACGAGGCGGTGGCGACCGATCGTCCCTTCGACGACGAGGACGACCTGTCGTCCTACGAGTGGTCGCTGCTGGCGTCCATCGACACCAACCCCGCCCTGCGTAAGATCGTCACGAACCCACTGCTGTGCGCGCTGATCTGCGCCTTGAACCACGACCGCAGAACACAGCTACCGCTCGGGCGAATGGAACTCTACCGTACAGCGCTGGAAATGCTGCTGAGCAGGCGAGATGCCGAGCGTCGGGTGCCCGATGCGTGGGAAATGCCACTCAGTTTCTCCGATAAGTTGGTAGTGCTCGCCGATCTGGCGTTTTGGTTGACTCTCAACCAGATGGTCGACGCGGACGTCCCGCGTGTCATCGAGCGCATCAACTCCTGCCTGCTCTCGATGCCCTCGAAGAATCTCAAAGCCAAGGATGTCTACGCCAGCCTGCTGCTGCGTAGCGGGCTCTTACGGGAACACAGCGTCGGCAAGGTCGACTTCATCCACAAGACCTTTCAGGAATACCTGGCGGCAAAGCGGGTCGTGGAGACCGACTCGATCGAGATGCTCGTGAAGCAAGCCGAGAACGACCACTACCGTGAAGTCATCGTGCTTGCCGCAGGGCATGCCCGGCAGCGCGAGAAGGAACATCTGCTGGCCGGCATCCTCGACGCCGCCCAGAAGCGGCGCGTATCGCGAGCCCGTCGGGCGAAACTTCAGCTCCTTGCGATCGCGTGCCTGGAGACGGCAGAACAGATCAACCCGGCCCTGCACAGTCAGATCACCGACTGCCTCAGCCAGCTCATCCCACCCAAATCCTCGACCGACGCCAGAACACTGGCCGTCATGGGGGAAGACGTTCTTCCGCTGCTTCAGGTTCCCGACGACGCATCGCCCGAAGTCATCGTCGCCACGGCGCAGACCGCAGGCTTGGTCGGCGGCCCGCAAGCAGTGTCCGTCCTCGCCGCCTTGGCCAAGGACGGCCGTGCACCGGTTCTCCGCGAGATTGTCCGCATCTGGAGCTTCTTCGATCCGGTCGAATACGCCCGGGACGTCGTGGTGCAGGCACCATTGCCGGGCGGCAGACTCCGCATCACCGACGCCGGTGTCCTGCCCGGCATCGCCCACCTCCCTCACCTGACCCAGCTGACGTGTGACTTCGATGGGTCGGTCAAACCGGCAGAGTTCGAAGTGTTGCAGCCCACTGCCGTGCTGCGCTCGCTGACCTTGGCCAACAACTCTCACGTGAGAGGACTGCAGTGGCTGCACGACCACGAGAACGTCAGCGAGCTGCACCTGCGTGACTGCCCGAACCTCACCGACGTTCGAGGGCTCGCCGAACTGCCCAACCTGGTGGCGCTGTCCTTGTTGTCCTGCAAGGCAATCGTCAACCGTGACGCGGTGCTAGAATGCGAGCGGCTACAGAGCTTCACCAGCGACGACTACTCCTCGGGCGAGATCGCCGATCTGCTCCGGGGACCTGCCGACATCAAGAAGCTCGGGCTCCGCCGATGTGCGAAGCTCGTGACTCTCGCCGACCTCGGTGCAAGCACGTCGCTGCATCGACTGGCACTCGACGCTTGTAGCGGGCTCGCTGGCTTCCCCGACCTCGACGCCTTCCCCGCCCTGCGCGAACTTTCCTTCACCGACTGTCCACAACTGCACGTACTGGGCTCACGCGACGCCGAACTGATGCTGCGGTCGCTGACCTTGCGGTGGTGCCCTGGCATCCACTCGCTCGACCGTGTCGGTGCCATGCGCGAGCTGCGCGTGCTCAACCTCCAAGGGTACAACTTCGGTGACCTCTCGCCTCTGGCGAAACTTGACAACCTCCGGTCGCTGTCACTAGCCGACTGCGAACGGATCGAAGACCTCACCCCGCTGGCGCGGCTGCCGTTGCGGACGCTGAGCCTGCAGAGAGCAAGCCAACTGATTGACCTGCAACCGTTGGCGGGCATGCGAAACCTCACGGTCGTGCACAGCGGAAACGTCCACAACGCGCATCTCCTAGGTCCAGGTAGTCGCGCCGTGATCGGACAGGCCAAGCGCCTGGAGGACTGACACCCCGGAGAACACTGTCTTGCGAGGGGCAGCCTTGCCTCAACCGTTGGGCTCAGCGTTCGGGCGTGGTGATCACCCGGATGTCAGGGCCGCTGGTGTCCACGCGCACCACCTTCAGCCGCAGAATGCCGTCCATGGAACGGATTCCGGCGTCCCCGAGCCCGGCTTTGCCCGCGCCGAGCATGGCTGGCGCGATGTAGGTGATCACCCGATCCACCAAGCCCTGCTTGACGAAGCTGCCCGCCAGGGTCGGCCCGCCCTCCAGGAAGATCGCCCGAACTTCACGCTCGTACAACGCCGACAGCAGCGCACGGACGTCCAAGCCGCGTTCGGCACGGGGCAGCCGCACGATCTCCGCTCGCCCAGCCAGGTGAGCGGTGTCGGCGTCCTCGGCGACCGCGATCAGGGTCGGCGCAGCGTTGTTGAGGACCTTGGCATCCGCCGGGGTCCGGGCGTGGGTGTCGACGATGACCCGCAGCGGCTGCCGCTCCACAGCAACCATCGACAGGTCAAGCCGCGGGTCGTCGTTGCCGCGTACGGCGAGGTTCGGGTCATCGGCTTGCTGCGTCCCGGAACCAACCACCGTCGCGTGACAACCCGCCCGGAGGAGGTGGACTTCAGCACGGCTGGCCGCACTGGTGATCCACTGACTTGTCCCGTCCTCAGCGGCGATCCGACCGTCCAGCGTCGCGGCGAACTTGTACACCACGAACGGGCGCCCCTGCTGGTGCGCGGTGTGCCACTCCTCGCGGCCGACAAGGTCATCGATCTCGATCTGGTCGGCCATCCCGGGCAGCCTTTCAACTCGGACTTGTCGCTGGTAGCAGCGGACGTACCTGTGCCCGAAATTCCTGGACCTGGTCCGCGCGCGTCTCGATCTGTCCGAGCAGCGTATCGGCCACGGTGAGCTCAGAAATGATGCGGGCTGAGCCCGTAGCTCGAACGACGTTGAGTGCTTCCAGGGCGGTTGTTGCGGCTGACTCGGGTTCTCCTGCTGCGACCACCGCGATTGCTTTGCGCGCCATGTGCAGTCCACGTTCTCGCCGGTACTCCTGGGGCCACGCGGCCAGGGCGGCATCGAATGCCAGGAGCGCTTGCCGAGGCCGGCGCAGCGCCAACAAGCAGGCGCCCCGCTGCGCTTGCACGGAGTGCGGTGTGCAGTAGCTGGCCAGATCGAACGGCAGCGTCGGCCCGGCCCCGCCGGAAACAAGGTCTCCGGCGTGATCGAGGGCAGTCAGGGAGGCGATCTCGTCGAGGTCGCGCGCGTGTCCGTGTGCTTGTTGCTGCAACGCGGCGGCTCGAACGCGGCGCGCGATTCCGTTCTGGGACGCAGCCGAGCGCGAGAGCGCGATCGTGGATGCCGAGTCGCCGACGAGGGTGGCTTGCTGTGCCTTGCGCATCAGGACGTAGGCCAAGATGTCCGGGCTGCCGGAGGCATGGGCCCATTCCAACGCGCGGCCTGTCCACGCACTGCCCGCGTCGGGCCGTCCGATGTCGTCGTAAAGCCATCCCGCGAACTCGGAACATCGCGCCCACCTCAAACAGCGGGACACGGGAGTGCACGGGAGCTGTAAGCAGAAGGTCTTCGATCTCCGCGATGTGCTTCATGGTGACGCGGATCTGCGGCCCAGGCCCGGCGTGCGAGTCGTTGGCGACGAGGGCTGCCCTGGTGAGCGCGAAGCGTTGCGCGGCCTGCGGGTCAAGGTCGATCGTGACGGACTCGGTGCTCGGTGCTGGTCCGAGCAACGCGGTCAACGCGGTGGCTGCCCCACCGGAGAGGAGCATGCGACGGTCCAGCGGCATGATCACCAGTGTGCTGGTCGGCTGGCCGTGAATCCACGCAGATTTCGCTTGGTCGGCGGAGGCTCCATGAGCTTGACCAGGTGAGGTTGCTGCAGGAGCAAACCACAACAGGTGGGTCGGCACGCGTAGCGCGGTTGCCCACGACCGCATCGAAGGCAGGTCTCGAGGAGCTTTCCCGATCTCCAGCCGCGACACCTCGGCCTGGCTGAGACCAAGCAGGTTCCCCATAGCGGTCTGCGACAGCGGTGGCTTCCGCGCCGCACGATAGGCCCGAAGCACATGGCCGAAGTGCTGCTCGGCGAGTGCGGCGCGGAGCGGCCCCTGCTCCCAGAACTCCAGCGGCATGTCGACATGGGAGATCTGCCCCAGCTCAGCGCTCTGACACTTGCTGCACCGGTTGTGCCGCTGATAGCGTCGCCCGACCCTCGACCTTGTGGCGCAAATACCGCACGCAGATGGGCTTGACCCGCAGCGAGTTCTACGACTACCTCGTCGGCGCGGACTTCGGCTGCGCGCTCAGCATCAGCTCACCGCGAGCCCTGCCGGACCCGTACAGCCTCGCCTGGCTACGCGACCACGCCCACTTCCAGCCCCCACAGAGCTACCGCTTCCTCAGCGACGCCGACCCAGAACCCCTCCGCGCGCTCATCCCAGCGGGCCGCTCTTCTCAGTAAAGACTGGGCATTGCCCGTCACCATCCGACTCACGCAGCTGCGTGAGCATGTCCGCAGGCTTAGCTGCGGGCGGCCTGGAACTCCCAGCCCGCCGCTCGTGCAGGCCCTTTCCCTACAGGGTGGGTGAGGGCTCTGATGTGTGATCAGCAAAGTAGCTGGGAAGGCAACGCTGACACTCCTCTGAGAGCGCAACGTAGGTGACGCTGCCCCAGAAGCTCCGTGGAAAGTCATCGCTGCGGGCATCGGCCGTATGCCGCCTGGGCGCCCACGCCACTGCCGGTAGTTGCCCATACTCCGTAGCGGCCATACAGGATTCACTTCCTGTCAGACGTTTGCCTAATCTGGATGGGTGAAGTTTGAAGGTTTCGGACCACGCCAGCGTGCGCGAAGGCATCATGACCCGCCTGGTTGAGACGTACACAAGCTGGACGATGCGGACAAATACATGCTCAAGCTATCGCAACACTGGTGGCGAAGGTTGCGCTTTCTGGCACTTCTCACAATGATTGCTGGAATTATATTCTCGGCAATTAAGCTCCCAATGGAAGCATTTGGGGCCGAAACTGAAATCTTCGATCGCCAGGTCGGCTGGGCGAACATCCTCGCATTCTCACTGGCCGCTGTCGGATTCCTTGTACTCTGGGCAGAGAAGGGGGGTAATCTAATATCGGTCGACCACGACCTAGACGCTATTGTAGGAAAGTTGTCGATAAAAGCACGTCGGCGCGGCGCGCGAACGCTGGCTCAGCTACTCAGAACGGACGGGTTGGACTCTAGGTCGGCACCCTTTCGCCTAGACCTGACAGAAGCCAAAAATTCGAGTTCGAAAAGCGAAAATATCGAGCGCGGAGAACTTGGGAATTACTTTTCCAAGAAAGCGAAGGGAAGGATGGTGATCCTAGGGGCCCCAGGATCGGGAAAATCTGTCTTGTTACTTCAGCTTGCGGACCAGCTATTTGCTGATGCGCAACAAAGTGGGAGAATTCCACTCATTCTTTCCTTGGCCACATGGGACTCGTCAAAGATCGATCTTGAAGACTGGCTGATCGCCGGGACAGTGGCCGAGCTGGCCGTAAAAGAGGGCCTAGCAAAGAGACTAGTGCGAGAGCAGAGAATTATCCCGCTTCTTGATGGACTTGATGAAATGGGCACTAGTGGCGAAACTAGCAGATCCATGCGAGCTGTCGAGCGCCTAAATGATTACATCGCAACCACTCCTGACTGCCGTCTCGTCATCACCTCTCGCGATGCTCGCCTCTATGGTCGCCTGGCAAGGCGCCTGCGAGACATTAAGATAGTTGTCATTTCCCCATTGACGGGTCGCCAGATAGAGCGGCACATACGTACTCATTGCGAGCATTCTGAACGCTTTGACGAGTGGCACAATGTCTTCAATTGGATTAATTCGCAGAGCAATCACGAGGTGTGCGATTTATTGGGAACTCCGTGGCGCTTGACGGCCGCCATCATCTATTTCTTAGACGGAGGTGATCCGGCTGCGCTTATTCCTAAGAAGAGTGAAAATGTGAGTTCCGGCGGAGAGTACCAGCGGCGAGTGAGCGCCGTTCTCATGGATGGATTCGTGTGTGCTCGCGTGACCGCTAGTGTGCCCACGAGATACGTTGCACAAAATATGGCGCAACTTCTAATATTGGCGCGTCGGCTAACTTGCCAAAAGACGAGTGAGTGGCAAAATCCTGAAATCGTCCTGCATCACTGGTGGCGTAACGTGGGAGAAGAACCGTCCCGCCTTGTCCATCTTGCAATCGCATTTCTGCTATTACACTTTCCCAGCTACACTCTAGGTATGTTTGACGACAAAATAGCGGAAGGTGGCCTGGAAGGAATCTGGCTTCTAGTGGCTCTTGGCGCCAACTGCGTCACTATCGGCCTCATAGCGCTTAATAGGTCCGCTCGTGACCGCGAACCAAGTCGACTGAGTCTTGAGAACCTTCGGCATCCCCTTGCTGTCGTCGTGTCCGTCCTGCTCATAATGCTGCTATCTGGATTCGCTGTCCTCATGGCATACGTGTACGATTCCGTGCACGGCGCACTTTTTGGAGTCATTGCAATTCTGATGCTGATACTGGCCACAGGAACCTCGACATCGTATGCGGATGACGTACTTTCACCACTGCAGGTTATCCGCAATGATCGTAATGTTGCGGCACTTTCGGGGATTCTCTTTGGCGCGTACGGCGTCCTCTATTACTTTCCCATTTATGGCATCAGCGTCGCCATATGGTTCGGCGGCATGTGTGCCATAGGTAGATTTTGCTGCTCGGCATACATGAGATACGTTTCTGCTGCAACTTATGGATACTTTAAGTATCGACTACCGTGGGGCTTTGCTCGATTCCTTAGCCGGGGGCGAAGCGCGGGCATTCTGAGAGTTTCTGGTGCGGGATATCAGTTCAGGCATCGTGAGATTTGGGAATACCTGGATTCGGTCAATGGGCGGATTGTGCAACTCCCGCGAGTTCTTCAGTGATGAAAGTTAGCGTTGCGGCCCGCCAGTCCACCAGGTCTGGCGCTCGCCGCGCATTTAGGTTCGCTTCAGTGGCATGGATCTCCCTGCGACGCATCGCACTCCGCCATCCTTGACGCACATCAGCCGTCCCACGGTGCGGCGGCTACCGGGGCCTCAGGGCTTGGCTCAGTTTGGTGGCATTGACCACGCCTCCTGCAGCACATCGCCTTGGTGACCTTTGGATAGCGGATAGGTCACCGGCGTCACGCCATGGCTTTGCGTCTCGATAGGTCGGACATCACCCCGACTCGAGGATGTGGTGCGCGTGACTCTCCCTCCGATGTGGTTTGACATCACGCGACCGGACTACCTTGCCGACGATCACTGGCGCTGCGTTGAGCACGAAGCTAACCGTCTGCGACGCTCGCTGGACGCTGGCGACGGTTCCCAGGCCCTCAGCGACATCAAGTGCGTTGTGGAAAGCATCGCCCGGATCGTGCTCGACATCGAAGGCACCCCCGCCGATCCGAACATCCCCTTCGACACGGTCGTCAACCGTGCGCACCAACTGCTGGCCGGTCAGCCCGGACGCGAGTTGGCCAACACGTCCGTCTTCGGGCAGGTCGCCACCCAGGCAAGCAAAATCGCCAGAAACCTCGGACAAATCAGAAATGAGTTCGGTGGCGGCCACGGTCGCGCCCGTACGCCAGACCTGCGCGACGAAATGGTCAGTCTAGCGCTCGACGCAGGACTGCTGTGGTCCCGGTGGGCGCTCCGCAGACTCGGCTACTTCTCCGAAGGCCGTCCCACTAATCTCATCAACGACCTCGTGACGCAGCCGCAGAACTTCCATGCTGGGCTGCTCGCGCGCCGACTGCAGGCCGCTAATCTGCCCGCTATCGAGGCACGCCATCAACGCGCCATCGGCGTCGCAGTCGGCCAACGCGTCATGCGCGAGACATTCGTGGTGCGGTGGGACGGTCTGGAGCCGTGCTTGGCCTCTGACGACCTCAACACCTGGCCTCGCGACTACCGCATCGGACTTGCCTACGGACTATGGTTCGCCCCCGACGACCGCGTAACTCTCATGCCTCAATCGCTTCGAGAAGCCCTCAAGGTGCTCGAACCTGTCGCCGACTGCGCCGATGACCTGACAGAATGGGTCGATCGCATCATCCGCGCCACCGTGCCTGGCGGCTTCGCCAGCACCAGCTGGCAGGAAAACTTCTCAGCAGCGAGGTTCGTCGAGAACCATCTCGCCCTTCGTCCCCCAGAAGAACGCCCTGCACTCGCAGCTTTAGCCAACCATCTCGAGCCCGGACCGCCCTTCTGATGCTGCCAAGCGAGCAGTGTGCAGTGCCGGATGCCATGGGGCGCAGGAGCTTCTGGCTTGAATGAGGGCAGCAGCCAACTGGTGCTTGATCATCAAGAGGAGCCATCGTCGTCGCATGAACACGCATCCTGTGCATGGATGCGACGAATACGTGTCCGAGTCCCCCTCGGACACTCTCTTACCCCACGGATTTCAAGTCCGCGGGGTGCTTCTGTATCAGGTGAGTCCGCTCGGGGGGTGCATAGCCGTGGACGCTGATGCGCCTCCCAGTCGATGGCTCTGGTCGACGGTGTTGGCGTTCCAGTCCATCGCGAGTGCTGATTGGCCGGATGGAGTCACAGAGCTGGTGACCTTCGATGACGCTGCTCAGCTAAGACAGCGGCCGTGGTGGTCGCAGACGATCCAGTTCGTGTCCGCGAAGGTCTTCAACGATATCGAAGGGCTAGGTCGATCGTGCTCACTCGTCGGTTCTCCGCAGGTCCGCGTGCCATTTGTCGGTCCTCGTTAAGTGCCGGAACCCCACCCACTCCTGGGCGATGCGGCGACCGTCGCACAACAGCGACACCGCCGCGTCCTGATGGCGGGGGGCAAGCCAGCTCACCAGCTGACGCGCGTGGTCCTCGTCCGCAGCGATCTCCTTGCCTTCCCAAGCACGTCCGACCGCGAGGAGGTCCGAGTACAGCTCGACCGCGGGCACGACCGGTGGCAGTCCTTCCTCCTCAGCCGTGGCGGCAGCCCGACGCGGTATGTCTACACCGGACACGTCGAGATCACCGAAGTACCTCACCTCGGCGATCTCTTTCTGCGCGGCCAGTGATCGGACCGACGCAGTGAAGCTGTTGCCCAGCCCCCAGGCGATGTGCCCGAGGTCGTGCCGGGGTGGCCGTGCGTGGACGACGGACCAGTAGGTCGCGCTGTTCTCCACCACCAGCAGCAGGTTGCCCGTGCCGATCCGCTGGTAGTACCCATCGCCGATCTCCCGCAGCGGTCGGTCGCTGAGCAACGGGGCCACGAACCGCTCCACCCTGAGGACGTCGTCGACCCACTTGCGGTCGCTGAAGAACGGGCCCGACTCGTAGCCGTCAAGTGCCTTCTCGGGCACTGGAAAGTCGGCCTCGGAACCGAATCCCGCGAAGATCTCCAGAGCCCGCTCGCGAAGCGGAACGTGCGTCAGGTCAGGGTTGCTCATCAACCAGCTGTTAATCGCCCGGTAGCGCGCCCTCTGTTTCGGCTTCGCCGTGGCCCAGACGTCCGCGACCTCGCACAGGTCCGGGTGCCACAGCGGTGCGGGTGGCACGGTGACGGGCTGCCGCTCGGCGATCGGTTCGAGGTGGATCCCCAACGGCAGGGGGATCTTCTCTCGGTTGTCCTTCCTGAACGCGGTGAGCCGGCCGAGCTGCCCGAGGTGTGCAAGACAGGCCGACAACACCAGGTTGACGTCCTCGCCCGGGACCTCGCCGTAGATCCCGGCGAACGCCGCTCGCACGGCGGGTAGGTCGATGCGGGTCCGCTTCGTCCCGCACCACTTGCCGCCCTTCGCATGGGCGGCCAGTACGTCGTGCAGCTCTTCAGCCAGCCGCTCAGTCCGCGTTGGCACTACTGCGCTCCTTCAGCAGGAAGCGGGCCGAGGTGATGCGACCCCGGCCGTCGGAGGCGGGCAACGCGTCGAGCAACGGCCGGAGGCGCTGTTCGACGGACAGGTACTTGCGTCCTGCCCTCAGGTCGGCGTCGTTGCGCAGCCTGATGATCAGTGGGAACTGGGCCAGTGCTTCGGCGTCGAACAGGCCGGTGGTGTAGATCAACTGTACTCCCAGGGCCTTCGCCACGCCGCGCTGTACGTCCAGCAGGTAGCTCGCGGACGCCCGGCCGATCGGGTTATCGAGGAAGAGCACGCCGGAGTGCCGGTGCCGGGTCCTGCCCCTGTTGTTCGACCGCAGCGCGGCGAGGGTGCAGTACAGCACGATCGCCGCGGTCAGGTGCTGCCCGCCGGAGAAGACGTCGCGGACCTCGGAGACCCGCACCCGCTCGGCGCGCAGCACCGTGTCGGGCTTCAGCATCGTGACTTTGAACCCCCTGGGCACGATCGTGTGCACGCCAGCCAGCACAACCGCGAGGCCGTCGACCTTCTTGCTGTCCTTGAACCTGTCGATCGCGTCGTCGACCACTTTGCCCAGCTCGTGCGCGGTCAGTTCCGCCGACACGGGGGTGCCAGCGATACGGAGGAACTCCTCACCCGTCCAGTCTCCCAGTCCCTCCGGCAGCTTCGACGACCGCTGAGCTGCGCGGAGGATGCCCTGCGCTGTGTCGACGAGTCCGCGAAGCCGCTCGACGATGAGCGTGCGGTGCCTCTCGATCTGTTCCAGGTCGTCGGTCAAGGAGCGCAGACGGGGACGCAGGGAGGATGCCCAGTCGGCGGCGAGTGCGGGCAGTTCGGTCAGGGAGACGCCCAGCACATGGGTGCGGACAGACGTCTCGAGCTTGTCAAACCGAGGGTTGGACGCGCACTTAACCAGAACCGAGGCGCCTTCGCGCTGCCTCCCCTCAGCCAGTTCCACCACCCTCCACGCTTCCTCGTTCTGCTTCTTCAGCGCGGAACAGCGTTCGCGCGCGGACTCGGCGTCTCCTTCATACGGCTCCGAGGCTGGACCGTCGGCCTCCAGTTCCTTGCCGACCAGACGCACGATCGTGGTGAACTCCGATGTCGCGCGCTGGACGTTCGCCAATTCCCTGGTGAGGGCGTCGGCGGCTCGCACGTGGCTCTCCCACTCGGCTCTGCGATCCGCGACCGTCTGCTGCGTTTCAGCGGTCAGAGCGCCCGCGCGCTCCACATCGGACGGAGACTCGGCGAGGGGAAGCCGCGGTACGCGCAGCAAGCCCAATTCGGCCTCCCGCTTTCCCGCGCGCATGTCGGCCGCTCGCCGTTCCAGCTCGGCGGCGTCGTGCGTCCGCCGCGCGCGGTCGGCCGCAGCGGCGCGTGACGCGACGTCAGTGCTTTCCGCGCCGGCCAGCAACCGCTGTGCGGCCTCACGCACTTCGTCGGAGTTACAGGTGAAAGCCTTTGTGGCGGAAGCGGCCTTCTCCTCGGCGACGCGCAGTTCCTTCAACTGATCGTCGCCCACTTCCGCCCGCTGGTACGCCGCCTGGGCCCGGCGCCATGTTTCCCGCAGCACGGGAACGGGTTCGGCCGGAATCGCGTCGTCGGAAGTCATCTCGGCGGCGCCGTCGAGGCTCTCGATCTCCTCTCGCGTACGCGCCGCCAAAGCAAGGTGGTCGTCGGCGGCGCGCTGGTGCTCCCGTGCCTCTTGCCGCAGTCGCTGCCCGCTCGCCTGCAGCGCCTCCGCCCGGCCCTGCTCCTCGGCGGTCCGACCGAGTGCCTGCTCGCGCTCCGAGTGCCAGTCCGCCAGGCGGCTCTCGCGTTCCGCGAGCACGCGGACCTTCACCAGTCGTTCGCGCAGCTGTGCCACCGCGGTGCGCAACCTGGGCAGCACCTGCTCCACTTCGTTCTTGGCCTCGGCAACGACTTGGACGGCCATCCGGGTGTCCGCCACGTACTGCCCGGCCGCGCGTGCGGCTTCCCCAGCCGTCGCCGTGTCCTCGGCGAGCTGGGCGAGCATGCCCTTGGGGTGCTCGGCCCGCCAGGCCTTGATCCGCACCACCAGTTCGCGGTCCGCGTGGTAGCACTGGTCGAGCTCGACCAGTGCGCTGGTGCGCTGCTCGTGTTCAGCGATGACGCGATCCCGTTCCGCCAGGGCCGCGTCAGCGTCGAACAGCGCCTCGTTCGGGGGGACGACGAAGCACGCGTCGTTCAGGGCGGCGTCAAACCGGGTGTCGACCGCGACCTTGAACGACTGGGTGCTTGCGACCGCGATGGTGTTGCGCGGCTTGCGGTCCCGCTCCGCGAGAACGGTCCGCGCCTGATCGAGATCGGTCGCCTTATTCACCAGCACACCGCCGGTCAGGTGCGGCAGCCGTCGCACCAGTTCCCCGCGCAGCACCGGATCCCGTTGCTCGGCGAGGTAATCCCAGCCCGCAAAGCAGTCGATCCCATTGGCTCGCAACGACTCGACCACCTCGGTCACCTCGGGCGGCGGTGGCAGCAACGCGTTCTCGTCGTACTCCCAGGCGATACGTGCGGTCTCGTCCACCGCATCGTCAATCCGCAGCCTCGTCCGCTTGTGCTCGAGGTCGTCCTGCGCAACCGAGAGCTGGTCGAGCAACGTCTCGGCGTCCATCTCCAGCACAACGGATGCCGTGTCGAGCAGTTCCACCAGCCGCGGTTCCCGTTCTAGCTCGGCGGCGCGGTCCTTGGCGGTCTGCTCGGCCGCGAGGGCCTCCTTGTGCCGGGCGGCCGTGGCGGTGTGCTGGTCCTTGGCGGAATCCAGCTCAGCGTTTGCGCTTCGGAGCTCTTCGTCGAGCTCGACCAGCCGGCGTTCCTCGGTCTCCAGTCGGGAGGTCGTCGACGAGACCTGCTCCTCGAGCGGTGTGACTGTCTTCGCCGCCGACTCTCCCGCCGCGAGCAAGCCCGCCCGCACGGCGTCCTCGACTTGCTTGTGCACATCGGTCATCTGCTCGTGCAGTTGTGCGGCTAGGGCTTCGGCGGTCGCCTTGGCCTCGATCGCCTTCGCCCACTGATTCTCCGCTCCTGTCGCCAGTTCGTGCTTGCTCCGCGCGAGCTCGTCCGCTTTCGCAGCCAGTCCTGTCGACTCGTCGACCGCGCTCTGCAGGGCGCGCGCAAGTTTGCGGGCCCAGCCGTCCCGCTCACTCTTCGCCGCACGTGAGATGTCCTCACGTTCGTCCAGGAGTTTCCGCAGAGACTCGAGGGTCTTGGCCGCCGCCTGCTGTTCAATGAGCTGGTCGACCGCCTGCCATCCCAGCAGGTCGACCTCTGCGGCATGCACGGCCTTCTTGGCCGCTTCTTGAGCACGAACCGCCTCTTCCACGAGGAGCTGCGCCCAGCGGTGCTTCAACGCGACCAGCCGTTCCTCCTCCGCCGCGCACCGCTCTCCCGCCGTCCTGGCGATTTCCTCGGCTTCCGCAGCAGCTCGTTCAAGCTCTGCAGATGCCGCATCGTCCTGAGCGACGCGCTGGACCAGGGACGCGACGAACCGCTCGAACTCGGAGCTCGCCTTCCTGGCGCTCACGCGCTTTGCCTCGCCGGCCGTCCACAGGTCGGCCAGGTCAGTGAGCAGCGACAGCGCCTCGGCGACGAAGTCCCGCTCCAGTTCCATCTCCTCGCGTCCTGCGAGCTTCTCTGACTGCTCGGCGATGAGTTCGGCGAGCCCGCGGGTGTCGGCGGGCACTAGCACCGCGCGGAGGAGGAAGTTGACGAACGCCTCGTCGCTCGCGAACGTGAAGAGGTCGGCGGCTTCGCCCTCGCCCGCGTTCATGTCGCGCTGGTAGCGGAACGTCTCCGGATCGAGGCCGAGCTGGTCGAGCCGTTCGAGCCACCTCCCCTGCTTCTCCGACCAGTCCAGCTCCAGCGACGGATCGGCCTTCGCCAGCTCGTCTAGCCGGGCCCGGAACTCCGTCGCCACGAGGTTCTGGCCGTCCTCGGAGAACGGCAGGGTCGTCAGCCCGACGGACTGGCCGGGCCGCAGGCTGTACCACAGGTCGACGAGATTCTCGCCCGACGCCGTGCTTCGCCCGCGCCAGTCCGAGACCTTGCCGGTCAGCAGTAGGCGGCCGGTCTCGGTGTGCATCCACTCCAGGACGACGTGCGCGACCTCCTTAGCGCCGACGAACTTCTCCAGCACCTTCGTGTTCGAGGTGCCGACCACGTGACGCTTGCCCGGCAGCATCACCGAGAAGATCAGCTTGATCAGCACCGACTTCCCGCCACCGTTCTCGAGGAACAGGATCGTGGCGGGCGACGGCCTGAGCACGTCTGCCTGGCCCAGCATCGGCTGGTAGTGGCGGACGGGTTCGCCGCCGCCCGACAGGTCGATGGTCACGTTCTCGTAGCGCGCGCCGTCTGGGCCGATCGAGTAGAGGCGGACACGGGAAAGCTCGTACATGGGGAAAGTCCTCGGTTCAGGGAAGTTCTGGGGTGGGCACGGCGTGCAAGAGCCTCGGGCCCATCGGGGGCACGACGCCGAGGCTCAGCAACGACTTGAACGTGGCGTGCGACGCGAGCTGCCGGACGTGCACCTGGTACTTGCTGGTGGTGCGGAAGACGCCATCCTTCTCGTCGCCCACGGACTGCAGCAGTCCGCGGTCGGCGAGCCAGCGCAACGCTCGCGAGATCATCGCGCGGGTCGTGTCGCTGTTGTGCCTGCTGTCCTTCGTCGCCGCCACCTCGGGCCTGCGCACGTAGGCCCGCCACGCCTTCTCCAGCTCCGGCTCCTCGGCGGTCGGGTCGCCGTCGCCTTCGACGGCCGTGCGCTCGTCGAGAGCTCGGCAGGCATCGCGCACAACGACGTCCACGACGTCCACCGACACTCGTCCGACGTAGGAGCTGTTGGCGAGGTCGTCGGCTCGGGGGAAGCACAGTGCAGCCACCGCGAGGTGCACGATGCCGTGCAACACCTTCTCCGTGTCACGGCGTTCACCTCTCGCGAGGCTCCTGCGGGCGTAGTCCTCCATCTTCACCTCGAACACCGAACCGGCGTCGGCCGCGAGGATGATCCCGCTGCGCTGCGAAACGTCGAGCACGTGCAGCCCCAGCCCGGTCGCCACCGCGTCCGCCGTCGCGGCGAACAGCTCGTCCTCCTGGTACCGCCGGACAAGATCGCGGTACTCGGTCTCACGGCTGGGAATGTGTTTGGCCCGCAGGCCCATGGCCACCAGACGGGCGGCCTCGGCCGTGTCGGCGGGGTTCATGCGATTCCCTCGTGTTTCTCGTGCGCTTCGACGTCGACGACCTCGGCGATCGTTAGCAACAGGTCGTCACCGAGGACGTCTATGCCGGGCGAAGGTGGGATGGGCATGCCGGAAGGCACCGCGATCAGGATGGAGCTATCGCCATTCGCCACGGCGGCGGAGACGGCGGGATTGCACGCACGTGCGGCCAGCAACGCCACGAGCGCGGGCAGATCCGAGTCGAGCTCCGCAGCCGCGGCGAGGAGCTCGCTCAGCTCGACCACTTCACCTGGGAGGTCCAGCAGTTCCTCTGCGCGGTCCCACAGGTGCAGGGGGAACCGCGCCAGGTCCGGCGCCTCGTCGAGATGTGGGTCCGCCACTGGTCCCGCGGTCCGACCGCGGTCGGCGCTGGGGCGCAACAACATCATGACCAAGCCGGTGAGGGACAACACGTCCGGCACGTGTGGGCCAGACGCGGCGCGGAAGAACACGTCCGACGGGCCGGCCGCGTGCGCGATCGGCAGTTCGAGAAGGGGCAACAGCAGCTGCGTCTGCAGGTTCAGCGCAGGGCGTTGCGGCAGCCCGGAGAAGAGCTGCCGGTCCTGCTCCTCGCGGAAGCTGCCGCGCGCGGACACCAGCCTCGCCTGGAGCTGGGTGTGCCGGCGGATGCACTCCTGCACGATCGCCACCAAGTCCGCCGCGAGCCGCTTCCGCTTCGGGTCGTCGGCATTGTCGCGCTGGTCGGTGATGTTCTGCAGGATGGCGTGCTCGACGCGGAACCGTTCCTCCACGTGCTTCAACGCCTTGTCCAGCAGGTCGGGCAGCGCGCGGTCCCAGTCCACCATCCGCACGTCGCGGCGGGTGGCGTCGAGCTTGTACCGCAACGATTCCGCGAACTGGATGGTGCGGTACCGCGCCGTCTCTGCGGCGAGACGGGCGTCGTTGAGCTGACCGCGATCGATCAGGTTGCCGAGTTTGACCTCGGCGGCCACCTGGGAGGACTCGATGTCGGTGTCGAGCGCGCCGACGAGCACGTTGATTGCCTGGTCGGATGCGCGCAGGAAGATCCCGCCCCGCGGACCGGGCACCTCCACGAGGAGCTTGAAGTCGAACAGCCGACGCTGGTAGGCGCCCTCCTCGTCGATCTCGCCGTACACACCCCGGAAAACCCGGTCGACGGTCCCGACATTGATCAGTTTCTCGAGCACCCAGCGCGCGACGCGTTCGTGCTCCGCCGTGGAGCGTTCAGGCGCCTGGGCCGCGATGAACGGACGCACGCGCTGGACCACGTCGTCATGCGCGGCACCCGTGTCGAAATCCATCGCCAGCGCGATGCGGTCGATCGTGTGCATGCCGATCTCAGCCATCTGGTAGACGCCCTCAGGCAACCACTTGAGCATCTCCTTGTGCCGATCGAGGTCGTGCAGCGGCGCTGTGCAGGCGAGTGCCTTCATCCGCCTGCTCAACCCCGGATCCGCACTCACGGAAGGGTCGTCAGGGCGGCGAACCGGCTCGGGCTTGCTCCGGTCGGCCAAGGCGTGCCGCGGCACCTCCGACGCCTTGGGCGGCTGACCGAGCGCCTCGCGGCACCGGACGGCAAGATCGGCAGCCTCCTGCCAGCCATCGCGCTCCGCGGCCTCACACCACTCAAGTGCCTCGCCGTAGATCTCCAGTTTCGCGAGCACTCCAGCGAGACGGACCGCAGCGTCCCCCGCACTCGACCTAGCCGCCACCCGAAGGTGCCCGGCCGCGGCGGCGAGCTCCCCTCGGTCCGCTGCTTCCCGACCGGCGACCAATGCGGCTCGCGCCGCCATGAACTCGTCGTGCACCTCACCCATCGCTCGCAGCGACTCAGGCGAGGCGACCCTTCGCCGGTGTTCTGCCTCGATGCCGTGCAGCAGACGACGCACAGTCAACTCTCCCGCCGGCCGGGCGGCCTCGTCGCGTTGCTGTCGCAGCAGGTCCTCCAGGTTCACCGCCGTCCTCCTTGTCGCTGGTCCGTCAGCAGCTTTCGCAGTGCCGCCCGCGCACGGCACAGGTGACCGCGCACCGTTGAACCCGCCACCTGTAAGACCTCTGCGGCCTCGGACTCGCTGAAACCAGCGACGTCACGCAGCACGAACACCTCGCGAATCGCACACGGCAGCTGGCGGACCGCGTCCCACAGCTGATCGGCGGCGACCACAAGATCTGTAAAGTCGCCTTGACCCACCTCGCCGGTCGTGAACTCCGTCAGCACCTCGTTGCGGCGCTGGTCCCGCCTCAATTCGCTCAGCCGGATATTGCGTGCCATTCCGAACACGTAGGCGATCGGGTTGTTCGCGGCGGACACCATCTCCCACCGCTCATAGGCCTGCAGCAACGCCTCCTGTAGAGCGTCTCCGGCATCGCTGTCCCACCTCAGGACCGCCATCTTGAGCCGCTCGAGGTCCTCGGTCAGGAACGTCTCGTAGCTCGCCCTGAGGTTCGGGAGCAGCGCAGCGCCGTCTGGTTCCGACTCATGCGTCACCTGACGCCCGCCCCCACCGCTGCGTTGAACCTCTGACCGGCATGTCGTTCCTGCTCCTCACCTGTGGGAATCCCCGCACCTGTAATGGCGTTCCAGAGGCTCGATTTGCTGCACGGTTTCTCCGCCTGCACGCGCATTCACTCGAACGAGTGACCTGTTCGCGATCGATCTTCGGCCCGTCAACTACGAGTGGCACGACCAGGATGTTCGCGCCGGGATCATATGGCGAGGGGCGCCCGAGTAGAGTCTTTTTTCTGCAACGTCATGATTACTTAAAAGCATCCTTGTTATTTTCTCGATCCCCCCGCTTGTTCGTTTTGTGTCACGAACATCCGAGGTGCTGCGCATTCGAGTGAATGCACTCTTCGGGGCTAACGAGATTTCGTGCCGGTTCGACGGAGTGTGCACAGGCGTTGCGGACAACGGTAAGTGCTGCAGTCTGATCGAACGGGATGGTGCACCCGATGGACAGCAGGACGAGGAAGCTTGACTGGGCGACGGTCCATCCGTACGTCTCCGTCACGGTGCTGGAGTGTGTCGCGGACGACCCTTCGCTAGCTTTCGAGAGGCTGCGCGAGGAACTCCTCAAACCGGGACGGAACCGCTTGGGGCGAGAAACTGAGATTGTCGCGATGAACGATGATCTGGATTTCGACAGTGGTATCGATCAGCTCACGGCCTTCGTGCGCCAGCAGCGTGGTCGTCCTTCGTGGGCGACTGATGCTGCCGGGTTTCAAGACACAATTTATCTTCTCACGGTCGCTCTGAGGCGTCGACGCCTTGTCGCGGTCCACTGCGACAGCTCGAGTCACGACCGCCTCCAGCGGTGGCTTGACAAGCCACCGAAACCTGCGTTCACGCGGATTCCACAGCGTGTCATGGAGTGTGCCCTCCACCATGGTGACGCCAAGAGCCTCTGGCTCAACGGTGTACATCGACCTCGTACCACCAAGCCCGACACGAAGAGCATCAGCGGGCTTCGTCTGCAGGACGCGTCCCACCCGCATGAGGATGGCTCGTACACAGTCGGCGCAGCGCGTTCTGAGTTGCCGGGTTCGGCAGATCGATTGGTGCTGAACGGGATCGTCGGCAGTACGCCGAGGGAGTCCTCAGTGTGGTTTAGGGCGGCGCCGGATTTCGCGTCTTTCGTCGCCGCGGTGGTCGAACTGTTCGCACTGCTGGAGAACGAGCGCGCTGACGGCTCCGGGAACGAGCCCTTCCCGCACTATGCGAGACAAGTCACAGACCTTTCAGCTGTAAACGGGGCGTACGAGGTACGCGTGCTTCCTCCGGAACACCTGCCACAGAACGCGTCTGACGAGATGCGCAACGCGTCGGCCCTCCTCCAGGGAGCCGTGCTCGACGTGATCGGCCAGCAGAGTTCGGCGCGCTTCTTCATGGACGTGGGGCTCAACGGCAGCACAGGTGGCCGACTTGCTGCCAACCCCAAGCCGGTTAACTCCGGATTCGCCCTGGACCTCGGGTTCGAAGGCTCACCTTCCGACCTTGCACCCGTTCGACAAGTACTCGACGCATTGCAGTACAGCAAAGACTTGGTGGCCGTCTACTACGGCTCAGGGCACTCCCTGGTGGACGGCCGCATCTGGGAAGAACGGCCACGCGACTTCGCCTTCCCCAACTGGTCATTCGAAGACTTCTCCGACTACCACATCGAGCAGGAGAAGCCGCCGTTCCCCGACGCGCAGCGCATCCATGCCGGGATCGCCCGGAACGGCGACCGCTCGCTGTTCGCCTGGGTCGTCAACCGGTACCAAGACGGGTGGCTGATCTGCGACGACGGACCGGGAGAAACAGCCGACTTCATCCACATCGCAGGCAACGGCGACCTCGCCTTCATCCAGGTGAAGGGTGCCAAGAGCCGAGCGCCCGCTCGACGAGTCGCACTCGGCGCCTTCGAGGTCGTCGTGAGCCAGGCCCTGAAGAACCTGGTCTACACCGACCGTGACCTGCTCCTGAAGACGCTGTCATCACCCTGCGTCGCTCTGCCCGCATGTTGGAACCTCGGCGCTCGCACCACCTCAAGATCGGAGTTCCTCGAGGCTCTGCAGCTCGGAGATGCCAGGAACCGCACGGACATCGTCATCGTGCAGCCGCACATGAGCCAGCGAACCCATCAACGCCTCCGAGGGGGCGGCAGCATAGCGGTCAGCGATGACCTGTTGCGCCTACGGCTGCTGGAGGATCTCCTCAACTCCGCCCGCTCAGCGGTCACCGAGGTGGCCAGCGACCTGACCGTCGTCGGCGGCCTGACTTGATCAGCAGTACATGCGCACAAGTCAGCGCCCACTTGCCGTCTTGCTCCACACAGCCGCCTACTCGTGCAGTCTCCTCATCGTCGCGAGCGCGGTCGAGTTCTCCGACTACCGACGGACGATGCAGATCATGTCGATTGAGCCGCCATCGCCCCACTCCAATAGTCGCTAGACGCCACGGCAAGTGTTCAACACAACCAGAGATCGTACAAGCGCAGAAGTGCCGGAACCCTTGGGACGCAAGGACGCTTTATGTTGATCAACGACGCGCACGGCTTGGCGACCGAACAGCAGACAGAGCTATGGTCTGTCGCATGAACACGCATCCTGTGCATGGATGCGACGAATACGTGTTCGAGTCCCCCTCGGACACTTGCTTCATCCTTACCGACAGGGCGGACGGTCACCTCGACCGTCGGCCCTTCGGCGTTGTAGGTCATGTGCACGTCACGCTCTGGAGCGTGAGGGCGGCAAGGTTTTCTCTGCCGCCCTCTCATGTGTCCTGCCGTCCCGTTAGCGGTCTCTCGCCGCACCGGCGTGATCTGCTCCGGGTTAAGCCTTTCGCCTTTGCCTGCTGGCGATCATGACGGCGGTGAGGATGCGTGCGATCGCTTTCTGTCGCTGCCCTATCACGAACGTGGGTTTGTCCCGTTCTTGCGCCAGCTTCGCGATAACGGTTTTGATCCCCTCGCGTTGTCTCGTGCTCCCTTGTGCGACGCCATACGCTCCTGCTCGGCGATCACCAATGCGGGGTCGTATTCTGCGAGGGATTTCTCGTACACCACCGTCGAGGGTCCGCAGCGCTGCGGTGCGTTCACGCAAGCCGACTTGCTTGGCGAGATCAGGGCACCAGGCTCGCTGCGGCGTCGACGAAGGCGTCGATGAGGGGTGAGCGGCGTGTCGCGAGCCAAGCCAGGCACACCTGGTTCGGTCCGATGTCCTCGACTGGGATGCAAATGACGTCCTGGCGGGTGTAGAACGTCGCCGTCGACAAGGGAAGGACACTGATTCCCGCTCCGGCGGCGACAAGTTCCAGTTTCTCCTCGACGCTGTTGATGCGCGGCACTTCGGGGCGGTTCCGCTTGCGCAGTTCGAGGGCGATGTCCCGCCATTCCGGGACGGCGTCGGGGTCCTGCAGCAGGTGCTCGTCGGCGAGTTCAGTGACCGACACGGTCTCCTTGCCGGCCAGCCGGTGACCGGTGGGCACCATCACGACACGGGGTTCGGTGAACAGCGGCCGCACGGTCAACCCGCGCTGGTCGACTGGGAGCCGGACGATGCTGACGTCGACGCGGCCGTCTTGGATGACCTTCACCTGGTCGTGCCAGCTCGTGCGCAGCAGCTGGACGGTGACGTCCGGCAGGTGGCGGGCCAGCACTCGCACCGCCGGGGTGACCACGATGCCCGGCATGAAACCGATGGTGAGCATCGGCTTCGCCTCGGCGGCGGCGGTGACCCGGCGGTGCGCGGCTTCGGCCGCTGCCAGCAGGTCGCGGGCGTCGGTGAGGAGCTGATCGCCCGCCGCGGTGAGGACCGTGGTTCGGCGGTTGCGGACGAACAGCGCCGTCTTGAGTTCGTCTTCGAGGGCGCGGATTTGACGCGACAGCGCGGGCTGGGCGATGTGCAGGCGCTCGGCGGCCCGCCCGAAATGCAGTTCTTCGGCCACGGCGACGAAGTACCGCAGCCTGCGCAGGTCGAAGTCCACGTGGCTCACCACTTCCGGTCCGCTAGCTCCCATCATCACAGACCAGTGATGCCGCTGCGGCATCACAGCGCGCGGAACGGGTCTTGGACGCTCCCCTGGCGCCGGGGGCACCGTGGAAGAGGAACGGAACGCAAAGGAAGGGACAGCGATGAAGGTTTTCCTCACCGGTGGTTCTGGTTACATCGGCCGCGCGACGATCGGCGAGCTGGTGCGCGCCGGGCACACGGTCGAGGCGCTCGCCCGCAGCGACCGCGCAGAGGCGACCGTGGCCGCAGCAGGTGCGAGCGCCGTCCGAGGCGGCCTGACCGACCTCGGCGTGCTCACCCGCGCAGCGGCGCGGGCGGAAGCCGTGATCCACCTCGCCCAGGCCACCAGCGGCGAGGAGGACCTGGCGGCCGCCACTGCGATGCAGGGCGGAGTCGGCGGCGGCACGTACGTGCACACCGGCGGCAGCTGGGTCTACGGCGACACCGACGGCGTGCAGGACGAGAGCGCGCCGTGGAACCCGCCGCCGATCGTGGCCTGGCGCAAGGCCGTCGAGGACGCGGTGCTGGCCCGGGTCGCCGACGGCGGACGGCCGGTCATCGTGCGACCCGGTCTCCTCCACGGCGGAGACAACCGCCTGATCGACATGTTCTTCGTCAAGCCGGGCAAGGAAAACGGCGCGATCCCGTACATCGGCGACGGCGGCAACCACTGGGCCCTGATCCACCTCGACGACCTCGCCCGGCTCTACGTGGCGGCGCTGTCGGCGCAGGCGGGTTCGGCGTACCTCGGCGTGAGCGGAGCCAACCCGACGGCCAAGGAGGTCGCCGAAGCCTGCGCCCGCGGCGCCGGGCTCGCGGAGAAGACCGTCTCCCTCAGCATCGAGCAGGCCCGCGACCAGATGGGGCCGATCGCCGACGCCTTTGCGCTCGACCAGCAGTTCACCTCGGCCAAGGCACAGCGCGAGCTGGGGTGGACGCCGGTGCACGCCGACCCGCTGACCGAAATCGCGGCCGGCTGAACCGGAAGCCGGGGCTGATCACGCCGCTCTTATCGGGAGAGGTCGTGGTCGCCCCGGTGACCTCGAGCGACATGGGCACGGCCTGTGTCTCGGTACGACCTTCGGGGAGACGCCGGTTACATGCGTCCGAGCTGGCGAGCGCGGGCGCGGAGCAGGCGTGGGATGAGGTGGGCGGCGTCGCGGCCGACTCCGCGCAGGGTGTTGGAGGCGAGGATGCGTTGCCATTCGAGGCCGAGGTAGCCGAGTCCGGGGTGGGTGGTGGACAGTCCTGCCCGTTGGTCGGGTTTTCCTGACGGGGCAAGGGTGTTGAGCGGAGTGAGGTAGTTCAGGTCGGGGTGGTATCCGGTGGCCAGGATGAGGACCTCGATCGGTTCGGTGGTGCCGTCGCTCCAGTGCACGCGGTCGCCGTCGAGGCGGGTGAACATCGGGCGCCGATCGGGGCGTCGTGCGGTGATCGCGGTGCGGTAGCGGCCAGTGTCGAAGACCGGTTGTCCGGGCGGGTTGGTCAGCCAGGGGCCGATCGGGAGGGAGTCGGCGCCAGTGAGCTTGGCCCAGAGGTGAACGTCGCGGCCGAAGGGGCGTTGTGGTGCGAAGCGGATGCGCTCGCGGGTGGCGAGGGTGACGTGGGCGTGTTCGGCGAGTTCGACGGCGATCTGCACGGCGGAGTTGCCCGCGCCGACGACCACAATCCTCTTGTCCGCCAACGAGTTCGGGGCGCGGTAGTCGCCGGCGTGCAGCACGGTGCCGGTGAAGGTGTCCAAGCCGGGCAGGGCCGGCCGGTGGGGGTTGTTGAAGGAGCCGGTGGCCGCGATCAGCAACGGCGCGGACAACTCGACACCGGAGGTGGTGGTGACGTCGAAGCGACCGGCGCGGTGCTCCACTGTGGACACCCGGTGGTCGGTGCGGAGGTCGGCGTCGAGCCGGGTGGCGTAGCGGCGCAAGTAGTCGGTGACCTCGTCGCGGTGCGGGTAGCGCTCGGGGTCGCCGCCGAAGGCCAGGCCGGGCAGGGAGCTGAAGCGGGCTGGGGAGAACAGGGTGAGGCTGTCGTAGTAGCGCGGCCAGGAACCGACCGCCTCGGCGCCGGCCTCCAGGATGACCGGGCGCAGGCCGTGCTGGCGGAGGGCGTGAGCGGCGGCGAGGCCGGCTTGGCCGCCACCGATGATCAGAGCGTCAGGGCTGTTCATGGGCACCTCGAAGAAGCCCTCGCCCGGATCAGGGCGAGCGGCGGTCAGTGGATGTGGTCAGTCGGTGGTGCGGCGGCGTTCCAGGAAGACGGTGTCTCGCCACACGCCGTGGTGTTGGGCGATGCGTTCGCGGACGCCGAGGGTGCGGAACCCGGCGGTGTGGTGCAGGGCGAGGCTGGCGCGGTTTTCGGGGAAGATCGAGGTCTGCAAGGTCCACAGCCCGCCCGCGTCGGCGGCGGTGACCTGCTTGTGCAGCAACGCTTTCCCGATACCACGGCCGCGCACGGCGGCGTCGACGTAGACGGAGGTCTCGGCGAGCCCGGAGTAGCACGCGCGCGCCGAGACCGGGCTTGCCGCTGCCCAGCCAACGACCTGGTCGTCGAGTTCGGCGACCCACCGGTGTTCGGGCAGCCAGGTGGCGTCCAGGGTGGCGCGTGCGGGGACCTCGGTCTCGAAGGTGGCGTTGCCGGTGTCGATGCCTTCGCGGTAGATCCGCCGCACTGCTGCCCAGTCCCCGGCTTCCAGGGGGCGGACGGTGACGTCGACGGGCAGGTCGGTGGGGCAGCACGGGCGGGGTGCGAGCACGCCCATGACCACGTCAGCGGCGTGGGGCAGCCCGGTGCAGCAGTTCGGGTTGACCGTGACCAGCGTGGTGGTGCCTTCCTTGCGCAGCAGCACGAACCCGATGTCGGCGAGCTTGCGCACGTGGTGGGAGCAGGTGGACTGGCTGATCCCGATGCGCTCGGTCAACTCGCCCACGGTGATCGCGCCGCCGGCGACCGCGACGGTGTGCAGGATGCGGACCCGGGTCGGCTCGGCCAGGCAGGCGAACCACTCCGAGTAGGTCGAGGCGGTCTCGCCCGAGAGGGCTTCCGGAACAGCGGTCATGCCATCAGTATCGACACACATCGATGGTTGCGTCAATCGATGCCCGTCGATACAGTCCGTCCCGTTGCTTCGATGAACGTCTATTCAAGGAGTGGGTTCGTGGACGAGTTGCCCGTGGTCGTGGTGGGTGCCGGTCCGGTCGGGTTGGCCGCGGCGGCGAACCTGGTGGAGCGCGAGATCCCGGTGCTGGTGCTGGAAGCTGGGGCTCGGGCGGGTTCGGCGGTGGCGCAGTGGCACCACGTGCGGTTGTTCTCCGCGTGGCCGGAACTGGTCGACCCCGCCGCGGTCCGGTTGCTGGAGCCGACCGGGTGGCAGCGCCCGGAGCGGCCCGCCTACCCGACAGGGCGGCAGTGGGCAGAGCAGTACCTCCAGCCGTTGGCCGAGGTCCTCGGAGACCGGGTGCGCTACGGCGCACGCGTGGTCGGCGTCGCGCGACGCGGCAGAGACCGGGTGGTCGACGCCGGGCGCGAGAGTGAGCCGTTGACGGTGCACGTGCGGACCGCCCACGGCGAGGAGCGGATCACCGCGCGGGCGGTCATCGACGCCTCCGGCACCTGGGGCGCGCCGAATCCGCTCGGCGGGGACGGTCTGCCCGGGGTCGGCGAGAACGCTGCCGCCGACCGCATCTCCTACCGGGTGCCGGATCTGTCCGACGAAGCCGTGCGCGCGCGGTACGCGGGCAAGCGGATCGCGGTCGCGGGCAGCGGGCACTCCGCGCTCACCGCACTGGTCGCACTTGCCGAGTTCGCCGAGCAGGCTCCGGGCACGCGGATCGTGTGGTTGCTGCGGCGTGGCGCCGTCGGCGCGGTCTTCGGTGGCGGGGAGTCCGACCAGCTGCCTGCGCGCGGCGCGCTGGGTTTGCGCGCGAAGGCGGCCGCCGAGGCTGGACACGTGGAGACGGTGACCGGGTTCCGCACCGCAGCGGTCGAGTCCGATGTGGACGGCCGACTCGTGTTGGAGTCCTTCGACGGGCACACCCTCGACCCGGTCGACGAAGTCGTTGTCCTGACCGGCTTCCGGCCCGATCTGTCGTGGCTGTCGGAGCTGCGCTTGGACCTCGACGCGACCTTGCAAGCACCGGTCGCGTTGGCGCCGTTGATCGACCCGAACGTGCACTCCTGCGGCACCGTCTACCCGCACGGCGTCAAGGAACTCTCTCACCCGGAACCGAACGT
This sequence comes from Allokutzneria multivorans, assembly GCF_039537405.1. Taxonomy (NCBI): domain Bacteria; kingdom Bacillati; phylum Actinomycetota; class Actinomycetes; order Pseudonocardiales; family Pseudonocardiaceae; genus Allokutzneria; species Allokutzneria multivorans. The sequence goes on along the minus strand of NZ_BAABAL010000004.1, from coordinate 123,906 downwards.
GTTCCTGGTCGGCATGAAGAGCTATGGCCGCGCGCCCACGTTCCTGGCGATGACCGGCTACGAGCAGGCCCGCTCCGTCGTCGCCGCGATCGCCGGGGACCGCGCTGCCGCCGAGCGCGTAGAGCTGGTGCTGCCCGAAACCGGCGTGTGCGGCGGCTCCGGTGTCTTCGACGAACCCGCTGACACGGCGGCCAGTGGCTGTTGCGGTCCCGCGGGTGCGGTGGAGGTCTCCCTGACCGCCCCGGCCGCGCGCTGCTGAGAGATGCCCGAAGCGACAACGGACGCCGCGCACCCCGACATGGGGTTGCGCGGCGTCTTGATCGTGTTGTGCCGGGCCGAGATCACCAGCTGGGGCGTGCTCTTCTGCGCCAGGCAGGTCGTCGGCGTGCCGATCGGGCGGTGGCTGGACCGGTTCGGCCCGAGGGTGGTGACGAGTTGGGGTTCGGTGCTGGCGGTGGGCGCGCTCAGCGCCTTCGCGTCGGCGGTCGTCCCCGGACCGGCGATCCTGTTGATCACCGGCTCAGTCCTGGTCGGGTGAGCCGGGACGTGTTCACCCTCATGCGGGCGATCGCGAGCTTCCCGCCCGGTCAGGGGCGCAGCAGCGCGGAGATCTCCGCGAGCGCGTCGGGCAGCGGCCGGTAGTAGACCCACGTGCCCCGACGCTCACCGTCGATCAGCCCTGCGGCCTTGAGGACCTTGAGGTGGTGAGAGATCGTCGGCCCGCTCAGCTCGAACTCACCGGTCAGGTCACACACGCAGATCTCCCCGCCCGGCGAGGAGGAGATCAGGCTCAGCAGCCGCAACCGGACCGGGTCGGCCAACGCCTTGAACACCAGCGCCGTCGACGCCGCGCGCTCGGCGGACAGGGGCGCGGCACTGATCGACGTGGTGGTCGGGCTGGGTGTGGACGGCACGGCTTCACGGTCGCACACCACCCGCCCGACCACCACGGTCAGGACTGGTCCAGGAGTTCGGCCAGCAGACCGCGGACCCGCCGGTCGATCTCGTCGCGGATCGGCCGCACCGCCTCCAGACCCTGCCCAGCAGGGTCCTCCAGTGCCCAGTCGAGGTAGCGCTTGCCGGGGAACACCGGGCAGGTGTCGCCGCAGCCCATCGTGATCACCACATCGGATGCCTCGACGTCAGCAGTGGAGAGCTTCGACGGGACCTCGGCGGTGATGTCCAGCCCCAGTTCCGCCAGGGCTTCGGCCGCAGCCGGGTTGACCTTCTCGGCGGGCGCGGAGCCCGCCGAGCGCACGCGCACCCGCCCCAGCGCGTAGTGCTGCAACAACGCGGCGGCCATCTGCGAGCGGCCGGCGTTGTGCACGCAGACGAACAGGACCTCGGGGGTGCTCACCTGGGATGCTCCTCGGAACTCGACGATGCCGCAGCCCATCACATCAGCTGCGCGCCCGGATCGTGCACCTGGTCGCTCAGGGCGCGCTGTGCGCCTGTCACCTCGTGGAGACCGAGCCGTGCGGCCGGTTCACCTACTACCGGCTGCGCCCCGAGGCTCTGGAGAACGCCGCCGCATCGTTGACCTAGCGCGCCCTCGCGAACACCGCGATCAAGAGACCGTGTTGAGCGAGCAACACCCGTGCCTGCCGGGGCCGAGGTGCTGCACCGGTTGTCCTTCCTCGACCGGATCCTGCCGGTGTGGATCGGAGTCGCGATGGGCCGCCGGGCTGCTGCTCGGACGCTTCGTTCCCGGTCTACAGGGTGTGCTGGAGGCGGTGAAGATCGGCGAGGTCTCGATGCCGATCGCGCTCGGGCTGCTGCTGATGTGTCCGGTGCTGGCGAAGCTCCGCTACGACACGCTCGACACCGTCGACCCGCGACAAGACCACGTTGGCGTTGTCGTTGGTGCTCAACTGGATTCTCGTCCCGGCGCTGATGTTCACCCTCGTTTGGATCTCTCTGGCGGACCTGCTTCTTGGTCTTCCTCGGCATCCCGCTGCTCGCCGGGTACCTCTCCCGCCGCATCGGCGAACGCGCACGAGGCCGCGACTGGTGCGCGCGGACGTTCCTGCCCGCCATCGACCCCCTCGCACGGATCGCGGCGCCGCTACTGGTCTGCTTCGTCCTCATGCGGGGTGGCTCCTACGCCGTCGGCAAAGCCAGCGGTCTGTCCTGCGAACGCACCACCACCCTGGCGTTGACCGCCGCGCGGGTGGTCGCGCTCGGGGTCGAGGGAGACGTGGTCGTAGCGGGGCGTGATGTAGTGCCATCGGCAGTTCGAGCTCGTCCAGTTCCGAAGATCGCGCAGCCGCTGTTCCACCGCGGTCATCTGCCGAGGGGGCAGGCCCGCGTGCCACCAGTGGGAGAGATAGTCGAACTCGACTTCGACGTACTCCTCGATCGCGTCGGAGAGCATTGTCCTCGCGTACTCGACTGCTTGGTCCACGGTGAGGTTCTCGTGCTGTACGAGCACCTTCACCAGGTTGGGCACCGGGTCGTTGCGCCGGAGCTCGCGCTCGTAGGAGTGCGGGTCGTTGATGGCGATGATCGTGTTGATGCACAACCGGTGCAGGGTGGCGAGCCTGGGATCGTCGAGCGCCTGCTGGGGGATCTCGATCCTGTCGGGGCTCAGGCGCTCGGACCAGTCGTAGAGCACGTACATCCCGCTGGAGTCCGCACGGTCGCGCAGGTAGTCGGTCAAGCTGGGCATGCCGTGGTTCTCGACGACCACCGGCTCCCACGCGTAGTGGTTGGTCAGGAACGCGGTCCAGTTGTCGCGGTGCCGGGCGGCCCAGGCGTCGGACATCCCGTCGCGGAGCCGGTGCCAGACGTCGTTGAACGCGTGGACGACAGGGTCGTCGGTGTCCGGTTTCTCGTTGTGCATCAAGGAGATCATCGCGTTGCACCGCGCGGTGATCCCTTCGACGGTGTGCCGGGGGTTGCTGCCGCAGTCCTCGTCCTCGAGCGTGAACATGACCCCCATCGCGTGGCAGGACAGCAACAGGTCGGCGATGTCGGCTTTGGGGTAGGCGGCGGACATCAGCTCCGGGATTCTTGCCATCTCGTACTCGGCCACGTGCGCGTCGTCGATCAGGTCGAAGTCGCGCATCCACTGCCGGGCCAACGGGGTGATCTCCGCCAGGTGCGGGTTGAGGCGGTACCGGAACGGCGTTGCGAAGTCGGCGACGAAGGGCATCTCGAACTCCTCGCTGTGTCGGTTCGGGCGAGAACGGCGGGCTAGTGGTCGCGGCGCGTGATCAGCGCGGTCAGCGTGGCCAGGTGCGTGGCGGGGCCCGATGCCGGGCGGGCCTGTCCCATGCGGGTGAGCGCGATCCGCCGGTGCCGATCGGCTTCCCGCTGCGCCCAGGCGCGTCCTCCGGCCCGCTCGATCAGCTCGGTGACCACCGCGACGTCGGCTTCTTCCAAGGGCGTCGGGCGCGAGTACAGCCGGGCCAGTCGACGAGCGGCGTCGTTGCCGGCGGTGAGCGCGGCCACCACGGGCAGGGACTTCTTGCCCGCGCGCAGGTCCGAGCCAACCGGCTTGCCGGTGCGGGCTGGATCTCCCCAAATGCCCAGCAGGTCATCGACCAGCTGGAAGGACAAGCCCAGGTGGTGGCCGAACCGGCGCCACCGCTCCACCTGGGTGTCCTCGGCACCTCCGGCCAGCGCGCCGAGGGCGCACGCGCACCCCAGCAGGGCGGCGGTCTTGCCCCCGGCCATGGCCACGCACTCGGCCAAGCCGACCTCCTCTCGCTCGGTGAAGGCGATGTCGGCGCTTTGGCCGTTGACCAGTTCCACCAGGGTGATGCCCAAGCGCGCCATTCCCGGGTGGGCGGCCAGCATCCGCACGGCCAGGGCCAGCAGGGCATCCCCGGCGAGGATCGCCGCAGGCGCCCCGAACACCGACCACGCCGTCGGCCGCTGCCGGCGCAGGCGATCGCCGTCGATGATGTCGTCGTGCAGCAACGAGAAGTTGTGCACCAGCTCCACCGCGGCCGCCACGGGAACGGCCCGCTCGGTGGACGCGCCGACAGCGTGCGCGCACAGCAGCGTCAAGGCCGGGCGCAGCGCCTTGCCCGCAGTGACCTCCTCACCGGGGTGGCCGTGGGCGTCCCACCACCCGAGGTGGTACCCGGCGATCCTCCGGGTGGGCTCGGACAGCCGGTCGATCGCGGTCCGCAAGGCGGGTTCCACTGCCCGCCGGGCCCAGTCCAGGATCTGACCGGCCGAGCAGGTGGCGCTCGGCGGGTCGGGTAACCAGGTCAGACGGTGAGCGGTCATGGTGCCTGCCTTCCTCAGCATCTCGGCAACCCGCGGCGAAAAGGGGAGGAATCCGGCGTGACGTGCCAGAGCTGACGGCATGAAGGAATCACGAATTCTCACCACGGTACCGGCGACTCGACCTCGCGAACTGCTCCTTGCGGGCAGGGTTTTTACCACAGAGAATCACCGGGACAGCGGTAGTCGATCATCGAGAACAAGCACATTGTGATCGACCGATCTCGCCAGTAGCACGCAGAACGGGGCGCTGTCATGCCGATGATCGTGGAGTTGCACGCTAACTCATCCGGTCGCATCTATGACCAACAGGCCCGCCGAATTAGAATCCATAAGGATTGTCCGCCCAGTCCCGAAAATGACTTGAACGGTGAGAAAAATTCGCCTCCCCGTCAATCTTGAGAACACGGATGGAGCTGACACGTGCGCAGGAATCGTCAAGTCGACCGAGCTCCGCTGGCGCCCGGAGCCGTCCCGGTGCTCGGGCACGCGCTGCGGCTGCTGCGGGATCCCCTGCCCTGGCTTGATGCCTGCCGACAGACGGGTCCCCTGGTGCGGGTGCGGATGGGGCCGCGCTCAGCGCACCTGGTGTGCTGCCCGCACCTGGTGCACGAGCTGTTGATGAACCGGTCCTTCGACAAGGGCGGCCCCTTGTTCGACAACGCCCGGGAACTGCTCGGCAACGGGCTGGGGACCTCCACCCGGGAGGATCACCTGCGGCAGCGCCGGTTGATGCAACCGGCTTTCAGTCCGTCCCACATAGCGGCTTACGCGGCCGTGATGCGCGAAGAGATCGCCGGTCTGACCGACTCCTGGAAAGGGGACGGCGCGGTCGACCTCTTTCCCGATCTGATGTCCCTGACCATGCGCGTGCTGATTCGCACCCTGCTGCCCACCGCCGACCCCCAGGAAGCCGAGCACCTCAGCACCCAGATCCGGTTCCTGATGGCTGGCCTCTTGTTCCGCATCGCCGTGCCCTCGCAGGTGTTGCGTCAGCTTCCCGTCCCGGGGAACCGGCGGTTCAACCGTGCTCGCGCCGAGGCCTTCGCCGGTGCGGAGCGCATCGTCGCGGCCGCCCGTGCCCATCCGGAGCGCGGCGGATTGCTGGCCGCGCTGATGGACACCGGTGCCGCCGAGGACGGTTTCACCGACGAGGACCTGCGCGACCAGGTGATGACCATGTTCGTCGGGGGCACCGAGTCCACGGCCACGACCGTGGCGTGGCTGTTCCACCTGCTCACACTGCACCCGCAGGTCGAGGAGAGGCTCCACGCGGAACTGGACGCGGTCCTGGCCGGGCGGGTCGCCACCGCGGAGGACCTGCCGCGGCTGCCGTTCACGCGCAACGTGCTGCAGGAGACGCTGCGGCTGTACCCGGTGGGATGGCTGCTGACCCGGGTCAGCGTCACCGACGTCGAATTCGGCGGGCATCGGTTTCCCGCCGGTGCCGACTTCCTGTTCAGCTCCTACCTGCTGCACCACGATCCCGCCTCGTTCCCCGCCCCCGAGCGTTTCGATCCCGACCGGTGGGACACCCCGCTCTCCGGCGACGCCCGCCACGCCCACATCCCGTTCAGCACCGGACGGCGCAAGTGCATCGGCGACACCTTCGCCCTGACCGAGGCCACCATCATCCTCAGCGCGATCGCCGCCCACTGGCGGCTACGCCCGGCACCGGGCAGCCGCGTCCGACCGCATATCGGCGCCGCCCTCGCACCACGAGGCCTGCGACTGGTCACCGAGCCCCGAACCCCCACCCGGCGCGGTTGAGCGGCCTGCGATGCTCCCCTGGCCTTCCAAGCGCCCCAGAAATGGGACACCGCTCTGCTCACTTGGTGCTGGGCCAGTTGACGCGGATCTGGCCGGGCCAGTGGCCGGTCTCGGGAAGGCCGCTCGGATCAGGCGGACCAGGACGTCCTGATGGTGTCGGCGTTGTCGCGCAGGAAGTCCTCAAGCGTGCGAGCTGGGCGACGGGTGAGGTCGGTGACCGCGGTCGTGGTCGGCGCGAGCCTGCCCTGGGCGACCTCGGCGAACAACCCGGCCACGTCGTGGGCGAAGTGCGCGGGCAGCCCGAGTGCGGTGAGCCGGGTGGCGAAGGCGGACGCGGGCAGGTCGACGTAGCGGATCTCCCGACCCGCCACCTTCGACAGTTTCGCCGCGATCTCGGTGTGGGTGAGTGCCTCCGGTCCGGTGAGGACGAACGTCTCGCCGTGCCTGGGGTCCTGGGTGAGCAGGGTGGCGGCGCAAGCCGCGATGTCCGCACAGTCCACATAGGACACCCGGCTGCCGCCGTACGCGCCGAGGATGTGGCCGTGTTCGGTGAAGACCGCGGCTCCTGTCAGGAAGTTCTGCATGAATCCGCTCGGTTGCAGGACGCTCCAGCCGAGCCCGGACGCCTTCAGGTGTTCCTCGATGAGCCAGTGCGCGCCCTCGGCCAGTTTGCCGCCCTCTCGCGCGTGCCACACCGAGAGCTTCACGACGTGGTCCACGCCCGCCTTGGCGGCCGCGTCGATCACCGTGCGCTGCTGGCGCACCATCGGTTGTTCGCCGTCGGCGGGCTGAGCACCGCCCGCGTTGAGGAAGACCCGGTCGACGCCTGTCAGCGCCGCCGCGACCGAGTCCGGGTCATCGAGGTCGCCGACCACGTACCGGCAGCCGAGTTCCTCGCCCTTGGCCGGATCGCGCACGAACGCGGTGACCTCCGCGCCGCGCAGCTGGTGGAGGAGGTGGCGGCCGATGCTGCCGGTCGCGCCGAAGACCAGGATCATCACGATCTCCCGTTAAACTGAGGGTGGCTCGAGTACTTAAGTCGAGGGTACCTCGAATTAACCGGGAGGCAAGGGTGAGCCGTCGGCCGAGAGCGGACGCACGTCGCAACCACGACCGCTTGCTCGCGGAGGCGGACGCGGTGTTCCGCGAGCAGGGCACCGGTGCGTCGTTGGAGGGCATCGCACGGCGGGCGGACGTCGCGGTCGGCACGCTGTACGGCCACTTCCCGAACCGGAGGGCACTGGTCGGTGCCGTGCTGCGGGAGCGGAACGAAGCGCTGTTCGACGCGGGCGAGGCGCTGGCGGGAAAAGCACCCGAGGAGGCGCTGCGCCAGTGGGTCGACCTGGTGGTCAGCCACGCCGCAACCTACCGGGGGCTCGCTGAACTCCTGGCGGACGGCATCGACGACGAAGCGTCCGAGCTCCACGCATCCTGTACGCGGATGGCCGACATCGGAGAGCAGATCGTCTCGCGCGCGATCGAGGCAGGGACTGTGCGACCGGATGTGACCGCGGCGGACGTCTTCACGTTGATGAACGCCGGTGCTTGGACCCGCGAGCACGCGTCTGCGGAACAGGCGGCGCGGCTCGTCTCCTACACCATCGACGGGCTGCTCGTGAGCGACCGTTCCCCACAGGGGGCGGTCTGAGGGACGGTGGACCCGGCAGGAAAGGTGTCACTGCCGGGCCCACCGTGGTCATGGCCTTGAGCGGGCGTGAGACCCGGACGTCGCGCTATTTGACGCTGCTACTGCCGCGTCAATCGTCGTCACCGTCATCGCCGCTGTCGCCGGTGCCGATTCCGACACCGATCCCGACGCCGAGGCCGATGCGCAGTCCCAGGCCGATCCCGATGCCGTTGGAGGGGCGACGGTTCCAGCGGTGGTGCCAGCGGTCGCGGATCCACCGGTCGTGGACCCAGCGGCCGTCGCGGAGCAGGCGGGCGTCTTGCTTGCCGGAGGTCGTCGTGCCCTGAGAGTGCGCGCCGACGGAGTTCGTCTGGGGCGCGGTGCCGGCGTTACCGGTGCCCGCGACGAAGGGCAGCAACACGGCCGTCGAGAGTGCGACGACGAGGCCGCGTCCTGCCATGCGAACGGTTTTCACCACGTTCTCCTTCTCCAGTCACATTACCGGGATTCCTGATCGCATCCACGGAGGATGCCGAACGACAATGAAATACCCGCCATTCCTGACTTCAAAGGAGTTCGCCGTCAGTCAATGGGGTTGCACCGGTCGTGGAAGCGGCTCGCGTGGCTGACGGCGTGTTGTGCGGTTCAAACCTTCTCGACCGGAGCCGTTGCGTGACCGTTCTGGCCCAGTCCCTCACTCCGTCGGCCGCATCAGGGCATCTGCCTGACGCCTTGGCGCTGGTCATGTCACTCGTACGACAGAGAGGCGTCTCGGTGCGGCGACGCAAGCACGGGACGGTTCTCTCCATTTCGAGTGATTTGTCTTTTCGAGCGCTTGGGTGACAGAAACGTGGCTATTGGTACCAGCGTCGAGATCGGCCGTGGCGGAGGTTCGGATGAGCAGCACGGTAGGTATTCGTGGCAGGGCGAGCCTGAACGGAGAGGCTGGCCGCGTGATCGCTGAGGCGGAGTTCGCGCTCGCCGCTGTCGGGCCGGAGTCGCTGACCCAGCGCCTGTTCGCGGCCAGGTCGGCGTTGCGCACGTGCGCCGATGCCGCCGAGGAGTTGTTCGAGTGCCGGTACACCACCGCGGTCGGGGACCTGGTGAACCTCACGCGAACCGCGCAGCGGCTGGTCGAGGTCTCCGTGCACGACCTTCTCGCGAGCCGCGTTTTCACCGTCTCGGCGCCCGGTGCCGCGCATTGCTGGGACGCGCAGACGGTGCTTCGACGCGTCGCGGTTCCGTTGCTGCGCCTGGGAAACATCCTGTGGGCCACCACGGACAGCCCCCGCATCCACTACGTGAGCGAACAGCTCCAGCGAGTCGCGGGCCAAGCGCTCGCGCTCACGACCAGGACATGGTGACCCATGAACAGCACGATCCGAACGACCCTCGCGGCGCTGCTCGCGGTCACGTTCACCTCGGTGCTCTCCACACCCGGCCATGGACACGAGCTCGCCGCCGACGCGGCTGCCGGCGATACCCCGATGGGGTCGCAGATCGCCAAGCACGAGGGCGTTTCGCCGCAACGGCCACGCACCCACGAGGAGGTCCCGATCGATCCTCGCACCGGGGCGTCCGTCGCCGGGATCGACGTCAGCGGACACCAGCGGGCAGTCGACTGGGCGGCGCAGTGGAACGCGGGCAAGCGGTTCGCCTACGTCAAGGCCACCGAGGGCACCGGGTACAAGAACCCGTACTTCGCCCAGCAGTACAACGGTTCCTACAACATCGGCATGATCCGCGGCTCGTACCACTTCGCGTTGCCGAACAAGTCCAGCGGCGCCGTCCAGGCGAACTACTTCGTCAACAACGGCGGCGGCTGGTCCCGGGACGGCAAGACCCTGCCCGGCGCCCTGGACATCGAGTACAACCCCTACGGCGCAACGTGTTACGGCCTCAGCCCGTCCGCGATGGTGTCCTGGATCAAGGACTTCTCCAACGCCTACCACAAGCGCACGGGCCGCTACCCGGCGATCTACACCAGCACCAACTGGTGGTCGAAGTGCACGGGCAACGGCGGTGACTTCAGCAGCACCAACCCGCTGTGGGTGGCGCGCTACAACACCGAGGTCGGTCCGCTGCCGCACGCGTGGTCGGTGCACACGATCTGGCAGTACTCCGAGAAACCGATCGACCAGAACGCATTCAACGGCTCCTACCAACGACTCCAGCTGCTGGCGCGAGGCTGACGTAGGGAGGGCGTTGCAGTGGTTGCACCGCATCGGTTTCGAAGCCGGGAACCTGAGCTGACCCAGCTTCTGTGGTGCGCGGGGTGGCAGGCAACCGCCGCCTCGTGGCGACATCGGCCCGACTCAAGACGACGTGTCGAATTCTCGCGAAAGGCTTGTCCGGTGTCCCCGGTCGGCGCTATCCCTGTCCTGACCGGGGATGGGGGATGTGTGACTGGGTGGCGCGGCCTTGTGGCCCTTGCGGTGGTGGCTCTGAGTCTCGGTGGGTGCGCCGAGACGACTGTGGTTCCGGACAAGGCGGCGGCACAGCCGGAGGACGCGGCCATCTGGGCGAGCACGCAGCTCGATCCGTGCAAGCTCATCAACCACACAGCGTTGACCGCCTTCCAAGCCAGCGAGCCCTACCTGGTCAGCCCACATCTGTGCGCGGTTGACGCCGCCACGGCGAGCACCCCCGCGAGCCAGGTCCTTGTCGGGGTTCGGAGCGGGTTCGACCATGCGGAACGACGCTACGCGGAGCCGTTGACGGTGGGCGGGCTCATCGCCTACCAGGTGGTCGAGGTCTACCCCGAGGAATCCACATGCCGGGTCAGCCTGCCGCTCTCCCCGACCGTCGCACTCCAGATCCGCACCCCCGCGGACGAACCGTCGCTCGCCGGCTGCACCCTGGCACGCGCGGCGGCGGCCGTTGTCGCGGAGGCGATGAAGAACCCGGGCGCGTTGGTACGACAGCCTCGCAAGGGACTGTCCGAATGGGACCTCTGTGTGCTGACGCAGCGCGCCCTGGGTGTGAGCACCGCACCGAGGAAGATCAGTGCCTCGACCGAGGACGAGTGCTCCACCGCAGGAGAGAAGGACGCCATCACCGTGTCGACCGGCTTCGGCCGTGATCCGGTCACGCTCCTCCAGGGCCAGCAGGGCTTCACGACCGCTCAGCTCGACGGCGTGCAGGGCGTCCAGGGTGAGCGAGACGGTCGCTGCCACGTCAACTGGGCTCAGGACAGCGTTCCTGGCGCGCGGCCGGAACTCGGTTTCCTTGTGGTCCTCGCCTCGGCACCGACGTGTCCGAACGCCCTCGACACCGCGAACAGACTGCGATCGGCACTGCCCGGCGCACCTCCCACCGCGCCTCGCGTCCCGCTGACACTGGGCTTCCCCACCGGCTCCCGCGACGAGCCGACCGACCCGGAGTGCCAGGTCCTCATTGAAGTGACCCCGCAGACCTGCCGAGCTGCCAGAGCGATGCCCGCCCACCTCGGGGTCCAGGCCAATCTCACTGCGGCCGGGCAGCCGGACGCGGTGGACGCGGCCTGCGCGCTGCTCGCCGAGGGCATCCGCGCGATCGGCACCGCGGAGCCTGTCGTGGTGGCTGACACGAACCACTGCGTCGGCGGCCACAAGGACTTCTCGGTCGGCTTCTACCTCGCTGTCCGCCCACTGTCCCCGGGAGCCGCCATGTGTGCCGAGCCGGGCAGCAAAGCGATCACCGTCGCGGGGCGGCCGGCCCTGTTGTGCAAGGACACCGACAGCTACAGGCAGCTCGTCATCGCCCTGCGCGGTTCGCTGCAGAGCAAGGCGGCGTTGGTGATCTCCGGCGGGTTGAACACCCCGCGCGGGATGTTCGGTGACGTGCCCCGGGACGCCGAGCGCACGAAGCTGGTCGACAAGGTCGCCGAACACATCCTCACCAAGTACCTCAGCAGCGAGTAGCAACAACTGCTCCCGGCGACGAGCTGTGCCGCTGCCCGGCCAGGCCCGCCATCGCGGCGGCCAGGCAGCCGAATCCCGCTGTGCTCACCAAGGCGCGCAGGAGGTTCCAGAGGACCCATGCGTTCTCGAATCGGGCGCGTGCGGTCGCGTGGTCGTCACCGGCGCTTTCCAGTGCGTTGTTGAGTGGGATGTTCGCTGCTCCGGTGATGACCACCATCGCCAGCAGGCACGCGAGTCCTGCGACGAGCCAGGGCAGTGACCGCGTTCCCCGGCTGAGGAGCGCCGCGACGGCCGTCAGCAGTGGTGCGCCGAGGAAGGTCAGCATGAACACGGGGTTGACGATCGCGATGTTGATCCCGCGCATCGCTTCGACGAACGTCCGGTCGTCACTGCGCGCCAGGCCCGGCATCACCGAGCAGGCGTAGGCGTAGAACAGCCCAGCGATCAGCCCGGTCAACAGCAGCGCGGCCACCAGCACCGCGCGCGATGCCGGGGCGGCGGGTCGGCGTTCGGTCATCTTCGTGCTCGTGCCCACGCTCAGACGCTGGTTCCGGTGGCGGGCACGTGCTGCGGCTTGGCGGCCGTGTTCTTGAAGGCGAACCAGAGGAGTCCGACCAGCATCAGCACGCCATGCGCGATCCGCATCGGCGCTGGCGTGAAGAACTGCGGCAGGAACAGCACGAAGCCCGCCGCGAACAACACCGCGCTGCGGTCCTTCACCGCCACCAGCACCGCGCCCACCGCGAGCGCCAGCAGTCCGATGCCGAAGAGCGTGACCGCGAAGGCGTTGTAGCGCAGCGTTTCCGCCACCGCGAGCAGGTCGCTGTCGTGGCTTGCCGCCGCGAACAGCCCGAAGTCCTCGGCGCCGTAGTACGGCAACACCAACCCGGCGCCGAGCCACATCACGATCGTCGGTGTGGTCCCGAGCCGCTCCCGCAGACCGAGCAGGGCGATCGGCACGAGCACGAACCCGAGCATCGCGACGAGGTGCGCGAGCACCCATGCCGTCGACCCCATCGCCGCGCGGGCTCCGTCCACGGTCGTCTCGTCGTGCCAGGGCCGCAGAACCGGGTACAGCAGGAACAGCAGTCCGGAAAGGACTAACAACCATCTAGACATCGAGCTCTCCAGCCTTTTTCGGAAGCACCGCCGTGATCAGCTGTGCGTAGGTCTCATCGAGGTCCTCGGGCAATCCGAACCCTCCGTTCGCCTCAAGGGAGGCGAACCCGTGCGCCACCACGCGAAGCCGCCGGACGGCTTGAACTGCCTGTGATTCGGTGAGCGCGTAGTCGCGCAACGCGGCCAGCACCACGCCGATGAGCCTCCCGCCGGCGTCGGCGAGAGCTGGCTCGTGCAACGGATCCAGTGGCATGACCGCATACCGGCGCGGGTGGTCGAGCACGTAGTCGCGATAGGCGTGCATGAGCGCGATCACGGCGTCGTCGCCGCTGCGGCCGAGCACCGCCGCGGTGAACCGATCGGTCATGTCCTCGAGCACCCGCGCCCCGATCAACGTCCGCAACTCCCCCAGGCCGGCCACGTGCTTGTAGAGCGAGGGCGCGGCCACCCCGACCTTCTGCGCGAGCGCGGCCAACGTCAGGCCTTCCACACCTCCTTCGTCGATGAGGTCGAGAGCGGCGCTCACCACCGCCCGGGTCGACAGTCCCGCCCTAGGCACCTTGGCTACCTTGCATGCCCAAAAAGCTAAGCCCCTTAGCTTTGGCTGTCAAGGAACAGCCACGGGTACAAGGCGTGGCGGAGGTCGCTCGACCGCCTCGGTGGCGAGGCCTACCGGGGTGATGCCGTGGTCGGAGCCGGGCAGTTCGCGTAGTAGTGGCGCACGTTGTACCGAGAAGTGATCAGGCCCCAGTCGTAGAACCCGCGCTGCATCATGCGCATCGCTTCGAGGAACCGGAGGACTTCGGGGCCGGCGTCCTTCGCCACGGCTTCTTCGGCGTTGAGGTAGTTCGCGATCTCGTCGTTGTGGCGGCGGGCGGCTTCGTCGATGGCGTCTTGCTCGCTGTACCCGTGGTGCCGGAAGAGGCTGGCGGGGAGATTGAGCACGGTGGCGTCAGAAGAACCGCTCTCCTTGCCGTAGGAGAAGATGTCGTTGCACCAGGAGTTGATGTTCGCCGTCATTGCCCGCAGCTGTCGAAGCCGGGGATGGTGGTAATCGTTGGCTGTCACTTCGTAGCCGGCGGCGATGTCTTGAAGGGCGAGGCCTGCCGGGGTGGCGCTGGTCATGCGACGGCCGATCACGTACTCGTCGGGCGTGGGCAGAGTTCCGGCCGCGTGATGTCCGGCTTCCCATTGCATGCCTTGGAAGAAGTAGCTCATCTCCGCGACGAGCCGCGTGTACTGCGCTGGTGTCGCGCGTTCTGCGACAACTCCGAAGAGGTCGGCGGCAGCGGCGGCGATCTGGTGGCAGAAGTCCCGCGCGGGGCCGCTCATGTTCTCGGTGGCGGCCTGCCCCATCGCCAGATGAGCGCGATCGGTGGGGTTGTCGCAGAGCTCTCGCATCCAGGCGGTGAACGCGGCGAGCTTGCCGAGGTCTTTGCCGAAGGCGGCAGTATCGGTGACGAAGTCGTCCATGACGAACATCCACCCGTAGAAGTCGGCGACCACGCGCAGGCCCGCGCTGTCGGCTGCCGCGTACTCCTCCCCGACCAGTCCCGCGAAGCCGGTGCGCAGGAACGCCTCGTGGACTTTCGGGCTGCGGATCAGGCCGTGGCCGTCAAGCCAGCCGAGCATGTGCTGCTCGGCTTCGCCCGTCTCCGGGTGGACTCGACGGGGATAGGGGTAGGTGAGTACCGGAAGGGAGAACTTCGCGGTGCCGGTCATGCGATCGATCCTCACTCGCCGTAACGGCGCTGCCGTTGGCCGTACCAGTGCAGTGCCAGCTCGAAGTGCTTGCTCTCGAAGTCGGGCCACAGGGTCTCGGTGAAGTACAGCTCGGCGTGGGCCGCTTGCCAGAGCATGAAGTCGGACAGTCGTTGTTCGCCCGCGGTGCGGATCAGCAGGTCGATGTCCGGCTGTCCGGCGGTGGAGAGACCTCGCGCGAGGCGCTGCTCCACCTCGGCGGCGTCCGGATGCGCGGTCCGGGCGTCGGTGAGCAGTGCACTGGCCGCCGCGGCTATGTCGCTTCTGCCGCTGTAGGCCACCGCCACGTTCAACACGGCCCCCGCGCAGTCCGCGGTGCCGCGCTCCACTTCCCGCACGATCCGGGCCACCTCGGCGGGCAGGTCGGCCGTCGACCCCAGGAGGCGGATTCGCCAGCGTCGCGTTTCCGCCATCGCGACCAGTTCGGTGGCCACAGCCTGCGCGATCACCTGTACCGATGGCGCTCCGCGCCGCAGGTTGTCCCTGGACAGGGCCCACACCGTCACGAAAGGAATTTGCGCGTCGTCGCAGGCGATCATCAATTCCCGCACCCGCGCGGCACCGAGACGATATGCCTTCACAGCCGGTGCGTCATGCATTTCGGCCCAGCGCCGATTGCCGTCCAGGATTACCGCTACGTGCTGGGGCACAGGGAGCAGCCGGTCGGCGTTCACCAAAGGTAAGACGTTTTCGGGATGGCGCGGGACGTCGCCCGCTACGACGTGGTCATGGTTGGGCACGATCGCCTCTTTCGGGGCAGCGACCGTCCCCCGACGTGATGGTCGTGGTGGCGTTGTCGTCGGTCGAAGGCGCTGTCGGTGTGCCTGACGGCGTTGTCGTCGCGATCGCTCGCGCGCTCACGCGCATCCGGAACTTGGCCGGGCGCATGGCGACGGCGAGGACGGAGCGCAGGGGCTGGTCGGCGCGGGTGTGCGGCTGCCAGCGCCGAACCACCGTGGCCAGCGCGAGAACGGCTTCGGTCATCGCGAAGCTCTGTCCCGGGCAGACCCTTGGCCCCGCGCCGAAGGGGAGGTAGGCGCTGCCACGGTCCTTCGGCGATCTGTCCGCCCATCGGCCCGGGTCGAACCGGTGCGGCTCAGGGAACTGGCTGTCGAGGTGGTGGAGCAGGTACGGGCTGTAGATGAGATTGGTTCCCTTGCGCAGCAGGTGACCACCGAGTTCGGTGTCCGCGGCCAGGGTCCTGGTGAACATCCAGCCCGGCGGGTACAAGCGCATCGCTTCGGTCACCACACGAGTGGTCGTGACCAGCTCGGGCACGTGTTCGTAGTGGGCGGTGCCCTCGGTTACCACCCGGTCCACTTCGGCCTGTGTCTGTCGCAACACCTCCTTGTGCGTCGACAACAGCAACAGTGCCCAAGCCAGTGCGCCCGCGGTGGTTTCGGAGCCCGCGATGAAGAACACGACGATCTGGTTGTAGATTTCTTCGTCGTTCAACTGGGTGCCCGTGCCGGTGGTCATGTCGTCGTCTCGCGCTGCCAGCAAACTCGACAAGAGATCGTCGTAGTTCCGGTCGCTGCTCCGACGTTGCGCGATGATGCGGGTGACGGTCTGCCGAAGTCGCATTCTCGCATTGCGATAGCGACGACCGCCGGGCAAGGGAAGCCACCGTGGCAGCGGCTGCCACAACATCTGTTGGTACAGGCCACGCGCGATAGTCATGAAATCATCGAGCGTCTGATCGAGAATGGCCGGTTCCACGCTGTCGGAGAACATCGCCGCGAGGAAGCTCCGGGTGGTGACGCGCAGCATCTCCTGTGTCACGTCAATGTCGGCACCATCGGCCCACCGGCCGATCACGGCCTCGACCTCCGAGGTCATCGCGGCGGCGTACCCGGGCATGCGGTTGGGGTGGAAGGCGGGCTGGACCAGTCGGCGTTGCCGCCGATGTTCACCGTGAGCAGCGGTGAAGATGTTGTCACCCAGCATCGCGCGAATGGCGTCGTAGATCGGACCGCCCTTGTCGAACACGCGATCGTTGCTCAGCACGTGATGGGTCAGGGCGGGATCGCAGATGGCAATCATGCTCAGTGGGCCGAGACGGACTCGAACCAGGTCACTTTCCAGCGTGGACAGCGACTTCAGGAACGACCACGGGTCTCGCAACAAGGTGATCGCGTGGCCGATGAGAGGCAGCGCGCCGGGCGCTGTCGGAATGCCACGGCCTGTGTCCGGCTTCGCGGACCGGCCGATCTTCGAACGTTCGCCCCGTGCTGCGCCCATCGCCGCATCGTAGTCTCAACGACTCCGCACAAAGCAAACCCACGGCGTTTCATCGCCCCTTCGCACAAGCGAGTCCACCTACGTGAGTCACCCTCATTTATCGGTCGCGGAGATCGTTAGTGGCGAAGCAAGAACCCCGGCCGCCGGCAACGAGTCCCTTTTGTCCGGAAAGCTCGCTCGACGGAGAAGCCTCGCGGCTCAGAGGGTCGAACAATGTTTCGACCGGCGCGAACGGCCGTGCTCTCGATCACCCGGACCGCGAGCGCGATTGCGGCGGTGGTCCGGGCAGCTCGGCGGTGGCTGTCGGGGGCAAGGCGTTGCGGGTGCGTCGGTGGAAGGCCACGAGTGCGATCGCGGCGACAGCGGTGAACCACGCGAGTTGGATGCCGAGGCCGCGCAGTGGTGTGGAGGTGGAGAACGCGCCGGCGGTGGCGGCTTGGACGGCGCCGTAGACGGGGAGGTAGGGCACGAAGGGGCTGTCGGCGCCGGAGCTGATGAGGGGGTTCTGCAGCACGATGTCGACGACGCTGATCATCATGATGGCGAACATGCCCTCGACCTCCTTGTTGAGCAGGGAGCCGAAGGTGACCCCGAGCGCGCCGTAGGTCATGGCGGCGCTGAAGAGCGCGGTGGCGACCAGCAGGGGTTGTCGTGGCGGGGTCCAGGCCCAGATGGCCGCGGTGGCGTAGGCGACGACGCCGATGCTGATGAGCGCGAGGGCGGCGAGCTTGGCCAGGGCGAGGTGGGTGCGGGGGTAGCCGGCCATGGCGAGGCGGCGGTCGAAGCGGCCGCTGGCGAAGGCGGCGGCGAACATCATGAAGCCGGTGATCATGCAGACGGCGTTGAGGGCTCCGGAGATCTGGGTGAGCTCGTTGCCGTGCGGGGTGAGCAGTTCTCCGGTGGCGGCGAGCCGGAAGGGCACGGGCGCGTGCGGGATCGCCAGGTGGATGAGGGAGACCCACGCGGGGAGGAACAGGGCGACCAGGACCATGGCGAAGCGGTTGCGGGCGTGCTCGATCAGCGCGCACCGGGTGGCGGTGGCGAACCAGGTGAGTTGCTGTCTCATTCCGATGTCCCGGTGTGCGCGTCGAGCACGCCTTCGCGCAGCTGCCAGAGTTCGTCGAGGCGCTCGGCGTCGTGGGCGAGGTGGGAGACGGTCAGCACCGAGCGCCCGGCATCGCGCAGCTTCGTGGCGAGCTCCCAGAACCGCTGGTAGGTGTCCCAGTCGAACCCCTGGTAGGGCTCGTCCAGCAGCAGGACCTGCGGGTCGTGCATGAGTGCGAGGGTGAGGTTCAGCTTTTGCCTGGTCCCGCCGCTGAGCACGCCGGCTCGTTCGTCGAGGTAGGCGGCGAAGTTCAGCGTCTCCATGATCTCCTCGGCGCGGCGCAGGTCCGCGAGGCCGAAGGCGGTCTTGAAGAACTCCAGGTGCTGGCGGACGGTGAGGGAGTCGTTGAGCACGACCTCCTGCGGGCAGTACCCGATGCGTCCGCCGTGGTGGACGGTGCCGCGGTCGGGTCGCAGCTCGCCGGAAAGGATCTTCAGCAGCGTGGACTTGCCCGCGCCGTTCTCGCCGACGATCCCGGCGAGCACTCCGGGCTGGAGTTCGATGCTGATGCCGCGCAGCACCACGCGTCGGCGGTAGGAGTGGTGCACGTCCCTCACCCGCATCGGTAGCGGTATTCGGTGCGTTCGGGGTGCAGCACCATGTGGGTGGGCAGCGAGCTGGCGGCGGGGTGCTGGACGCCGTTGTAGCGCGGCGTGGTCATGGACCAGGCCAGGTTCCCGGCGAGCACGTGCCGCCAGCAGTGCACGTACTCGGCGGTGTGGCGGTGTGCTTCGCGGTCGGCCAGTGCGGCGAAGTTCCGCTCGGCGCTGGTGATCCGCTCGCACACGACGTCGACGGCGGCCTGGGGTGTCATGCCTTGGGTGGCGATGAGCACGCTGACGGCGTTCTTGCCTTCTCCGGCCTGGGTTTCCTTGCGGTAGGAGAACAGGTCGTTGACGAACAGCGCGTGCTCGTAGCAGGTGGTGAGCAGCTCCTCCAGGAACGGAGACGCCCGAAGCTCGCTGAGATCGACGTCCGCGCCGTGGTCGATCATCACGCGGATGGCGTCGAAGCCGAAGTCCGGCCGCCGGAGCTGGAGGTAGGAGTCGAGGTCGTCCCAGCCGGAGTCCGTGGGCGCCATGCTGTTCGCCCACTGTTCGACGCCGAAGAGCAGTTGGGCGAACAGGTGGGGCCCGAGGGCGTGCCGCGCGCGCCGCATGCCGCGTGCGAGGACCTCCAGCTCCGGCTTCGACTCAGTCGACGCGTGGCCGGTGCGCAGGCTCGCGAAGTACGCGGCGAGTTCGGTGTGCGGGTCGACTTCGAGCAGGTCGTCGAGCCCGCCGAACAGCGACAGCAACAGCGCCACGTCCAGCACGCGTTCCGCTGGTGCGTGCGGAAGGATGTGCAGGCACTGCTCGACGGCTGCGCGGGAACTGGCGCCGGGGCGGCCGATCCACTCGTCGTACTCCGCGCGCACCCAGGATGCCTGGGGATGCACGGATGCGGATCCGAAAAGTGTCTCGGGCAGGCACAGGGCCAGCTCCACGCCGACTGCCGGGACTGCTCGTTGGAGGGCGCCGCTCATGACGGTACCGTTGTGGCGTAGCGGTATTCGGTGCGTTCGGGGTGCAGCACCATGTGGGTGGGCAGCGAGCTGGCGGCGGGGTGCCGGACGCCGTTGTAGCGCGGCGTGGTCAAGGACCAGGCGATGTTGCCGCCCAGCACCTGTCGCCACCAGCGCACGTACTCGACGACATCTGCACGCAGCTCAGGACCGTCCCGGGTGAGCAGTCGGGCCTGCGTGCCGAACGCGTTCTCGGCGGCGGTGATCCGCTCGCACACCGCGTTGATCGCGTCCTGGGGTGTCATGGCCTCGGTGGCGACGAGCACGCTCACGGCGTTCCTGCCGTCTCCGGCCTGCTTTTCCTTGCGGTAGGAGAACAGGTCGTTGACGAAGAGCGCGTGCTCGTAGCAGGCGGTGTGCAGATCATCGAGCAGCGGCGAGCTCTCCAGGTCGGTGAGATCGACACCGGCGCCGTACTCCGAGGCCACGCGCATGGCGTCGAAACCGAAGTCCTGCCGTCGAAACCGGAGGTAGGAGTCGAGGTCGTCCCAGCCGGAGGCCGCGGCGGCCCCGGATGCCACGCACAGCGCCCACTGTTCGAAGGCGGTGACGACCCGGGGGTACAGCTGTGGCCCGAAAGCCCGTCGCGTGCGCTCCACCACGCGCCCGAACTCCAGCAGGTTCGGGCTGCCGTCGGCCGGCGAGCGGCCCGCGCGGATGACGGCGACGTAGGCGGCGAGCCCGGTGTGGGGATCGGCCTGTTCGAAGAGGTCGTCGACCCCGGTGAACATCGTGGTCAGCAACGCCAGCTCCAGCACCCGTTCCGCGGGCACGTGCGGCGCGATGTGCAGGCACGCCTCGACCACGTCGCCGGGGCGCTGCCCGGACCACTGCTCGTGCTGCGCGCGCACCCACGCGCCGTCGGGGTGCACGGACGCGGCTCCGAAGAGAGCGCTCGGCAAGGGCAAGGCCAGTTCCACTCCGCTCCTCACTGAACGGCGTCGTGCGAGGACGCCGGAGCGTAGCAAGAAGTTGATCACTCGAACGAGTGGTCGTGGCCGCGTTCGGACAGGGTTTTCCTTGCTGGATAGCGAATTCTCGGTCGTTGCGTGGACATCTCCCAGCTGGGTTCCCCGGCGAGCTGGAGGCCTGCGGGGTCATTTCCGGAGTTTCTCGCGGCGTTGCTGTTGGCGGTGACCGTATGCGGCGTTGCGCACCGCGTCGTCGCTCTCCAGTCGCGCACCCAACGCCCCGGCCACGGTCGCCACGGACGCGGCGAGCCAAGCCAGGCCGAAGTAGTCGCCGCCGGTCAGCGGGTGGCCCACTTGCGCCCCCATCACGGACGGTTCGAGCACGAGCGCGGCAGCCGCGAGCACCAGCACGAGCAGCGCCAGGTACAGCGTGGAGATCCCCAGCACGAGGGTGAGAACGGTGGTGACGTTGTACAGCCGCGCCCGTTGTTTGCCGACCGCGTCGGACCGGCGTTCCCACAGTTGGTGGGTGACGATCAGCCACACCACCATCGAGGTGATGGACAGCAGCATCGCCGCGACCAACCTGGCCACGCTGGAGTGGGCACCGAGCGACCACATGGTCGGGCTGATCAACGTGTAGGCGCCCGTGCCGAGCGCGGCGACGAGCACGCTGGACAGCCCCATCGCGAGCCTCCACGGCCGATTCGCCCTGACCATGCCGGCGAGCAGCCTCAGTCGGCCGCGAAGACCGGGGGCCACGAACCGCACGCCGATGTCGTCGGTCGGTGAGTCCAGCCGCCGCGCGAGGCCTTTCATCGGGACTTCACGGTCGGTGAGCTCGGCGACGACGGCGGTGATCACCTCTCCGGTCTTGCGGCGCAGGCCCAGGCTGCCGAGCGCTGGGAGCGAGGCCACGGCCAGCCCGTCGGCGAAGCTGGCGTCGGCGACCACGGGGTCGGTACCGGTCCTGCGCGGGAGGTCCGTCAGGCACACCCAGAGGTCGCAGCGCTCGTCGGCGACCTGATCACGCACGGCCTCCACCGCGTGCCGCACGGTGCCGTGCTCGTCGGCGGCGAAGTGGTCGCAGATGGACACCACTCGCCACTCCACGTCTGCGTTCACCTCACGCCGCAGTCGCCGCGGCAGGTCTTCCGCGAGGTCCTCCACGATGTCTGTGGCCAGCCCGGGATCGGCGAGCAGACCGAGCACAACGGTCTTCTGCATGCGTGACCGAGTACCCCGCGAGATCGCCGGTAAGCGTCCCGCGTCACGACCCGGTGCGCAGGAGGCGGTTCACCGCGTTGTGGGCGCGGATCAGGGCGTCGTCGCGGCCGAGGAGCTGACGATCGTGGTTCGCCTGGAGCACCATGGCGTGCAGTTCGAAGACGAGCTGCTCGGCGTCGGTGTCCTCGGGGAGCTCGCGCAGCCGCAGGGCGAGTTCGACGTCGTGGCGGAGCAGGGCGCAGGCGCGGGCGACCGCTTCGGCGACCGCGTCCCGCACGGGGCCGGGCCGGTCGTCGAGTTCGCTGGCGGCGGCGACGAAGAGGCATCCGCCTTCGAAGGTCTTCAGGTAGTCGATCCACAGCGACATCAGCGTCCGCAGTCGCGCGAGCCCGGCGGGCTGCTGCTGGGCGGGCAGGCTGACATCCCGTTCGAAGACCCGTGACGCGGCCGCGATGATCGCGAGCTGGAGTTCCTGCTTGGTGCCGAAGAGCGTCTGGATACCGCTCTTGCTGGTGCGCAGGGCCTCTGCCAGGCGGCCGAGGGTCAGGCCTTCGAGACCTTCGACCGAGGCGATGTGCATGGCGCGATCGACGATCGCGCCGCGGCGGGCGTCGCCTGTCCGAGTCATGGATACGATCGTATCGGAAAATACGACCATACGTATTGCCACGTACGCTCGTATCCCTTAGCGTCGGCATCCCACGACCAGAGGAGTGACTCGACGATGCAGGACCTGTCCGAGATCGCGAAGCGGTACTTCGCCGCATGGGGGGCGCGCGACGTCGACGCGATCGTCGCCCTGCACACCCCCGACTCGCAGTTCCAGGCCCACGGACGCGGCACCGCGGTCCACGGCCGCGAGGCCCTGCGCGAGGAGTTCGCGCACGTCTTCGAGCTCTACCCGGGCTTCGGCTTCGACGAGCGGCGCACGCTGTACGGCACCGGCCACTGGGTGCTGGATTGGACGCTGACGTTCCAGCGGCCCGGCGAAGAGCGCAAGGGCGTTCACTGCCTCGACGTCGTCGAGGTGGCACCCGATGGACTCGTCTCGCGGAAGGACACCTTCTTCGACTTCGCCGAGCTGAAGGCCGCGTTCGGAGGTGAGCGCGCGTGAACGCCGCCACGCCGTTGTTCGATCGGGCGGTGCTGGACGCGCTGCCGGTCGAGCACCTCTGCGACCTCAGCATCGACCTGGAGCCGGCCCAGATGATCTCGACGCCGCTCGGCACCCGGATGACCTTCGTGGTCAAGGGGGGCCGCTTCACCGGGCCGGGTTTCCGCGGCGAAATGCTGCCCGGGGGCGGCGACTGGGTGTGGCTGGGCGCCGACGGGGTCAGCCGCATGGACGTGCGCGCGACCCTGCGCACCCACGACGGCGTCCTCATCCACTACGAGTCGAACGGAGTGCTCCGGTTCCCCTCCGACGGCCGGCAGCGGCTGGCCGCCGGGGAACGGCTGTCGATCGACGAGAGCTACGTGCGGCCGACACCGAGGTTCGAGACCTCCGACGAACGCTACTCATGGCTGTCCGGACTGGTCGTGGTCGGCCACGGCGAGTACGGCACAGGCCGGATCGATCACCGGATGTACCGGGTTCTGTAGCGCGCGACGGGAACGCTCACTGATCAGATCAATCAGTTCCGAACGCATATCGACCGCTGCCTGCCGTCCACGCAGTACATCCTCACGTGCAGTCGCGGCTTGCTCGACCACGTCGTGCGGGAGCGCGCGCTCGCCTCCGGACGAATCGAGGTGCGCACCGGCACGGAGGTCACCGGGCTGCTCGGTGATTCGAGTCATCGACGCCGGACTTGCTTACGCTTCAAGGGTTTTCCGTGCTCCGGCCGAGGCGGAGCACGGCTTCCCGCTGGTGCTCGTCTCCCCCGACCCCACCACCGGTCAGGGCGGCGCGGTCGTGCCCATCGAACTGGTGTCACCGTGGCCAGCCGGTTTCCTCGTGCTCGGTGACGCGTTGGCGACGTTCAACCCGTGTACGGGCACGGCATGTCCGTCGCCGCTTTCGGCGCCGTCGGCGTTGGGCCGAGTCGGCTCGGACGTGACGTTGAAGGCCGCGGACGTCGTGGTCGTGCGCGATGAGCTGGCCGCTGTGCCCGCAGTGGTCGCGCTGTCCAGGCGAGCACGCCGTGTGGTGGTGCAGAACCTGGTCCTGGCCGGAGCGTTCATCGCCGGGCTGGTGCTGTGGGACCTGTTCGGCACCTTGCCACTACCGCTGGGCGTGCTCGGTCACGAGGGCTCCACGGTGGTGGTCGGTCTCAACGGGCTGCGGCTGCTCCGCGACACCGCGTGGAGTGCTCGGGCGCATGATCGCCGACAAGCGGGTGATCACGTCCAAGGCGTCACTCGATAGGGGCGTGCGGTGAATCGTTACCGCTCGGAGTGATCGTTCGCTACGTGGTCGCAGGAGTCTTCCGTCGTGCTCGACGAATCGTTGCTGTGCCCGCTCTGCGCCCAACCGCTCAGCTTTCGAGAAACCGGTTCGGCTTCTCCGGGTTTCGGGCTGGTGGAGTGCGGTCGGCACACCTACCCGGTGCTCGACGGGATTCCGGTGATCCGGCACGGCCGCGTTCCGGTCCAGGAGCACACCACCGGTCTTGAGGAGGTCCCCGGCCCGGCGGTGACCGAACTGGTCGACCTGGTTCGCGCGGGCCGGGGTGATGAGGCGCTGGTGCGGCTGCTGGCGTTCCCGCCGAGGTTGACCTTCAGGCGGCGTCCCGTGCCCGGTGGCCGGCGGCTGCTCGGCCTGCCGCTGCTGCGCACCCTCGCGCTCGCGGCACGGCGGCGCACCGTCCGGCGGCTGCTCGCCGAGGACCGGACGTCGCAGACCGCTGAGCAGTGGATGCGGTTGTTCTACGAGCGTTCACAGGGCATCGACGGGGAGCTGCTGGCCTACTTCCTCTACCGCTTCGGCCAACCGAGGCACGTCGCGGCGCTGGCTGCCCTGACCGTGCTGCCCGAGGACGGCCGACCGGTACTGGACCTCGCGTGCGGATTCGGCCACCTCGCGCACAGCCTGCCAGGACCGGGTCGCGTTGTCGGTGTCGATCGCAACTTCTTCCAGCTCTGGGTGGCACGCCACTTCATCGCCCCGGACGCGGAGTTCGTGTGCGCCGACGCCGGTGACCCGCTTCCCTTCGGAGACGGGACCTTCTCCGCCGCGCTGTGCTCCGATGCCTTCCACCTGTTGCCGGACAAGCAGTTGTGCCTGCGCGAGTTCCGCCGGTGCGCTCCCGACGGGCCTCTGCTGCTGACCAGGGTGGGCAACCGGCTCGTGGAACCGAACGAGGGGGACGAGCTCGCCCCTGATGAGTACCTGCGGTTGGTCGACGACCTCCAGCACGTCCTGGTCGACGAGCAGGAACTCGTGCGGTCCTACTTGGAGAACACCCCCGCGAAGGTCGACCCCGCAGGCGCGGATTCCCGCCACACCAAGTGGCTCACCCTCATCGCCGCGGCTCAGCCCGTTCAGCTCCCGCCACCACGCCCCGAGGGAACGTGGCCGCACGCCGCCGCCGAGCTGGCGGTCAACCCGCTCTACCGCGCCCGTTCAGAGAACGGTCGGCACGAGCTGACCTTTCAGTTCCCCTCCGTCTGGTACGCGTTCGAGAATGCGGCGATGCTCGGCTATCACGCTCCCGCGCGAACGGTGCGAGAGGAAACCCTCGCGGCCGTGCACCGCGGCGAGTTGACCCCTGAGGTCGCCGACCTCGTCGAACGGTTCGTCGTCATCGGGCTTCCGCCGCGCTACCTCGAACCAGGCACACCGACGAGCCGGAGGAAGCGCGCTCGCGCCGGCTAGGACTCACGCTGTTGCAGAAGTGCCACGGCGTCCTTGACCCGGCCGAGGGTGATGAGGTGGTCTGCGAGAGGGCCGGATCTGGCCGAGTCGTGTGCTTCCAGGACCGCGACGGCCTCCTCAAGCTGACCGTTCTCGGCGAGGAGGTCGGAGATGGTCCACAACGCGAACGAGGTATCGCCCTCGGGGTGCGTTCGCGCTTGCTCAATCGCTTCGTCGAGCGATCCGCAGTCGGCCATCAGCTGGATCCGCGACTTGAAGAGGTCCCAATACTCCTCGCCGTCGTGGCGTGCCTTGAGGGTGTCGAGGTAGGCCAGGCCGTCCCGAGCGCGGCCCTCGTCGGCGTAGAGCTCGCACAGCATGCCGACGATCCAGTCCTCGGCGCCATCGGGAGAGTCCGCGAGCGCGCGCATCACCTCGATCGCCTCCTCGCCTCGGCCGTGCCGGGCCAGGAGCTGCGCCAGGTGGACCGAGCCGTGGCACTGGCCCTCCGGTGAGTCGATCGCCTGCTGGTAGACGGAGATCGCGCCGTCCAGGTCACCGCGCTCTTCCAGCACTTCGGCCAGCCGACGCGCGGCGTACCCGTGGTGCTCGGAGGCCGCGTGCTCACGGAGTTCGTCGAGGCGGTCATGTCTGGCGAGCAGGCCGGCGAGCTGTTCTGAGGTGAAGTTCTGGGTGTTCAGCAGGGCTATCGCCTCGTCGATGCGGCCCTGGCGTTCGCGGATGGTGGCGAGCAGGCCGGTCGCCGTGTCCGGGTCGAGCCCGCTGCAGCACCACGGACCGTCGCAGCGGTGCTCGGCCGGGATGCGCGCGGCCAGCAGCGCGGCGATGTCCTCGTCCCTGCCCGCTCCCTCGGAGACCTCGACCAGCGCGGTGGCGAGCAGCGGCTCGTCGATTCCGGCGCTGAGCAGCTCGATCGCCTCGTCCTGGCGTCCGTGCCGGGCGAGCAGTCGCCCGAGGAACGCCTGCGGGAACCGCCCTGCCCTGGTGTGCTGCCGGGCCAGCTCGATCGCCTCGGCTGCCCTCCCCCAGCTCTCCAGCAGTTCCGCCTGTGCCTGCGCGGCCGGCCACCAGCCCGTAGCGACGTAGGGAGCGAGCACCGTCAACGCCTCCGCATGCCGCCCCTGCTCACCGAGCAGCCGTGCCCATTCACGTGCGCAGAACCACTCGCCACGGGTGGCCTGGAACTCCACTTCGTCCCCGTGGCCGAGTTCCAGGAAGCGGGAAACCAGCGACGGAGGGATGCAGCCGGACAAGGTCCTTGCCCGGTAGTCAAGATCAGCGGCCTCCATGCCCGCGCACCCTACGCGGCGGGACGTGTCCGCAGGCGACGTTCCCGTTCGTCGGTTAGACATGAGCGTGGAGATGTTCGTTGAAGTCGGTGGGATCGAGCTGGCGGTCGAGTCCTTCGGTGTGCAGCAGGACCCCGCGGTGGTGCTGGTCGGCGCGGGCCCGATGTCGTCATGGGATGCGGGGCTGTGCGCGCGATTGGCCGCAGGGGGCAGGTTCGTGCTGCGCTACGACTTGCGCGATCACGGGCGGTCGGTGGCGTATCCGCCCGATGCGCCCGGGTACGACCTGCGTGATCTGAGCGCTGACGTGGTCGGGTTGCTCGACGCCTTCGGGCTCGGGAAGGCGCACGTCGCTGGCAGGATCGTCGGCGGGTGGATCGCGCAGCTCACCGCGCTGGACCACCCGGAGCGGGTGGCCTCGCTGACCCTGGTGTCGACCCGGCCGACCGCGCACGGCCCCAACGACGCCGACTTGCCCGAGCACTCCGCCGAGGTAATGGTGTACGTGACCGGCACTCCGCGCCCGGACTGGGCGGACCGGACTGCCGTGGTGGAGTACCTGGTCGGTGCGGCGCGCGCCAGGTCTCCGGAGGACGGCTTCGATGAGGCCGCCGTGCGCGAGGTCGCGGAGCAGACGCACAAGCGTGCCAAGGACATGGCGTCCTTCTTCAACATCGCGGCCACCGATCCGGGAGCGCGGTGGCGCGAGCGCCTGGGCGAGCTGGCAGTGCCGACGCTGGTCGTGCACGGCACCGCCGATGGGTTTTTCCCTTACGGCAACGCGATTGCGCTGGCCGCGGAGATCCCCGGCGCCCGGCTGCTTCCGCTCGAAGGAGTCGGCCAGGACCTCACGAAGGCTGCGTGGGCGACGCTCGCCTCCGCGATGCTGGAGCACACAGCCCGCACGAGCTCGTCCAGTGCGGTCAGGCGTTCTTCACCGTGACGTCGCCGCGCTCCGAGCTGACGTTGATCGCCGGGCCGGAGCCGTTCTGCACCTGGATGTCGGTCTTGCCGCGGCGTTCCTTGGCCTTCGCGGTCACGGTGTAGGACTTGCCGCCGGGAACGGACACGGTGATCTCGCCGCTTTCGGAGTGTGCGTCGAGCTTGTCGAAGGAGCCGGTCGCGTCCACGGTGACGTCGCCGAGCTTGCTGCGCGCGTCGATCTCCTTGGCGTCGATGTTCTTCAGGGTCACATCGCCCGCCTTGTTGACCACCTTGACCGTGACGCCCTTGGGCACCTCGATGTCCCACTCGACCTTGCAGTCGCCGCCCATGCCGGAACATTCGCCGACGAGCTTGAGCGCGCTGCCGCTCTTGTCCACCTTGGCGTGCGACTTGCGCGTGCTCTGCTGGGTCAGTGCCCGCTTCACGGTCAGCTTGCCGCCGGTGGTTCCGGTGACGGTGATGGTGCCGACGAGGTTGTTCAGGTCGACGGACTTGATCTCGGCACCGAACTCGTCACTCTGGTTCTCGATCTCTTCGGTCGCCTTGTTCACCACCGCGCAGCCGGAGCCGATCACGGCGAAGGACACGGCGAGCACGACGCCGGCCAGCTTCTTCATCTCTGTCAACGCTCTTTCACTCCGGGAACGGCCTCGGTGACCACCGTGCCCAGCGCCGTCCCCCGCGCCATCATCCGCCCGGTGGACACGCCGGTCCTCCAGCCGACTGAGGCTGGGCGCCGTCCCGCGAGTTTGCGGCGGTTAACGATGATCAACAGGAGGGTTCGCCGGTCTTGAAGACACCCCAACCTCCGCGACAGGATGGGCATGTCGCGGCAATCCACGAAGACAACGACATGCCCATCCTGGCACAATTCCTAGGCCCTGTGCACCCACAGCTCGTAGTAGGTGTCCGGCTTCATCCTGCATTCATAGTGAGTGTAGGCGGGCCACATCCTCTTGATGTAATTACTTCCATTGAATGAGGAGAGCGCCTTGTAGTAGTGGGTGCTGATGTAGTGCCAGCTCCCCTGCGCGGTCACGGAAGTACTGGTGACCGGAGTGGCCGGAGCCGCTTCGGCGGACACTCCCACCAGCGCGAAGCCCAACGCTGCGACGATACAGGAAATTGTCAGGCGAACCTTGGCCATAGTTCCTCCCCAGCCATGAAAGGCAGTCCTCACATGGAGAATTAGATCCCGAACTCCGATTTCGCCACCCATCATGGTGATAACAACCCGCAGAAGATACCTGCATTTGGGTGAATCGCGAACGCATGCCAGCGGAATGCATCAAAGAAAATCCGTGAATTGTATTCGACGTGCCGGGGACCCCTCCCGGTGTCGCGGAATGTGATGAATCCGCACACCGCCCCGAAAATCACAGCTCCTCGTGACGGTCAGGAGCCCGGTTCCCGTGAGAACGCGCGTGATCAGCGCGAGCGGGCCACCAGCAGATCGACGGCGATCTGGCGCAGCTGTGCGGCCAGTGCTCGGCCCTCGGGCTTGTTGACCGCGGCATCTGCCGAGGGGACGCGCGGCCATCGTGCGACCGGTGGACACGGCGGTCCTCCAGCAGCTTGAGGCCCGCCGCGCTCGCCGCTCCGAGACTGGGCTCATGAGAAACGTGATCAAGAAAGTGGTCGGGGTCGCGGCTGTCGCCCTGGCGGCGGCGTCGATCAGTCCGGCGGCCTCGGCGGCCCCCACTGTCACCAGCATCCCTTTGCAGCAGGCGTTTCCGGCGATGAACTACGACGTGGTGTGGTCCAACCGCGTCGCGGGGCGGCACCTGGACATCCTGCGTTGGCCGGGTGGCTGGTTCGAGGTGGTGCTGTCCGGGGCGAACCCGGGCGAGAAGCTGGTCGGGATCAATCCGTCCAATCTCTTCCCCTACAACGCGGCGGAAGCGGTGGTGCAGCCGGGACGACGGCTGGCCAGCAGCGGGCAGTTCGTGATCTTCGGTGGGCTGGGTGTCAGCTTCCACTACGAGGGCAAGTCCTGGTACTCGGGTCGCGTTGTGTCGCAGTAGCCACCGAAATCCCGTGCGCATGAATCGGGCGTGCTGACAGAATCCCCGCGTGGGCGGTGACAGGCAGTTCGAGGTGCTTCTGGGGTTGGTCGCGGCGGAGGACGCCGAGCGGGTGCGAGCCCGGCTCGGCCTCGCCGCGGCCACTCCGGTGCCCGATCACCTGATGCCCCAGCGGCTGAGCGGTGTCCCGGCCTCGGTGCTGTTGTGGATGTTGCAGGAGGACGATCCGGCGATCAACGAGATCGTCTTCAACCATCCCGCCGCAGACGGGGTGATCCGCCGGGAGATCGCGCGCGGAACGCCGTTCGGTGGCGCCGCCGGTCCGCTGCCGTTCCGGGGTAGCTACCTCGCCGCGAAACCCGCGACCGACGTCATCGGCCGTCTGCGCGGGGTGACGACCAAGCACGAAGGAGACCGTGCGGCCGGAGCGGTCGTCACGGCGGACTGGCCGGAGATCGCGGCGGCGGATCGTGCGGAGGCGCTGCCGGGGTACGCGCGGTGGGCGTTGACCGTGCGCATCGACTGCCCGGCCGAGGTCCGTGCGCAGTTCGGGTCGCACCCGAAGTTCAGCCATCGGCTTCGCCAAGCCGGGATCGTCGATGGTCCTGGCGAGTACGCGCAGGCGTGGACGCCCGCGCGGAACGTGCTGCGCGTCCTGGAGTTGGGGCCGCGCCTGTTCCCGAAGCGGATGGTCGAAGCGCTGGACGTGCTCGCTCCGCTGGTGCGGCAGGAGCTGAGCGGGAACGTGGAGGCGTGGGCGGTGCTGGCGCAGTTGCTGCCGACGTTCACGGGGACCGTGCCGGAGCTGGTGTCGACCTGCGGAGCAATCGCGCACTCGTAGGCGGCGGGCGGCTGGATTCGAACCAGCGTGTTCCGGTTCTGGAGACCGGCGCGTCTGCCGCTGCGCTACGGCCCGCCGCGAAGATCGTACGAGCAGTCGAGGAGGGACGATGGACCACGGCCTGCGGCGCCCGCACGTGGTGGACCTGGCGGATCGCCGGGCCCTGGTTCGCTGGCGCCCGGCCGATCCCGACGTGCTCGCCGAGGCGGAGCGGCTCAAGGACGCGGCGCTGCTGGACTTCGGGCTGACCGACTCGGCGGTCGCGTCGTGGCTGTACGCCAAGTGCCACCACCAGATCGCGACGACGGCGATCGAGACGGCGGCGGTGGTGTCCAGCGGGGACGGCAGCTGCTTGCTGATCTACAACCCGGACTTCTTCGTCGGCATCGGCTTGGGCGGCGTGAAGTTCGTGCTGTTCCACGAGGCGCGGCACCTGGTGCACAGGCACTTGTTCGCCGATGCGGAGCTGCGCGCGGACCCGGTGTTCACGGTGGCGGCCGAGGTGGCGATCAACCACGTGGTGATGGTTCGGCTCAAGCGCGCGGAGTTGCCGCTGCTGCGCGGTGAGCGGGTCGGGATCGACCCGAGGACGGTGCACGCGGACTACGTGGCGGATGTGGCGCGCCAAGGCTTGACCGCGCTCGACTACGCGGAGTTCGTGCGGACCGATCTCGGCGTGTACGCGGAGCTGAAGCGCATGCGCAATCCTCCGGTTCCTACGCCTGTGTGCTTGCACCTGTTCGACGGCGCGGTGCCGGTGGATCAGGAGACGATCGACGCGGTGAGCTCCTCGGTGCTGCTGAACTCGCTGTTGGGCGCGCGGCGCGGACACACCGGGGCGGAGTCGGAGTTGCTGGACCTGATGGACCGCACCGATGGCAGCTCGGAGCGCGCGAGCCGCATCTGGGGCAGCCTCGGTGCCGGTGCGCTTCGCGGGAGGACGGCGCGCACGGGCAAGGTCGACTGGTGGCAGCGCTGGCTCGTCGACGTGCTCGCGTCGAAGCTGCGCGCGGGTGAGCGGCTGGTGTACCCGAAGAAGCGCGGGGCGGTGCTGGCCGCGCTCGGGCTGGACCCGTTGCTGTCGCGGAGCGGGCCGGAGCGCGACAAGGTGCTGGTGATCGCCTACGACACGTCGGGATCGATGCCGTACCGGGTGATCGAGTGGCTGACGGAGCTGGTCGGCGAGATCGACCGGGTGCAGGCGCACTGGCTGTCCTTCGACGCCGTGGTGATGCCGTTCAAGCCGGGCGAGCGCGTGCTCGGTGGTGGCGGCACGAGCTTCCAGGCGGTCGTCGACTACGTCGAAGGCCGTACAGTCGTTGCGGGACAACGCTTTGAGGAGAAGCCGGACGCGGTCGTGGTGCTGACCGACGGATGCGCGCCGCACGTCACTCCCGCCGAGCCGGACAAGTGGATCTGGCTGATCACCGAGGGCGGCGACGACTGGCCCGACGCCCACACCCCGCAGATGGACTGCCACCGCGTCCGCGTTCCGGAGAGGACGAGCACCCGATGACCGAGGACCGTTCCCGCTTGGCGGGCTTCATCGACGCCATGATCGACATCGGGCAGACCGGGCAGGTCTTCGGCACGCACGGCATCGGCAAGACGGCCACGTTCTTCTCGCACATCGCGCAGGCCTACCCCGATGTCGAGCTGGTGTTCGTGCCCGCGGCGAACCTGACCCCGGACGATCTGCTGATCAACACGCCGGTGCGCGACCCGCGCAGCGGTGAGCTGGTGCTGCGGCAGCTGGTGATGGACCAGCTGAAGCCGGGCCGGAAGTTCGTGCTGCTGATCGACGACTCGTTGCAGGCGGGCGAGACGATCCAGTCGCAGTTGATGCAGATCGCCTGTGACTGGACGCTCGGCGAGCACGACCTGCGCGCGCTGGGCTGCATCGGGGTGTTCCTGACCGACAACGAGTCGCTGGCCGAGACCTCGACGCGGCGCAGCGACCTGGCGATCCTCGACCGCATGGTGACGGTGCGGGTGAGCGCCAACGACACCGCGTGGCGGCAGAAGCTCGCCGCGAAGTACCGGGAGTGGCAGCTCGACGGCGTGTTCACCATGTGGGCTTCGCTCGACCCCGAGCTGCGCGAGATGCTGTCCCCGCGCACGGTCGATCACATCCTCGCCAACGCGCGCGAGGGTTTCCCGCTGCGCTGGGGGCTTCCGCTGGTCAACGGCGAGCGGCTGCGGCTGGTCGAGCAGCGCGGCGGGCAGAACCGGACCGGCGAGATCCTGGACCGGATCGCGAGCCTGCTGGGCGTGTCGAATCCCGCGACGATCGACGACCCGGTGCGCCGCGTGGTGCGGGCGGCGGTGCGCAACCGGTGGAGCGTGCTGCTGCAAGGCCCTCCCGGCTGCGGCAAGACGCAGGTCGTGCGGGAGACCGTGCGCGGGGAGATCGGGCGCGCGCCGCTGTACTTCTCGTTGCCGGTGACCAACGTGGAGGACCTCTGCGCGCCGATCCCGACGGCGAACGGCTCGCTGAACACCTTGCTGGCACAGGTGTTCACCGGGCGCGAGCCGAAGGCGATCGTGTGGGACGAGTACAACCGCCCCAAGGACAAGGCCGCGTTCGCGAAGCTGATGGAGATCACGCAGGAGTGGTCGCTGGCCGGGCACAAGATCGAGAACTTGCGCGCGCAGGTCGCCATCCAGAACCCGCCGTACCACCTCGGCCGCAAGCTCCTGGTGGCGCGCAACAACATCGCGCAGGCGACGCGGTTCACGGCCTCATTGGTCGTGGAGCCCGAGGACATCCCGGCCAACGAGTGGTTGATCTCGCGCTACGGCCCGGTCGCGGAGACGGTGCTGGAGTGGTGGAAGCACGACATCGACGACGAGGGCCGGGCGTGGATCACCAAGCGCACGCTGGAGCGGCTGATCAAGCTGCACGAGCGCGGGCTGCCGTTGGAGCTGGGCACGATCTACCTCGGTGACGGCGAGTACGCGCCGGTGCCGTTGAGCGCGTTGATCGACCGGCTGAACAAGCGCCAGGTGACCGGACTGCGCGAGCTGGCGGGGAATCTGCGGGCGTGGGAGGCGCGGCTGGCGCGCGCGGCGAAGTCCAGCGAGGGCACCAACGACAGCGATGTCGTGCACCAGGTGATCGCCAACGCTGAGCTGTCGCAGCTGCGCAAGCACCGCAAGGCGGTCACCGCGTTGGTGGCGCTGCTGCCGCCGAAGCTGCGCGCGACGTACCTGGTCGGTGTGGGCGCGGACCGGCAGAAGTTCTGGGTCGAGACGTTCGCGAAGATGCCGCGTTGACCCCGGAACGGCGAATCAGCCGCAGCGGCTCTCCCGTGGCCGCGCGGCACCCACCCTCTCCATGCGCCGGATCTCGCGCTCTGCCGCTTCCAAGTGCCCGAGATCGAGGGCCATCGCGGCGCGCCCGGCGACGTAGAAGATGTCCTGGCGGGTCCGGCAGTCAAACTCCGGTCGGCGGCACAGGGCCAGGAACCGCACCTCAAGGCTGAGTTCGATGCGGCCCATTTCGTCCCGGAAGCGGACCGGCAGTGCGGCGAACCTGAGATCCTTGGCGTAGTCGCGCGTCTGCCGGTCGGCCTCGTCAGGCCGGGCTTCCAGGGGGCGGTAGGGGTGGTCGGCCCACTCCGTTTCAGCCCACAGGAGGAGTTCGTCCAGGTGCGCCGAGGCGGCCGCCAGATCCGGGGGCGAAGCGGAGAGGGCCGCGTCCGCGCGGGCAACCAGCTGGGCGAGACGGCTGCGCGCGTCGTCGTCCCCCGTCACGCACATCGCGACGAAGCCCGACAACATGTCGAGCCTGCGCGAGACCTCCGCCCGCTGCCAGATCTTGTACAGTCCCGCCATTCACCGTTCCTTCACCGCCGACCGTGTCTGCGAACCCTACGACGTGCCCCTGTCGGCAGGTCCACCGATTTCCTTGCTGGCGGAATGTTCAGGTGGCGGTTGGCGGTGCACGCTCTGCACGGCGGCGACGTCGGGCGACACCTCGGGGTTTCGGGGGACGCTGGCGCTGAGCGCGTCGAGTCGCTGTTTGACGCTGGTGGCGATGCCCTTGCCGAGCCGGAATCTGGTAGGGCTCAACGCTTTCCGCGCTCCGTCGAGCAGGCGGTGGGCTTCACGACTGCGCATGCCGGTGTCGGTCAGCACGAGGTGGCGCAGCCGGTGCGGTCCG
This sequence comes from Allokutzneria multivorans, assembly GCF_039537405.1. Classification (NCBI taxonomy): domain Bacteria; kingdom Bacillati; phylum Actinomycetota; class Actinomycetes; order Pseudonocardiales; family Pseudonocardiaceae; genus Allokutzneria; species Allokutzneria multivorans. Next base: position 89,362 of record NZ_BAABAL010000004.1, on the reverse strand, counting down.
GCTCCCAGTGCTTCGGCGATGGTGGCCGTGGCGGCTTCGTCGAGTTGGTTGTCCTGAGCGCCAAGGGCTCCTGCGGCACGCACGCGGCCGAGGTCGCACAGCTCGACACCGGTGGGGACCGCTGCGGCGATGAGTCCGGCGGCTGCCGAGGGGCCGATTCCGTTGCTGGCCAGGGAGATTCGCCGGGGCGCCCGGTCGGGCACGAGGGCTTCGGCGAGCAGGTTCGCGCCCTCGTCGCCGAGTCCGGAGGCGGAGACGTACAGCTCGTCGACCGCTCCGGCCGCGACCAGGCGGGCGAGGTGCTGGGCTCCGGCCGGACCGAACGGGTTGCCGCCGACGTAGAGGCGCTCGACGCGCCGTCCGGTCGCGTGCGCGGTGATCAGCGCGTCCACGAGAACCGCGAGCCCGGCGGCGTCCAGGCCGGTCTGGACGAGGTCGAGCGTGCGCAGCGAGCGCGCGGACTCCACGAGCGCCGCGGCCGCGTCCCCCGCTCCCTCCCCCAGCGGGTTGCGCTTGAGCCAGACGCCGGTGACCCTGCCCGCTTGCGGCGACATGCGCAGGTTGTCCGCGATCCGGCAAGCTCCGCCTGCCGTGATTCCGTTGCAGCCCAAGTACAACGTTTCGACCTGGTGCTGAACGGCCTGCTCGCTGACCCCGGCCGCGCCCTCGTCGCCGAGGCCGTCGGTGCCCATGAGCAGGTGCCGCACAACGCCCGGCCGCAACGCGGAAGCGACGAGTTCGGCTCCGCTCGGGCCCAGTGCCTGCTTGCACAGGTCGAGCCGCCCGTCAGGCAGGGCCGTGCCGGCCGCGAAGTCCAGGCGCTCCGACGGGGTCACGCCCGTGCGCAGCCAGGACAGCAGCGGTTCGAGGTCAGCGTGCGGTCGGTTCACCACGCCGCTTCCCGGTAGTCCTTGAGGAACACGCCCGCGACCGGGGAGCCCGCCTCGCCGCGCACGATCGGGTCGTACACGCGGGCGGCTCCGTCCACAATGTCCAGTGGCGTGCGAAATCCCTTGTCGGACAAAGCTTTCTTCTTCGGCGCCGGGTTCTCATCGGTGATCCAGCCGGTGTCCACCGCGCACATGTAGACCCCGTCGCGGCTCAGCTCCGGGCCACTGGTGCGGGTGAGCATGTTGAGCGCGGCCTTGGCCATGTTGGTGTGCGGGTGGCCGGGCATCTTGTTGCGGACCTCGAAGCGCCCTTCGACGGCGGTCACGTTGACGACGTAGCGGCGGGGGTGCGGTGAGGCCAGCAGCAGTGGCAGCAGCCGGTCGCAGAGCAGGGTCGGCGCGAGCGCGTTGACCAGCTGCGTCTCCAGCACTTCGGCGGGGTCCAGCTCGCCGATCCGCGCCGACCAGGAGTTCACCGGCGAGGTGTCCGGCAGCAGGCCCGCTTCGTCGACCTCCGCCAAAACCAGCGCGAGCGCGTCTGGCTCCCCCGCTGACAACATCGGCCGGAAGCCTGCCGCGACACGCGCGGCGGCGGGCAGCGCGCCCACTTCGCGCTCCGCGAGCGCCGCGTAGGCCTCCGGCGGCCTGCGCACCGTCTGCGCGGCGTTGTTGATCAGAATGTCCAGCGGTTCGCCCTCGTCGCGGAGGGAGTCGCACAGCGCGAGCACTTGGCGCGGGTCGCGCAGGTCGATGCCGACCATGCGCAGCCGGTCGATCCAGGCTTCGCTGCCCGGCGCGGCTTCGAAGCGGCGCAGCGCGTCGTGCGGAAACCGCGTGGTGACAAGCAGTTCCGCGCCGTCGCGCAGCATCATCAGCGCGAGCTGGAACCCGATCTTGACGCGTCCACCGGTCAACAGCACGCGGCGCCCGGCCAGGTTCGTGCGGGCGTTGCGGCGCTCGGTGTTCAGCGCCGCGCAGGCAGGGCAGAGCCGGTGGTAGAACGCGTCCGCTTCGCGGTAGCCGACCTTGCAGACGTAGCAGTGGCGCGTCCTGGTGAACACCGCGGGCTCCGTCGCCGTCGGCATCTCCAGCGGCGCGTCCTCACGCCGCTCGCGCGCTCCGGTCGCGGTCGCCGCCTCGATCTCGGCATCCGTCGCAGCGCGCTCGGAGGCGCGGAGATTCCTGCGGCGCTGCCGCCCGTCCCGCACGAAGGACTCCGCCACCCGCTCGGCCTGCCGCCGCATCGGGTCGTCCTCGGGCAGGGCGCGCAGCCTGGCGACGGTGTCGTGGAACGCCGTGAGCTCCGCGTCGGTGATGCCGCTCATGCCCGTCTCTCCCTGTGGTCCCGGCCGGATTCGAACCGACGTTCTCCACCTTGAGTAGATGGGTGCGCCTGCCTCTGCGCTACGGGACCCCGTGACCGGTTTCGCCGCGAACTCTAGCCGATCGCCGCGAGCACATCGGCGTATTTCAGCCCGTGCTCGCGCAGGAGTTTCAGTGCTCGCTCGGACACCACGACCATGCAGTTCTCGTCGAGACCCAGGTCTTCACGATGCGCTTTGCCGGTGAACCGCAGCCACTTCCCGTTCGGCAACGGCTCCTCGATCAGCTCGTCGCACTCAACGCCCGTAAGCTCACACCTGATTGCGTCGGCGAGCTGCTGGTGAAGCGATACTCCAGACGCGTCACTCTGAGCGCACGACCACTGGGATCGAAGACGGTTCCGGTCCCAGTTCACCGGCGACCTCTGGCTCGACGACGAAGAAACCCACGAGTCTCACTTCTCGCATCAGAGCAGAGAGTGGTCCCGGCCGGAATCGAACCGGCGTACTCCCCTTAGGCTAAGGGGCGCGACTGCCTCTGCGCTACGGGACCTTACGACAGGCGTTCGCTGGGAACCTTAGCCAGTGTGCTCGTGACGTGGTTTCAACGCCACCAGATCCTGTTGAGCGGGCGGGAGCCGAGAACGTCGCGGCTGACTCACGACGACGTCACGCTGCTCGGGGCGTGGTTGTTGGGCCTCTCCAGGCAAGCGCCTCCCGGCGAAGGGCACGTCGAGCCGGAGCACGTGCGAAAGCGGCTGCGTGAGGTCACCGACGAGGCCGCTCTCCGACGCCCGCGCAACCTCGACGAGTGGAAGGAAGACCCCGACGTGAAGTGGGCGTTGCTGGCTCGCTCGACCACTGCGCGCGGCGGCTCGTGAAGACTGCGGTCCCGGCCGGATTCGAACCGACGTCTCCGCTCTGACAAAGCGGCGCGCCTGCCTCTGCGCTACGGGACCCGCACGACGAGCTCCACCAGGAATTCTAGTCCTGATCACGGGGGTCGATCGCGCACCGATGAGGTTTCCGCGCCGCGACCGTCTGTACGTGTGAGATCGACTCACGAGAGGTTGGCACGATGCGGAAACTGGTCTACGGCATGAACGTGTCCCTGGACGGCTACGTCGCGGCGGCGGGCGGCGACATCGGCTGGGGTGTGTCGAGCGATGAGCTGTTCCGGTGGTGGCTCGACCAGGAGTTGAGGATCGAGATGTTCCTCTACGGGCGGAAGCTGTGGGAGACGATGAGTTCCCACTGGCCGACCGGCGACCAGCGCCCCGGCGCCACTCCTGCGGAGCGCGAGTTCGCGCGGAACTGGCGGGACACGCCGAAGGTGGTGTTCTCCTCGACGATCGGCGAGCTCGACTGGAACGCGCGCCTGGTCACCGGTGACGCGGTCGCGGAGATCGCCCGGCTCAAGGCCGAGGACGGCGGGCCGATGCGGGTCGGTGGCGCGACGCTCGCCGCAGCGGCCATGCGTGCCGGACTCGTCGACGAGTACGAGATCGTCACTCACCCCGTCCTGGTGGGCGGTGGCATGCCGTTCTTCACCGCGCTGGAGAGCCGGGTGAACCTGAACCTGGTGCAGACGCGGAGCTTTCCGGGCGGCGTGGTGATGACGCGGTACGAGACGACGCCGTCGTCGGTGTGATCACAGTGTCCGGGCCAAGCCCAGCCAGGGTTTGCCGGTGGCGTCGAACCCGGTGAGCTCGGCGATCTTCCCGTCGACGACGTGCAGGGCCGCGATGGCGAACAGCCGGTGCTCCCGCTCGCCGGGGGTGCGCAGGTACAGCGCGGCGGCGGGCATGCGGTTGACCGTTGTGGCGACGCCGCGCCAGTCGTCGTGACCGCGCTGGAAGAGCCCACCTGAGACCCAGCCGTCCACCGCGTCCTTGGCTGTCCTGGTCACGGTGCCCGCCCCGGGCAGCATCGCGAAGCGCAGGTCGTCGCGGAGCAGGGAGGTCAAGAGGTCGAGGTCGTTGCGCTCATGGGCGTCGATGTAGGCCTTCACCGCGGCCCGCTCGTCGTTCGACAGCTCGTGTGCGGCGGGGCTGCGCCAGTCGAGGCGGCGGCCGGGCAGGTGCTCGCGCATGGTCACGCGCGCCCGTTGCAGCGCGCTGGTCACGGAGGCGACGGTCAGTTCGAGGGCGTCGGCGGTCTTCGACGCCGGCCAGCCCAGGACGTCGCGCAGGATGAACACCGCTCGCTGTCTCGGTGGCAGGTGCTGGACGGCGACGATGAACGCCAGTTCGACCGTTTCCCGAGCCACCACCGATTCCTGCGGGTCTTCGGGGAGCATCAGGTCGGGGTACGGCTGCAAGTGCGGCATGTCGGCGCCGGGGTCCGGCAGCTCGAACGGTACGGGCGTGCGCTTCTCCAGGAAGTCGAGGCAGGCGTTCGTCGCGATCCGGTACAGCCAGGTCCGCAGGGCGGCATGGCCCTTGAAGGACTCCCGCTTGTTCCACGCGCGCAGGAACGTCTCCTGCGTCAGGTCCTGGGCGTCCTCGTAGTTGGCGAGCATCCGGTAGCAGTGCACCTGCAGCTCACGCCGGTGGCGCTCGGTGATGAGCGCGAACCGCGCCGTGTCACCCGAGCGGGCCACCGCGATGAACGCGGCTTCGTCGGCGCCCAGCGACTTGGCGTCGGTCATGGTCACCAATCCTTCCTCCGGTGTGCGGGGCCTGCCAGAACTGACGGCTGGTGGAGGATTTCTGATCGGTGCGGGGCAGATGCGGTCCTCGTCGAGGCTCTTGCAAACCCCTCCCGCCCCGTGCGGCGGTTGCTGGACATGGCCGAGGTGTGGCCACAGGGCTTGCTGGTCGCGGCTCGCACCCCAGCTATTGGAGTGCCTCGGTCACGCGGGCGTTGTTCAGTCCGTGTTCGCGCAGCACAGCAAGTGCTCGTTCGGACACCACGAGCATGAAGTCCTCGTCGACACCCAGGTCTTCCTGGTGCGCCTTGCCGGTGAAGCGCAGCCACTTCCAGCGAGGCAACGGTTCCTCGATCAGCTCTTCGCCCTCGGGCGAGAGGCTGACCTCCAACTCGTCGAACTCGACCCCGGTGAGACCAGCCTCGGTGATCGCGGCAGCCAGCGCTTCGGTGACGATGAAGCAGGGGGTGCATTCGAGGACGGCGTCGCCGAGCCAGTCGGAGAAGCGGTACTCCAAGCGCGTCACCACCGCCGGTTCGACGCTGAAGTCGAGGACGGTGTTGTCGCCGAAGTCGCCAGCGACCTCGGGCTGGACGATGTAGTACCCCATGGCTGGACGCCTCACCTGATGCTCGGGTTGAACGACGTGCCGTACTGGTCGTCGATCATGGTAGCGAAGTCGAGGAGCTGCCGTTTCGTGGGAAGAGTGCGGTTCTTGCGGAAGGGCTTGTAGAAATCGTTCCAAGCGATGCGGATTGCGCTGAGGTGCACTCGGTTGTTGATGAGCCCCTTCGGAACACCTCGCAGGTTCTCCAGGGAGTGAACCTCCTCGGTCTGCACCACGCCGGGAAAAATTCTGAGCACCTGTTGCTCGACGGCGTGGTGCACGACCACCTTGCCTTCGGTGTCGGGGTGGGCGTCGAAGAACGTCTTGCGGTAGTTGGTCGAGGTCGTCCAGCCGAAGCTGGCGGGCTTGCCCGTGCGCGGCGACGCCTTGGTGCTGCTGGGTTTCGTCTTGCCTGGAGGCGTCGTAGACGCGTCTACTGTCGGCGCGACGCTTGTGCCGGAGGACGGCTCCGCTGCGGGAGTTACCGGAGCGTCGGGGAGAACGCCTCCACGTCCAGCCCGGCTGTGGCGCTGGATGTATCGCTCGGTTCCGCTGCGAGCCTGCGTGTAGAGGGCGGCGGCGGCTTCGAGCTCGTCGGGCACGCCTGCCAGCAGCTCGACGGCCTCCAGCAGTTCCGGCTGGCTGCTCTCGGCCGCGGTCGCGCTGAGAACGACGAGGACTTCCTCACGCAAGTACTCGGCGGAGGTCTTCAGCTCTTCCAGGCGGAGGCCCTGCAGCGCGGCGCGAAGTCGTTCGGCTATCTCACCAACGTTCGTCATCCCGGCCGCCTAGATGCCGTTGGCGTAGGCGGACACCAGGTCTCCGGCACAGGCAAGCCGCTCCCCGACGCCCTCGAGCTGATCGACGGCCTGGTGGATGAACCCGACGACCTCGGCGACGCTCGTGTCGCCACTGGAGCGCCAGGCTTCGGCCAGCTCGGCGGCCACGGAGAGGGCGTCGGTCTTGTTCTGGAGGACTACCGCGGCGGGCAGCTGCTCGACGATCTGAAGCAGCTGGGCGCGCAGATCACCGACACTTCCGTGCACGCAGGAGTCCCCCGAGTTCTTGCTCGCAGCCGCAGACGATGCGTTGCAGCCGGGGACGCTACAGCGGGAGAACAGCGAAATCGGGGGCTTTCAGACTGGTTCATGCGCGTGGCCTAGTTGGCGCGAACAACCATCCCGGTGACGACTCACGGCACTCGAGCCTCAGCGCTTGTGATGCCATCGGCTTCCAGTCTGTCGATCCTGCTCGACAGAGCATGCCACGGAACGACCAGTCCTCGTTGTTACGAACCTCAGTGGCAGCCGGTCATGGAGGTTCCTCTAGAGAGGAGCAGCTTCCTCGACATCCGCATACTCCAAGCCGTGCTCACGCAGCAGTTTCAGGGCCTGCTCGGACACCACGAGCATGCTCTTGTCCAAGCCGAAGTCGTCGCCGTGGGGTGCACCGGTGAAGCGGAGCCACTTCCAGGCCGGGAGCGGTTCTTCGATCAGCTCTTCGCCCTCGGGGGACAGGCTGATCTCGACATCATCGAACCTCGCTCCGCTGAGACCGGCGGTGGCGATCGCCTCGGCCAGCGTCTCGGTGACGATGAAGCAGGGAGTGCACTCCAGGATGGCATCGCCGAGCCAGTTGGTGAACCGGTACTCGAGGCGCGTGACAGCTGCTGGTTGGACGGTGCGGTCGAAGACGGTGTTGTCGCCGAAGTCGCCAGCGACCTCCGGTTCGACGGTGTAATACTTCATCTGTCCCTGCTTCTCACCGGATGTTGGGGTTGAACGACGTGCCGTACTGATCGTCGATCATGGTAGCGAAATCGAGCAGTTGTTGTTTGCTGGGAACGGTGTTGCTGTCCCGGAACGGCTTGTAGAAGCGGTTCCAGGCTTTGCGGATAGCGCTGAGGTGAACCAGGTTGTTGGTGGGGCCCTTGGGGATGCCACGGAGGTTTTCGAGGGAGTGCATCTCCTCCGTCTGCACGACGCCCGGGAAGTACTTGAGCACCTGCTGCTCAACCGCGTGGTGCACGACCACCTTGCCCGCAGTCTCCGGATGGGCGTCGGTGAAGGTCTTGCGGTAGTTGGTGGAGGTTGTCCAGCCGAAGCCAGCGGGCCTCGGCGGGACCGCAGAAGCTTTGGTGGTACTGGGTTTCGTCGCGGCTGGAGATGTCGTAATCGTGTCGGTCTTCGGTGCGGTGCTTGAGCTGGAGGACGGCGCTGCAACCTCGTACTCGGCGGCGCCGGGGAGTACGCCCGAACTTCCCGCGCGACTGTGCCGTTGGATGTACTCCTCGGTTCCGCCGCGAGCCTGCTCGTAGAGCGCAGCGGCAGCTTCGAGTTCATCCGGTACACCCGCCAGCAGCTCGACCGCCTCCAGGAGCTCCGGTCGGTTACTGTCGGCCGCGGCTGCGGCGAGAACAACGAGGACTTCCTCGCGCAGGCGCGCAGCTGAAGCGATCAGCTCATCCGGGCGGAGGTCCTGCAGTGCGGCGTGAAGCCGCTCGGCCACCTCACCAACGTTCGCCACCTAGCGGCCTAGATGCCGTTGGCGTAGGCGGACACGAGGTCTCCGACAGTGGCGAACCGCTCCCCGACACCCTCAAGCTGATCGACGGCCTGGTGGATGAACCTGATGACCTCGGCCGCGTCGGTCTCGCGAGTGGAGCGCCAGGCTTCGGACAGCTCGCCGGCTGCGGCAAGAGCGTCGGTCTTGTTCTGCAGCACTACGGAGATGGGTAGCTCCTCGACAAGCTGAAGCAGCTGGGAGCGCAGGTCCCCGACGCTTCCGTACATGCAGTAGTCCCCCGAGTTCTCGCTCGCCACGGCAGATGATCTAGTGCAGCTGGGGACGCTACAGCGGGAGAGCAGCGAAATCGGAGGCTTTCAGAACGGTTCACGCGCGTGGCCTAGTTGGCGCGAACAGCCATCCGAGTGAGGCCGCAAGCCCTTCGCACCTCAGGGCTTACGGCGCGGTTCAGCGCCACCGCCCTCGCACGCGCTCGCTCTCCTTGATCCAGAACGGGAAATCGTCATCATCAGCAGCATGGCGGTAGCCGAACAGGCTTGCTGCGTCGTGGATTTGCCGTACATCAACGAGGTCGGCATGGGTAGCTCGGTGAGATGACAGGCTTTCACCAGGACTTGCAGCACCGGTGACACGACGAGATGCCACGCCGGGCGAGATATTCAAGGTGGTCAACAAGCTTCCAGATCGCCGCTCCTCGCAAGGCCGTTACTGCTCGCTCTGATGGCCGGTCGGTCGCTGTTGCTTGAGACGCCCGACGCGGACTAGATCTCGCCAAGCGGAGCTTGCTCGCCAACCAGCACGCCGCGCCGCGGGGAACGGTCACCTTGCTCTACGTCGCCGACGAAGAGCTGGGTGCGCTCGTCAAGCAGCTCGAGCCGCACGTTGCCCAGCTGCGGCGTGGATCGGTGTGCGCAACCGGGGAGGTGCAGTACACCGAGAACAGCAGGCCGACGACCGCGCTCACGGTCCCGTTCGACAACGTGGTTACACAACATGACGAACGAGGCACAGACCGTACGAGAGTTCGTACGGTCTGCGGTTTGTATGAGGACTGCGTGGTGGTCCCGGCCGGATTCGAACCGGCGTGTCCGCTCTGCCAGAACGGGGCGCCTGCCTCTGCGCTACGGGACCGGTTGGAGCGTAACGGGTCGGCCTGGTGTGCCTGGGCGCTGGCGATCGGTGGCACCGGCGGTTTCGTGGTCGCTGCCGTGCTGGAGCACCGCAGGCTCAGCCGCGGCGCATGCGCAGGCCCGCGGTGACGCTCTGGAGGTTCTTGGCCTGGGTGAGGAGGTCGTGGGTGGCCTCGCGCATGGCCTGGAGGTGCTGCCGGAGCAGGGGCGCGATGTCGGCGGTGGGGGTCGGGGTGAAGCCGAGGGCCTCGGCGAGCTGGTCGCGCAGGTCCTGCGGCAGGTCGGCGAACTGGATCATCTACAGCGCTCCGCCCGCGTACTGCGGCAGCACCGACAGCAGGTACTCGATCCGCGTGCTGACCGCCTCGGCCTCCTGGCGCAGAGCGGTGACCTGCTCCTCGACCACCGCGAGCAGCGCCTCGGTGGTGGCGGCCTGCCGCTGGAACACGGACAGGTCCTCGACGCCGTACTCCCTCAGTCTGTCCCGCACCTCTTGAGGCAGTTGCTCCAGGGATGCCACAGGCACCTCCTCCGTTGGGGAGAGCGGTTACAGCACCCATTCTCGCGAGCCCCCGCCGCCGCCGGGATGCCTGAACGGGCAGCCGAAGGCGCAGGGTTTCTCGTTACCGGGGAAGGCTTTCCGCGCTCGCACGGGGCGCGGGCGGCGCGGCGGCGAGCCGTTCGCGCAGTTCGCGCCGGTTGGCGACGCCGAGCTTGAGGAAGACGTTGGCCAGGTGGTACTCGACGGTCTTGGTGGTCACGTAGAGCTGGGCGGCGATCTCCCGGTTGGTGAGGTTGAGCTTGACCAGGTGCGCCACCTGGCCCTCGCGGCGGGACAACCCGGGAACGGGGGCTTCGGCGAGCCCGGCGACGGCGGGCGAGAGGCTCGGCGCGTGCTTGTCGATGAGGGCGATCGCGCGTTGTTCGAACGGGGCGGCGCCCAGCTCGGCGAAGCGGTCGCGGGCGCTGGTCAGGTACGGCACGGCACGGCGCAGCTGCCCGGTCTCGGCGAGCCCCTTGCCGAAGTCGGACTCCAGCTGCGCTTGGAGGAAGCAGCGCCGGGGGCCGCGACGGGCGAGCTCGTCGACGCGGTCGCCGACCCACCCGGGACCCGCTCCCCCGGCGAGGGCGAGATCGAGGCGCACGATCGTCGGCGCGAGGTAGTCCACTCCGGCGGCGCGCCCGCGCAGGACGGCGAGCTGTTCGGCGGCTTCGGCGCGCAGGCCGGTGGCGATGAGCGCTTCCACGAGCAGCGGCCGCCACCACAGCTCCCACCAGGTGTGGGTGCCGTTGCGATGGGTGGATTCGTCGTGCCGCAGCGCGCGCAGCGTCGCCAGCATCTCGGTGTGCCGCCCCTTGGCCTGGTGCAACGTGGCTTCGGCGATCACGGCGTAGCGCAGGTCCTGGGGGTTGCCGAGCAGCTGGGCGTTGGCCCACGCGGTGCGGACGTGGTCGGTGGCGGTGCTCCAGTCGCCGCGCCCGGAAGGCACGAACGAGGCGACCATGTGCCGCAGCGCGCGGTTGTGCGGGTGCTCGTCGGGGTCGGCCAGCGACAGCGACTGGTCGGCCAGGATGGAGGCGTCCTCCCACTCCCCCTGCACGTAGCCGATGGCCGCGAGGTAGGAGTGCGGGCTGGCCCCGGACATGGTGTAGACGCCGCCGCGCCCACGCAGCACGGCGGTGCGCAGGTCGGTCCCGGCCTCGGAGAAGCGGCCGAGCATGGTGCGGATCGCGCCACGGCAGATGAGCGAGTCCAGTTGCTCGGGCGGCACTTCGGCGGCGTCGGCGGGCATGTCGGCGAACTCGGCGAGGCCGCTGTCCATGCCGTCGACGCGGCAGCGGGCGACGGCGATGAACACGCGCACGAAGTCGGCCAGCCGCACGGGCAACCCGCCCAGTCGCAGGGCGAGCCGTCCGGGTTCGATGGCGGCGTGCGCGGCGCCGGACCACATGTGCGCGCCGGACAGACCCGCGGCGGAGACGGCCCTGGCCCACCCGTCGTGTTCACCGCAGCGCTGCAAAGCGTCTGTGAGCATACGGGTGGCAGCGGCGCGGTCGCCCTCGGAGAACAGCGCGATGAGACCGAGCGCGAGGGAGCGCAGCGGGCTGACCGAACAGCGTTCGGCTTGGGGGCGCAGCGCGAGCGCGGAGGAGCGCTCGGAGCCGAAGACCATGTGCACGCAGCAGGTGAGCAGCCGCCGTTCGTGGTCGGCGCGCTCGCTGGAGAGGTCGGCGGCCCAGCGCAGGTAGCGGGCGGCGAGCATGTGCTGGCCGAGGTTGCCCGCACTGTGCGCGGCGGCTTCGAGTTCGCGGGCCAGGCCGGGGTCGGTGGCCGCGGCCGCGGCGACGCGGTGAGCCCAGCGGCTGATCGGATCGCTGACGGCGGCGGCGCGCTCGTGCAGGTCGACGCGGCGGCGCGGCGGGATCAGGTCGTAGATGGCTTCGCGTTGCAGGCCGTGGGAGATGCGCAGCGGGCGCGAGGGTTCCCTGGAAGCGTGGCTGAGCAGGCCGGATTCCAGTCCGGCCGCCACGGCGAGGGTGGCATCGGCGATCCCGGCGACGTGGGCGACGCGCGCGAGCGGGCTGACCTCGTCGAGCACGGCCAGCGCCTCCAGCAGAGCGCGCGTCTGACCCGGTAAACGCTCCAGCGTGGCGCGCACGGCGGTCAGCAGCGAGCTGGGCGCGGGCAGCGCGAGCCGGTCGTCGTCGAGGGCGTCCCCGGGCAGCTCGTGCAGCAGAGTCCTGATGTGCAAGGGGTTTCCGCCGGTGTGCGCGCGCAGCCGCTCGGCGGTGGCCTCCGCCAGCTCCTCCCCGCGCATCGCCAGCGACAGCGCGCCGACGTCGGGGCCGCTGAGCCCGGACAGCTCGATGGTGGTGGCGTTGGGGCAGCTGCGTTCGAGCTGGTGCAGCGCGCTCTCCGGGTCGTAGCCGGCTCGGCCGCGGCGGATGAGCACGGTGAGGATCTGGTCGGCGCGCATGCGGCGCAGCAGGAAGCCGAGTGCGCGCGCGGAGCCCGGATCGGCCCAGTGCACGTCGTCGACGACCACGGCGACCGGGCGGTCGGCCTGGAGGACGGAGAGCACCTCAAGCAGCTGCGCTCCGACGGCGAACGGGCTGGTCCCGGGCGCGGCGCCGGAGAGCAACGGGACCGAGCGCAGCAGCACGGGGTCGACGCGGCAGGCGATCTGGTCGACCAGGCCGAACTCCAGCACCGACTCCCCCGGGTCACCGGTGGCGTCCAGCACGGTGAACTCGGGCACGTCGAGGGCGGAGAGCGCGCGCTGGACGAAGGTGGTCTTGCCGATCCCGGCGGCGCCGACCACCCAGACCGTCTGCGGCACGCCCGAGACGACCTTGGCCAGCGCCTCGGACATCTGCTCCAGCTCGGCCTCGCGGCCGACGAACCGGGGGCGGCCACCCTCGACGGCACCAGCGTCGACCACTCCGTCACTGCGCACGGTGCACCGCCGGTCCCACAACGCCTCCCATTACCGTTCTTCGCGCTGAAGATCCACCCCGTTCAGCGGAAAGCATTCTTTCCGGAACTCGGGGCGCGATTGTTTCACGAGGGCTTCCAAAAATAGCCGCCGCGCGGACTCCGGAACAAGCATCGATTCGGACACGAACGGGTCTTCGAATCGATACGCATTCACCACTCGAACAGAGCAGAACACGCGCGTGAATTCACTCAGCGCTACAGCGGCCCTAGGCCGCGGGCCTGGTGTTCCCGGTGAAGTAGGCCGCCGCCGTGCACGGCGCCGTGGTGGGGTTGCGGCAGTCGACCGACAGCACGACCTGGCTCTTCGGCCCGAACTCGATGGGCCGGACGAAGTGGTAGTCAAGATCGCGAAAGTTTTCCAGGTTCACCCTCAGCAACACATTCTCGCCGCGCCGCAGTTCGAGTGTGCCGGTGTCCGCGCCCGGGTTCTGCAGGATGATGTCGGTCAATGCCAGCACCCGATCGTCCTCCACCTTTTTCACCGCTGTCCCGGACTTGCCCGGCTGCACCGAGGTCTGGATCCGGAAGTCCGTGGCGAGCCCGCCGGTGGCCGTCCCCGCGCCGGGAGCGGGGGTCGGGGTGGGCGTGGGGCTCGCCTGGATGTCCTCGATCACCTTCGGGTCCACGCCCGCCGCCTTGGCCGCGACCTCGGCGAGCCGATCGGCCTGGTCGGCCTTGCGCTGCACCGCCGCCAGCGTCGGAGCCAGCTCGGCGCGGTGCCCGTCGACGGCGTTCTTGGCCGCTCCCGCCGCCGCTTCCCGGGCGGCGGTGGTGACGTTCGGCTTCAGCACGGTGAAGTACAGGACGAGCAGGGTCGCCGCACCGGTCACCATGGCGAGCAGTGCGGGCAGCAACCACTGCGGCAGCAGCTGCTCCTGCACCATCGTGCCGTCGAGCTCGACCCGGTCGTCCGCCGCGAAGACGTGGACCTGAAAGGGGATCGTCCGGTTCGGCCCGCGCAGGAAACGGCGGCGCGGGCGGACCTTGATCTTCAGGAAGGTGGCGCTGCCCGGCGGAGCCTCGAAGGACTCCGGCAAGGCCCGCACCTTGAGCTGGTCGTCGGGGTCGTCAGCCAACACCTGCACGAGCACCGGCTGGTTGCCCCGGTTGTCCACTGCCAGCTCGTGACGCGCCGTGCGGCGGCCGTGTGCGGTGCGCGGCACCAGCTCCGCGTCCAGCTCGGTGAAGGCGTTGACCGTCACCACGCCTTCGGCGACCGCCGAGCCGTCCACGTCCTCCTGGGAGGCGACACGCACGCCGAAGACGACCGAGCCAGCGAGGACCTCGGCCGAACGCGGCGGCGAGAAGATCAGCTCGACGGTCGCTTCCTGGTTGGGGAAGAGGTTCAGCGTGGCGGGCTCGACCCTCGCCCAGCCGTCGAGATCGCCGACGACGGAGAGGTCGAGGTGGTCGACGACGGTGCCGGTGTTGACGACCACGACCTCGCACACGGTTGGCTCGCCCGGCTCAACGGAGAGCTCGGCGGTGGCCAGCGACACGGAAACACCCATGCGGTGCACAGTGCACCGAAGCGCCCGTCTCGGGCACCGGCGAGCGAGGAACCCCGACGGGCAGCGAGAACTGCCCCTCCGGGCATCCGCGCGTGCCCGGCGCGGCGCGGTCGCGCGGATAGCGTCGATGCCGCTGTGCGAGGAGGTCGGTTGTGCGTCGCTTCGTCCCGGTCGCGCTGGTCGTGACGCTGGTGTTCTCCCTGTCCGTACTGCCGGTCCCCTCCGCGCTCGGCGCGGTCGCGCCCGGTGTCACCACGCGACTCGGTCCGTCCACTGTGGACTTCGATGTGTCCGGGGACGGGCGTTTCGTCGCGTTCAGCAGCACCGCGGCGCTCACCCCGCTCGCCGTCGCGGGTCGGTCCGACGTGTACGTGCGGGACACCAGGACCGGCGTGGTGACGTTGATGAGCAAAGGGATCGCCGAGCCCGCCGACGGCCCGAGCAGCCTGCCGTCGATCTCTGCTGACGGCCGCTACGTCGCCTTCGAGACCAATGCGAGCAACCTCGGCACCACCGACAACGACTCCAGCCCTGATGTCGTGGTGTGCGACCGGGGCAACGGTGGCGCGTGCACGTTCGTGGGGCGCGCGGTGCTGTCCTCATCGCAGTACGGCGATACCCATGCACCGGTCCTGAGCGCTGATGCGAGCGTCGTGTTGTGGGTGTGGCGTCCCGTTCTGTCCTTCTCCTTCGGTCCCCGGCGGGCTCAGGGCGGGAGCGACACGCTGGCCAAGCTCGCACTCACGCGGCTGGACAAGGACCCGGCGGGACACATCCTCCCGCCGACCCGCGTCGAGACCGTCGCCATGGCTCCGGAGGGCAGCACGGCTACGGGCGTAAGCTCACACTCGCTTTCTGCGGACGGCAAGCAGGCTACGGCGATCGTCGGCTTGCAAGGGGAGAAAGAGGCCGTGATGGCGCTGTCGTTGGACGGCGGCCCTCCGGCCCTGGTGCACTCGACCGGCACGCACGCGGATTCAGCGATCTCCGGTGATGGAAAGAAGATCGCCTTCACCTCGGATCGGCGTGCGATGGTGTTCGACCGTGCTTCCGGCGCCACGATCACTGTGTCGCGCGATACCTCCGGCGCGGTCGTGGACGGGTCGGCGCCTTCGTTGTCGGCGGACGGTCGCTACGTCTCGTTCGCGACCGCGGCGCCGAACGTGCACGACGGAGCTTCGGTTCCAGAGGCTCCGGCGAGCATCGTCACCCGCGACCTCGTGCAGGACGAGCAGCGGGAGCGAGCTGGGCTTCCGCGATTGCCTGGCGCGTTGACTTCGCCGAGCACGCGCCAGAACTGCGCTCCGGCGAACTCGACGTGCCCGGGAAACGGGACGAGCAGCGCGCCGCAGATCGCGTCCAACGGCTCGTCGGTCGTTTTCGTTTCCGCCGCGAGCGATTTGGTGTCCGGCGATGACAACGGCACCGAGGACGCGTTCTTGCGCACGTTCACTCCGAGCTTGACTCCTGATCCGCGCTCGATGTCATTGAACGGCAGCACGCCCGCTGCTGTTGCGTTTCGGCACAACGGAATTGGGCCGTTGACGATCAGCAGCACGCGTGTTGTGGGCAACTTCGAGGTCTACCCCACCGAGACGTGTTCGGCGCGCACGCTGCACGCGGGCGAAGAATGCGCTGTGTCCGTACGGTTCCGGCGCACGACACCTGGTACGAGCACTGGCAGGCTGGAGGTCGTTCTGGGCGGCGGCGGTGTGGTTACGGTGCAGCTCACCGGCACGGTCAGCGATCCCGACCCCGGCGACCCGGGAGATCCGGGTGTTCCGAGCAGGCCTGGCGCGCTGGAGATCAGTCCGTACACAGTGGACTTCGGGACGGCGTTGGTGGGGACGATGGGCGCGGTGAAATCAGTCGAGCTGCGCAACACCGGCGATACTGCGGTGCGGATCACCAAGTCCGTGCTCACCGACAGCGGCCACCCCGGCGACTATGCGTTCACGTCGAACTGCGCGAGCGTTCCCGCGCGCGGGAGCTGCGCGATCACGGTGCGACACCAACCGCTCGGAGCGTTGGCGCGGCACGCTGTGCTTCAGATCGAGCACTCCGCTGACCGGGCTCGCGCGCTCGTGCTGTTGGTCGGCACTGGTGTGCCCAGCACGCTCACCGTGACCCCCGCCGTGGGGCGACCTGGCTCCGTGGTGACCGTGGCGGGCACTGGTTTCCCGCCTGGCGCTGCCGTGACGGTCACGTTGGTGGGCGGGCCGGAGAAGGTCGGTGCGATCGCTGGCGCTGATGGCGCTTTTCGGGTGCCGATGTTGGTTTTTCGCGGTGGTACGGCGGGAATTCGCACTGCTGTCGCCGTGTCTGTGGCTGGTTCTCCGCCTGTGCGTGCTGAGCGAACGGTGCTCGTGCAGGTTGGTTCTGTCGCTCCCCCGGACCTCGTGTCTCGCCGGTGATCACGTGGCGGCGCGTTTGACGGTTCGGATCACCGGAGCGGTCTCCAAGTGCTCGATCGCCTCGATCGACGCGACGCGCTCGGTCAAGTAGGTGTAGAGCGCGTCGATGTCGCGGCACACGGCCTTGGCGAGCAGGTTGGTCGAGCCGGTGGTGATCGCGACGAGCGCCACTTCTGGTTGCTGCGCAAGGGCTTCGGCGACGGCGACCAGGTGCGCTGGGCGCACGGACAACCACAGGATCGCTTGGGCGTGGAATCCGAGGACCGCCGAGTCGATGTCGATGTCCAGGTAGAGGATTCCGTTGCCGCGCAACTGGTTGACGCGACGGCGCACGGTCGGCTCGGACATTCCGGTCGTGGTGGCCAGCTCCGCGTAGGTGGTGCGGCCGTCCTGTTGCAGCGCGGCCAGCAGTCGTTCGTCGTCCGCCGCCGCGCCTGCGCCCGCGTCGAAGGTCGGCGTCAGCTGCGCGATCTGATCGTCGGTGAGCACGTTCGCGCGGCCGTGCCAGCCGACCGGGCCGCCGACGAACGAGCGGAGCAGGCAGTGCGCGGACACGGACACGATCCGGGGCGTCTTCGGAAGTTGGTGCAGCAGCAGGGCTTGCGGCGCGTTGCGCTCCGGGGCGCGGACGACGCAGGAGATCTCGGTGCCGCCCGAGGTGAGCTGCACCCACGAGGTGTCCGGCCGCCGCGCCAGCGCTTGGGCGACCGGTTGCGCGGTGTCCGGGGTGCAGCGCAGCCGGAGGAACCACTCGACCTGGCCGAGGCGGCGGGCGTCGGTCATGCCGACCACGCGCAGCACGCCCTCCGAGCGGAGCTTGCGGTAGCGCCTGGTCACGGTCTGCTGCGACGTTCCGAGCACCGCGGCGACCTGGTTGAACGGCGCGCGGCCGTCGACGTGCAGGGCGTGGATCAGCGCGCGGTCCAACTCATCGAGTGGCATATTCCGATGCTAGACCGGCCCTGGTGGCACTATCCGTCACCCCCAGGGTGATTTGAGGCTAGAAACGTCTCGCGTTCGTAGCCTCGCGGACATGACAAGTCAGCCCTACCGCTGGCGGTGGCCCGCGCTCGCCGCGTTGCTGCTCGCCGAGGCGATGAACCTGGTCGACAGCACCGTGATGCCCGTCGCGGGGCCTGCGATCCGCACGGATCTCGCCGTCAGCGACGCCACGCTCCAGTGGTTGAGCGCGGCCTACACGCTCCCGTTCGCCGTGCTGTTGATCACTGGCGGGCGGCTCGGCGACATCTTCGGCCGCAGGCGGGTGTTCGTCGTCGGCGTGCTCGTCTTCGTGGCCTGCTCCGCCGTGTGCGCGTGGGCGCCGACCGGTGCGGTGCTGCTCGCGGCGCGGGCTGTGCAGGGCGCGAGCGCGGCGCTGATCATTCCGCAGACGTTCGGGCTGATCAGGGCGATGTTCGCGGGGGCCGAGGTCGCCAAGGCGCTGGGCACGATCGGCCCGGTCATGGCGCTGTCCTCGGTGTGCGGGCCGGTGGTGGGCGGCGTGATCACCGACGGGCTGGGGTGGCGGCCGGTGTTCCTGATCAACGTTCCGCTCGGCTTGGCGGTGCTGGCCGTCGCGCCGTTGATCCTGGAGGACCGCTCGCCCACCCGGCCACGGCTGGACGTGGGTGGAACCCTGGTGGTGTCGCTGGGGATCAGCCTGGTGGTGTTCCCGTTGGTGTCGGGAGGACCCGCGTGGCTGTTCGGGCTCGCTGTACTGGTCGGGCTCGCTGTACTGGTCGGGTTCGCCTTTCACCAGCGCGGCCGAGCCGATCCGCTCGTTGAGCCGAGTTTGTTCCGTGGCAGGGCTTTCGCCGCGTCACTGGCTGGCTCGTTGGCGTTCTTCGCGGTGATGAGCGGCCTGCTGTTCGTGCTCGTGCTGTTCCTGCAACTCACGCGGGGCGAGAGCCCGTCCACCACCGCGCTCACGCTGCTGCCGTGGTCGGTCGGACTCGCGCTCGGTTCGTGGGTCGCGGGGGCGGTGCTCGTGCCGCGCTACGGCGCGAAGGTGATGCGCGTCGGCCTGGGTTTGACGCTGATGGGTTTGGTGGGGCTCGCTCTGTCGCTCACCGTGGTGCCGCTGTTCGTCACCGGGCTCGGCCTGGGTGTGTTCACCGTGCCGTTCTTCGGCAACGCCCTCTCCGGCGTCGCCCAGCACGAGACCGGCTCGGCGTCCGGATTGCTGAACGCGGTGCAGCAGCTCGGCACGACGGTCGGAGTTGCCTTGCTGGGCAGCGTTTTCTTCCGGTCGGGCACGCAGGCGGTGCTGATCGTCTGTATCGCGCTGATCAGCGTTGTTCTGGCGCTCACCGCCGCCATGAAGCCATCCAGGCGGGAGACCGGTGAGGTCTCCCGCCTGTTCCCCTGATGAGGGAGAGGGGACGAGCTGTCAGGGCGGCCGGAACTCCACAGAACGCACCGCCCCGGCGCCTCGCCCTTGGCTACTTGGGCATCAGGACGGAGTCGATCAGGTAGACCGTGGCGTTGGCGGTGTGCACGCCACCGCAGATCACGTTGGCGTCGTTGACCTTCAGCGAGTTGCCGCTGCCGGTGACCTTGACGGCGCCCTTCTGCACGGTGGTCTTGTCACCGGCGATCTTGTCGGGCGCGATCTGGGTGGGCACCACGTGGTAGGTCAGGATCTTGGTGAGCAGCGCGTCGTCGGTCTTGAGCTTCTCGATGGTCGCGGCGTCGATCTTGGCGAAGGCGGAGTCCACCGGCGCGAAGACGGTGAACTCGCCACCGTTGAGGGTGTCGACGAGGTTGACCTTCGGGTTCAGCTTGCCGGAGACGGCGCTGACCAGGGTGGTGAGCAGCGGGTTGTTGCTCGCGGCGACCGCGACCGGGTCGGCGGCCATGCCGGTGACCGAGCCCTTGCCCTGCGGGTTCTTCGCGGCGTAGTCGGCACAGCCGGTGCCCACCAGGTCACGGGCCGGGTCGGCCATCGTGCTCGCCGAGGAGGAGGTGGCGGGAGCGGGCGGGGCGGCGGGGGAGGAGGAGGCACCGCCCGCGGTGTCACCGGAGCCGCAGGCCGCGGTGAACAGAGCGATCGAGGCGACGCCGGCGGCGAGGACGGAGCGGGTGACGGTGCGGTTCATGGCTGGAGTTCTCCTTGTGCGTCGGGCATGACTGATCCACGATGCGTTGCCAGACAAAGGAATTCACCTGATCGTGTTGATCGGGCTGTCCGATGTGGACGCTTTCCCGTGGAACACCCCGCATTCGCCGCCCGCCGGAATGCGGTTTGCTCAATCCACCGTTCGTGACCTTTTCGTGATCTGAGCGCTCGCACCGATCCGCGACGGCGCGAGCGGCGAATGCCGGTCATGACCCTCGCACTGATCGGCCTGATCGGCGGACTGGTCACCGGCATCTCCCCGTGCATCCTGCCCGTGCTGCCCGTGATCTTCTTCTCCGGTGGCGCGCAGAGCGCCCGCACCGAGTCCTCCGCTCCCTCGCCGGCGCGCCCGTACCTGGTAATCGCGGGCTTGGTGCTCAGCTTCACGCTGGTGACCCTGTTCGGCTCGCTGCTGCTGTCGGTGCTCGGCCTGCCCCAAGACGTGCTGCGCTGGGCGGGCATCGTCGTGCTCGCGCTGATCGGCATCGGCCTGATCGTGCCGAGGTTCGAGCACCTGCTGGAGAAGCCGTTCTCCTGGCTCCCCCAGCGCAGCCCGGACCCCGACCGCGGCGGCTTCGGGCTCGGGCTGGCGCTCGGCGCGGTGTACGTGCCGTGCGCGGGACCGGTGCTGGCGGCCATCACCGTGGCCGGGGCCACCGGCCGGGTCGGCGTCGACACGGTCGTGCTGACCGTCGCCTTCGCGCTCGGCGCCGCGACCCCGCTGCTCGTCTTCGCGCTGGCCGGGCGTCGGATCACCGAGCGCGTGCAGGCCTTCCGCAAGCGCCAGCGCGGTATCCGCATCACCGCGGGCGTGCTGATGCTGGCCCTGTCCTTCGGCCTGGTGTTCAACCTGCCGCAGCTGCTGCAACGCCTCGTTCCCGACTACACCAGCGGTTTGCAGGCGCAGGTGAACAACTCCGAGGAGGTCCGCAAGGCGCTCAACCTCGGCGGCTTGGTCAACGACCAGAACAAGGACCTCGACAAGTGCTCCGACGGCGCGCCGGTCCTGGAGAGCTGCGGTACCGCGCCGGACATCACCGGCATCACGCAGTGGCTCAACTCCTCGGGTGTGGACCTGAAGCAGCAGCGCGGAAAGGTCGTGCTGCTCGACTTCTGGGCCTACTCCTGCATCAACTGCCAGCGCTCACTGCCCCACGTCACCGCGTGGGACAAGCTCTACCGCGAGGCGGGCCTCAGCGTCGTCGGCGTGCACTCGCCGGAGTACGCCTTCGAGAAGGAAGCCGGAAACGTCGCGGCTGCCGCGAAGAACTTCGGGATCACCTATCCCGTCGCGCTGGACAACTCGCTGGCCACGTGGACCAACTACCGCAACCGGTACTGGCCCGCGCACTACCTCATCGACGCTCAGGGAACCGTGCGCCACATCAAGTTCGGCGAGGGCGACTACGCCACCACGGAGAAGCTCATCCGGCAACTGCTCACCGACGCCGGCCCGGGTCGCGCGCTGCCCCCGGCCACCGGGCTCGTCGACCGGACCCCGGACGTCACCGGCATCACGCAGGAGACCTACCTCGGCTCCACCAAACGCGTCAACTTCGCCGGGACCGAGACCTACACCAGCGGCGAGAAGTCCTTCCGCCTCCCGGAGAAGCAGGCCCGCGACAGCTTCGCGCTGGACGGGGACTGGACCCTCGCCAGCCAGAACATCACGCCCACCGGCGCGGACGGCCGCATCCGGCTGAACTACCGCGCCAAGGAGGTTCGGATCGTGCTCTCCGGCTCCGGCACACTCACTTACACTCGCGACGGCCAGACCGTGACCATCCCCGTCAACGGAACGCCCAACTCCTACCAACTCCTTGCCGCGCAACAGGTTCAAGAAGGCACGATCACCGCGACGGTCAGTTCGGGTGTTCAGGCCTACTCCTTCACCTTCGGCTGAGCTTCACTCCTCGGCGCGCCAGTGGACGCGCGTGGGACGGGCGCCGTTGGTGCTGACGAACTCGCGGGCGGCCTCGCGAACCTCGGGCAACGGGATCTCTGCGTTGCCCGGGACCTCGCGGAGGTGCCCCATGTAGTCGTAGGTGATCGTTGTCGCAGTCGCGTCGGTGCGGTCGGTGGTGACGTAGGAGCCCGTACCGTCGGTGTGGGTCAGCACACCGCGATCACCGTTGACGCCGATGTGCAGCACCGCCCACCCTTCGGCGTCTCGGCGGGAGAGCTGCATCAGCGGCGGCACGTCGACCAAGGCCCCGTCCACCGCCAGCCGATCGAGGAGGGCGTCCAGGTCCTGCGCGGAACCGACGATGATCGGCTCGTTGTCGTCGTCCGGGTCATACCAGGCTCTCAGGACCATCCCGACAGCGTAGAACGCCCCTGTCCGCGACATGCCTCACGGCGGCGCTGGAGGTTGGGGGTCTTCAAGACCACCAACTCGGCGCCCCGGGAGGGTTTGCCGTCGTTGAAGACGGCTGGGGTGGGGGTTGGGTGGTCTTGAAGACTGGTGGACCTTGGTGAGTCGCGCGGTGGGTCAGGTTGGGTGGGGCTCGCAGAGGGTGGTTTGGCGGGTCAGGTGGGTGCGCCAGGTCGACAGTTGTGCGGTGACGGTCTCGTACTGGGCGATCTCGTCGGCGAAGGCGGACTGGTGCTCCTTGAACCACTCGCGGATCTCGGTGGTGCTGCTGGCGAACGCTTCGAGGTGGGCCAGCGCGGTCTGGTAGGCGGTGAGGGTCTGCTGCCACCCGTCCTCGTCAAGGTCGTCGAGGTCGCCGAGTTCGACGACGGCGGAGTCGACCTGGTGGATTGTGAAGCGCAGGTGCTCGAAGCTCTCGGCGTGGTAGCGCATGGTCGCTTCGACGTACTTGAGGACTTCGACGTGGGCGTTGAGCGCTTCGGGCTGACCGAAGGCTGGGGCGGTGTTCTCCATGACGTTTTCCTTCCGCTGCTTCGGTTTCAGTCCTTCTTCTCTTTCCCTTTTCCTCCGCCGTCGGTGTCACTGTCGGTGTCACTGTCGTCGTCGCCCTCGCCTTCCTCCTGGAGTCGGGCGAGGTTCTGCTGGTCAGGAGGGAGGAGCAGGAAGTCGGCCTTGCGGCCCAGCCGATCCGCTTCGGATGACTGGTGGGCTATTTCCCTGTCGAGATCCGCGATCTGCCGGTTGATCTCGTCGTCATCGTCGTCGTCATCGTCATCAGTGTCGGAGTCGTCATCGGAATCATCGGTGTCGGTGTCGGTGTCGGTGTCGGTGTCGGTGTCGTCGTCGGCCTCGCGGTCCTTGAGCAGCCAGTCGGACAGCAACCGCCTCAGCGCGGTGATGCGGCGTTCGCAGTGCGCCAGGATGCGTTGGCACATCTGGAGGTCGTCGTCCAAGCCGGGGTTGCCGGTGAACCAAGCGACGAGGGTCTGGAAGGTGTCGCGCAGGGACTCCAGCTGGTCGATCGCGTAGCGGAGCATGTCGCGGACGCTCGCCCAGTACTGCGCGGACACCACCGCGATCGTGGAGCCGTGGTCGTAGGTGAGCACCGCTCTCGCGTCGTGGGTGAGCGCGTGGTCGACGAGGTCGGCGTAGCGGTCCCACGTCGTCTGGAGGGACAGGGACTGCTCCAGCCTGGTGACGAGGTCGGCGGGGAGCTGGAAGGCCTGCGTGGTGGCCAGGTTGGTCGTCGCGTTCTGCTTGAGTTCCTCGAAGTGAACGGTGCCCATGGCTTCCTCTCTCGGCTATTTCTTCTGCGTGAACAGCTCCAGCTCGGTCAGCGCTACGTCGTGGCCGCTGATCGAACGGAACACGTCGGTCACGTGCACCTGCACGGAGGTCGCGCCCTTGCCGAGCTTCAGCGGGCTCTGCTGCGGTTCGGGGGTGTCCTTGAGCTCGACGTCCTCGGCCTGGTTGGTGGAGTAGACGAGGTGCAGCCGCTTGGGCCGGTGATTGCCGAGGAAGTCGCCCTTCGCGCCGGAGGTGACGAGGATGCGATCCAGGTCGACGGGCTCCTTGAAGGCCAGCACCAGCGCCGGCGATACGGCTTTTTCTGAAGCGGCCCAATAGGTGTTGGTGTAGGCATCGACCGCTGCGACGGCTTCGCGCCCGGGCAGCTGGGCGGTCGCGGTGGCGGAGGTGGGGCGGACGGGGGCGAACTCCGGCGAGATCCACGCCAGGACGCGCCGTTTGGCGGCATCGACCTGGCCGTTCACCCACTGGCTCGCGGGCGGGTAGAACGCGTAGGTGAGCGTCATGAGCAGCAGCACCACACCGCTGGCCATGCGCAACTTCGGCAGGACGGTTTCCCTGAACCGGCCCTGCCTGCGCTCCCCCTTCTTGCCGGGGCGAGCGCCCGCCTTGCGGGTCCTGCGGCGGAACAGGAAGCTCCACAGGCGGCGCCACCACTTCGCGCGCACGACCTCGGCGTCGGCGAGGCTTGTGCCGCAACGGTTGCAGAACTTGCGGGTAGGTGTGTTCGGTTGACCGCACTCGCCACAGATCAGGTCGCCGGGCCGGGCCTCGCGGGTCGGGCGCTTGGCGACCGGGGCCACCTTGCGAGGCATCTGCGGGAGAAGGGCTTCTGGCTCGTTGGGCGGGCCGTCGTCGCGCACGGGTGCGACCAGCGCGGCGGCGGCAGCGGCCTTGCGCTCCTCAGTGTTGTCATCGACCGCGTCGTCATCGGTTTCCTCCTCGGCAGCGCGCACCTGCGGGCGGGCGAGGAGTGCGTCATCTCTGGCGGGCTTCGGCATTCCGGGTGAAGCCAGGAGTTCGGGTTCGCCGGAGGGTGCCGGTGGGGTGGGGACACCGGGCGCGCTCGGCGGTGCGGGAACGCCTGGCGGTGACGGAGGCTTGGGCGCTCCTGGAGGCGCCGGAGGTTGGGGAATGCTGGGCGGCGCAGGCACGCCAGGTGGCGCCGGAGGTTTCGGAATGCTGGGCGGCGCAGGAGGTTTGGGCACGCCGGGAGGCGCGGGAGGCTGAGAAACGCCAGGAGGCCCCGGAGGTTTCGAAACGCCGGGAGGAGCAGGAGGCTTGGGGACACCAAGCGGCGCGGGAGGCTTGGGCACGCCGGGCGGTGGCGGAGGTTTGGGCACGCCAGGAGGCGCAGGGGGTTTGGGCACGCCGGGAGGCGCAGGGGGTTTGGGAACGCCGGGAGGCGCGGGCGGCTGGAGAACACCGGGAGGAGGGGGCGGCTTGGGGGCGCCCGGCAGGCCAGGGGGCTTGGGGGCGCCGGGCAGGCCGGGGGGCTTGGGGGTGGCGGCGGTCTCGACGGGCGGGCGGGAGCCGACGTCGACGTAGGTCCACTCGTGGATCTTGGCCTTGACCCGCTGCCAGAAGCCGAGCTTCGGCGGCTCGGGCTCCTCCACGACGGGTTCGGGGCGTTTGGGGGCCTTGACGTGCTCGCCGGTCCACTCCAGGAATCCGCCGCAGGAGCCGCAGAAGGTGTCCTGGCCGGTGTTGGCCCAGCCGCACTTACGGCAGACGAGCATCTTCGACCACCTCCACTCGATGGGGCACGTGCGCGGGCTTGACGGAGGCGAGCACGGACTCGACCAGGTCGCGGTCGGCGGCGGCGCGGGCGGGGATGCGCGCGACGATCCACGGCCTGGCCTCGCCGGGGAGCGGTTCGCCCGGGGAGATGGCGCCGAGCACGCCGCCGCTGTCGACGACCTCGACGGGGTGGCCGGTGAGGGTGGCGAGCTGGTCGCGGATGCCGGTGAGGGTGCCGCGCCAGCGGTAGTGGCCGATGGCGGCGGCGAGCGCGCGCCTGCGCCGGTCCTCGGGAAGCCGGGGGTCGGGCACGACGCCGAGCCAGCTGGCCAGCCAGTCGAGGAAGTCGTCAGGGGTCAGCAACGGGTCCACATAGGACACAAAGTTGTCCATTGTGGACATCACCGGCGCGAGGACGTCGTCCAGCCCCGCGGTGAACCGCATGGCGAACTCGTCCTCCTGGTACACCGCGGGGAGCAATCCGCCCAGCGGGTGCGGGGTTCGAAGCCCCGGTACGACTCCGCGCGTCATCGCCGCTCCACCTTGATCTGGTGCTCGTAGGAGAACGTGAGGCTGTTGGCCTCCAACTCGATCCACTGGGTCTCGCTGCCGCGCACGCCGGTGACGGGGTTGGCGCCGAAGAGCCGGACCTCGGCGACGAGGTCGACCTCGCGCAGCCGTTGCAGCGCGGCGAAAACCTCGCCCTGGTGGACGGGTCGCCCGAAGGGCCAGCCGGTGCCGTCGGGGCCGCCGGAGAGCGGGTTGAGGAACTGGTGCAGGGTGGTCATCGCCTCGTCACGGACCTTGTCCACGTCGGAGTACGGCATCGCGAGCAGCCGCGCCACGACGGTGACGCCCTTGTACAGCGGGGGTTCCACAACCACGCGGACGCCTGCGACGCGGACCTCTTCGAGCCGCCGGACGAGTTTGTCCACAGTGTCCTGTCGCGGCACGAGGTCCTCGAACCGCAATCGCCCCAACGGGTTCGGCACGGAGGGCACGACCAGCAGGCGGAGGCCGCCTTCGTGCTCGGTGTCGGGGATGCAGCGGACGCGGCTCAGCTCGGGCGCGGCGGCGGTCGCGATGAGCTCGTAGTCCTCGGTGGTGACCGCGCGGTCGCGGCTGCGCAGCGTCTGCGGACCCCGCGCCTTCGCCTGCTCAACGGTTTCGCCGTCCACTCCCCCTTGTGCGGCAACGAGGTTCTCGACCGCCGCGACGAACGGGATGGCGGAGGTCAGCGCTTGGACGGCGCCGCGCACGACGTTGCCGCGCCTACCACCGCCCGTGGCGTAACGAGCCATTCGCACGGTCGCCCCGGGCGAGGGCACGGCGCCGTACTGCCGAGCGCTGCCGTCGCGCTGACGCAGCAGCGGCCCGAACTCCACCACGCCGCCGGAGGGATCGAGCACGTAGTGCAGGTCTTCCGGGCCGCTGTCGGCGAAGTGCTCGACGCGGTCCCACGCCACCCAACCGTTCTCGGAGGCAACGTCGAGCACCACATCGCCCGCGTCAACGAGGATCGGCGTGCTGCCGACCTGGAACCGTTGCCCCGCAACACCTTCAGCTTCCCCCAACACCTCGTCGTGGAGGGTCTTGGCGTGCACCGATTCGACGGTCCCGCCGACCGTGCCGACCTCCAAGCCGCGCAGCACGGGCGAAGCGCTGTAGGCAGGTTGCCCGCTCTCGGTCTCCACGACCCTGGCGCGCAGCCATCCGCCGCGCTCGCCTTCGATGACGCCGACGTCGTGGTTGTCCGGCACGTGCACGATGACCGTGCCGGAGCGGTTGAGCCCGCCGGTGTCGTCACCGGTCACCGTGCACTCCACCCACTCCGAACCGTCCCATGCCTCCCACACCAACGGCGGCCGCGCGGGGTCGACGCCGACGCCCTCGGTCACGCAGACCATCCCGAGCCGGACGGCGCAGCTCGGCGCGGGCTCGGTGAGCACGACGAACAGTTGGTCACCCGGTTCCGGGCGCGCGGAGAAGACCTCGCACTGTTCGCCGAGGCGCAGCGATGCAAGACGATCTACGGACTCCTCCGCGTGAGCACTCTTGGTGCGCAAGGACTTCAGCTCGCACGGCACAATCTCCAGATCACGTGTCGTGGTGAACACGACCGGCTCGTCACTGCCGCCGATGAGGGTGCTGACGGCGGTGCCGGACTCGATGATCAGAGGTGTGGTCGCGGGGGCCGACAGCCAGAACGTGACCGGGACGCGCGCGGCGACAGGCGGGTACAACCGCACGCCGATCAGCTCCAGGAACTTGACGTAGAGCCGATCCGGCAACCGGTTGAGCCGGTAGAGCAGCACCTCGGTCATGTAGGCGAAGGTCTCGATCAGCGTCACGCCGGGATCGGAGACGTTGTGGTCCGTCCACTCCGGACAGCGCCGCATGACGAGGCGCTTGGCGTCGTCGACGAGGTCCTGGAACCGCCGGTCGTCCAGGTCGGGCACGGGAAGCGTCACGGCAGGTCCCCCCACGTGGTCATGTCAGTCGGTCATCTCAGTAGTCGGTTCCGTCATCGGGAATGGTGTAGAACGGGAAGACCAGGTTGCGGGGGTCGTTGGTGCCCTTGGGCACGTACTGGATGTCCAGGTAGAGCACGGAGGGGTCCTCCGGGTCGGGGGTCACGGTCACGTCGGCCACGTCCACGCGGGGTTCCCAGCGCAGCAACGACTGCCGCACCTCCTGGGCCAGCTCGGCGGCGGTGCGGGTGTCCACGGGCTCGAAGACAAAGTCCCGCAACCTGCTGCCGAAGGCGGGTCGCATCGGCCGCTCCCCCGGGTAGGTCGACAGGATCAGCCGCATCGCCTGCTCCAGCTCCTGTTCCCGGCGCACCAACGCGATCCCGCCGGTCGGGCCGACGCCCATCGGGAAGGCCCAGCCCGCTCCGATGAACCGGTCCAGCTGCTGCTCGCCCATCGCCACCTCCTCAGTTGAGCTTGATCGCGGTGCCCTTGATCTCCACGATCCCGTCGCTGGCGATGCGGACGGCGGCGCGCGCGGACAGGGTGAGGAACTCGCCGCCGTCCACCGTCACGGCGCCACCGGTACCGGCCTTGATCTGCACGGCGCCCGCGTTGCCGCAGTCGATGACGACGGTGCCGCCCGCCCCGACCTCGGGCTTGGCGCTGACGGTCACGTTGCCCAGGACGCGGTCCATGGACAGCCCGACGTCCCCGCTGCCCAGGCTCACCTTCGAGGAGAGGGTGAGCAGGTCGTCCTCGAAGACGAGCTGGTTTCCCGTGGGGCTGGCGATCCCGCGCCGCACAACGGACCCGGTCACCCCGAGGGTGCGGACGGCAGGCCCGCCGAGGTCGAACTCGGTCATGCTGTTGGTCAGCCCGCCCAGCACGTAGGGCCGTCGGACGTCGCCGTGCTCGAAGGCCACCAGGACCTCGTCGTTGACCTCGGGCATGAACACGGTGCCGCTCTTCACCCCCGCACCCGGGTGCACCACGCGCGCCCAGTCGGTCTCGAAGTCCGGCGCGAGCCACGGCAGCGTCACCTTGACCCTGTTGCGGCGGAACAGATCGTTGACGTTGCTGATCACTCCGCACACGACGCCGTCGATGCGCGGGGCGCGCGGAAGGGTGCTCGTGGTGAGCCCGTGCAGCGAGCGGTCCTGCCTGCCGGAGACGGTGAAGTGCGTGACGTAGCCGCCCTCGGAGTCGTCGAAGATGTGCCTGGCGCCGGTGACCGACCACGTTCCCTGGAACTGCCGTGGCACACCGGAGACCTTGACCAGGCCGCCCGCGTTGATCAGCGGGTTTCCCAGCGCCCTGCCCTCCGCCTCGGCGTAGCAGGAGACGAGGCGGTCGGCGATGCTCTCCGCGAGGTCCTCGGCGGCCGCCGCACCGCCCAGCCCGCCCGCGACCGGCTGGTCGGTGACGACGTGCGCGACGGGGCTCGGCGGCGGAGCCGCGCGGTGCGTGCCGATCACCGGCAGCTTGGGCACCTTCACCGCCTTGGGGATCGCCAGCGAGAACAGCGACGACCTGGCGAAGATCTTGGCGAGGCCCTCCGGCGAGTCGTCGGCGATCTTCGCGGTGGTGGCGCGCAGCGAGGCCTTGCCGACGCGGACGTCGCAGGCCCACGGGTCCCACACGCGCACCTCGACCTCGGGGGTCAGCGCCGCGCCGGTCATCCTGGGCGAGAAGGTCAGCAGGTCCTTCTTGAACTCCACCGCGGTCTGCCTGCCGAAGAGCGTCCTGGCGACGCCGATCAGGACGCCGCCGGGGCGCACCGGCCTGCGGAAGTAGAACGAGCCGCCGGAGACCCCGGTCTCGAAGCCGATCTCGCTGGCGCGCCACTGCAAGAAGTCCCAGTCGGTCTGCCCGACCTGGGCGAGGTGCGCGTGCACGCGCCGCGACGGCTCGACGAAACCGATCTTGAGGCCGTACTCGGCCGCGATCTGCAGCGCCACCACTGAGTCCATCGTGTACACGAAGGTCCTGGAGCGCTTGGCCCGCTGCATGCGGTGCGCCTTCTCGTAGCCGCGCAGCACGGTCAGGGTCGCGTTGGCGGAGCACTTCGCCTCGATGGAGGTGATCTCGCCGCTGATCAGTTCGTTGTCGGTGCGGCCGTCGTAGATCGACACGGAGCTGCCGATGCCGAAGCCGTTGCGGTCGACCAGCCAGCCCTCGGAGTCGTCGAAGGTGATCTCGAACATCCCCGGCAGGTTGCGGTCGTTGTCCACGACGACGCGGCGGATGCGCTCCTCCACCTCCGAGCTGAGGCCCAGCGGCAGCATCTGCCCGATCTCCACGCGGGCCCGGACGCTGACGCCGTCGGCGGTGTTGCCGAGCAGGCTGAGCGGGTTGATCACGACTCGCCCCTCTCGTGCAGCTCCTCGGGATTGGGCAGGTAGAGGGAGTCGCCGGGGCGCACGCGCATCGGGTCCTCGACGTCGTTGGCCTCGGCGAGGCGGCGCCAGTCCCCCGGCCTGCCGTAGTGCTCCACCGCGATGCCCGGCAAGGTCTCCCGCTCGGAAACGGAGTGCCCCGCGCGTCCGGGCGGGCCGCCGGAGGTGGGGTTGGTGGGCAGCGTCGAGAGGATGCTGCGGATCTCACGGAAGCTCAGGTTCACCTTGGCGCGCACCGGGATTCCGAGCTTGCTGAACCGGGTGTAGGTGATGTTCACGCTGAGCAGGTTGACGTCGTAGAAGAACCCGGCGATCGGCGGCCCCCAGTTGAAGGTGAGCCTGGGCAGTTTCGTCGTGTAGTCGCGGAACGGCGAGAGCGTGAGCCCTCCGACCCGCTTGCCGACGCCCAGCTTGCCGGTCACGGCCTTCATCGACAGCGGCATGGCCCCGGTGAGCAGGCCGTCCAGGAGTCCACCGCTGGGGGTGAGCCAGTTCAGCAGCCGGTCGCACTTGGCCTTGGTGTCCGGCCCGTCGAAGACCAGGCCGTTGAGGTTGATCTTGGGTTCGTCGGACTTCTTGAAGTACGCGGGGGACGCACCCGCCGAGGAGTTGGGGTGGGTGATGACCTCCGTGGTGCGCTCCAGGACGATCTGCTCCGGGTTGAAGTCGAAGAGCACGATCCCCATCGAGGGCGGCATGCGGCAGACCAGCTGCGCGGGGACGCGGCCCTCGGCGAGCCCGGTCAAAGCCTCCAGCATCGGTTTCTCCTCCCGGTCACAGGAATCCCTGGTGCAGCAGCTCCAGCTGCTCGATGGCGACCTCGCTGCCCTTGGCGTCCAGCTCCGGGCCGCGCCAGCTCTTGGGCAGCACGTTGCGCAGCGACCAGCTGCTCACCTTCTCCCCCTTGGCGTCCAGCAGGGTGATGCGCGCCGTCCCTCCTTTGTGGACTCCGTAGCCGTTCATCCAGTCGTCGACGAGTCCGGCCAGCCACTCCTGCACGCGGGAGGAGTCGGCGGAGGTCATCGCGCGTTGCAGGGTCACCGGCGGGTAGTCCAGGCACTTCGGCAGGTAGGTCTTGGACTCGTAGTTGCCGCCGTCGACGAAGGCGTCGGTCTCGAAGGTGACCGAGAGCCCCTTGCAGCTGCGCCAGCCACCGAGGTCGATGCCGTCGACGGCGACGTGGAAGCGCATCGCCATGCCGACGCGGGCGTTGCTGGCCAAGGACATCGCGCCCCCTCAGAGCTTGATCTGGTCGTCGAGGAAGCCGCGGTGCATCAGCTCCAGGGTCTCCAGCGCGACCTTGCTCTGCATGGCCTCGAAGCCGGCGATGCCCCACTTGGCGGGCATCACGTCGCGCAGCTCCCACTCCATGACCTTCTTGCCGCTGGCGTCGAAGAGCACCACTGAGCCGCCGTGGCTGCCGTGCTTGAAGGAGGTGGCCGACAGCCAGTCGCGCACCTTCTTCGACTCCTCGCACGCGGCGCGTTCGAGCTTGATCGTCTGGTACTTGGTGTTGCCGGGGAAGTACCAGCGGTCGTTGCCCGCGTCACCCGCGCGGTACTCCACCACGTCCCAGCTCACGTCGAGGCCCTGGACCTTCGACCAGCTGCCGAGGTTGTGCGCCCCGTGGTCCATGATCACCTCGAACCGGTTGGCCATCGCGATCCGAGCGTCGGCGCCGATTGCCATAGTGTTCTCCTTCCAGCTAGCGCGGGTCGGACAGGTGTCCGGCCCGTTCACGGCCGACGATCAGTTCCTCGCGCAGTGCGCTGCGAACCCGTTGGTAGATCTGGTGGACGAGCTGGTCGAAGTTCATGTCGGCCATCTCGTTCTTGCCGTTGTTGCGTTTGGCGGTCTCCACCGCGTGTTCGGTCTCCTCCGCCGGGGACGGTTCCCAGTCCGACCAGGCACTCGTCGAACGGGCCTTCGCCATGCCGCGAGCGTTGTCCCACAACCAGTGCGCGGTCTTGCTCGGGTGCGAAGCCATGTCCCTCAGGGTTCTGTCCTCGGACTCGGAGAGGTCGATCCCGTACGGCTGGAGCAGCGACTTGGCGACCGAACTGCCCGCGTCGCCCATCAGCTCACCCCAGGACTCGTGCGCCTTCGGCGCCGGTTTCGGGTCGTCCTTCTCCGCCCAGGGCGCGGTCCAGCTCGCGGCCGTCGGCTTCTCCTGTTCGGGCGTGGAGAACTTCCCGCCGAGCCCGAGCTTCTTCATCCCCTTGCCCAGCACGGCTTCCGCCATATCACGCTCGCCGTCGTTGAACGGGGTGAGCAGGTGGGCCGCCACGCCGCGCCGCAGGTCCGACCATGACTCGTACTTCTCGACGGGCGCGGCGCCGCTGTCGGCGGAGTCCTCGTCCAGGTAGTGCTTCAGCACCCTCTGCATGCTGTCGACCTCGGCGAAGGACGGAGCCCGGCCGGTGCCCTCCATGCGAATCGCGGCATCGACGAGCTTCTTCGCCATGGCACGGATTTCGTGGTCGTCCATGTCCTTGTGCGCGGTAACACCACCGGCATCGCGGACGGTCTCGAACCAGCGCTCGACCTGCCCGTGATCCGGTTCGGTGTAGTCGTCCCGGTCGCGCAGCTCGCTCTTGGCCAGGCCCCGGGCGATCTCCATGATCTTGTCGTGCGGGAGCTCGTGTTGCACCGCGCCGCTGGAGGCTGTCGTGCGCTCTCGCGGCGGGGCATGGCGCAGCTCCGGCGGCTGCGCTTTGGTCCCCGCTGCCCATTCGCCACCCTGCATGGCTTGCAGTTCAAGGGAAAGCCCGTGTGCGGAGTTCTCTTCCGGCAACGCGGGACCGAGCATGCGCTGCTGGACGACGTGGGTCAGCTCGTGCCCGAGCAGGCCGCGCACCTCCGGCGCGTCGATCGGCCCGGCTTCGGCGGGCAGGAACACCGTGCCGTCCCGGGTGAACGCGCGCGTGCCACGCGAAGCGGCTTCAGCGGAGACCTCCGGTCCTCTGTGGACAGTCACGTCCGAGACGTCGGTCCCGTGCGCTGCCGTGACACGGGCGGCCAGGTCCGGCGGAACCCGCTCGACGGTGGGCGGCTTCACTCGGAGGAGCTGCTGGTGCAAGGGGAGTGCCGCTTCGGGTTCCTCTTCCTCGTCCGCTGCGGGCACCTGTGGGATCGGCGCGCCGAGGCCCAGCCTGCGTGACTGTCCGAGGTTGCGCCGAGGACGGGCTTGCGGACGTGGAGCGGGCTCGGGCGGCGGCGCCTCCGGCAGTGGCATGAACGGAGTCGGGTTGAGCCAGGCAGGTGGTCGGTGCGGTTGCTCAGGCTCCCTTGGCTCACCGACGAAGCGCGGCTCGGCGAGCACCAGCCGCTCGGGGATCGTTGGTGTTCGCCGAACCGGCACGACGCGGTGCACCGGCGGCGGGAGTTCGACGAGCTGCACCGGTTGCTCGTCCGCCTGCACGGGAACCACGGTGGTGATGCCCTCGACGATTCCCCTTGGCGCGTCGGAGGATTTCGCGCTCGATGTCGGAGCATGGATCAGGGGGTGGATCACCCTCAGCTCCGACAGGCCCACGAGGGGTGCCGCGCGCTTGAAGGTCAGGCCGAGCGCGGGCAGGTGTCGCCACGCTTGGCGCACTCGCGGCGGCGCCGCGATGACGCGCTCGCGCGACCGCTTGGACGCCCAAGGCCACGACCAGCGCATGGCGAACTCCCTTCTCACTCAACGGCGCTGAGTCGGCCGTTGATCGCGCCGATCTCCTGGATGACCCGGACCCGGGCCGGGTGTTCCATGTCCACAATGGACTCAAAAGGCCAGTGCAGGTAATAGGCGACGTACGCGACTTCCTCCCACAGCCGGTCGGCCGCGTACGTCAGGATCTCCCCGAGGCATCACCGGCGACGTCCACCGAGAAGTCGTTGCCGCAGCCGGGACAGCTCACCGTGGCCTCGGTGTGCCCCTCCTGGTTGATCCGGCGGTAGAGGTCCTGGAGGAACGCGAGATCGGAGGCGAACAGGCTCTCCACCACGAAGGTGTCCACAGCGGACAGAGAACCGAGCTTGGTGACCGTGCGCTCCAGCAACAGCACGGTCAGGTAGGCCGGGTTCTGCCGGACTCGCGGATCGGTCTGCGGGGTCAGCTCGTCGCGCGCCGTCGCCAGCCGCATGACGCCTTCGCGGTGCGTCGTGCCCGCGTCGTCCACGTAGCCGCGCGGCAGCGTGAACGGGTATTCCGTGCGCAGCGCCGAGCTCATGGGGCCACCCGCTGGATGTGTTCGCACACAATGGTGACCGACTCGGTGAGCACGTCGTTGGAGCCCGCCTTCAGCGCCCCGATCTCCAGCTTCGAGGGCCAGGCGTTCTCCAGGTAGTACCGCGCGACCGGCTGCCCGTCGAAGTTGTACATGACCAGCGAACAGCTCTTGCGCGCGGCGACGATGTTGCCGGTGAGCACGGCCTCGTGCCAGGCCCACAGCTGCATGCCGCCGGTCTTGCCGCGCTTGAGGATCACCGTCGGCGGCTTCTTGCTGCCGGGCAGCTTCTTGAAGCCGACCTCGCGGTCGGAGGAGTACATGTAGTCCACCGGCTCCACCTGGGTGGTGATGCCGGTCAGCTCGGTGAAGCAGGCCAGCTCGTAGCCGTCCACCGTGATGGAGAACCTGGCGGCGGTGAGCGCGTCCTGGTTCTGGTTCGGGCCCAGTCCCATCATCGTTGGTTCCCCTTACGCTGCTTGTCTCTCATTCTTCGAGCCCTGCACCTTCGGCGTACTGCGAGATGCGGAACACGACGAACTCGGCGGGCTTGACCGGGGCGATGCCGATCTCGACCGTGAGGATGCCGTTGTCCCGGTTCTCCTGCGGGTTGTTCTCCTCGTCGCACTTGACGTAGAAGGACTCGTTGGGGGTGCGGCCGAAGAGCGCGCCGTCGCGCCAGACCCCGCGCAGGAACATGGTGATCGTGCGCTTGACCGAGTCCCACAGCTTCGGGTCGTTGGGCTCGAAGACCACCCAGTTCGTGCCCTGGAGAATGGACTTCTCCACGTAGTTGAAAAGCCTGCGCACGTTGAGGTAACGCCATTCCGGGTCGCTGGAGAGCGTCCGCGCGCCCCACACCCTGATGCCCTGGCCGGGGAAGGAGCGCAGGCAGTTGAGCCCGATCGGGTTGAGCGCGTCGTGCTCGCTCTTGGTGATCGCCAGCTCCAGCGCGACGACGCCGCGCAGCTGCTCGTTGGCGGGGGCCTTGTGCACGCCGCGCGTGGCGTCGCTGCGCGCCCAGACCCCGGCGAGGTGCCCGCTCGGCGGGATCTCGTTGGTCTTGCCGGACAACGGGTCGACGACCTTGACCCACGGCCAGTACATCGTCGCGTACTTCGAGTCGTAGCCCGCGAAGTCCGTGCGCCACTTCCTGACCTGCTGGGCGTTGAGGCCCTTCGGGCTGTCCAGGATCGCGACGCGGTCGGACATCAGCTCGCAGTGCGCGATCATGGCTTCCTGAACGGCTTTCACGCCGTCCTCGTCGAGCAGCCCGCGCTGGTGCGCCGCCATGAGGTCGGGCGCGCACAGCATGGTCACGTCGTCGATGGCCTCAAGCCCGGCGAAGCCCGTGCGGTCGGCCGCGTCGCCGATGTAGTCGCGCGCCGACACCGCCGGCGCCGCGTCCACGTGCGCGAGCACGACCTCCGTGCCGGTCACCGGGGCGGCGAGCTTGCCCGCCTGCTGCTCCTCGACCTCGATCAGTTTGGAGCGCTGGCGCAACGCGGTCACCACGAAGCCGGGACCCCTGCGGGTGCTGAGGTTCTCGTGGGTCTCCTCGACCTTGCCCGCCTTCTTCACGACGAGCTTGAAAGTGTCCTTTGTGGACTCTTCGACCGCGACGGAGATCTCCGCGTCGACCCCGGCCCGCGCGCGCAACGTCAGCGGCGGCGTGTCCGCGCCGGTGGGCAGCTGCGCGACGGCTCCGCGCGGACCTTCCGCGCCGACGCGCACCACGTAGGCGCGCCCGCCGCCGTTGAGGAAGTAGCCGTACACCGAGTGCGCGAGGTAGGAACCGTCGACGAAACCGCCGAAGGCCTGGGTGAACTGCGTCCAGTTGGTGACGAGCACGGGCTCGTTCACGGGCCCCTTCTCAGCGAAGCCGATGAACGCGCCCACGGCCGTTCCAACGCCCTCGATCGGTTTGGAGCCCGAGGACACCTCTTCGACGTACACCCCTGGCGCCAAGTAGTTCGGCATAGGTCCTCCCGGTTTGTCTCAGTCGCAAGCTTCACAGCGGCGACGCGGACTCCCCAGGTGCTCTCCAGCCCGTCGCGCGGGCACCCCGTCCTGCCCGATCGGGCAAGCCGGACCGTCCACCAGGCACGCAACGCCGGTGCACCCTCAGTGAGGTGATCACCGACATCGACGCCGCGCTGCGGGCCGTGCTGGAGTCGACGCTGGGCTCCCGCGCCCGCGTCTCGCTCGGCCCGCCGGAGGACGCTTCCTCGCCCGTGATCTCCTTGCTGCTGCTGGGAATCCGGGCCGAGCAAGGCGGCACCGACTGGACGGACGTCCGCGACTCGCACGGCAAGGTCGTGGCGCGGCGCCAGCCCGTTCGACGGTTCCGGCTGACCTACCGGCTGTGCGTCGCGGCTTCGCGGCCCGAGGAGGAGCACCAGCTGCTGGAGCTCGTGCTGCGCGCGCTGGCGTCCCTCGAATCACTACCGCTGCCGTTGCAGGCGGGCATGCCGACGATCTTGTCCGTCGGGGTGCCGCTGGAGGAACCCGGTATCGGCATCGCGGTGGTCGGCCCGCTCGTGCCCGACGTGGACAGCGGCCTCTCCCCCGCCGTCGAGACCCTGGACCTCGGCTCCGAACGCCGCCCCGTGCACACCGGCCCCATCCCGCGCCGCCGCGTCCACCTCACCGAGGGCACCCACTCCACGACCTCGCGAGCCCCCCGCCTCACTCCGCCCACCAGCTAGAATCCGCCGTCTACCCCGAGATCCAGGTGCGCCGCGTTGATCTCCTGCGTCTCGCCGACGCCAACGCATACGGCACGCGCGGCATGGTCACCGACCTCGAAGCAGCAGTGGACCAGCTCGCCCACGCCGTTGCCGACAAGCACCAGATCGACGCCGCAGCCATTGGTGCGGCGGTCCGCACCGCCATCGTCGACTCGCTCATGCCGCGGACATCACCGTGTCCCACCGCTCCGATACCAACGGAATGGCCTCTACTGACCCTCCTACGTGACTCCGCCGAGCGCGTCCTCGGCGCCGGACTCCTCTCCGTCCCCAAGGGCGTGGCAGCGCGCTTCTCAAGCGAAGGGGCCTCTTTCGCTTCAACAGGCATCACCACGAAGCCGGGTTTCGCGCGTCAGCACCAGTAGCACGGTTGCCAGATTAGGTTTGTGGGCAACGCGCCGGTGCGACAGTATTCCATTGCGGCTTCCTTGGCTGCCGCATGCGAGATGACGGCGCTCGCAGGAAAGAATATTTCACTTTCGGCGTCGCAGATAATCCGTGGCGCGTCGGCGGGCGGCGCCGGATTGAGCGACTGACGCACCATTCCATCTCCGCTGTCTGTGACGTAGTGAGCAGCGGCGAACCTACCGTACCTGTCGGTGCCAAGGCCGAATTGGTGCTCTGGATAGAAGCCGTCCACCGCGCGCCGGTCTGCCATGTACAGCTTGGTCATGTTCTGCCAGTAATTCCCACTGAGCACGTCATCAATGAGGGCTTCCGCTTCGTCGAGCGAGTCAGCAAAGTAGGGTTTGTTCAGCATGAGTGCCGTGACGACTATCATGGAAGCGCCTTTCCTTTGATGATGACGGGCTCATCGGCGCCACGTTCCCAGACCACAAGGGTATACCCCTCGGGGAGAATCGCGGCCACCGCCACCCGACAGCCTCGCTTTCCGTCACATACGCTGACGTTGTTGATGACGACGGCGGCATAGGTGATCCCCCGTTGCCGCATCACGGTGGCAACTTTGGTTTCAACGTGCGTTTGAACGAAGAAGCTTGTCTCATCTGGCCTAGCGGGGAAGTGTTCGGAGTTCGCCAGGATCAATCCAGAGGTGTTGATGGTCTCGCGTTCGGCGCGGTCCACTTCGGAGTCCTCATGCCCTTCACGAACGGGCGCAGGCGAGCCGCTGCCGATGACGCCTTCGGTGAAGTCGGAGAAGAACACCAAACCGGTCGTGGGTCCCGTGTCGTCTGGGCGGTCGCGAAGCTTCGCCTGGTGCGTGCGAGCCCAAGCCGGGTCGAGGGTCTGGGCCATCAACTTCGGTGGCAACGTCGAAGGGTGGGGGATCGAGGAGCTTCGCCGAGCCGGGATGCGGTCCTGCGGCTCGGGCACCGGCATGGGCTCGCCGATGCTGGGCGCGGCGAAGACGTCGGCGAGATAGAACACGATGCGCTCGGCGGTGAGGTCCATCTTGTTCGCCGCGTCCTCGAAGGCATCCGCCGCGCTGCCGAGCAGGCCGAGCGCGTCGTGAAGGTCGTAGTGCTCGCTCCCGGCGGCGACCTGTGCGAGCGCGGGCCGGAGCTCGTCCCGGATAGCTCGGGCGAGTTCGCGAAGCTGCCCTGGGGACAGGCTGTCACGGGCCGCGACCAGCCTGGCGGAGACCTCGGAGAAAGACGACATCGGGTCACATCCGGTGCGCGGCGGAGGTCAGAACCTCCGCCGCACGGTGCAGCCGGGACACCCCGTCGCGGACGTCGTCCACGGCGCTCGCGCAAGACGCCTGCGCGGTGTAGGCGGCCTCATGGCGCGAGCCGTCCCAGACCAGGACCAGTTCCTGATGTGCCGCCTCGGCCCCGGTTCGCAGGCTCTCCGCTTCGCCGATCTTCTCCTGCGTGATCGACGCGAGCTGAAGCAGGATCTCCCGTACCTCACCCACCGACGACTCCACGATGTCCCCCCGTCAGCGCGGCCTGTAGGTCTCTGCGGTGCCCTGCTGCGCCGCCTCCGGCTCACGCTTGGGCTCGTAAGGGCGCGGTTCGAATCATGGGCGAAAATGGGGTTCCAACCCCTCGCGCCTAGCGGGAAGCCAGCAAATGAAGCAGGGCGATTTGCGAGGCCGCTCCCACGATTTCACCTTTCTCGATTCTTGCGCGGATCGAGTCCAGCGGAACCCAAGCCACTCTCTCGGCCTCATTTATATCCTTCGGTTCGCCAATGTAGTCCGCTCCTCGGGCGAGGAAGATTAGATTCTCCGCATCCGCACTTCCGACCATGGGCTGAAAAGATGGAAATTGTTCGATGCCGCGCGGTCGCCAACCAGTCTCTTCTTCGACTTCCCGGGCCGCAGTAACAGCGGGTTCCTCGCCCGGGTCAACGTATCCGCCGGGCAGTTCCCACACCCATCGATCGATAATGAATCGATGCCGCCACATCATGAGGACGCGGTCACTGTCGTCCACAACGAGCATCATCGCGGCCTTGGGAATCCTAAGTACGTACTGCTCGAATGCGACTCCGTCAGGGAGTTCAACTGACGCGATGCTCAAGCGCAGGCGCCTCGTGTCGTCAACGACTCGCTCGCCGTGGATCGTCCATCGAGTCAGTTCAGGCTGGTTCTGGTTCAGGGGCACGGGTTCAACGCTACCGCCAGGCGATGCTGACGGAGCTTGACTGTTGCTTCGTCGAATACCCAGCCCGCTCCCACACTGGCCATCTGGCGCACACATCACCTGTCAGCGCGACCACGGCGAGCTCTCGTCAGCGGAAGTCGGCGATGTGGTCGCGGGCCCACTCCTCGAAGGTTCTGGCGGGGCGGCCGGTTGCGTCGTGAACGCCGGGCCACGGGCGCAGCAGCTCGGAGTGGTCCTCTGCCTGGTCTGTGCTCTCCGCGCCGCCGTAGTCGACGAACCCGAGCAGCATGTCGGCGCTGGCGGCTGCCGCTCCGCCCTGGGCCTTGAGCAGGTCGCGGGCGCGTTCGCGGGTGACCTCCTCGTAGTGGACCTCCTCGCCCAGCGCCGCGCCGATGGCCGCCACCTGCTGGCGGTAGGTGATCTGCGCGGGCCCGGTGAGGGTGTAGATCGCGCCGA
Organism: Allokutzneria multivorans; assembly: GCF_039537405.1. NCBI lineage: Bacteria > Bacillati > Actinomycetota > Actinomycetes > Pseudonocardiales > Pseudonocardiaceae > Allokutzneria > Allokutzneria multivorans. The sequence goes on along the minus strand of NZ_BAABAL010000004.1, from coordinate 49,413 downwards.
CGTGCCGGTCCTGCAAGAGCGCCGCGACAGCGACGGCCGCCACGTCCGCTTCGTGCACCGGCACTCCGACCTGGTCGGCGAAGGGGTAGCGGACCACCCGCTCGGCCCGGACGGACGGGGCCCAGACCTGGAGCATGTTCGTCATGAACTCGCCCGGCCGCACCATCGTCCACTCCAGACCGGAGTCCATCACCGCCTGCTCCACCAGCGGGTGGTGGTAGGTGTCGAGGCCGACGGTGACGGCTGCGGCGGAGAGCACGACGACTCTGCGCACGCCCGCTTCGTGAGCCAGCGCAACGACTTCGCGAGCGGTTTCGGGCACCGCGAAGAGGTAGAGCCGGTCCACTCCCGCGAACGCGGAGGCGAGTGCGGCCGGCTCGGTGAGGTCGCCCTGCACGACCTCGACCTCCGCGGGCAGGTTGGCCGTCGCCGGGGTGCGGGTCAGCGCGCGCACGGGCACCCCGGCTCGGCGGAGTTGCTCGACCACGTGCCGCCCCACGAGCCCGGTCGCCCCAGTGACCAGGACCTTCTCCGGCTCATCGCTCATGAGCCGAAGGCTAGGACGGCCTGCGGTCACCTCCTGCCCTAAATGAGGCCTTCGCGCATCGCGTAGGCGACGGCGTGCGAGCGGTTGCGCAGGTGGAAGCGCGAGGTCACGTCGTGCAGCACGTTCTTGACCGTGCGCTCGGAGTAGCACAGCCGCGTCGCGATGTCCTTGGTCTCCAGGCCCTGCGACACCAGCCGGAGCACGTCGGCCTCGCGGCGGGACAGCCCGTTGAACCCGGCGCCGTTGCTGATCATGTTGCGCTGCATGCGCGCCACCTGTTTGAGCAGCCGCGCCAGCATCTCCGGCGGCAGCGCGGCCTCCCCGCGCGAGGCCCGGCCCACCACGTCGGCGAGGTGCTCCGCGCTGGCCTCTCCGCGCCGCACCACCGCGCACACTCCGAGGTCCACCGCCTCGGGCAGGTCGACGCTGTCGATCTTGGTCACCACGAGCACGACGCGGTGGCAGCCGGTGGCGTGCAGCTTGCGCAGCTCGGCGGTCACCTCGTCGTCCATCCGCTCCGCGGCGAGCACGCCGATCACCGAGCCGTCGACGGCCGCGTGGTCCACGACCAGCATGCCCGGCTGGCCGCGCAGCGCCGCGGCGAGCCCGGTCCGCAGGATCGGATCGGACGCGTGCACGTACACGGGGGTCCGGACGGTCATGGTCACCCACCTCCTCGGGAGTTCGTCTCCAGAGAAGGCTCGCGCACCGGCTGGGCCCGAGCCCTGGGGTCCGACCCCAGGCGGGTCCCTAGGGCCTGTCGGGTACATCATCAGGACCGCAGGGTTTGTGGCGGTCAACGATGATCAACAGCGGGGTTTGCCGGTCTTGAAGACACCCTGACCCCCGGCGACACCGTGACCGGAACACAGCTCAACCGCTTGCAGGGCGGACGGTGGTTGGCCGTTGCCCAGGGTTCAGCCCGCGAGGACCTGCCCGACCGCGATGATCGTGCCCGTCGGCATGGGCGCGGGATCGTTGCAGGTCATGACCCTGTCGCCCATGCGAGCGACCGGCTTGCCGCCCGCGAGCACCGTCATGCTGCCCAGCAGGACGTAGCCCTTGTTCGTCGGCTGGTTCTGGAAGGTGCCGTTCGGCGCGACGTGCGGTGGGACGTTGGTCGCCTCGCTGCCCACCGTGGCGATCGGCTGGCCGCCGACGAGCACCGTCGTGCAGCAGCCGCCGGTGATCGTGCCCGCGAACGGCAGGGACATCGGCGTCGGCACCGGCCCGCCCGAGGACGGCACGAGCACGACGTGGATGTCCGTCCCGGCGACCCGGTCCCCCATCTTCGCGACTGGTTTGCTCACGAGCGCCACGCTAACTCCGCGCCGCGCCCATCACCCTGTTCCCAAGGGCAGCCACATGGGCACATCCGCGCCTCGCGGGTCGGCTGGTCTTCGAGCACCACCGAACTCCCGCTGCGGAACCGGGGCGGACCACTGCGCGTCGGAACAAGATCAGCGCGCTAACGTCCTCCCGGTGCGCACGCCCGTCACCCTCTTGTTGATCACCGCTCTCGCCGCGTCGGCCTGCACGCCCCGCCACCAGGCGCCGCCCGACCCGAGTGCAGGCATCACGGTCGCGGTGATCGCCGGGCCGCTGTCGGACCCGTTCTTCGGAGCGGTGAAGTCGGGGGCGGAGCGCGCGGCGGCGGACCTGCGGGTGCGCGTGGACTACCTCGCCCCGGCGGCGAGCGGAGAGCTGGGCGCGGAGCTGGTGCGGCTGACGCGGAGCGCGGTCGCGAACAAGGTCTCGGCGATCGCGCTGGGCGACTACTACCCGGACCAGCAGGACCCGGAGATCCGCAGGGCCGTCGACGCGGGCGTCACGGTCGTGCTGGTCAACAGCGGTGAGCCGTCGTGGCAGAAGGTGGGAGCCACGGCCTACGTCGGGCAGGACGAGCAGCGCGTGGGCGAGCTGGCCGGGCAGCGCATGGCCGAAGCCGGTGTGCGCCGGGCGGTGTGCGTGAACCACGTGCCGGGGAGCCCGGTCATGGCGCAGCGCTGCGCGGGTCTGCGCACGGCGCTGAGCCACGTCACGGAGATCACCCTCGCCAGCGCGGAGGCCACGAACCCGACTGCCACTCAGCAGGCGATCAGTGGCGCGCTCTCCGCAGATCCGTTGGTGGACGGCGTTTTCACGCTCGGCTCGGGCTTCGCTGAGCTGGCGATGCGCGCGGTCGACTCGGTGAAGCGCGCGGACAAGGTGCGGGTCGCGACGACGGACCTCTCCACGGGAGTCCTTGAGTCTGTTCGCGACGGCAAGCTGCTGTTCGCGGTGGATCAGCAGCCGTACTTGCAGGGCTACTACGGGGTTCAGGTCGCGGTGCAGCAGATCTCCCACGGGTTGCGGCCGACCACGCCGGTGCGCACCGGGCCACTGGTCGTGGACCGTGCGAATGCGGCTTCTGTGTTGGCGCACAACCGTGACGGCGGCATTCGCGGGGCGCGGTGACGAGGCGACCGGAGCTTGCGACGGGCGCGGGAGTCGTCGCGCTGCTGGTGCTGTTCACCGCGTTGTGCGGGCCAGGCTTCGTTTTGAGTCCACAGTGGATTGTTCAGGCTTCGGAGATCGGCGTCGTCGCGGTTCCCTTGGCGTTGCTGGTGATCGCGGGCGAGTTCGACCTGTCGGCGGGCGCGGTGCTCGGCGCGGCGTCGATGACCACGGCGATCGCGCACGGCTACTTCACCGCGCCGTTGTGGTTGGCTGCGCTGCTGGCGCTCGCGGTGGGCGTGGCGGCAGGACTGCTGAACGGAGTGCTGACTGTCCTTAGTGGACTGCCGTCGTTCTTGGTGACCTTGGTGTCGATGTTGTTGGTCGCGGGGGCAACGCTGGGGTTGTCCCGCGCGATCACGGGGACGAGCGGTGTGACGATGCGATCCACGGACGCGGCCGTGGTCATCGACGCTCCGACGGTGTGGTGGCCGGTGTTCGCGGGAGCGGCGGCGTTTGTGTTGTCCTGCACCAGGTTCGGCAACTGGGTTCAGGCGCTCGGCGGCAATCGCGAGGCGGCGCGTCTGCTCGGAGTGCCGACAGTGCGCGTGCGGCTCGTCCTGTTCGCCACGACGTCGTTGGCCGCAGCCCTGGTCGGCGTGATGCAGACGATCAGGTTCGCGGGCGCGGACGTCACGCGCGGCCAAGGTTTTCTGTTCGCGTGCGTCACGGCCGTGGTGGTCGGCGGGCAGCGCTCGGTGCTCGGCGCGTGCCTGGGGTCGGTGCTGTGTGCGGTGATCTCGGCGGGCGTGCACCAGGCGGGCTGGGGCAGCGACTGGGCTCCGCTGGCGTGGGGTGTGCTGCTGGCGCTCTCCGCCGGAATTGGCCTTGCCAGTCGCGCGGGATCGGCTACAGTGTCCCGGAATTCACCGTGACTGTTGGAGAGGAGACGCTCGTGTTCGCTCGCGAAGCTGTCGTCCTCCGGTCGCGTTCCCAGGTGATCCTGGTGTCTTCGGTGATCCGGTGCTGGCCGCGCGGCCCGCACTGGACTCGGTGACGAACGCACTCTTGTCGCAGTTCGTCCCGTGAATCGCGCTGACCTGGTCTGACGATTCACCGTGAAAGGCCCAGTGCCGTGCGTACGAACCAACCCCTGACCACCATCCGCAACCTCGGCATCCTCGCGCACGTCGACGCCGGCAAGACCACGCTCACCGAGCGCGTTCTCTACGCGACGGGCACCACGCACAAGCGCGGCGAGGTGCACGACGGGACGACGGTCACCGACTTCGACTCGCAGGAGCGCGATCGCGGCATCACGATCTTCGCCGCGGCGGTGAGCTGCACGTGGGACGGTCACCAGATCAACCTGATCGACACCCCCGGGCACGTCGACTTCTCCGACGAGGTGGAGCGGTCGCTGCGCGTGCTGGACGGCGCGATCGCGGTCTTCGACGCCGTGGCGGGCGTGGAGCCGCAGAGCGAATCCGTGTGGCGCCAAGCTGATCGTCACGGTGTGCCGAGGTTCGCCTTCGTCAACAAGATGGACCGCGTGGGAGCTGATCTGGACGCTGCCGTGGAGTCGATCCGCGAGCGCCTGCACCCAGCGCCGATGGTGGTCCAGCTGCCGATCGGCCAGGAGAACGAGTTCGCCGGTGTCGTCGACCTGGTCCAGATGCGCGCGTTGCTCTGGTCCGACGACGGCGGTTTCGAGGAGGGCCCGGTTCCGGACGCACTGCTCGACGAGGCCCGGCGTCGGCGTCGCGTACTCGAAGAGGCTGTGGCAGAACGACATTCGGCCGCATTGGAGGAGTTCTGCGCACAGCAGGAGATGTCCGCTTCGACGTTGGCTTCGGCGCTGCGCGAGCTGACCCACAGCGGTGAGGGCCTGGTCGTGCTGTGCGGCTCGGCCTACCGCAACCGTGGAATTGAGCCCTTGCTGGCCGCCGTCATCGCGTACCTGCCGTCCCCTGTGGACGTTCCGCCGGTGCACGGTGTGTGGGCCGACGAGGAGCAGGAGCGACCAGCCGACCTGGACGCGCCGTTGTCCGCCTTGGCTTTCAAGGTGGTCGTGGCGCCGACGGGGCGGTTGACGTTCCTTCGCGTGTACTCCGGGACTGTCCACAAGGGAGCGGAGGTGTTCGACGCCGGTACGCGGAAGTCCGAGCGGATCTCGCGCATCCTCCGGGTCCAGGCCGACCGGCACACGGAGGTCGAGCGGGCCGTGGCGGGCGACATCGTCGCGGTGGTGGGCCCGAAGAACGCGCGTGCTGGGGCGAGCCTCTGCGCGCGCTCGGCGCCGGTGCTCTTCGAGCCGCCGGTGGTGGCTGATCCCGTTGTCTCCGTTGCGATCGAGACGCGGTCGGCCGCTGACACCGACCGGCTCGCGACGGCGTTGCTGCGCACGACCGACGAAGACCCGTCGTTGGTCGTGCGGACCGACTCCGAGACCGGGCAGACACTGTTGTCCGGCTTGGGCGAGCTGCACCTGGAGGTCGCGGTGGAGAAGATCCGTCGCGCCTACGGCGTGGAGATCTCCGTCGGTCGCCCCCGTGTGGCCTACCGGGAAACGGTGCTGTCCGGGGTGGCAGGGCTGGAGTACAAGCACGTGAAGCAGGACGGCGGTTCCGGCCAGTTCGCTCGCATCGTCCTCGATGTCGAGCCCGCGGAAGAGGAGGAGTTCGTGTTCCAGTCGGCCGTCGTCGGCGGCGCGGTGCCTCGCGAGTTCGTGCGCGCGGTCGAGGCCGGGTGCCGGGACGCGCTGGCGGACGGGCCGCTCGGCGGCCATCCCGTCACCGGCGTGCGCGTCACGCTCACCGATGGCGCGACGCACGTGAAGGACTCCTCGGAGCTGGCGTTCCGGACCGCTGGCCGGCTCGGGCTCCGGGAAGCCTTGCGCGCCAGCAAGATGGCGTTGCTGGAGCCGGTGTCCGAGGTCGCGGTCACCGTTCCCGAGGACGCCATGGGCACGGTGCTCGGCGACCTGGCGATGCGGCGCGGCCAGGTGTCGGCGTCGGCATCGCGCTCCGGCACGGTGACGATCACCGCGACGGTGCCGTTGGCCGAGCTGTTCGGGTACTCCGACCGCCTGCGCAGCCGGACGCACGGGCGCGGCAGTTTCACCGCCAAGCCCGCCGGCTTCGCGCTCGCGCCGAAGTGAGTTCAGGTGGCCCCGCTCATCAACGAGCGGGGCCACCCGCACACGGGTACCCCCAGCGTCACACCTCGTTGTCCTCCAGTGCCTCGAAGTTCCAGATCTCCCAGGTGTGGATGGTCTCGGGTTCGATCCCGGCCCCCGTTGCCAGCCTCGCCACCCAGGCGGGATCCTTCCCGTGCGTCAGGGCGTACTTGACGAAGTGCCCGTCGATCGGCGCGACCACCTCGACGGCCACGACCTCCTCTTCCTCGGAGGCGTTCTGCTGCTGTTTGCCGCGACGCCTGGGCGGTTTGGCCGGAGCCGGGGCGGCGATGTCCTCGCCGTAGACCACGGCCTTGAGCACCTTCTCCAGCACCGTCAGCACGGCATCGTCCTCGCGCAGCGTGCCCTCGCGCGGGACGGTGAGGTTGTTGAGGAACTTGAAGTGCCGCTTGTCCTTGCCGTTCACCGGTTTGAGCGTGGCAAGCGCCTCGTAGAGCGTGCCGTCGGGTTTGACGAAGCAGTGGATGTGCGGGTAATCCTGGTCTCCGCCCTCACCCCACACGAAGTGCTCGGTGTGGTGGTCCCCCCTCGATCCACTCTTGTACTTCACGCCCAAGGCGAACCTGGCCGGCCACGGGAAGTCCAGCACCGTGCTGACGGCGACCCGCTTGAGATCCTCGATCACCGCGAGCGCGCTGGAAAAGTCCGCGCTGCGCTGGCGCACGGGGATCGCGATTTCGACGTCGTCATTGAGGTAGGAAGCCAGCGCCTGGATCTCCGGCCCGGTGAGCTTCGCCATGCTCTGCGCCTTCGCCGGGAACAGCTCGCTCCCCTTCTTCTTCCACGTGATCTTGGCGTGGCTGAACTCCGCCCCCGAATCGTTCGCCGTCTCGGCGAGGCCGTTCCAGTCGGCGAACTTGCTCAGCAGGACGACGTGGGTGCCGGTCGAGGTGCCGATCCTGTCCCGGTTGACCGCGCGGTAGAGGTAGATGACGTGGTGTTCGTTGATGTGGAAGACGGTTCCGTCACTGGCACGGATCTTCACCTGCTGGACCTCCTGTGCTGTTGTCGACGTTCTAGGCAGGCAGGGACTTCAGATCCGCGATGGACCACTCGTCGATGTCCTCGGGCGGAATGTTGTTCTTCGTCGCGATATCGGTCACCCACGGCAGTTCGACCGAGTGCTTCTTGGCGTAGGCGACGTAGCGGGCGTGGACCACCACGGCGGGCTGGACCGGCTGGACGACCTGGTCGTCCTCGGCGGTGTCCTGCTGTTTGCCGCGCCGCCTGGTCGGTTTGGCCGGGGGCGGGGCAGAGATGTCCTCGCCGTAGACGACAGCGTTGAGCACCTTCTCCAACACGGTCAGCACGGCGTCGTCCTCGCGCAGCGTGCCCTCGCGCGGGACGGTGAGGTTGTTGAGGAACTTGAAGTGCCGCTTGTCCTCCTCGCCCGCCAGCGGCTTGAGCGTGGCGAGCGCCTCGTAGAGCGTGCCGTCGGGTTTGACGAAGCAGTGGATGTGCGGGTACTCCAGGGTTCCTCCCTCACCCCACACGAAGTGCTCGGTGTGCTTCGGCCGGTCGATCCGTCCTCGTGCTTCACGCCCAAGGCGAACCTGGCCGGCCACGGGAAGTCCAGCACCGTGCTGACGGCGACCCGCTTGAGGTCCTCGATCACCGCGAGCGCGCTGGAGAAGTCCGCCGTGCGCTGGCGTTTGGCGATCGAGACCTCGACGCCGTCGTTGAGGTAGGAAGCCAGCGCCTGGATCTCCGGCCCGGTGAGCTTCACCATGTTCGCGGCCTTGGCGGGGAACAGTTCTTCCTTCTTCCGCTTCCACACGATCTTGGCGTGGCTGAACTCCGCCCCCGACTCCTTCGCCTTCTCGGCGAGGCCGGTCCAGTCGCGGAAGTCCGTCATCAGGACGACGTGGGTGTCGGTCGAGGTGCCGATCCTGTCCCGGTTGACGGCGCGGTAGAGGTAGATGACGTGGTGTTCGTTGATGTGGAAGGTTGTTCCGTCCTTGGCGCGGATCTTCACCTGCTGGACCTCCTGCGCTGTTGTCGAGGTTGGTGGACGTTCGGGCGCTGAGGACGAGCCCGGGCGCCGACCGTCTTCAATGGACAGTGGCGCCCGGACACCCCCGGCTCTCACACGTCGATGTTCCGCAGCTCTACGAGTCCCTCCAGCGCCCACCCGGCGATCTCCTGGGGCGAGATGCCGAACTCCGTCGCCACCTCCGCCACCCAGGCCGCGTCGACCTCGTTCTTCTCGGCGTAGGCGACGTAGAGGGGGTCGATCACCACGACGTCCTCGACCTGTCCGGCCTGGTCATCGGACTCGGAGCTCTGCTGCTGCTTCTTCTCCTTGACCGGAGCCGGAGCGGCGATGTCCTCGCCGTAGACGACGGCCTTGAGCACCTTCTCCAGCACGGTCAGGACCACGTCGTCCTCCGGCAACGTCCCGGCACGATCAACCGTGATGTCGTTGGAGAAGTCGAAGTGCCGCTTGTTCTTCGATCTCGGTGCGGGTACTCCAGGTCTCCGCCCGGCCCCCAGACGAAGTGTTCGGAGTGGTCATCACCCGTCGATCCGGCCTTGTGCTTCACCCCTGACGCCAGCCTGGCGGGCCACTGGAGGTTCAGCCTCGCGGACTTCGGCCTGGCCTTCATCTCCTCGATCACGGTGAGCGCGCTGGAGAAGTCCGCGGTGCGCTGGCGCACGGGGATCGCGATGTCGACGTCGTTGAGGTAGGAGGCCAGCGCCTGGATCTCCGGGCCGGTGAGCCGCACGACGTGGCCGCCTCGGAGGGGAACAGCTCGGTGCCCTTCTTCTTCCACTCGATCCTGTTGTGGCTGAAGACGGCCTTCGACACGATCGCCTTCTCCGCGAGGCCGTTCCAGTCGCTGAACTCGGCCAGCAGGACGACGTGGGTGCCGGTCGAGGTGCCGATCCTGTCCCGGTTGACCGCGCGGTACAGGCGGATGACGTGGTGTTCGTTGATGTGGAAGACGTCCCCGTCCTTGGCGCGGATCTTCACCTGCTGGACCTCCTGTGCGGTGGCGGAGATCAGAGGTTAGGGTCGGCGCGGTGCGGCCGGGATCGCCGTGATCGAAACTCAACGGCTTGGCGCCACGGACGTTTATGGACGTTCAGGCAAGTGCCGATCCGCGGGCGGACAGGGCAGCGCCGTACTGCTGTTCTCGTCCACACGCAATGGTTTGCCGATCGCGGGGAACGCGCGCTGCGGGCAGGCCGGGCGCTCGCACACCTTGCCTGCGGCGAGCGATCTGTCAGGCCATTGTGGACGGTGACGAGGACCGCGCCGCGCTCGCCGTGTCAGCTCACCTGTTCTGGTCATGGGCTCTCAGCAGCGCTTTCGAGCACGAAGAAGAGGAAGCCAGGGAAGGCGTCGAGACTGTCGAAGTCCTCCGGGAACAGCTCCCGCGCGGCGGCCACCGGCCTGGCTTCGTGGATCTTGGCGATCCGGAACCCAGCTGCCGTGAACGAGTCGGTCATCGCGTGCAGCGGCCGGTTCCAGAAGGTCAGCTTCGCGGTGTGGCCACCGATCGCCCACTCCTCGTCGCGCCGCTCTGTCGTGAAGTAGTTCGGCTTCTCCCCGGCTCGGTGCTGGAGCAGGATGATCGCGAACGGGTTGTCGACGGAGACGATGAGTCGTCCTCCTGGCTTCAGCACACGCCGCACCTCCGCCAGCACCGGCGCCCAGTCCTCCAGGTAGTGCAGCACCAACGACGCCACGACGTCGTCGAAGGAATCGTCGGCGTAGGGTAACGGGTCGGCGAGGTCAGCGACCTTGAGGTCCGCGTCGTCGCCGAGCCTGCGCCGGGCTTGCTCCAGCATCCCCGCGCTCACGTCGAAGCCGCTCACGTTCGCTCCGCGCTCGCGGAGTGCGGCGAACAGCGGCCCCGCGCCACAGCCCGCGTCGAGGACGCGCCGCCCGGCCACGTCTCCCGCGAGGTCGAGCATGGCGGGGCGCTCGTAGTGGGCGTTCATGAGGCTGGTCTCGTTCTCCGCCGCGTACGCCTCGGCGAGCCCGTCGTAGCTGTGCATACCCCTACTCGTACCAGAATCCCGGCAACTGTCCATCCACGAGTGCGTGTCCCAGTGCCGTGCGCAGCGAGGTGACCTCTTTGCCGCTGCGCCTGCTCACCACAAGACCTGCTGCCCGCAACGCGGAGAGGTGCTGCGACACGGCTCCGTTGGTGACGGCGAGCAGGCTGGCCAGCTCGGACACCGTCCTCGGCCGGTCGAGCGTGCGCAGCAGCCGGGCGCGCGTCCGTCCGACGACGGCGTCGAGCGCTCCGTCGGAGACCGCTTCGGTTCGGTGCCAGAACGCGCCGAATCCCCTTGCCGGGTAACACAAAGCGATCCGGTGCGGGGTGTGCCGCAGGTAGACGTCGGGCCACAGGAAGGCCGACGGGATGAGCACGACGTCGCGATCGTGCGCGGACAGCGTCTCCGCCTGCTCGGGATCGCCGATCACCAGCGAGCCCGAACGCCAGCTGATCGAGTCGTGCAAACCGGGCGCCACGTGCGGCAACCCGAACTCGACGAGGTGCTTGCCGCGCCACTCCACGTCGCCTTCGAGGACCCCGGCCAGGCGCGGCCAGATCGGCTCGATGATCAACCTGTGGCACTCCGCGAGCACTTCCGCCAGCTCTGCGGCCGACTCCTCCGGGTGCTCGACGACCCGCCGCGCGGCGCGCGGAAGATCCCGGTCGCCGAAGGTCCACGTGATGGAGTCGCGCACGCGCTCGGCGGGCGTTTCGCTGACGGCGGCGAGCTCGGTTTCCACTGGCACTGTGCGCAGGCCCGGTGTCACAACGAGGAACTCCGGCACCGTCGGCGCTGCGGTGATGAGCCAGTGCAGCAGGCGGTAGCGCGGTTCCCGCTCCAGTCGCGCCAGCCGTTCGCCTGCCCAGCCGATCCACCTGTCGTGGACAGCGGTCCGGTCCCGCGTCAGCAGGCGCAGGCCCGCCACGGTCTCCCACAGCTGCGACACCGAGAACCGCATTCGTTCGGCCACGCCACCCGTGAGTTCCACGGATCGCCGCATCGGTCCTCCAGACGTTTTAGCCCTGGCTCAAGTGATCGGTCGGGCGGGCACCGACGCAACCATGTGTCCGTGTGCAACACAACTTGGCGTGACCTGCAAGGCGTCGCGCTGGCCGCGTCCTGCGGTGAGGGCATGCTGTTGGCCGTCGTCCCGCTCCTCGCGGCGCGCATCACCAGTGATCCGCAGGCTGTGTCGCTCGCGACCACGGCCAGCCAGCTGCCCTGGGTGCTGTTCCCGTTGCTCGTCGGCGTGATCATCGACCGGGTTCGCCGAGCCTCACTGCTCGCCGCCGCCCTGACCGTGCAGGCGCTCGCGTGCATCGCCATGGCACTTGCCGTGCACACCGGGCTTCTGTCGCTGCCCGTCCTGATCGCGATCGCCTTCGTGCTGGTGGCCGGCCAGGTGATCACCGAGAGCACGAGGGCGGCGATGGTCCCGTCGATCGTGCCCAACGACGCGCTCGACGCGGCCAACTCGCGACTGCTCCTGATCGACTTCGGCGTCGTGCGCTTCCTCGTCCCCCCGCTCGCTGGCTTCCTCGTCGTCTGGAGCCAGGCTGCGGTCGGGTGGATCGCCGCGGCGGCAACGGTGATCGCGGTGCTGCTGTCGTTCCGCTTGCGCGGTGCCCCCACCACCAGGCCGCCTGGCCGCCCGCTGCGGGAGATCCGGGAAGGCCTGCGGCACCTCGTCGCGATCAAGCTGCTCCGCTCCATCACCGTCGCGGTGTCGTTCGCGTCCTTCGCGTGGTTCATGGGCTTCGCCACGCTGGCCCTTTACGTCGAACACGTGCTGCGGCTCGACGCCAGGGGCTACGGACTGTTGTTGGCCTGCACCGCTGTGGGCTTCGCGGGCGGCGCGGCGATGGCGAGCCGGGTCATCGCGCGACTCGGTCCTCCGGCGGCCATGCGCGTCGCGGTCACCCTTGAGATCGCCTGCAAGCTCCTCGTCGGCATCGTGCCCGCGCACTGGTCTTTCGTGGCCGTGGTGCTCGGCGTGCACATGGCGGCGTCGTTCGTGTGGAACGTCGGTTCGCAGTCCAGCCGACAGCGGTTCACGCCCCCTGCTCTGCTCGGCCGCGTCCTCACCAGCCACCGCGCCCTCACGTGGGGCATGGCCCCGCTCGGCGCGCTCGCCGGTGGCTTCGTCGCCGGTTCCCTGGGCCTGGACGTCGTGTGGGTCGTCGCCGCGGCCATCCAGGCGGTCGGCGTAGCCCTGGTGTGGCACACCATCTCCACGACCGGCTTCGCCACCGCACGATCCGTGACAGCGCCCTGACCGCGTGGTTGGGTCCCGGCCGTCGGGTTCGCCAGTCTTCAAGACCCCCAAACCCCCGTCCCAGCGGTCGCTAACGACAACAAACCCCCGCTCACACGGGGAGGACCGCCCCAGAGGTTATGGATCCAGTTCCAGGGCGGACCACCCCCGTTCGCACGGGGAGGACAGCGCGGGCATGGGCGCGGCGTGCTTGTTGTGGGGACCATCCCCGCCTGTGCGGGGAGCACCATGGCTCCGGCCAGGCCGATGACCTCGGGGTACGGACCATCCCCGCCTGCGCGGGGAGCACCACCCGTACGTCACCGGCGCGTTCTCCGGGCTGGGACCATCCCCGCCTGCGCGGGGAGCACTTCATCCTGCCCGGGCTAGCCGCAGCGCTGGAGGGACCATCCCCGCCTGCGCGGGGAGCACCACAGCTCGTCCCACAGCACCGGCGCGCGGTCCGGACCATCCCCGCCTGCGCGGGGAGGACGCCAGCGACTGGTAGCAGCGCTTGATCACCTTGGGACCATCCCCGCCTGCGCGGGGAGGACCCTTCTTGACCTGGTGGTTTGCGGGCGGGTGCGGGCGTTTTACATGGATTTCGGTGGAGCAGTCTAAGTCTCGCGACTGGTCCAGTTGATGCACGGGCGCACGGAATGGCCAGCTGTCGCGGTGAGGACGTGCGGGCAAGACAAGCCGAAGCTTCTGGGGCGCGGGAGTGGGCGACGTTCTCGGTCGCGGCGCGGGCTCGGATGTCTAGAAGGGGGCGGGTTCGGCGATGGGGACGGGCTCGCTGGCATAAGTCTTGCCGCGTGGGGTGGTCCATTCGTGGGTGCCGTCGGGCAGGTTGCGGCACTTCCAGTTGGAGTGGGTCTTCATCCGGTGATGGTGCCTGCACTTCGGGCGGAGGTTCTTGATCGTGGTGTTGGTGCCGTCGAACGGGCGGCAATGATCGAGATCGCAGCGGCGCGCGGGTTGGTTGCAGCCGATCGCGGTGCAGGTGGGGTAGCGGGCGTTGATGAGTTCTCGCTGTTTGGCGGAGGGCCGGTAGGCGTCGCTGATCTCCTCGGCCATGCCGGTCACGGGGTCGGTCAAGATCCGCTTCCAGACGCCGTCGGCGGCGATCTCGCGGGCGATGCGGGGAGGAAGAGGGCCGTAGCCACCGAGCATGCCGGGGTCCTTGGTCAAGCCGAGGGCTGAGGTGATGGGCATGGTGAGGTAGACGGTGGTCTTGCCCGCTGGGGTGGGGGTGTCCCTGCCGAGCAGCAGGTCCTTGGCGACATCGGAGCGCTTCTGGTCCAAGGTCCGATCGTCCTTGGGCAGGGAGCGGGCGATGCGATCGACGTGGTCGAAAGCCAGGGCGGCGTCGTGGGCGGTCATCAACAACCGCAACAACGCCATACCGTCATCGAGGGGGACCTTCTCCACCAACCGGGCCTTCCGCTTCTCCTCATGACGACGCTCAGCAGCCGTCGGATCGAGACGGTGGATGTAGCGGATCGCATACCGACGGGTCGCGGTGTAGTTGTTCACCGACGCGTGCGCCAACAACGCCTCCTCAGCGATAGCGGCATGCACGACCGAGAGATTCCGTAGCAGGTCCAGGATCATCAACGCCTTGCCCTCATCGACACGGCCTTCCACCAAGGCCTTCAACACAAGAGGGCGTGCGGTGAGGTCGGTAGCGCGGTCCAGCAGGCGGTTGGCTTTGGCGCGGGTTACGCGGAGCAGGGGCATGAGCATGTTCTCGGCATACTCACGATCACACGCATCAAGATCAGAAACGTAACCCAACAGGACAGTGGAGAAGTCGGCTACTGCCTTACCGATCGCGGTGTAGGCGGCGTGCAGGAGTTCATCGGGATCATCAGGGGGCATAACACAATTCTACTCCCGCAAAATAGACGATCATGGCTCTAGAGGGTGAATTCCCAAGCGCCACAAAGAAAAGCGACTCACCAAGAACAGAAAGCCAGGCAAGCTAACCCAACCGCGCTGGACCCGTCCCAAGCCGAACCAACCGGCACCGGCCGCAACACCTACATGCAAATTTGCATAGGCGGAAACTCAAGAAACTTGGCACACTGCGGCGGCAACCGAGAGGAGCCCTACCTGTGCCTGACGGTGTCCAGCCCAACGAGACGACCGTGCCCCTGCTGTCCTGCGTCCACCCGGACGAAACGCTCGCCTTCTGGCGTGCGCTCGGCTTCAAGACGATCTACGAGCAGAGGAAGCCGTACCTGTACTTCGCTTTCCGCTGGAGCGGCTTCGACATCCACTACGGCCGCGCTTCCGACAGCGTCGATCCGGCGGCGGAGAAAACGGGTGGCTGCCTGGTGATGGTGGACGATGTCGCGGCCTATCACGCGACGTTCGTGGCGGCGATGCGCGAGGTGTACGGGAAGGTCCTCGCGAAGGGACTGCCGAGGATCACTCGGTACCGGCCCGGGGCATCACGGTTCACGATCGTCGACCCGTCGGGCAATTCGATCGTCTTCATTCAGCGGGACGAGCCGATGGAGCTTGAGTACGGGGGCTCGAAGAAGCTCGCGGGACTCGCGAAAGCGCTCGACAACGCACGGATTCTGCGTGAGTTCAAGAACGACGACAGGGCCGCTCAGCGCGCGCTGAAGTCGGGGCTGAAACGGCATGGCGACAGCGCGTCGACACAAGAAAAAGCGCAGGCGCTGGAGATGTTGATCGAAGTGTCGATGGAGCTGGACGACGAGGTTGCGGAGTGGCGTGACCAACTCCGCAACCTCCCGCTCAGCGATGAGTGAAGTGGGGCGCGCGCTTCTCGACGAAGGCGGCCATTCCTTCCTTCTGGTCGGCGGTCGCGAACGTCGCGTGGAACAGCCGTCGCTCGAAGAGGATGCCTTCAGCCAGTGAGCTCTCGAAGGCGCGGTTGACGGCCTCCTTCGCCATCATGGCCGTGGGCAAGGACATCGACGCGATGGTGGCGGCGGTCTCCAGGGCATCGTCGAGGAGGCGATCGGCGGGCACGACGCGGGACACGAGCCCGGCCCGCTCCGCCTCCTCGGCGTCCATCATGCGGCCGGTCAGGCACAGCTCCATGGCCTTGGCCTTGCCGACCGCACGGGTCAGCCGCTGCGAGCCGCCGATGCCGGGGATCACGCCGAGCTTGATCTCGGGCTGGCCGAACTTCGCGGTGTCGGCGGCCAGCAGGATGTCGCACAGCATCGCCAGCTCACAGCCTCCGCCGAGCGCGTAGCCCGCGACGGCGGCGATGGTGGGCTTGCGGACGCGGGCGAGGGCGTCCCACCCGGCGAACCAGTCGCTGAGGTAAACGTCCAAATAGGACTGCGGCTGCATCTCCTTGATATCGGCGCCCGCCGCGAAAGCCTTGGCGGAGCCGGTGATCAGGATGGCGCCGATGCCGGGGTCGCGGTCGAACTCCTGGGCGGCCGCGACGACCTCGTGCATCACCTGGAGGGTGAGGGCGTTGAGCGCCTTGGGGCGGTTCAACGTGATCAGGCCGACGCGGTCCTTGCGGTCGACGATGATGGTCTCGGTCATCGGTTTTCTCCTTGGGAGCGCTGGCGAATGGCGGAGACGATCGCGGAGAAGTCCTGCCCGGCACCGCCGTTCTCGGCGAAGGCCCGGTACAGCTCGGCGGCGCGCAGCCCGAGCGCGGCGTCAACGCCGTTCGCGGTCACGGCACTGGCGGCGAGGCCGAGGTCCTTGACCATGAGCGCGGCGTCGAAGCCGGGGCGGTAGTCGTTGTTCGCCGGGCTGGTCGGCACGGGCCCGGGGACGGGGCAGTTCGTGGTGAGCGCCCAGCACTGCCCGGACGCCGTGGACGCGACGTCGTAGAGCGCCTGGTGGGTGAGGCCGAGCTGTTCGCCGAGCACGAACGCCTCGCTGACCGCGATCATCGACACGCCGAGGATCATGTTGTTGCAGATCTTCGCGGCCTGACCGTTGCCTGACTGTCCACAGTGGACCACCTTGCGGCCCATGACCGACAGCACGTGCTCGGCGCGGTCGAACACCTCGGAGGGACCGCCGACCATGAAGGTCAGCGTGCCCGCCGAAGCACCCATCACACCACCGGAGACCGGGGCGTCGAGGGCGTGGTGCCCGGCCTTCACCGCCTCGTCCGCCGCAGCTCGCGCGTCGGCGACGTCGATGGTGGAGCAGTCGACGAACAGCGTTCCCGGGCGCGCGGCGGGCAGCAGGTCCGCGTAGCAGGACAGCACGTGCTTTCCACTGGGCAGCATCGTGATCACGATGTCCGCGTCGCTGACCGCCTCCTCCCCGGACGCCGCGAGGCGCAGACCGTCGGGCGCGGCGACCAGGTCGAAGCCGGTGACCTGGTGCCCCGCCGCCACGAGGTTCGCCGCCATCGGCGCGCCCATGTTGCCGAGGCCGATGAAGCCGATCGTCGTCATCAGATCTCCCCCTGAGCCAGGCCGAGTTCCCGCGCGCCGAGGTCGGCGAAGTACTCGTCCACAGTGGACACGTCAGCGAGCGTGGCGGGCTTCCACCGGGGATCGCGGTCCTTGTCGATCACCTGAGCGCGGATTCCCTCGGCGAGGTCGTGCGAGCGCAGGATGGCGTTGGCCACCCGGAACTCCTGGTCGAGCGCCTCCTCGAGGGACGGCAGCCGCCGAGCCTGGCGCAGTGCCCGCAGCGTCACGGTCAACGCCGTCGGAGACTTGCCGAGGATCTGCTCAGCAGCGGATTTCGCCTCCGTGGAGTCATGATCCTGAAGGCGGTCGACGATCTCCTGCACGGAGTCCGCCGCGTAGCAGGAATCGATCCACGATCGCTGCTCGACCAGCGCAGACGCGGGAGCCGCCGAAGCGAGCGACAACGCCGCTTCCAGCCCGTCCACGCTCAGCGCGCTCACGAAGTCATCCAGCGAAGCACTGGGCACGAAGTGGTCGGCGAATCCACAGTGGACAGCGTCACCCGCGCCGAAACGTGCTGTGGTGAGGGCGATGTGCGTGCCCAGCTCGCCCGGCGCACGCGAGAGCAAGTAGGTGCCGCCGACGTCGGGCACGAACCCGATGCCCACCTCCGGCATCCCCACGACGGAGCGCTCAGTGACGATCCTGACGCTGCCGTGCGCGGAGACGCCGACCCCGCCGCCCATCACGATGCCGTCCATCACCGCGACGTAAGGCTTGGGATAGCGGGCAATGCGGGCGTTGAGCACGTACTCGTCGCGCCAGAAGTCCAGCGAAGCACTGCCGCCGGAGCGCGCGTCCTCGTAGATGGAGACGATGTCGCCGCCCGCGCACAGGCCGCGCTCCCCCGCTCCGGTGATCAGCACGGCGCGCACGTCGGCGTCGTCGGCCCACTCCACCAGCGCGGCGTCGATGAGCTGCACCATGGTGTGGGTCAGCGCGTTGATCGCACGCGGTCGGTTGAGGATGATCCGGCCAAGGCCGCTCTCCTTGCGCAGCAACACATCCGTGGTCATCATGCCGCCCCCGTCATTCCGCGCGAGACGATCACGCGCATGATCTCGTTGGTTCCTTCGAGGATCTGGTGCACGCGCAGGTCGCGCACGATCTTCTCGATGCCGTACTCGGCGAGGTAGCCGTAGCCGCCGTGCAGTTGCAGTGCGCGGTCGGCGACGGAGAACCCGGTGTCGGTGGCGAAGCGCTTGGCCATCGCGCACAGCTCCACCGCTCGCGGGTCCTTCGCGTCCAGCGCGGAAGCGGCGCGCCACAACAACATCCGCGCGGCCTCCAGTTCAGTGCCCATGTCGGCGAGCTGGAACTGCAAAGCCTGGGCGCGCAGCAGCGGCGCGCCGAACGCCTCGCGGTCGCGGAGGTAGTCCAGGCTGCGGTGCAACGCGCTCTGCGCCCCGCCCAGCGAACAAGCGCCGATGTTGAGGCGCCCGCCGTTGAGGCCGTTCATCGCGATCCGGAAGCCGTCCCCCTCCGCGCCGAGGCGGTTGGCGGTGGGCACGCGCACGTCCTCCAGGATGACCTGGCGCGTGGGCTGGGCGTTCCACCCCATCTTGATCTCGTTGGGGCCGAAGGACAACGACTCGATCGGCACGATGAAGGCGGTGATCCCACGAGGCCCGGTGTCGGCGGTCCTGGCCATCACGATGTACACAGTGGACGTTCCGGCGCCGGAGATGAACTGCTTGACGCCGTTGAGCACGTAGTGGTCGCCGTCGCGGACCGCCTTGGTGCGCAAGGAACCCGCGTCGGAACCGGCTCCGGGCTCGGTGAGGCAGTAGCTGCCGAGGTCGTCCATGGCGCACAGCCCCGGCAGGAACCGGGCGCGCTGCGCGGTGTCGCCGAAGCGGTCCACCATCCAGGCGACCATGTTGTGGATGGACAGGTATCCGGCAAGTGACGGGCATCCCGTCGCGAGGCCTTCGAAGATCAATGCGGCGTCGAGCCTGGACAGTCCGGAGCCCCCGAAGTCCTCGCTCACGTACACGCCACCCATGCCCACCTCGGCGGCTTTGCGCAGGACGTCGACCGGGAAGTGCTTCTCCTGGTCCCAGCGCACCGCGTGGGGCGCGAAGTGCTCAGCGGCGAAGCGCCGTGCGGTGTCGGCGATCTCCCGCTGCTCGTCGGTCAGCGCGAACACGCCGCCTCAGCTCATCGTCGGGATGACGAAGCTGGCGCCCTGCCGGGTGCCGGAGGGCCAGCGCGAGGTGACCGTCTTCGTCTTGGTGTAGAAGCGGATCGAGTCGGGACCGTGCTGGTTGAGGTCACCGAAGCCGGAGCGCTTCCACCCGCCGAAGGTGTGGTAGGCGACGGGAACCGGGATCGGCACGTTCACGCCGACCATGCCGGTGTTGACGCGGCTGGTGAAGTCCCGCGCGGTGTCGCCGTCCCTGGTGAAGATCGCCACGCCGTTGCCGTACTGGTGCTCGCTGGGCAGGCGCAGGGCTTCCTCGTAGTCCGCCGCGCGCACGATCGCGAGCACCGGTCCGAAGATCTCCTCGCGGTGGATGCGCGAGCCGGGGCGCACGTCGTCGAACAGCGACGGGCCGATGAAGAAGCCGTTCTCGTTGCCCGGCAACACGAAGTCGCGGCCGTCGACCACCAGCGAAGCGCCTTCGTCGACGCCGATCCGGATGTAGTCGCGGACGCGCTCCAGCGCGGCGGCGGTGACCAGCGGGCCGTAGTCGGCGTTCTCGTCGTGCGAAACACCGATCTTCAGCGTGGGGATGCGCTCGATCAGCTTGTCCACCAACGCGTTCGCGGTGGCCTCGCCGACAGGGACAGCGACGGAGATCGCCATGCAACGCTCCCCCGCCGAGCCGTACCCGGCGCCGAGCAGCGCGTCCACCGCCTGGTCCAGGTCGGCGTCCGGCATGATGATCATGTGGTTCTTGGCGCCGCCGAAGCACTGCGCGCGCTTCCCGTTGGCCGCGGCCGTGGAGTAGATGTACTGCGCGATCTCGGAGGAGCCGACGAAACCGACGGCCTGGATCCGCTCGTCGTGCAGCAGCGCGTCGACGGCGACCTTGTCCCCGTTGACCACGTTGAACACCCCCGGCGGCAGCCCGGCCTCGGCGAACAGCTCGGCCAGGCGCAGCGGGACCGAGGGGTCGCGCTCGGAGGGCTTGAGCACGAAGGCGTTCCCGCACGCGATGGCCGGGGCCGCCTTCCACAGCGGGATCATCGCGGGGAAGTTGAACGGGGTGATCCCCGCGACCACGCCGAGCGGCTGGCGCAGCGAGTGCACGTCGATGCCGGTCCCGGCGCCGTCGGTGAACTCACCCTTGAGCAGGTGCGGGATTCCGGCCGCGAACTCCACGACCTCGAGGCCGCGTTGGATGTCGCCCTTGGCGTCGGCGACGGTCTTGCCGTGCTCGGCGGAGAGCAGCCGGGCCAGCGAGTCGATCTCGCGGTTGACCAGGTCCAGGAAGCGCAGCAGGACCCTGGCCCTGCGCTGCGGGTTCCACCTCGCCCACTCCGCCTGCGCTGTCACCGCCGAGGCGATGACAGCGTCGACGTCTTCCTTGTCCGCCAAGCGAACGCGGGCCTGGACCGAACCGGTGTTGGGGTCGTAGACGTCGGCGAGCCGACTCGACGTGCCCGGGAATTCCTTGCCGTCGACAAAATGCGCGCGCACAGGAAGCATGCGTGTGGCTCCATCCTCGTGGACAACACGAACGACACCCGTGGCCGGTATCCTGGCTTCCGGATCGTCACGCGCCGCCAGCCTTCCCGGCTCTCGCCAGTGGCCTTGCCCTTCGACGACGCGCTCCCCGGTCACAGTGGCGGGACCACGCTGGATTCGCACCAGCTTCCCTGCACCGCGGGTCTGTTGGGGACCATATAGTAGGACGTCCAACTATGTCGACCGAGCCGTAGCTCACACCCGTTCGGCCGCTTCCCTCAGCGCCCCGTCACCGGGTTCGTTCAGCGCACAGTGCCTTCCGGGTGAAGCTCTCCAGCGCCGCGTCAAGACGGTCGAGCTTGGTCCAGTGCGCGAGGTTCAGCGCGTAGGACAGCTGCCGCCCGCCGTCGGCGCGGGTCAGCGACAGGGCCTGCGCCCCCCACACCGAGCCGTCGTGACCCCAGAAGGTGCCGCAGCTCGTGGTGACCTTGTGCAGGCCAAGGCCGTAGTCGATCGGCTTGCCCTCCAGGCTGATCACCGGGACCGTGCGCTGCATCTGCTCCAGCGACGCCGCGCTGACGATCTTGCCGCTGAGCAGCCGCGCGTAGAAGCGGTTGAGGTCGGCCATGGTCGTGACCAGCGCGGCGCCGGTGCTCACCCACGACATGTCGTAGACGCTGTAGTCGCGTGGCGGGTCGATCGTGCCGAACAGCGACTCGTACATGCGGGAGTGCGGCCCCTGAACCCTTGGGCTGTCAGGGAATTCGGTGTTCCGCAGCCCGGCGCGCTCGATCACCGTGCGGGTGATCACCTCTTCTGCGGGCCTACCGGTCACCTTCTCCAGGAGCTGCCCGAGCAGCAGGTAGTTGGTGTTGGAGTACGTGCCCGGCGTGCTCCCCGGCTCCCCGGCGGGCGGGGCGTTGACGCCCATCGCGATCAGCTCGGTCGCGCGGAAGCGCCGGAACCTGTTGTCGTCCAAGCTCTTCGGCGACATCTCGGCCAGCGACGGGAACGCCACGGGCAGGTATTCGGCGAGGCCGCTGGTGTGGTTGATCAGCATCCGCACGGTGATCTTGCGACCGCGTTCGCCGGGCACCAGGCGCGGCAGGTAGTCCGCGATCGGCGCGTCGAGCCGCACGCGGCCCTTCTCGACCTGGAGCAGGACGGCCACGGCGGTGAAGGTCTTGGTGATGCTGCCGACGCGGTGGCGCATGTCGGCGGCGACGGGGCGGCCGGTGGCGAGGTCGGCGACTCCGGACGCTCCGCGCCACACGGCCTTCCCGTCGCGCACCTCGGCGAACACGCCCGGCATGCCCGCGCTGTGCACAGCGTCCAAAGTGGACTGTAAGTCACTGGGCAGCGCGGCGGCGGATCCTGCGCCGAGGCCCAGTGCGGCAACGGTTCCGCATGCGATCAGCTTGATCTTCGACATGGGTCATCCCTCCAGGGCGCGGCGCAGGGCGGCGCCGAGTTCGGCGTTCTGGCGTTGGGAGACCTCGGCGGACAGGATCGCCTGCGAGCCGTGGAAGGTCCCGGGCCACTGGTGCAGCTCGACCGAGACGCCCGCTCGCATCAGGCGCACCGCGTAGTCGATGTCCTCGTCGCGGTTCGGGCAGAACTCGGCGGTGGCGATGTAGGCGGGCGGCAGGCCGGAGAGGTCGGTGGCCCGCGCGGGTGAGGAGTACTGCGTCGCGGGCGCTCCGCCGAGGTAGTGCCGCCAGGACGCGGTGACCTTGGCGCGGTTCATCCACGGCGTGTCAGTGAACTCGCGCGCCGACCAGGTTTCCTGACGGTCGTCGAGCCCGGGTTGGTTGAGCAGCTGGAAACGGATGCGCGGCCCGCGTTCGTCTCGTGCGCGCAGGGCCACGGCGGCGGCGAGCCCTCCGCCCGCGCTGTGCCCGCCAACGGCGATGCGGTCGGGATCAAGATTCTCCGCAGCCCAGGTCAGCACCGCGTAGGCGTCGTCGAGCGCTGCGGGGAACGGGTTCTCGGGGGCGAGGCGGTAGCCCACAGAGATCACGACGGCGTCGGAGTTCTGCGCGACACGGGTAGCCCAGGTGTGCTCCGTGTCGAGGTCGCCCATGACGAATCCGCCGCCGTGCAGCCAGATGACGGCGCCGTGTGCGTTCTGCGGGCGGTAGATCCGCACCGGAACGTCGGGGTTTCCGGGCACCATGACGTCCTCGATGTGCATGCCGGTGGTGTCCGGTGGCGGCACCGAGGCGGCCAGCGCGGCGAGGCCCTTGCGCGCGGCGGGCGGGTCTTCGAGGTCCGCCTTGGGGAACAGCGGGAGGAATGCTTCCAACTCGGGGTCCATGCCGACAATCCTGGCGGCGCCGAGCGCGGAGTGCAGCCGACGGGTGTCGCGCGCAGCACCTGCGCGGCGCGCCGTTCGTCGCATACCCTCCAGCGCATGGAGGCACTGGCGCAGCGGTTGTCGCAGTTGGACGCGGAGGCCGGGGGCGCGATGCGCGTGGTGATGTTCTACGACACGCTGATGCGCCGTCGCGTCGACCTGCCCGCGCTCGCGAGGGCTTCGGCGAACCTGGCGGAGTGCGTCGCCGGGGTGCGGTTGCACGGCTCCGGGCGGGTGATCTGCATGGGTTCCGACGGCCGCGCGGCTCCCGAGGGCTCCGCCTCCACCACCACGGCGATCATCCTCGATGAGGAGGAGGTCGGCGTGGTGTGGCTGGAGCGCTCCGGCGAGCCCGGCCCGCTGGACGATCTGGTGCTGGAGCGGCTGGCCATCGCCGTCGCCGCGGTCCTTGAGCGCTACGGCCCGGCCCGCACCACGATGGCCGATCCCGCGCTGATCGAGCTGGTGATCAGCTCCGGCAGCGAGGAGGCCGCGCGCGCACGAGCCTTGCGGCTCTTGGGTTTCAGCGCCGACCTGCCGCTGCGCGTGATCGCCGTGCGCACGTCACTCCCGCTCGACCGGATCGGTGGCTTGATCTGCCCCGCGCACTTGGTGAAGGCGGCTCCGCTGGCCGACGTGGGCGTTCTGCTGGCCACAACCGTTGACGCACAACGGTTCCCGGAGGATGTGCGCGCGGGGATCGGCGCGGCGGGCTGCCCGAGCCGGTCATGGCGGCAGGCTCGCACCGCGCTGCGCTTCACGAGCACGCGCGAACCCGTCGTGTCGTACTCCGACCTCGGGGCGTTGGCGTTGCTGGCCGAACTGCCGCCGGAGCTCGTGCGCGAGAACTCCGACGTCGCCGCCGTCGCGCAGCTGTCGCCGGAGGACGTGGAGACGCTGGAGGTCTACTGCGCCAACGGTTCCCTGCGCCGAGCCGCCGAGCTGCTGCACCTGCACCACAGCAGCGTCGCCCGGCGGCTCGACCAGATCGGCAAGGCGGTCGGCGTGGACCTCACCGCGCCCACCGGCCTGCTGCGGGCCCGGCTCGCCCTCACCACGTGGCGCTTGTTCACCAGGTGACCGCCAGGCTCGCCAGACCGCGCGCGCCCTCGACCGACTTCCACGTGATCGCCTGGCCGGGCGCCAGCCGCAGCGTGGGGAACCGGCGCGCCAGCCCGCGCAGCGCGGACGCCAGCTGCATGCGCGCCAGGTGCCTGCCGAGGCAGAGGTGCACGCCGTAGCCGAAGGCGAGGTGCTGAACGGCATCCGGGTTGCGGTTGGCCTCCAGCAGCGAGACGATCAGGCCTTCTCCCTTGCGCACCAACACGTCCCCGAGCTGAACGTCCTCTGTGGCCACTCGGGGGAAGCTGATCGAGGCGGCCGGGTTGACGCGCAGGTACTCCTCGGCCAGCACCGGCGCCAGGTCGGGGTTCGCGGCCAGCGCCTGGAAGCGGTCGGGCTCGCGCAGCAGTTCGGCCACGGTCATCGCGATCTGGCCTGAGGTGCTCTCGTAGCCCGCCATCAGCAGGGTCAGCCCGAGGTGCACCAGCTCGCGCTCGGTCAGCGCCTCGCCGTTGTCCCGGGCCTGAATCAGCTCGCTGAGCAGGCCCTCGCCCGGCTCGCGGCGCTTGGCCTTGATCAGCCGCGTCATGTACGCGACGAGCCGCAGGCGCTTGCT
The DNA here is from genome assembly GCF_039537405.1 of Allokutzneria multivorans. Lineage (NCBI taxonomy): Bacteria > Bacillati > Actinomycetota > Actinomycetes > Pseudonocardiales > Pseudonocardiaceae > Allokutzneria > Allokutzneria multivorans. The sequence continues at coordinate 24,862 of NZ_BAABAL010000004.1, read as the reverse complement.
CCTGGTGTCGGCGGAGTCGGCCACGGTGAGGTCGAAGAGCACGTCCACCCACGCGGTGAACTGCTCGCGGTCGGCCTCGGGGACGCCGAGCAGTTCGCTGAGCACGCCCAGCGCGAGCGGTGTCGCGAACTCGGTCGCGACGTCCACCACGCCTCCGCGCCGCTCCATGGCGTCGAGCAGCCGTTCGGTCAGGCCGAGCACGAACGGTTCCATGGAGACGATGCCGTGCTGGCTGAAGGACGCGGCGACCATGCGCCGCAGCCTCGCGTGCTCGGGGCCGTCCATGCTGGTCATGGATTCCGGTGACGGGGCGGCGTGCGCGACCTTGGGCGCGTCGGGCTTGACGGCCTCGGCGCGGCTGAACCTGGTGTCGCGCAGGACCTGCTTGGCCAGCTCGTAGTCGCTGACCAGCCACAGCAGGTCCCCGGTCGGGCTCTTCACCTCGCGCACGCCGTAGCCGGCTTCGAGGTCGATGAACTGCGGCAGCGGGCCGAGCAGCTCGCGGTCGCTGGTGGCCTGTACTTCCCTGAACTCGGTCACGTGTACTCCCCCAGAGTTGTCGTGGTGTGGGCGTTCAGCGGGTCAGCACGTGGCTGTCGCCGGGGCGGTGGTCTCGGGAACGCCGCAGGTCAGCGGCGACGAAGGTGCGCTGGAGCCAGCGGTCCCGGCCGTCGTAGCGCGGGCGGAACAGCGAGCGGCCGTGCACGGTGACGCGGTTGTCGACCACGGCCAGGTCGCCTGGGACGAGCCGGGCCGAGCGCGTGGTCGTGGCGAAGGCTTCGCGCAGCCGGGCTAGCGCGGCCTCGGCCTGCTCGGTCAGCGCGGTGGTCGCGGCGAGGTCCACGCGCAGGTCGGGGTCCTCGGGCGAGCCGTGCAGCACCGCGTGCGGTTCGGAGCCGTCGCCACCGCCGAAGGAGGGCGGGGGCGCGGTCAGGAACTCCGGACTGGAGAGGATCTTGGTGGTGTCCTCGTCGAGCAGGGGCAGGGTTTCGCGGACCGACGCGGTGCTCAGCCCGGCAACGCGGTCGTGGTCGGCGCGCAGGCACAGCAGCATGAGGTGGTCGGGCCGGTGCTGGTGGAAGGCGTTCTCGCTGTGGAAGCTCAGCATCGCCGAGCCCGTGTTGCCCTGCACGTGCTCGTGGCCGGGCACGGGGACGACGTCCTGCACGAGCGCGCCGGACTTCTCGGCGGCGTAGGCGATCGGGTCGCCGAGCCCGCAGGCCACCAGCACGAGCAACGCGGCGGGCACGGTGGTGGTGCGCTGCACCGATCCCGCGACGGACGGGGTGTCGGGGATCTCGGCCTCCCGCACGGGGAGGTTGCGCACGAGCAGCGAGCCCTGCGGGCCGGAGTGCCTGCGGTAGCGCCGGATTCCTTGGCGCAGCGCGAGCGGCGCGCGTTCCCATGCCTCGCGGACCCGCTCCACCCAGGCGCCGTCGACGTCGCCGCCGTCGGCCAGTTCGCGGGCGAGGCCGTCCAGGGCGGAGCGGTCCTCGGCGCTGAGGGTCAGTGCGCTCATCTGTTCTGCCCGTCCATCGCCTCGATCAGGCTCTTCGGCCGCATGTCCGTCCAGTTCTGCTCGATGTGGTCCAGGCACGCCTGACGCGTGGTGTCAGCCAGCACGACGCGCCAGCCCTCGGGCACGTCGGCGAAAGTCGGCCACAGCGAGTGCTGGTTCTCGTCGTTGACCAGCACGTGGTAGGTGCCGTTCTCGTCCTCGAACGGGTTCGTCATTTCTTCTCCTTGTCATCGGCCGAGTTCAGGGCCTCGGCCAGGATCGGTCCGTACTCCGCGACGGCTTCGGGGCGGAGCAGGTCACGGTGCGCGGCGTTCACCGGGTGCTGCCGGACATGACCGTCCACATAGGACTCCCATGCGCCGGTCTGTTCGTCGCTCTCCGTCGCGGAGAACAGCAGCACCTCGCCGCGGAAGACTCCGGGCACGAACTCCTGCTGCAGGTCGGAGTTGTGCGCGAAGCCGGTGACGAGGTTGGCCAGCGAGTTCTCCTCCAGCAGCAGGTCGACCAGCTGGCCACCACCGCCGCGCAGAGCCGCCAACGCCTCTTCGGTGTCCTCAGTGGACACATCGCTCTCGCCGAGGTCGTCGAGCAGCATGCGCAGCACTTCGCGCCGACCGGGCCTGGGCACGCTGCCTCGGTCCTCCTCCGGCGTGGGCGCGGAGTCGAGCAGGGCCAGCACGCCCACGTGCCCGCCCTCGCTCTGCACCAACGTGGCGATGGCGTGGGCGACGAGACCGCCGAAGGACCAGCCGAGCAGGTGGTACGGCCCCTCGGGCTGCACCTCGCGGATGCGCTCCAGGTAGTCGGCGGCCATCTCCTCGATGCTCGCGGGGAGTGCGTCCGGTCCCGCGAGCGCTCGCGCCTGCACTCCGTACACCGGCGTGTCGTGGCCGACGTGGCGCAGCAGGCTCGCGTAGGACCAGCTGATCCCACCGGCGGCGTGGACGCAGAACAGCGCGGGCCGATTTCCCTTGGCGCGCAGGGGCACGAGCACGTCCATCGCGGAGTCGACGGTGTTCGCCTCCAGCCTGCGAGCGAGCGCGTCGACGGTCCCCGACTCGAAGACCGCGCGGATGGGCAGCTCCACGCCGAAGACCGCGCGCACCCGTGTCACCAGCCGGTTGGCCAGCAGCGAGTGACCGCCGAGGTCGAAGAAGTTGTCCTCGACGCCGTTGACCGCCACACCGAGCACCTCGGAGAACAGCTGTGCCAGCAGCTCCTCCGTCGGCGTGCGCGGACGCCGTGACACGGTCGTGAAGTCCGGCTCCGGCAGTGCCCTCCTGTCGACCTTCCCGTTGGGCGTCAACGGAATCTCATCCAGCACCACCACCGCCGACGGCACCATGTACTCCGGCAACCGCCCCCCGACGAATCCCCGCACCTCCTCCGCCAACGGCCGATTTGGTGCGTTGGGAGCCCTGAACGACCCGTTCGGTGCGTCTAACGCACTGAACGGGTCGTTCAGCGCGTCAGACGCACCGAAGGAGGCGTTGATCTTGGGGGTCACGTAGGCGAGGAGGCGGTTCTCGCGGAGGATGACCACGGCCTGCGACACGCCCGGGTGGGCGGTCAGAGCGTGTTCGACCTCGCCGAGTTCCACGCGGAAGCCGCGGACCTTGACCTGGTCGTCGTCGCGGCGCAGGAACTCCAGCTGGCCGTCGCGGCGCCAGCGCACGATGTCGCCGGTGCGGTACATCCGGTCGCCGGAGGGCGAGGCGACGAAGCGTTGTGCGGTGAGCGCCGGTCGGCCGAGGTAGCCGCGCGCGACTCCTGCTCCGCCGATGTACAGCTCTCCTTCCGCCCCAACGGGTACGGGTCTCAGCCAACGGTCGAGCACGTGCACGGTGGTGTTCCACCCCGGCGTCCCGATCGGCGCCGCCCCCGACAGCGGCCCGCTCATCGTGGCGCACACCGTCGCTTCGGTCGGCCCGTAGGCGTTGAGCAGCGCGCGCCCGGGAGCCCACCTGCCGACCAGCTCGGGCGTGCACGCCTCACCGCCGGTGACGATCGTGGTGCCCGCGCCGATGCCGCCCTCCGGCACGGCGGCCAGCGAGCTTGCCGCCATCATCACGTGCGTGATGCTTTGTCCGGCAACGGTTGTGATGAGCGGAGCACCGGGGAGGAGCCGTTCAGCGGGTGCCATGACGAGCGTCGCGCCCGCGCCGAGGGTCATGCACATGTCGGCGATCGAGACGTCGAAGCTCAGCGCGGAGAACTGGAGCACCCTGCTGTCCGCGCTCAGTCCGAGCCGCTCGACGTGCGTGCCGACCATGCTCGTCAAGCCGGAGTGCGCCACCACCACCGGCTTCGGCCGCCCGGTCGAGCCGGAGGTGTAGATCGCGTACGCCGCGCTCGCAGGGTGCGGCGCCGCCGGTAGCTCGACGCCGCACTCCGCCTGCGAGTCGACCAGCAGTGTCGGCAGGTCGAGCGGCGCGCTTGCGGTGGTGGCCAACGCGAGCACCGGGGCGGAGTCGACGAGCAGGAAGGCCACGCGCTCCTCCGGCTGGCCGACATCGACGTGCAGGTACACGGCCCCGGCCTTGAGCACGGCCAGGAACGCGATCACCGCTTCTTCCGACTTCGGGATGACCGAGACGACGCACTGCTCCGCTCCGATGCCGCGTTCGACGATGCGCCGGGCGAGTTCGTCGGAGCGGGCGTCCAGCTCCGCGTAGGTCAGCTCCTCCTCGCCGACGACCGCGACCGCGTTGGGAGTGCTCGCGGCCTGGGCTCGGAACAGCTCCGGGAACGTGGCGTGGTCGAGGTCGCGCGCGGTGTCGTTCCACTCGGCGACCGCGTCCACGAAACCGAGTGCTGACAGACGTTTCCCGTCGTCGCTCACCGCTGCGGCCAGCACGTGTTCCAGTTGGTCGAGCAGCCGCTTGGCGACGTCGCGGGCGATCACGTCGGCGCGGAACTCCAGCCGCAGGCTCACGCGCTTTCCGGGCGCGATCGCCAGGCCCAGCGGGTAGTGCGGCGCGTCGTGGCCGATGACCTCGGTGACGCTCAGCTCGCCGGTCCCACCGACGGTGGCCTCGTCGAGCGGGTAGTTCTCGAAGACCACCACGGAGTCAAACAGCTCGGAGTGTCCGGCGACCCGGTGGATGTCCGGCAGGCCGAGGTACTGGTGGTCGAGCACGCGGGCCTGACTGTCCTGCACGGCGTCGATCAGCTCGGCCAGCGTGGCGTCCGGGCGCAGCCGCACCCGTGCGGGGATGGTGTTGATGAACAGGCCCACCATGCTTTCCACTCCGGCAAGCTCTGCCGGGCGGCCGGAGACGGTCACGCCGAACACCACGTCCTCGCGCCCGGCCAAACCGCCGAGCACCACCGCCCACGCCGCATGGACGACGCTGTTGACCGTCACGCCGCGCCGCCGCGCCAGTGCGCCGATGGCTTCGGTGATCGGCTCTGGCAGCTCGCGGACGGCCTGTGCGCGCGTGCCGTTGGGCCGCGCGGACCTGCCGACGAGTGTGGGACCGTCGAGCCCGGCCAGCTCAGCGCGCCAGACCTCCTCGGTGACAGCTCTGTCCTGTGTGGACAACCAGGCCAGGTGATCGCGGTAAGGCGTGGCTCTTGGCAGCTCTTCGCCTTGGTAGAGCTGGAAGAGCTCGCTCAGCAGGACCGGCATCGACCAGCCGTCGAGCAGAATGTGGTGGTTGGTCAGCACGAACACGTGCTCGTCGTCGGCGAGCCGCGCCAGGGTGCAACGCAGCAGCGGCGCGGTGGCCGGGACGAACGCGGTGTGGCGGTCGCGGTCGAGGACGTCCTCCAGCTCAGCCTCGCGCAGCACGTCGGGCAGGTCTTCGAGGTCGACGTCCTCCCACGGCACGACGGTGTCCCGCAGCGCGACCTGCACGGGGCGCTCGCCGTCGGCCGCCCAGAACGCGACGCCGAGGTTCGGGTGCCGCCGCACGACCGCGTCCATCGCCCTCCGCAACGCCGTCGCCTCGACCGGGCCGGAGAGCCGCAGCGCGACCTGGACGAGGTAGTCGCCGCCCTGGTCCGCGTGGAAGAGCAGGCCCTCTTGCAAGGGGGACAGCGGAAGGATCTCCGTGACCCGGCCGGGGTAGGCCGCCTCGATCCGCTCGACACGTGCTTGGTCGAGTCCGGCGAGCGGCACGTCGGACGGGGTGAGCCCGCCGCCCCCGGTCGCGGTGATCTCGCGCAGCGCGTCGAACCACGCTTCGGCGAGCGCCCGGACATCGGCTTCGGTGACCGAGCCGCCCGGCCAGGACCAGTCGGCCACCAGGCGCGGCCCGTCGGCACGGTCCTCGGTCACCGCGTTGAGTTCGAGGACGTACTTCGACGGGATCTCGGAGTTGCCGTGCAGCGCGTCGCCCTCGCCGGACTGCGGCGTGAACCGGCCGAGGTAGTTGAAGGCCATGTCCACCGGCGCGTCGAGCTGCCGCGCGGTCTCGGGGTTGAGGTGGCGCAGGAGGCCGAAACCGAGCCCGTTGCCCGGCACGGCGCGGAGGTTCTCCTTGACCTGCTTGACAGTGCGGCCCACGTCGGCCGCTCCGGCTTCCAGCCGCACGGGGTGGACGCTGGTGAACCAGCCGACGGTCCTGGTCAGGTCGACGCCGGGCACCGCGCGCTCGTGGCGGCCGTGGCCCTCCACGTCGACGAGCGTCGGGCCGGAGCCGCGCGTGCGCTCCAACGCGATGGCCAGCCCGGCGAGCAACACCTCCTGCACACCCGCGTGGAAAGCGGCCGGGACAGCCCCGAGCAGCGGTTCAGTGTCCTCCGTGGACAGTGTGATGCGCAGTGCGCCACCGTCGCTCGACCTGTCCGATCGCAGCGGCACCGCGCCGTCGAGCAGGCGCCTCCACGTGTCCAGCTCGGCGAGCCGTTCGGGACTGGTGGCCTGCTCGGCGAGGCGCGTGGCCCAGCTGCGGAAGGACGTGCCGATCGGAGGGAGCTCGGTGGTGCCCGCGCACGCGGCCTTGAGGTCCGGCACGAGAATCCGCCACGAAACGCCGTCAACGGCGAGGTGGTTGATCACCCACAGCAGGCGGTGCTCCTCCTCGAACCACACCGCCTGCCACAGCACTCCGGCCGCAACGTCGAGCCGGTCCCGGGCGGCGGCGAACTCCGCATCCGGATCGCTGTTCGCCCTGGTCAGGTACACCTCACCGGTCGGAGCCGGGATGGTGATCCTCGAACCGTCCACGCGCATGCGCAGGGCGTCGTGGTGGCAGGCGACCACGCGCAGCGCGGCGGCAACGGTGTCGAAGTCGACGCCCGGCAGGTCCACGGCCATGGCCTGGCAGAAGGTGTCGATGGGCGCACCCGTGCCCTGGAGCCACGCGATGATCGGCGTCGCGGGCACGTCGCCGACCCCACTGTCCTCAACGGAGTGCTGGGGCGCGGTGGTCGCGATCACCGCGAGGGCGGCGACCGTCTTGTGCTGGAAGACATCACGCGGTGCGAGGTAGAGCCCGGCGGAGCGCGCGCGGCTGACGAGCTGGATGGAGGAGATGGAGTCCCCGCCCAGGTCGAAGAACCCGTCGTCGACGCCGACCTCGCCGAGCCCGAGCACCTCGGCGAACAGTCCGCACAGGACAGTCTCCGTCGCCGTGCGCGGCCCGCGCGAGGACGACTCGAACACTGGATCGGGAAGCGCCGCCCGGTCGAGCTTTCCGTTCGGCGTCAAGGGCAACTCGTCGAGCGTGACGATCGCACCCGGCACCAGGTACTCCGGCAGCCGCTTCGTCAGCCGCTCGCTGAGGTCGGCGGGCGCGTCGACCACGTAGGCCACGATCATGCGCTCGCGGACAGCGACCGCCGCCTGCCGAGCGCCTGCGTCCAGCAGCGCGGCCTCGACCTCGCCGGGCTCGACGCGGAACCCGCGCACCTTGAGCTGCTGGTCAGCGCGCCCGACGAATTCCAGCTGGCCGCCGTAGTTCCACCGCACCACATCGCCGGTCCGATACATCCGCCCACCGAACGGGCACGCGAGGAAGCGTTCGGCGGTCAGCCCGGGACGGCCGAGGTAGCCGCGTGCCACGCCGGCTCCGGCGACGTACAACTCCCCCGTCACGCCAACGGGAACGGGCCGGAGGTAGGCGTCGAGCACGTAGACCGAGGTGTTCCACACCGGCGTGCCGATCGGCGGCGCCTCACCGGGAACGAGGTCGGCGCTCAGGGTCGCGCAGATCGTGATCTCCGTCGGCCCGTACGCGTTCACCATCCGCCGACCGGGAACCCAGCGCCGCACCAACTCCGGCGGGCAGGCCTCCGCGCCGACGACCAGCGTGGAGAACTCCGGCAGATCAGTCTCGGGCACCGTGGCGAGCAGCGTCGGCGGGATGAGCGCGTGCGTGATCTTCTCCTCCCGCAGCACCTCCGCCAGCGGTTTCTCCGGCTCGGGCACGACGAGCGTGGCCCCAGTCAGCAGCGCCATGAGCGTTTCCATCACCGCCGCGTCGAAGCTCGGCGACGCCAGGCGGAGCACTCGGCTCCCCTCGCCGAGGCCGAGCCGTTCCGCCTGCGCACCGGCCAGGCTCGCGACGCCTTGGTGGGACACGACAACACCCTTGGGCTTACCGGTCGAGCCGGATGTGTAGATCACGTAGGCGGAGTTCGCCAGCTCCGGCGCGATGGGCTCAACGGAGGCGTTCTCGGCCAGCATCGTCGCGATGTCGGTGGAGTTCAGCGTGATCAGCGGTGAGGCGTCGTCGAGCATCATCCGGACGCGATCGTCCGGATAGGACGGATCGATCGGCAGGTGAGCGCCACCGGCCTTGAGCACGGCCAGGAACGCGATCGTCGCTTCAACCGATCGCTCCAGCGCGACGGCGACAACCTCTTCCGGTCCTACGCCGCGCGAGGCCAGGACTGACGCGAGGTGGTTGGCGCGCTCGTCCAGCTCGCGGTAGGTCAGCTCGCCGACCGCGAGCGCATCGGGCGTGCGGGCGGCCTGGGCTTCGAACAGCTCGGGCAGGGTCGCGCCGGGAACCGGAGTCGTGGTGGCGTTCCAGTCGTGCACGAGGCGTTCGCGCTCGACGGCGGGCGTCAGGTCGATCACGGCCACCGAGCGCTCCGGGTCGGCCAGGACCGTCCGCACCACCGAGGTCAGCTGCTCGACGATGCGCTCCACCGAAGCGCGGTCGAACAGATCGGTGCGGTACTCCACCGCGCCTGCCATGCCCTCGCCGTGCTCAGTGACCACAAAGGACAGATCGAACTTCGCGACGCCGGTCGTTCCGGGCAGCTCCGACACCGTCAGCCCGGGAAGCTCCAGCTCCGGCGTCGCGAGGTTCTGCAGGGCCAGCACGACCTGCACCAGCGGCTGGTGCGCCAGGGAACGCGCCGGACGGAGCTGGTCGACTAGGTGCTCGAACGGCACGTCCTGGTGGGCGTAGGCGTCGAGGTTGCTCTCGCGAACCCGCTCGACGACCTCCGCGAAGGACGGCGCCCCGGACAGATCCGTTCGCAGCACCAAGGTGTTCACGAAGAATCCGACGAGGTCGTCGAGCGCTTCGTCGGCACGCCCGGCGATCGGGGTGCCGAGCGCGATGTCGGTGCCCGCACCGAGGCCGCTCAACGTCACCGCGAGCGCGGCCTGCACGACCATGAACACGCTCGCGTCGCACTCGCGGGCCAGCTCGGCGATTCCTTCGCACAGCCCCGCGTCCCAGTCGAACCGCACCTCGTCACCGGCGTAGGACGCCACCGCGGGGTAGGGCCGGTCGGTCGGCAGCTCGATGCGCTCGGGCAGTCCGTCCAAGGTGGACCGCCAGTGGGCGAGCTCGCCGTCGATCGGGTTCTCGCGCTGCCACAGCGCGTAGTCCGCGTACTGCACGGGCAGCGGGCGCCACGACGGGGCTTCGCCCTCGACGCGAGCGGCGTAGGCCGTGGCGAGGTCGTCGGCGAGCGGCCGCATCGACCAGCCGTCGCCCGCGATGTGGTGCAGCACGATCACGAGAACGTGCTCGCCGTCGCGGCGGAACAGCTCTGCCAGGATCGGGATCTCCGTCGCGAGGTCGAAGGCGTGCGTGAAGCTCTCCGTCGGGTCGGCGTCCTCGATGACGGGGAGGTCGATCACGACCTCGTTCAGGATGCGCTGGCGGGCACGACCGTCGACATCGGGGAAGATCGTGCGCAGTGCCTCGTGCCGGTTCACCACGTCGTGGAGCGCCGCGCGCAGGGCTTCCACGTCGAGGTCGCCGACCAGGCGCAGCGCGATCGGGATGTTGTAGGTCGCTGACGGGCCTTCGAGCTTGTGCAGGAACCACAACCGTTGCTGCGCGTGGGAAAGCGGGATCACCTCGGGACGAGGCACGGCGGTGATCGGCGGGCGGGCCGCTCCGGCGTCGTACACCGAGCGCGCGAGCGAGGCCACGGTGGGCGCGTCGAAGAGCGCGCGGATCGGCAGCTCCACGTCCAGCGCCGAGCGGATGCGGCTCACCAGGCGCGTCGCGAGCAGGGAATGGCCGCCCAGTGCGAAGAACCCGTCGTCGATGCCGACCTCGTCCGCTCCGAGCACTTCGGCGAACAGTCCACACAGGACGGTCTCGACCGGAGTCCTCGGCGCACGGCTCGCTCCGGACATCCCCGGTAGCGCGACGGTGTCGAGCTTTCCGTTGGGCGTGAACGGGATCTCGTCGAGCGTGACGACCGCGGGCACCATGTGCGCGGGCAGGCGCCGCGCGGCGAACGCACGCACGGCGGCCGAGGTAGCGCTGCCGGTCACGTAGCCGATGAGGCTGTCATCCCGCACGATCACCACGGCGTGCTCAACACCGGGGCAGGCCGTGAGCGCGGCTTCGACCTCACCGGGCTCGACGCGGAAGCCTCGCACCTTGACCTGCTGGTCAGCCCGGCCGACGAACTCCAGCTCCCCCTCGGTGTTCCACCGCGCCAGGTCACCGGTGCGGTACATCCGCCCGCCACCCGGGCAAGCCACGAAGCGCTCAGCGGTCAGCCCTGGTCGGCCCAGGTAGCCGCGCGCCACCCCGGCTCCGCTGACGTACAGCTCCCCGGTGACTCCGGTGGGTACCGGGCGCAGCCACGAATCGAGCACGTGCACGGTGGTTCCCCACACCGGCGTGCCGATCGGTGGGGTGCCAACGGGGGCGAGGTCGGCGCTCATGGTCGCGCAGATCGTGATCTCCGTCGGCCCGTACGCGTTCACCATCCGCCGTCCCGGAGCCCAACGCCGCACCAGCTCCGCCGAACAGGCCTCGCCACCGACGACGAGCGTGCCGAGCTCCGTTTCGGGCACGCTGGCGAGCAGCGTCGGCGGGATCAACGCGTGCGTGATCATGTTGCGCCGCAGGAACTCCGCCAGCTCGGCGCCAGCGACCGCGCCGGGCGCCGGAATCACCAGCGCGCCGCCGGTGACCAGTGCCATCAGGGTTTCCATGACGGCCGCGTCGAAGCTCGAGGACGCCAGCTGCGCCACGCGCGAGCCAGGTCCGAGCCCCAGTCGCTCAGCCTGCGCACCGGCCAGGCTCGCGATCCCGGTGTGCGGAACCACAACGCCCTTCGGCGTGCCGGTCGAGCCCGACGTGTAGATCACGTAGGCGGGTAGCGCGGGGTCGACCTCGGCGAGATCTCGCGGGTCGGCGTCGGCGCTGACGGAGTCGACGACCAGTGCGGGCCGAGCGTCCTCGATCAGGAAACGGATGCGCTCAGCCGGGTATGACGGATCGACCGGCAGGTAGGCGGCACCGGCTTTCATGATCGCCAGCAACGCGATGATCGAGTCCGTCGAGCGCGGCAGCGTCACCGCGACCACGGACTCCGGCCCTGCGCCGCGCGCGACGAGGGCTCGGGCGAAGCCGTTGGCGCGTGCGTTCAGCTCCGCGTAGGTGATCTCCTCGGTCTCGGAGATCAGCGCCACCGCATCGGGTGTGCGCGCGGCTTGTTCCTGGAACAGCGCGGGCAGCGACACCGGAGTTCGCGCAGGACGGGCGTCCGGAGCGCTGTGCTCAGCCACGCGCATCGCGATCAGCGGTGAGTTCGGGGCCGTGACAGCGTCCCGGATCAGCTGGTGCAGCTGGTCGAGAACCCGGTGCACGAAGGCGGGTTCGAGCAGTTCGGCGCGGAACTGGACGCGAAGCCCCAGCTCCGGTCCCGGCATGATCGCCAGGCTCAACGGGTAGTGCGGCGCGTCCGTGCCGTAGGACTCCACGACCTGGAGTTCGCTGTTCTCACCGCCGGAGCCGAGCGGGTAGTTCTCGAACACCACGACGGTGTCGAACAACTCGCTCTGCCCAGCGGCGCGCTGGATGTCGCTCAGGCCGAGGTAGTCGTGGTCCAGCAGAGCTGTCCGTGCATCGTGGACAGTGCTCATCAGCTCGGAGACCGTGGTCCCCGGGCGCAGTCCGACCCGCACCGGCACGGTGTTGATGAACAGCCCGACCATCGTCTCCACGCCGGGCAACTGCGGAGGGCGACCGGAAACCACGGTGCCGAACACGACGTCATCGCGGCCGGTCAGCGCGCCGAGCAGCACCGACCACACGGCCTGCACCGCGCTGTTCAGCGTCACGCCGTTGCGACGGGCGAGTGCGGTCAAGCCTTCGGTCAGCTCGGCGGAGAGGTCGACGCCCAGCTCCGCGCGCACGGGCTCGCCGGACTTCGCGGGTGCGAGCAGCGTCGGTCCGTCGACTCCGGACAGTTCGGCCCGCCAAGCGGCTTCGGTGGCGGAGCGGTCCTGGCGCGCGATCCACTCCAGGAAGTTCCGGTAGGGCGTGACGCGCGGCGGCTGTTCTCCTTGGTACAGCAGGAAGAGATCGTTGAGCAGGACGGGCATCGACCAGCCGTCCATGAGGATGTGGTGGTTGGTCAGCACGAACACGTGCTCGTTCGCCTCGACCCGCACCAGGGTGCAGCGCAGCAGCGGAGGCTCGGTCGGGTCGAAGCGCCGGTGCTTGTCCGCGCGCAGGATCTCCGCGAGGTCCGCCGCGCCGTCGTGGAACTGCCACGGCACTTCGACCTCGCGCGGGATGACCTGCACGGGCTCGTCGACCCCCTCGGTCCAGAACGCCGCGCCGAGGTTGGGGTGTCGGCGCAGCAGCGCGCCCATGGCGGTGCGGAGCCGGTCGGCATCGAGCGGGCCGCGCAGTCTCAGCACGACCTGCACCACGTACTCGTCCGAGGCTCCGTCCTCGAACATCGCGTGGAACAGCAGTCCCTCCTGCAACGGCGAGACTGGCAGCACCTCGACGATCTCTGACTGCGTCATCGCCGCTTCCTCCACTTCGACTGGAGCTTGTCGATCTGTTTCTGGTTGAGCCCGACCAACGGGAGGTCCGACGGCGTGAAGCCACCCGCGTCCGGGGCGGCGCTGTGCTCGGTGATCTCGCGCAACGCGGCGAACCACGCGTCGGCGAGCGCTTCGACGTCGGCCCTGGTGAGCCCGCCGTCGTGCCAGGCCCAGTCCGCGACCAGGCGGGGGCCGTCCTCGGTGTCCTCGGTAGTGGCGTTGAGCTCGATCGGGTGCGAACCGGGCGCACTGCCCCCGCCTTCGCCGTCCACTGTGGACACCGGCTCCCACGCCCGGTCGGCGCTGGTCGTCGCGCGGAACCGGCCGAGGTAGTTGAAGCCGATCTGCGGTTCGGGCAGCGCGGCCAGCTCGGCCGAGGTCTCGGGGTTGAGGTGGCGCAGCAGCCCGTGGCCGAGGCCGTGGTCGGGCACCGCGCGCAGGTCCTCCTTGACCTGCTTCACCACGGCGGCGGCATTGCCGGAAGAGGCGTCAAGGCGGACGGGGTGAACGCTGGTGAACCACCCGACGGTCCTGGTCAGATCCGTTCCGGCGATGAGGTCCTCGTGCCGCCCGTGGCTCTCCAGGTCGACGAGCACCACGTCGTTGCCGCGCCACCGCCGCACCGCCAGTGCCAAACCCGCGAGCAGCACGTCCTGCACTCCCGCGTGGAACACCCCGGGAACCCTGCCCAGCAACGGTTCGGTGTCCTTGGCGGGTAGCACCAGGCGCAGCGATCCCGCCTCGGCCTCGGTGCTCGGCAGCAGCTGCGGCACATCGGCGAGCAACCGCCGCCACGTCACGATCTCATCCGTGCGGTTGTTCGCTTCCTCGGCGAGCAGGTGCGCCCACCGCCGGAAGGACGTGCCGACCGGGTCAAGCTCGTCGCCTTGCCACGCGGCTTGCAGGTCCGGCAACAGGATTCGCCACGAGACACCGTCCACCGCGAGGTGGTGGATCACCCACAGCAGCCGGTTCTCCCGCTCGAACCACACCGCCTGCCACATCACGCCCGACCACGGGTCAAGCCGTCCGCGCGCCTTCTCCACCTCCGCCGCGACGTCCTCGGTGGCCCGGCTCAGGTGCACGAGTCCTTCCGCCAGAACTTCGAGCGTGGCGCCGTCGAGCCGCATCCGCAGCGCGTCGTGCCGTCCGACCACTATGGACAGTGCGCGCTCCAGCCCGGCGAAGTCCGCGCCGTCCGGCAGGCCGATCAGCACCTCCTGCGAGAAGTCCGCGACCTCGTCGGTGGTGAACAGCCACCGCATGACCGGCGTCGCGGGGAACTCGCCGACCCCGTCGTCAGCCACAACGTCCACAGTGGACTTCGCGATGGCGGCGATCCCCGCGACCGTCTTGTGCACGAACACATCGCGCGGCGTGAACGCCACGCCCGCCGCGCGCGCCCGGCTCACGAGCTGGATCGAGGAGATCGAGTCCCCGCCCAGGTCGAAGAACCCGTCGTCCGCGCCCACGTCCGCGACGCCGAGCACCTCCGCGAACAGCCCGCACAGAACGGTCTCGACCGCGGTCTCCGCCGCCCGCGAGGACACCGACTCCAACACCGGCTCCGGCAGCGCCCCCCGATCCACCTTCCCATTCCGCGTAACCGGAATCTCATCCAGCACCACAACAACCGACGGCACCATGTACTCCGGCAACCGCTCCGCCGAGGCCGCCTTCACACCCTCCGCCAACGGCCCCTTTGACGAGTTGAACGCACCAAACGACCCGTTCAGCGCGTCAGACGCGTCAAGGGAGGCGTTGATCTTCGGGACCACGTAGGCCACGAGGCGGTTCTCGCGGAGAACCACCACGGCCTGCGACACCGAGGGGTGAGAAGTCAGAGCGTGTTCCACCTCGCCCAACTCGATGCGGAAACCACGGAGCTTCACCTGGTCATCGGCGCGGCCAACGAACTCCAACTGGCCGGAACGGGTCCAGCGGACGACGTCGCCGGTGCGGTACATGCGGCCGCCGAACGGGGATGCGATGAAACGCGAAGCGGTCAGACCAGGGCGACAGAGATAGCCGCGTGCGAGGCCGGAGCCGGAGACGTACAGCTCGCCGGGCACTCCGACCGGGACGGGACGCAGCCACTGATCCAGCACGTAGACGGAGGTGTTCTCGACCGGCGTGCCGATCGGGACGACCGAGCCGACATCGGGCGTGCAGCGCCACAGCGTCACGTCGACCGTGGTCTCGGTCGGGCCGTAGGAGTTGAACAGCACACGATCCAGGGACCACGTGCGGACCAGCTCGGCAGACGCGGCCTCACCGGCGACGACGAGGGTCACACTGGGCGGAACCTCTGCGGGGTCGAGTGCGGCGAGCGCGGCCGGGGGCAGCGTCGCGTGCGTGATCCCGCGCTCGGCAAGGAACTCCGCGAGCGGCTGGCCGAGTCGGCGCTCGTCGGGGACGACGTCCAGGGTCGCGCCGGTGAGCAGCGCCATGCAGATCTCCCACATGGCGGTGTCGAAGCTGACGGAGGCGAACTGGAGCACACGGCTGCCCGGCCCCGCGCCGATGTCGCCCTTCAACAGCGCCGCGAGGCTGGCCACTCCGGCGTGGGTGACGAGCACTCCCTTCGGTGTACCGGTGGAGCCGGAGGTGTAGATCACGTACGCGCCCGAGCTGACCGGCACCGGGATTCCGGGGCTGTCAGCGGTTTCGATGGGCACGTCCTCAGCGGTGATCACGGCGGCCGGGGCGGCGTCGTCGAGCACGAAGCGCACGCGCTCCGCCGGGTATCCCGGATCGATCGGCAGGTAGACGCCTCCTGCCTTCATCACGCCGAGCATCGCCACGGCCAGTTCGATCGAGCGGTCCAGCCGCACCGCGACCACCGACTCCGGCCGGACTCCACGCTCCACCAACGACTTCGCGAGGCGGTTGGCCCGACCGTCCAGCTCGCGGTAGGTGAGCTGCCGTGCTCCGGAAGCGACGGCGACCGCGTCGGGCGTGCGCGCGGCCTGCGCCTCGAAAAGTGCGGGCAGCGTCGCCTCCGGCACGTCGGCACGCGTGTCGTTCCAGTCGACCAGCATCCGCTGCCGTTCTTCCGGCGCGAGCAGGCTCAGCGAGGCGACACGAACGGTCGGATCGGCGACGACGGCTTCGACGAGGCGGTGAAGGCTGTCGAGAATCCCTCGCACCAGCTCGTGGTCCAGCAGCTCCGACCGGTACTGGGCACCGATGCGCAGCCGCTCGCCCGGCAGCAGCGCCAGGCTCAGCGGGTAGTGCGGGGCGTCGGTGGCGTGCGCGTCGACGACCTCCAGGTCGCCGCTGGGCACGGACTCCGAGTCGATCGGGTAGTTCTCGAACACCATGACGGTGTCGAAGAGCTCGCTGTACCCGGCGATGCGGTGGATGTCGCTGAGGCCGAGGTGGTCGTGCCCCATGATCCTCGTCTGTCCACTATGGACACTGTCGACCAGTTCCGCCACGGTCATGTCCGGGCGCATCTCCACCCGCACGGGAACCGTGTTGATGAACAGGCCCACCATGGTTTCCACTCCGGCGAGCTGCGCGGGGCGCCCGGAGACGGTGATGCCGAACACGATGTCGTCGCGTCCGGTGAGCGCGCCGAGCAGGACCGACCACAGCGCCTGCACGTAACTGTTGAGCGTCACCCCCTGCTCCCGCACGCGGCGGGTCAGAGCGGCGGTCAGGTCCGCGGGCAACTCCAGCTGTGTCTCGGCTCGAACCGGCGTCCGCTCCCCCGCGTGCGGTGCGAGCAACGTCGGTCCGTCCACTCCGGACAGTTCAGCGCGCCAGACCGCGTCGGTGGCGGCGCGGTCCTGCCGCGAGATCCACTCCAGGAAGGTGCGGTAAGGCGCGACCGGGCGCAGCGCTTCGCCTTGGTAGAGAGCGAAGAGGTCGCCCATGAGCACCGGCATCGACCAGCCGTCCAGCAGGATGTGGTGGTTGGTCAGCACGAACACGTGCTCATCCACGTCGACCCGGACAAGGGTGCAGCGCAGCAGCGGAGGCCGGACCGGGTCGAAGGGGCGGTTCTGGTCGAGCTGGAGGAACTCGTCGATGTCCGTGTCACCGTCGAGGAACTCCCACGGCACCTCGACCTCGGCGGGCACCACCTGCACGGGCCGGTCGACGCCGTCGGTCCAGAACGCGGCGCCGACGTGCGGGTAGCGCCGCAGCAGCGCGTCGACGGCGCGTCGCAGCCGCGCGACGTCCAGTGCTCCGCGCAGCCGCACGACGAGCTGCACGACGTAGTCGCCGGACTCCGCGTACAGGGCGTGGAACAGCAGTCCCTCCTGCAACGGCGACACCGCCAGCACGTCGGCGACCTGCGGGAACGCCGCTTCGATGCGCTCGATCTGCCGTTGGTCGACGCGAGCGGACGGCACATCGGACGGGGTGAGCCCGCCCGTGCCCTCGGCGGTGATCCGGCGCAGCGCGGCGAACCACGCCTCGGCCAGCTCCGCGATGTCGTCCCGGCTCAGGGCGATCCCTCGCCACGACCAGGTGGCAACGAGCCTCGGACCGTTCACGGTGTCCTCGGTGAACGCGTTGAGCTCGATCGGGTTGCTCGTCGGAGCGTCGTCCGGCTCGACCTCGGTGTCAGTGACGGTGTCGGTTCTCGCGTCCGTCTCGAAGCGCCCGAGGTAGTTGAACGCGATGTCGGCCGAGGCCGTCAGCTCCGCCGCGGTCCCGGGGTTGAGGTGGCGCAGGAGCCCGTAGCCGAGCCCGTGATCGGGGATCGCGCGAAGATCTTCCTTGACCCGCTTGACGATCCGGCCCACATCGGGGTCCGACCCCACGTCGAGGCGGACCGGGTACACGTTCGTGAACCACCCGACGGTCCTGGTCAGGTCCGTTCCGGCGATGACGTCCTCGTGCCGCCCGTGGCTCTCCACCTCGACGAGCACCGCGCGGCGCACCGCCATCGCGAGGCCGGCGAGCAGCACGTCCTGCACCCCGGCGTGGAACCGGCCGGGCACCACGCCCAGCAGGGGCTCTGTGTCCTCGACCGGCAGAACCAGGCGCAGCGAGCCCGATTCGGTGCCGTTCATCCCCGGCAGCGGCTCGACGTCCTTGACGATCGCGCGCCACGTGTCCAGATCGGTGCGGCGCGGCGCCTCCTCAGCGAGCAGCCGCGCCCATCGCCGGAAGGACGTCCCCACCGGAGCGAGAGCTTCGCCCCGGCACGCGTCTTCCAAGTCCGGCAACAGGATTCGCCACGAGACACCGTCCACCGCGAGGTGGTGGATCACCCACAGCAGCCGGTTCTCCCGCTCGAACCACACCGCCTGCCACATCACGCCCGACCACGGGTCCAACCGGTCGCGCGCGGCGGCGAACTCCGTCTCGAAGTCGCTCGTCGCCGTGCTCAGGTGGACCGCACCCGGGCCGGACTCGACCCGCATCGCCCAACCGTCGAGCCGCAGGCGCAGCGCGTCGTGGTGCTCCGCGATCGTGCGCAGCCCCCGCGCGATATCGTCGTAGCCGATGTTATCTGGGAGGTCGACCACCATCTCCTGGGAGAACGTGCGGGCTTCCTCGGACGTGGCGGTCTCACGCAGCCATTCCGCGATCGGCGTCAGCGGCACCGGCCCGACGCCGTCGTCCTCGGCGACCGCGACGTCCACAGTGGACTTCGCGGCGGCGGCGAGGGCGGCGACGGTCTTGTGCACGAACACCTCGCGCGGTGTGATCACCACTCCGGCCGAGCGCGCGCGGCTGACGAGCTGGATCGAGGAGATCGAGTCCCCGCCCAGGTCGAAGAACCCGTCGTCGACGCCGACCTCCGGGACATTGAGCACATCGGCGAACAGTCCGCACAGGACGACCTCTGCCTCAGTACTCGGCGCCCGCGAGGAGGTCTCGAACACCGGCTCAGGCAGTGCCTTCCGGTCCACCTTCCCATTCCGCGTCAACGGAATCTCCTCAACCACCACCACAACCGACGGCACCATGTACTCCGGCAACCGCTCCCCCACAACCCCCCGCACGCTCTCCGCCAACGGCCCCTGTGACGAGTTGAACGCACCAAACGACCCGTTTGGTGCGTCTAACGCACTGAACGGGTCGTTCAGCGCGTCAGACGCGTCAAGAGAGGCGTTGATCTTCGGGACCACATAACCCACGAGGCGGTTCTCGCGCAGCACCACCACGGCCTGTGAAACGCCCGGGTGGGAGGCGATGGCGTGTTCCACCTCGCCAAGCTCGATACGGAAACCGCGCAGCTTGACCTGGTCGTCGGTACGGCCCAGGTAGTCCAGCTGGCCATCACGAGTCCACCGCACGAGGTCACCGGTGCGGTACATCCGCCCACCGAACGGCGAAGCGACAAAGCGTTGCGCGGTGAGGCCGGGCCGGTTCAGGTAGCCCCGGGCCAGCCCGGCGCCCGCGAGGTACAGCTCTCCCGGCACGCCAACGGGAACCGGCCTCAACGCCGTGTCCAGGACATGAGCCCGGGTGTTGCGCACGGGCGTGCCGATCAGCGGCCGATCGCCCTCGACGCGCGCCGTGGCCGCATCAACGGTGAACTCAGTCGGGCCGTAGAAGTTGTAGCCCACCGTCTGCGGAGCCGCCGCGAGCTGTCGCCACAGGGATTCGTGAACCGCTTCCCCACCAAGGAGCACAACACGCGGCTGGTGCTGAGGATTGCCGAGGAGCCCCGCCTCCACCACGTGCTGCGCGAAGGACGGCGTCAGGTCGAGCACGTCGACGCGGTGCTCGACCACGTACGCCGCCAAGGCGATCGGATCGCGCCGAACGTCGTCCTCGATCACGTGCAGGGAATGCCCGGCCACCATCAGCAGCGGGCCTTCCCACGACGTGTCGAAGGACAGCGAAGCCGTCAACGCGACCGCGACCGGCTCCTCCAACGCGAGCTCCGCCATGTGGTTGTGGAACAGGTTCACCAACGCGCGGTGATCGACCACGACGGCCTTGGGGCGACCGGTGGAGCCGGAGGTGTAGATCGCGTACGCACCGCCGTCCACATTGGACACAGCAGGGAGGTTGTCGGCGGACGTTCCCGCCGGGACCTCACGAACCACGATGTGCGGGCGAGCGTCCTCCAGGATGTACTCCACGCGCGAAGCCGGAAGATCCTGATCCAACGGGAGGTAGATCGCCCCGGCCTTGAGAATCGCCAGGATCGCGACAACGGAGTCCACCGAGCGCGGCAACGAGACGGCCACGATCCGCTCCGGCCCGGCACCGCGCGCGACCAGTTCCCGCGCGAAGTGGTTGGCCCGGCCGTTCAACTCGACGAAGGTCAACCGCTCACCACCGCAGACGACGGCGACGGCGTCCGGCGACGCGACGACCTGGTCCTCGAACAGCGACGGCAGGGACGCGGACGGAAACTCGGCGGGAGTTCCGGCCCACTCCACCAGCACGCGACGACGCTCCACCGGATCGAGCAGGTCAATGTCGGTGATCTTCATGGCGGGGTCGGCGAGCACCGCCGTCAGCACCCTGCCGAGCCGCGTGACGATGTCCTCGGCGGTGGCGTGCTCGAACACGTCGGTCCGGTACTCCAGCGAGCCCACCACGCCCGAGGCGTCCTCGGCGAGCACGAACGACAGGTCGAACTTGGCCGAGTCGGGCTGATCGGTGACGACCTCCACGTCCAGGCCCGGCAGCACCAGTTCCGGCGACGCGATGTCCTGCAACGAGATCATCACCTGGAACAGCGGGTTGTGCGCGAGCGAGCGCACCGGGCGGACCTCGTCGACGACCTGCTCGAACGGCACGTCCTGGTGCGCATAGGCCGCGAGGTCGGTCTCCCTGACCCGGCGCAGCAGCTCGGTGAACGACGGCCCGCCGGAGAGATCGGTCCGCAGCACCAAGGTGTTCACGAAGAAGCCGATGAGGCCGTCGAGCGCCTCGTCGGTGCGTCCCGCCGTCGGCGTGCCCAGCGCGATGTCCTCGCCCGCACCCATGCGGCTCAAGGTGGCCGCGACCGCCGCGTGCATGACCATGAACACGCTGACCCCGGCCTCGCGGGCGAGGTCGACGAGGCGTTCACGGACCTCCGGGCCCCACTCGAAGCGCACCGCACCGCTGTCGTAGGAAGCCTCGGCCGGGTATGGCCGATCGACGGGGAGTTCGATGCGCTCGGGCACTCCGTCCAAAGTGGACCGCCAGTGCTCGATCTGCTCGTCGATCGGGTTCTCCCGCTGCCACAGCGCATAGTCGGCGTACTGCACCGGCAACGGCTCCCACGGCGGCCGCTCTCCCGCGACGCGCGCGGCGTAGGCGGTGGTCATGCCCTCCGCGAGCGGCAGCATCGACCACGCGTCGCTGGCGATGTGGTGCAGGACGAGCACGAGCACGTGCTCATCGGCACCGGTCCGCAGCAGCTCCGCGCGGAACGGCGGCTCCGTCGCGAGGTCGAAGGCGTGCGCGCAGATTTCGGCGATGCGCTCGTCGCCGTCGAACACCGGCAGCTCAACCGTGACGTCGTCGAGAACGCGCTGCCTCGCCTGGCCGTCGACCTCCTGGAAGACCGTTCGGAGCGACTCGTGGCGGTCCACCACGTCTTGCAACGCATTTCGCAGCGCGGAGACGTCGAGCGCGCCCTTCAAGCGCAGCACGGTCGGCACGTTGTAGGCCGACGACGGGCCTTCGAGCTTGTACAGGAACCACAACCGCTGCTGCGCGAACGACAGGGGCAGCACCTCCGGGCGCGGCATCGGGACGAGCGCCGGGCGCGCGGTCCTGGCCTGCCCCACCACGCGGGCGAGATCGGCCACCGTCGGCGAGTCGAAGAGCGCGCGGATCGGCAGCTCGACCCCGAGCACCGACCTCACCCGGCTGACCAGGCGCGTCGCGAGCAGTGAATGGCCGCCGACGTCGAAGAACCCGTCGTCGACGCCCACGTCCGAGAGGTTGAGGACCTCCGCGAACAGACCGCACAGCACGTCCTCGACACCGCTCCGAGGACCTCGCGAGGATGTCTCGAACACCGGCTCCGGCAGTGCCTTCTTGTCGACCTTCCCATTCCGAGTAACCGGAATCTCATCCAGCACCACAACCACCGACGGCACCATGTACTCCGGCAACCGCTCCCCAACAAACCCCCGCACCACCTCCGCCAACGGCCCCTTTGACGAGTTGAACGCACCAAACGACCCGTTCAGCGCGTCAGACGCACCAAACGACCCGTTCAGGGAGTTAGACGCGTCAAAAGAGGCGTTGATCTTCGTGACCACATAGGCGACGAGGCGGTTCTCGCGCACCACCACCACGGCCTGTGAAACGCCCGGGTGAGAAGCGAGGGCGTGTTCTACCTCGCCAAGCTCGACGCGGAAGCCCCGGAGCTTGACCTGGTCGTCAGTGCGGCCGAGGTAGTCGAGCTGGCCGGAACGGGTCCACCGCGCCAGGTCGCCGGTGCGGTACATCCGCCCACCGAACGGGGAAGCGACGAAGCGCGACGCGGTCAGGCCGGGCTGGCCGAGGTAGCCGCGAGCGAGGCCAGCGCCCGCAAGGTACAGCTCTCCAGGTACACCAACAGGAACCGGCCTCAGCGCCGTGTCCAGGACGTAAGCCTGCGTATTGCGCACAGGCGTACCGATCAGCGGCCGATCACCCTCAACACGAGCCGTAGCAGCGTCAACGGTGAACTCAGTCGGGCCGTAGAAGTTGTAGCCCGCAGTCTGCGGAGCCGCCGCGAGCTGCCGCCACAACGACTCACCGACAGCCTCACCACCGAGCAGCACAACACGCGGCTGGTGCTGAGGATTGTCGAGAAGCCCAGCCTCCACCACGTGCTGCGCGAAAGAAGGGGTCAGGTCGAGCACATCAATGCGATGTTCGACCACGTACGCAGCCAAGGCCGCCGCATCGCGCCGGATGTCATCCTCGATCACGTGCAGGGAATGCCCGCCGACCATCAGCAGCGGGCCTTCCCACGACGTGTCGAACGACAACGAAGCCGACAACGCGACCGCGACCGGCTCCTCCAGCGCAAGCTCCGCCATGTGGTTGTGGAACAGATTCACCAACGCGCGGTGATCGACCACAACGGCCTTCGGACGACCGGTCGAGCCCGAGGTGTAAATCGCGTACGCACCACTGTCCACACTGGACACAGGAGCCAGGTTGTCCACGCACGAGCCAGCGGGAACCGCATCAACCACAACGTGCGGCCGGGCATCGGACAGGATGTGCTCCACACGCGAAGCCGGGAGATCCAGGTCAAGTGGGAGGTAGATCGCCCCGGCCTTCAACACCGCGAGGATCGCCACGATCGAATCCACCGAGCGCGGCAGCGACACCGCCACGACCCGCTCCGGCCCGGCACCACGCGAAACCAGCTCCCGCGCGAAGTGGTTGGCCCGACCGTTCAACTCGGCGAAGGTCAACCGCTCATCGCCGCACACCACGGCAATCGCATCCGGCGTCGCCGAGACCTGCGCCTCGAACAGCGACGGCATGGGCGCCGAGGGGAACTGGGCAGAAGCCCCGTTCCATTCCACCAGCAAGCGGCGACGCTCCGCCGGATCGAGCAGGTCCACCTCGCCCACTCGTGTCGCGGAATCGGCGAGCACCGCGCGGAGCACGGCTTCCAGGCGCTGCGCCAACGATTCCACTGTGACGCGGTCGAACAGGTCGGTGCGGTACTCGAAGGTGCCGGTCATCCCGGAGCCGTTCTCCGCGAGCACCAGCGACAGGTCGAACTTCGCACCGCCCGCGGGTCCGTCGACGGCTTCCACGGTCACACCCGGCAAGGCCAGGTCGGCGGCGGCGTTGTTCTGCATGGTCAGCATGACCTGGAACAACGGCTGGTGGGCCAGCGAACGAACCGGGTTCAGCTCCTCCACCAGGTACTCGAACGGAACGTCCTGGCGCGCGAAGGCTTCCAGATCGGCGTCACGCACACGCCGGACCAGGTCCACAAAGGACGGATTACCGGAGAGGTCAGTGCGCAGCACCAGGGTGTTCACGAAGAACCCGACGAGCTCGTCCAGCGCGCTGTCGGTGCGCCCGGCGACCGGGGTGCCGACGGCGACGTCCTCACCCGCACCCGAACGGCCCAGCACCACGGCGAATGCGGCCTGCACGACCATGAACGGACTCGCGCCGGTCTCCCTCGCGAGTGAAGCGATACCGTCCCGCAGTTCGGCATCCCAGCCGAAGCGCACCTCGGCTCCGTCGTAGGAAGCCACGGCGGGGTACGGCCGGTCGACCGGCAGCTCGATGCGCTCCGGCAGTCCGTCCAAAGTGGACCGCCAGAACCCGAGCTGTTCCGGCAGCACCGAGGCGAGCAGTTCCTGCTGCCACAACGCGTAGTCGGCGTACTGCACCGGCAGCGGAGCCCACGACGGTGCGGAGCCCTCCACGCGCGCGGTGTAGGCCGTCGCGACGTCGTCGGCGAGCGGGCGCAGTGACCAGCCATCACCCGCGATGTGGTGCAGGACAAGCACGAGCACGTGCTCGTCGTCGCTGGCCCGCACCAGTTCGGCGCGGATCGGCAGCTCGGTCGCGAGGTCGAACTCGTGCCGGAACACCTCGGCCACCCGCGATTCGGGGCTCTCCGTGACGACGACCGGCAACTCCACGACGACATCACTGAGCACCTGCTGACGCGGAGTGCCGTCAACATCAGGGAACGTCGTGCGCAGAGACTCGTGACGCGCAACGACATCGCCCAGCGCCGCGCGCAACGCATCATGATCGAGCGGCCCGGTCAAGCGCAGCGCGATCGGCACGTTGTACGTCGCCGACGGGCCCTCCAGCTTGTGCAGGAACCACAACCGCTGCTGCGCGAAGGACAACGGCACCACGTCAGGACGCGGACGAGCCGTCACCGAAGCACGACCACGCTGAGCAGACTCCACCACTCGCGCGACTCCGGCGACCGTCGGCGCGTCGAACACCGCGCGGATCGACACCTCCACGCCGAGCAGCGCGCGAACCCTGCTGACCAAGCGCGTCGCGAGCAGCGAATGCCCGCCCAGCGCGAAGAAGTCGTCGTCGATCCCGACTTCACCGAGCCCGAGAACATCGCTGAACAGTCCACACAGGACGGTCTCGGTCTCGTTCCTCGGCGCACGTCCGACAACATCGAACACCGGCGCAGGAAGCGCGGACCGATCGAGCTTTCCGCTGGTGTTCAACGGAATCGCATCCAACGACACGATCACCGACGG
>NZ_BAABAL010000003.1:0-374534 GCF_039537405.1 Allokutzneria multivorans | reverse complement strand
AGCAACACGATTCGCCCGCTCATTCAACGACGCATAAGTCAACGAAGAACCACCGGCGACAACAGCGACAGCCGAGGGCACACGAAGAACCTGCGCCTCGAACAGCGCGGGCAAGGTAACGGCGGGCAGCGTGCGCGAAGTGTCATTCCAGTCAACGAGAATTCGTGTGCGCTCAGCGGCGTCCAGCAGGTCGAGCTCGCCGACGACGAGGTCCTGACCGGACGCGATTCCTTCCAGCACACGAAGGAAACGCCGTTCGTGAGCCTCAAGGTCGGCGTGCGAGTGGTAGCGCGGGTTCACGTCGAAGTCGATGCGCACACCGGTGCCGTCGGAGCGCTCGTACGCGGAGACGGACAGGTCGTCCACCACGTCGGCGACGAGGTTGTGCGTGCTGGCCCGGTGCCCGGCGAAGCGCAGGTCGTAGTCGAAGGCCATGATGTTGATCTTCGGGCCGACGAGTGAGCGCAGCGTGTCGGCCACGCCCAGCTCGCGCACCAGGTCAGCGCCGCGATAACGCTGGTGGCGCAACGCCATCCGCACGTCGAGCGTCACCTGGCGCACGAGATCGCTGACACGCGTGCCGGGACGCACGTCGACGACGAGCGGCAGCATGTTCGACACCATGCCGGGCAGTCCGCGCAGCTCCGCGTCGGTGCGCGCGCTCACCGGGAAGCCCAGCACCACGCGCTCCTCGCCGGTCAGGCGGTGCACGTAGGCGGCCATGGTGGCGATCAGCAGGCCGGAGAGCCGGGTGCGCTCGGCGCGGGCGGCGGCGCGCAGCTCGACCGCGCGCTCCTCCGGGATCAGCACCGAACGCCGCAGGAACCGCTC
The DNA here is from genome assembly GCF_039537405.1 of Allokutzneria multivorans. Classification (NCBI taxonomy): domain Bacteria; kingdom Bacillati; phylum Actinomycetota; class Actinomycetes; order Pseudonocardiales; family Pseudonocardiaceae; genus Allokutzneria; species Allokutzneria multivorans. The sequence continues at coordinate 373,703 of NZ_BAABAL010000003.1, read as the reverse complement.
TGGCGCGGGAACCCGTTGCGGCACACCGAGTCTGGTCGCCTCGGACAGGCCGGTGAGCTGCTTCGCCCAGTACTCGCGGTCGCGCACGGCGGTCTCGGAGTCCACGTACTGCGCCTCGCGCTCCACGAGCTGCCGCAACGCTCCGACGGAGGACTCCGCGGGCTCCTCCCCCGCGACCAGGGCGGAGTAGATCTCCGCCACGCGCCGCGCGACGAGCGCGCCACTGGCGGCGTCCATGACGATGTGGTGCACGGCCTGGTACCAGGCGAACAGCTCAGGACCGAGCTTGACCAGCCCGTAGGCGAAGAGCCGGTCGGTCGCCAGGTCGACGGGCCGCGACAGCTCGGCCCACATCCACGCCTCGGCGGCGGCGACGGGGTCGGCCTCGGCGCTGAGGTCGGCGGTCAGGAACTCCCAGTCCTCGCGCGGCTCGATGACCTGGCGGACGACGCCGTCGTGCTCGGTGAAGCGGGCGTGCAGGGGCTCGAACTCGGCGACGGTGCGCCGCATGGCGGACTCGAACAGCACGGGGTCGACCGCGCCGTGGATCAGCACGTACTCACCGATGCGGAAAAGGGATCGGTCCGCGTTCAGGTGGTGGATCAGCCACAGCTCGTGCTGCGCGTTCGACACCGAAAGCTCGGTTGATCGCATTCGTCGTTCTCCCCAGTAAGAACGCAGGCCAAACAAGCCTTTCCACCCCAGTGCGGAAAAGCGCGTACTTGCTCACCGCCGACGAACCGGCGGCTTCACCTCATCGAGACCACGAGCCTTTCCGGACCTCGGAAAGTCACGTGACGCCGATAGCGCAAGGAGTCCTCGTCCAGCTCGGCGCCCACCAGCCGCCTGGCGACCGCGTCGAAGACCAGGCTTCCTTCCAGGCGGGCCAGGCTGGCCCCGATGCAGTAGTGCGGGCCGAGCGAGAACCCCAGGTGGTCGGGCTTGCGCCGGTCCAGCCGGAAGGCGTCCGCGTCGGCGTAGCGCGCCGGGTCGCGGTTGGCGGCCCCGACCAGGACCAGCACCCATTCGCCCGCGCCGACCGGCACCCCGCCGACGGTCGTGGCCTCCCGCGCGGTCCGCCACACCAACTGCACCGGCGGGTCGTAGCGCAGGGTCTCCTCGACCACCGCGGAGCTGAGCCGGGGATCGGCGTGCAGCAGCGCGAGCTGGTCGGGGTTGCGCAGCAGGGCGAGCACCCCGTTGGAGATCAGGTTGGTGGTGGTCTCGTGCCCGGCGACCAGCAGCGTGCCGACGGTGGAGAGCAGCTCCTGCGAGGTCAGCGCCTCGCCGTCCTCCTCGGCCCTGACCAGCCGGGACAGCAGGTCCTCGCCGGGGTGCCGCCGCCGGTAGTCGATCAGCTCGCGGAAGTAGCCGTCGAACTCCGCGCTCGCCCGCTCGATCCGCCCGCGCTCCTTGGCCGCGACGTCGAAGTCGAAGGTCCTGGTCAGCAGGCTGGACCAGTCGCGAAGCAGCGCGCTGTCGGCGGCGGGAACGCCCAGCCACTCGCTGATGATCGTCACCGGCAGCGGGTAGGCCAGGTCCTCGGCGATGTCGATGGAGCCGCGCCGCTCGGCCTCGGTCAGCGCGACGTCGATGATCTCGCTGATCCTCGGCGCCAGCACCGCGATCGCGCGCGGGGTGAACGCCTTGCTGACCAGCCGGCGCAGCCGCTGGTGGTCAACGGCGTCCAAGCCCTGGAACGGGGTCAGGCCGCCGTCGCGCAGGATCGCCTCGGCGTCGTCGTAGCGGCCGACGAGCACGGTCCCGCTGTCGGTCATGGTGTAGGGCGAGCGCTCGCGCAACGAGCTGAGCAGCGGGTACGGCTCGGCCCGCACGGCGGGGTCGTGCAGCGCGGCGAAGATGTCCGTCGCGGCGGCGACGGCGTGCGCGTTGTCCTCACGAATGTCCATGTCGGTCACCCGTTCTCCAGTGCTTTGGCCACGTGTCCGAAACCGTCCTCGGAATTCACGCTCTCAGCGACACGAGCCGCTTTCTTGCGGTAGTACGGCTCGTCAACGGCTCGGGTGATGAGTGCGCGAAGGCCGCTCGCGGTCAATTCGCCCGCCGGAATCCACCCTGGACTGGTGCCGAGCTTTTCCAGGCGCCGGGACCAGAACGGCTGGTCACCGAGAACGGGAACGGAGACCGTCGGCACGCCCGCGCGCAGCCCGGCGCCGGTCGTACCGGCACCGCCGTGGTGCACGACAGCCGCCATGCGCGGGAAGAGCCAGTCGTGCGGGACCTCGTCGATGGTGATCACGTCATCGCTCTGCGCGGAGAGCCCGGCCCACCCGCGCTGGAACACCGCGCGCGTGCCCGGCGGCAGCGCGTCGAGCACGAGCTGGGACAGCGGCTCGGCCTTGCCGGGGCTCATGCTGCCGAAGCCGACGAACACCGGCGGCGGCCCGGCGTCGAGGAAGTCGACGAGCCGCGCGGGCGGCTGCCAGTCCGGAGAGCGGTGCGGCCACCAGTAGCCGACGACGTCGGAGTTCTCCCGCCAGTCACCGGGTCTGGGCACCAGGGTCGGGCTGAACCCGTGCAGGACGGTCCAGTCGAGGTCGGCGGCCGCGGCGTCGTCGACGGCCGCGAGACCGGTCGGCTTGAGCCCGATCCGCTTCTGGAAGGCCCGCAGCGCGGAGTCCGGCGGAGTGCGCACGCGCGAGACCGCCTGGTCGACGAGCCAGTGGAAAGCCTTGCCCGCCAAGCTGTTCGGCTCGTCACCGAAGGAGAACTCCGTGGTGGGCAGCATCGGGAACAGTTCGAGGCCGTAGCCGGGGATGCCCCTGGCCTTGGCGAGCAGGTAGCCGTGGAACACGGCGCCGCGGTTGACCAGCAGCGCCTCGGCGCCTTCGGTGGCGGTGATCATGCCTTCGCCGACGGTCTCGACGAGCTGGCGGGCCAGGCGCATGGTGGCGAGGGCGCCGCGCAGGCCACCGCCGCCGCGTTGCAGCTGCTCGCCGTCCTCGGAGGCCATCGCGGCCTGGATGTCACCCGGGATCAGCCGGAACTCGGCACCGCACGCGCGCACCACGTCCGCGAACAGCTCCTGCGTCGCGATGGCGACCTCATGGCCTTGCCCGATCAGGTGGGCGGCCAGTCCGGTGTACGGCGCGACGTCGCCCGTCGAGCCCACCGCGGCGATCACGATCCTCACGCTGCCTCCTTCGCCCTGCGGTGCACGCGTTCCAGCAACGCGACAGCGGTGCCGGTGCCGTCCTCCGCGCGGACCCGTTCGCCCAGTTCCCTTGCGGCTGAAGCCATTCGCTCGTTCCGCGTGATCTCTCGAATCGCCGAGGCGAGCCCGTCCACGCTGAGGTCGCGCTGCCAGATCGGCTCCGGCGCGACCCCGAGATGACGCAGCCGACGCGCCCACTCCCGCTGCTCGGCGTAGAACGGCACCACCAGCTGGGGAATCCCCGCCGCCATCACGACGTGCGTGGTCCCGGTGCCCCCCGCGTGCACCGCGGCGCGCACTCGCTGGAGCAGCCAGCCGTAAGGAATCGTTCGCACCGCAATGATGTCCGGCGTCGGCTCGTCCAGAACGACACCGCCGTCCGCCGAGACCAGCACGGCGCGCACGCCCGAGGCGGCAACGGCTTCGCGCACGACGCGCCCCTTCTCGCGCGGGTCGGCGCCGGTGATGCTGCCGAAACCGACGAAGATCGGCGGCTCCCCCTCGGCGAGGAAGCGCTCCAGCTCGCGCGGCGGCGTCCACGCCGGGTCGGCGGGCAGCGTCCAGTAACCCGTGGTGTGCACCCACTCCGGCCAGTCCGGCGCGGGCGGCGCCAGGCGCGGACTGAGCGCGTTGAGCACGGTGACCGGCCCGCCACCGGGCGCGGTGAGCATGTCGGCCTGGCCGCGCCTGCGGGGCAGGCCGAGCTCGGCGGCCCGCCACCGCGATGTCCGCCTCGTCACGACACTGGAGCGCACGAGCGCGTCAGAGACCTTGTGCGACAACAGGTTCAGCAGCTTGGGCAGCTTCACGCCGGGCGGAACGAGACCGCTGCCGTAGTGCCTGGAGGGCACGTCGGTGCCGTCGAGCGAGGTGAGCACGGCGGGCACCCCGAGCCACTCGGCCACGTAGTGCGCGTGCAGATCCCGGTACACCACCAGATCGACGCGCTCGCCTGCGGCGTTCTTGACGTCGTTCATCATCGTCGGCAGGACGACGTCGAGCAGCTCGGCCTTGATCTCCTTGAGACCACGGCGTTTGCGCTGCCGGTCGGCGCGCGTTCCCTTGACCTTGCCGTCGTCCTCGATGACCTCGCGGATGACCGGGTGGGCGAGCATGTCCGTCTGCGCGTTGGTGCTCGGGGCGAACTCCACGCCCAGACCGGTGATCCACGCGCCGAACTTCTCCGGCGCGCACAGCACCGCCTCGTGCCCAGCGGCGTTCAGCGCGCACGCGAGCGCCAGGTAGGGCTCGACGTCGCCGCGGCTACCGTAGCTCTGCACCAACACGCGCACGGCCAGCTCCTCCCTCGACGTCGGCGGGGATGTGCAACGCCTTCACCAGCTCCGAGTAGAGCGCGTCGGTGCGCAGCAGCTCCCCGTGCGTACCCCGGGCCCGCACCTTTCCGTTCTCCAGAACCAGAATCGTGTTCGCATCCACCACGGTGGACAGTCGGTGGGCGATGGTCACCACCGCGCCGTGCCGCGCGCGCCGGGTGATGAAGTCGTGGATGGCCGACTCGGTCAGCCCGTCGACCTGGGCGGTGGCCTCGTCCAGCAGGAGCACGTCGCAGGGCCGCAGGATCGCCCGTGCCAACGCGATCCGCTGCCGCTGCCCGCCGGAGACCGAGTTCGACGAGAGCGGGGTGTCCAGCCCCTCCGGCAGCGCGTCGACCACGTCTTCGAGACGCACCCGGCGCAGTGCGCGGCGCAGCTCGGCATCGGTCGCCTCGGGGTGGGTGAACAGCAGGTTCTCCCGGATCGTGCCCGGGACCACCGGCGTCTCCTGCTCGACGTAGGCCAAGCGGCGGCGGATCTCCTCGTGGCTGTAGGCGGAGTACGGAAGGCCGTCGAGCAGGATGTGCCCCGACTGCGGCTCCAGGAACCGCAGCACCAGGCCGAACAGCGTGCTCTTGCCCGCGCCGGAGGGCCCGACGATCGCGGTGTGGCCGTAGCGCGGGATGTCGATGTCGACCCCGCGCAGCACCGGTTCCTGCCCCGGCCCGTAGGCGGCGGTGATCTGGCTCAACCGCAGGATCGGGCGGCTCAGGTCCACTGTGGACTCGGTGGCGGACTCCCTCGGCCGCGAGGTGTCGACCTCCACCTCCAGCGCGTCCAGCTCCTGGATGCGCGAGGCGGCGACCATGCCGGCCTGGAGGGTGCTGACGTTGTGGGTCAGCTCGGTGAGCGGGTCGATCAGCTGGAAGGCGTAGAGCAGGAACGCGATCAGGCTGGAGGTCTCCAGCAGCCCGAGGTTCACCCGCCACCCGCCCACCCCGAGCACCAGGATGATGGCGAACTGGAGACCGGAGTTGGAGATGCCCGACGCGGTGGCTTCCTTGCGCACGGCGCGAATGCCGTGCTCGGTGGACTCCTCGGCGTCGGCGAGCACCCGGTCGGCCTGCCTGCGCTCGGCGCGGCTGGCCTTGACGGTGCGGATCGCCCGCAGGGTCCCCTCCAGCACGCCGCCGAGGTGGCCGACGGAGTTCTGCGCGCGTTCCTGCGCCTTGGCGATCGCGGGCATCACGGTGCTGAACAACGCGATGATCACCAGCACCGCCGCCAGGGTCGACGCGAGCAGCACCATGTCCAGCAACGCCATCATGACCAGCGTTCCCACCAGCATGATCGAGCCGTTCACCAGGCCGATCACACTGCTGGAGGCGGCTTCGCGCAGCAGCAGCGTGTCCGAGGTGACGCGGGTGACCAGCTCACCGGTCGGCCACTTGCCCAGTCCGCCGACGGTGACGCTCAGCAGCTTGCGGATCATCGAGCGCCGCGCCTCCAGCACGACGCGCTCGGCGAGCGAGCCCAGCAGCACCCACTGCCAGTACCGGATACCGGTGCTGATCACGAGCACACCGAGCAGCGCGCCGATCGGTCGCACCAACGAGGAGTTGGAGCCGACCGAGTCGAGCACCCACTTGGTGATCATCGGCGTCGCCAGCCCGGCCGCCGTGGTCATCAGCGACAGCAGCAGTCCCAGCGCGAGCGCGCCGGAGTGCGGCCTCGCGAAGGACACCAGCAACCGGAACCGGGACTGGCCGGGTCGAGGTGACCCGTTCGATCCCATGAGCCCACGACCCCCAGTCGTTTCGTCGTGGCCGAACCGCCTCCCCGACCTCCAAGGTGTCCGACTTGCCCGAAGCTAACAGCGCTTCGTGACAACGTGCTGATGTTCGACTAAATCTCTTTGGTTTCAACTGCTCCTTTAGCCTCTTGCTCACTAATTTTGCGCACGCTTCGTGTTTGCTATTGGCCTATAAGGATGATCGGCCGCGTGCACTAGCGTCCATCCGCGTAAAAAATCAGTTGATCTTCGTCGCCACCGCGCTGCTCACCTTGAGCACGGCTCCCGCGGACGCCATCGTCGAACGGCACGGTCGCCGCCGAGCCGTACCCGTTCATCGCCTCGCTGCACGACGCCGACTTCGGCCACCTGCGCGGAGCGTCCATTGTGGACAGCACGACCCTGGTCACCGCAGCGCGCGCAGCGACACCGGCGGCACCACCGTCAGATCACCGAGATCCGCGTCCACCCCGAGCACACCCTCGTCGGTCCCGGCCAGAAGTACGCCGACATCGCGGTGCTCAAGGTGGAGGAGATGCGCGGAGCCGATCACCATCTCGGCGGTCTCGCCCGCTGTCGGCACCGGGCTCCGGCTCATCGGTTGGGGCCGCACCTGCGTCGACCTGAACGCGCCGTGCTCGATGTCGCCGGAGTTGCGGCGGCTGGACGTCAAGCTCGTTCCCAACGCCGACAGCGCGATGACCACGTCCAAGGAACTGTGCGTCAGCAACCCCGACGGCGTGTCCGGGCCGTGCGGCGGTGACTCGGGCGGCCCCGCGCTGGTGCGCGCGAACGGGCGATGGGAGCTGGTCGGCGCCACGTCCCGTCCGGGCATGCGCCAGCGCGAGCGGTGCGGGCAGGGGACCGGGATCTACACCGATCTGGCCGAGCACCGAGCGTGGGTGCTCGACCAGCTCTGACCTGCATCAGCGCGCGAGCCAGGTGTCGAGGTCCGTCGGCGCCAGCTCGGCACCCGCGCCAGGGCGCAGCGAGTCGCGGCCGAGGAGCGTGCCGAAGTAGCGCGCTCCCGGGTCGGTGACGACCTCGCGCGGGTCGGATCGCGCGGCGAGCACGGTGCGGACCCACTCGTCGAGCCCGAACGCCTCCGGCCCGCCGATCTCCAGCACCCCGTCGACGGGTGCGCTCGCCGCCGTCCGCGCCACGACCGCCGCGACATCCGCCGCCGCGATCGGCTGGACACCTCCGCCGGAGAGCCGCACCACGCCGTTCTCCGTTGCGGTGTCAGCGATCGCACCCGCGAACTCGAAGAACTGCGTCGCGCGCACGATCGTGTGCTTCAGCCCGGACGCGGTGATCAACTCCTCCTGCGCCACCTTCGCGCGGAGGTAGCCGGAGTCCGGCAGGCGGTCGGCGCCGACCACCGACAGCGCGACGTAGTGGCCGACCCCGGCACTGCGGGCGGCATCGACCAGGTTCGCGGTCGCGGTGCGGAAGAAGTGCAGGACGTCCGCGTCGGCGAAGGACGGCGAGTTCGACACGTCCACCAGCACGTCCGCGCCGTCGAGCACCTCTTTCACGCCGTCGCCGGTGAGCGTGTCGACGCCGCTGGACGGGGAGGCTGGAACGGCGTCGTGGCCGTGCTCGCCCAACCGCGCGACGACCTGCGAGCCGATGAGCCCGGTCCCGCCGATGACAACGATCCTCATGCTGGGTCCCTTCGTGAGCCCGCCGTGGTGCGGGCGTTCACGAGCTAGGACAAGACAGCCCTCCTCGCTGTGACAGGTCTGCTCAGCTCGGTTCAGAAGGCCGTGATCTTGTCCGGGTTCACCATCCACATCACCTGGTCGATGCCTTCCGCCGACGCGCTCACCGTCACCACGGCGAAGGTCACGCCGTCACGGCGCAGAGCAACCGCCGCCAGCCCGTTGACCTCGACGAACGAGGTCTCCGCAGCGCGCCAGAATCCCGGCGCCCACGCGCTGACGACCTTCGCCAAGGTGCTCGCGCCAACCACTGGCGACCGCGCCGCGCGGGCCTTGCCGTCGCTGTCGGAGTAGCTCACCACGTCGTCGCTGAACAACCGCTCCAGCTCCGCCAGGTCCCCCGCGCGCGCCGCCGCCACGAAGGCCGCCAACAACCGCCGCTGCTGCGCGAGCTCCACCCGGGCCCGCCGCTCCCCCGTCAACCGCTTGCGCGCGCGACTCACCAGCTGCCGTGCCGCGACCTCCGTGCTGCGCACGATCTCCGCGATCTGCTCATATGGGTAGTCGAACGCCTCACGCAGCACGTACGCCGCGCGCTCAGTCGGAGTGAGCTTTTCCAGCAGTGCCAACAGGGCCAGCTCCAGGACCGCGCTACGCTCGGCGCCGATCTGCGGGTCGGCCGAGGTGTCCACCGGCTCCGGCAACCACGGCCCCACGTAGGTCTCGCGGCGCGCCCGCGCGGTCTTGCTCTCGTTGATCGCCAGCCTGGTGATCGCCTTCGCGAGGTAGGCCTCCGGGTTGAGCACCGCGTCCCGGTCCGCCGCACGCCAGCGCAGCCAGACCTCCTGCACCAGGTCCTCCGCGTCGGCCACGCTGCCCGACATCCGGTAGGCGATGCCGAACAGCCTCGGCCGCACTCCGGCGAACACCGCGTCAGCGTGCTCCAGACCCGTCATCGGCACTCCGCTCTCCCAACGCCCCAGGCTAGTGGGCGTCCGAGGCTGAGGCGTCACGCAGTCTTCAAGACCACCAAACCCCGTGTGCTTATGGTGGGGGCATGGTGACTTCGACCGAACTGCGGGCGCGGGTGGCGGAGAGCTTCGACGGGCTGGGCATGCCGTCGTGGGCGAACCCGCATCCCGATGGCGCGCAACCTCGCGATGAGGAGTACTCGCGGGTCACCGAGCCTTCGCGCTACGACATCGTCCACGCGCGCGCCCGTGCTTGGACGGAGCACCTGGGACAGCAGCCGGGAGTGCGCGTCGAGCCGATCGCCCCTGGCGAGAACTTCGACCGGGGCACGAAGATCACCTCGACGCGCGCGGGCACGTTGCCGTTGCTGCTGTTGGAACAGGACGCCGAGCACGCGGTGCTGCGGGTCGCGGTCGCCGAACCGGAGCTGGAGATCGCGTTGCTGCCGGACTGCGGCTGCGACGCGTGCGACTGGGGCTGCGATGACCTCCTCGCGGCGGTCGACGACAAGATCGCGATGGTCGTCGGCGGGCCGTTCGTGGTGTTGCGCGGCAAGGACTGGCACGCGCAGTGGCACCCGGGCGGCGGCAGCGCCGGTGGTGGCGTGGACCTCGGGGCGATGATGGAGCTGTGCCGGCGCTTGGCCGGTGGTGAAGACGTCGACCTGCCGCAGGGAACCGAGGCGTTCGCCGGAGCCGGATGGTTCAACTGAGCACGCTCACTTGAAAGCACTTCAAGTAACTTGAAGCGCTTCTCATGTGGGACAACGACATTCAAGCCTTTCGCCCGCCTCCGAAGCGAGCTTGCCCCACGGCATGACTAGGCAAATGCTGCGCGCATGCCTAGTTTCATCGAGCCGTTCCGGATCAAATCGGTCGAACCGATCCCGTTCCTCAGCCGGGCTGAACGGGAGGCTGCGCTGCGCGCGTCGGGCTACAACCTGTTCCGGATCGACGCCGACCAGGTCACGGTGGACCTGCTGACCGACTCCGGTACCGGGGCGATGTCGGCCGCGCAGTGGTCGGCGTTGCTGAGCGGTGACGAGTCCTACGCGGGCGCGCGGTCCTTCCGTCGCTTCGAGCGGGTCGTCACCGAGCTGACGGGCTACCCCGAGGTGATCCCGGTGCACCAGGGCCGGGCCGCGGAGCGCATCCTGTTCTCCTGCCTGCTCGGGCCGGGCCGGATCAGCGTCAGCAACACCCACTTCGACACCACGCGCGCCAACGTCGAAGCGCTCGGCGCGCGCGTGGTCGACCTGCCCGACCTCACCTCGGAGTTCGGCGGTGACCTCGACGTGGCGGCGCTGAGCGCGCTCTTGGAAGCAGGCGCCGCAGTGGGCTGCGTCGTGCTGACGGTGACCAACAACGCCGGTGGCGGGCAGCCGGTGTCGATCGCCAACGCGCGCGCCGTGCGGGAGGTCTGCGATGCCCACGGTGTCCCGCTCTTGCTTGACGCGGCGCGGTTCGCGGAGAACGCGTACTTGATCGTCGAGCGCGACCCGGCCTACCACGGGATCAGTCCGCGCGAGGTGGCTCGGGAGATGTTCGAGCTCGCCGACGGGTGCTGCGCGAGCTTGAAGAAGGACGGCATCGCCAACATCGGCGGGATGATCGCCTTGCACGACAAGGAACTCGCGGCGCGGTGCCGGGACCAGCTGATCATCTCCGAGGGTTACAGCACCTACGGCGGCCTCGCCGGGCGCGATCTTGACGCGCTCGCGCAGGGGCTGCTGGAGGTCACCGATGTGGATTACCTGCGGTACCGGGCGGAGTCCGCGCGGTGGTTCGCCGACGAGCTGGCCAAGGCGGGGTTGCCCGTGCTGCGCCCGACCGGCTGCCACGCGGTGTACGTGGACGCGGCGGAACTGTTGCCGCACTTGACTTTGCAGGAGTTGCCCGCGAACGCGCTCGCGTGCGCTCTCTACGCCGAGGGCGGGGTGCGCACGAGCGACCTGGGCACCCTGTGCTTCGGCCGCGTCGACCCGGCCGGTGGGCCTGATGTGCCCGCGCCGCGCGAGTTGCTGCGCTTCGCTCTGCCGCGCCGCGTCTACACCCGCAACCACCTGGAGTACGTCGCAGAGACAGCGGCCGCCGTCGCCGCGCGCGCCGCGTCCATTCCCGGGATGCGGATCGTCGAGCAGCCCGCGATGCTGCGGCACTTCACCTCGCGACTGCAACCCCTTGCGTGACAACGGCCCCCGGGCGTGAACCCGGGGGCCGTCAGTCCAGCCTCAGATCAGGAGAGGTCGTAGCGGTCGAGGTCCATGACCTTCGTCCACGCGGCGGCGAAGTCGCGGACGAACTTCTCCTTCGCGTCGTCGCTGGCGTAGACCTCGGCGACGGCGCGCAGCTCGGAGTTCGAGCCGAACACCAGGTCGACGCGGCTGCCGGTCCACTTCACCTGGCCGGTGGAGCGGTCGCGGCCCTCGAAGGTCTCGGCGTCCGAGCCGCTGCCGTCAACCGGCTTCCACTCGGTCTCCAGGTCGAGCAGGTTCACGAAGAAGTCGTTGGTCAACGACCCCTTGTCGGCGGTGAACACACCCAGCTCGGACTGCTGGAAGTTCGCGCCGAGCACGCGCAGACCGCCGACGAGCACGGTCAGCTCGGGCGCGCTGAGCGACAGCAGGTTCGCTCGGTCCACCAGCAGGAACTCGGCGGGCAGGCGGTGTCCCTTGCCCCGGTAGTTGCGGAAGCCGTCAGCGGTCGGCTCCAGCGCGGCGAAGGACTCGATGTCCGTCTGCTCCTGGGTGGCGTCCGCGCGGCCCGCGGTGAACGGCACCGTGACGTCGACGCCACCGCGCTTGGCGGCTTGCTCGACGGCGGCGGAACCGGCCAGCACGATCAGGTCGGCCAGCGAGATCTGCTTGCCCGAGGAGGCGTTGAACTCGACCTGGATGCCTTCAAGGACACGGAGAACGCGCGCCAGCGTGTCGGGCTCGTTGACCTCCCAGGAGCGCTGCGGCTCCAGGCGGATGCGCGCACCGTTCGCGCCACCGCGCTTGTCGCTGCTGCGGAAGGTCGACGCCGAGGCCCACGCGACCGAGACCAGCTCGGCGGTGGAGAGCTCGGAGTCCAGCACCTTGGCCTTGAGCGCGGTCACGTCCGCGTCGTCGACCAGCTCGTGGGTGACCTCGGGGATGATGTCCTGCCACAGCAGCTTCTCCTGCGGCACCAGCGGGCCGAGGTAGCGCTGGATCGGCCCCATGTCGCGGTGGGTCAGCTTGAACCAGGCGCGGGCGAAGGCGTCCGCGAACTCCGCCGGGTTCTGGTGGAAGCGCCGCGAGATCGGCTCGTAGATCGGGTCGAAGCGCAGCGCCAGGTCCGTGGTCAGCATGGTCGGCGGGCGGTTGAGCTCACCGGTCTCCGGGTCCGGGACGGTGTTCGCGCCGCCGCCGTCCTTCGGCTGCCACTGGTGGGCACCGGCGGGGCTCTTGGTCAGCTCCCACTCGTAGCCGAAGAGGTTGTCGAAGAACCCGTTGCCCCACTGGGTCGGCGTGGAGGTCCAGGTGGTCTCCAGGCCGCTGGTGATGGTGTCGCGGCCCTTGCCGGAGCCGAAGCTGTTGCGCCAGCCCAGGCCCTGCTCCTCCAGCGGCGCGCCCTCGGGCTCCGCGCCGACGTACTTGTCGGGGTCTGCGGCGCCGTGCGCCTTGCCGAAGGTGTGCCCGCCCGCGATCAGCGCGACGGTCTCCTCGTCGTTCATCGCCATCCGGCCGAAGGTGTCGCGGATGTCGCGCGCCGAGGCCAGCGGGTCCGGGTTGCCGTTGGGGCCCTCCGGGTTGACGTAGATGAGGCCCATCTGGACCGCTGCCAGCGGGTTCTCCAGGTCGCGCTGGCCGCTGTAGCGCTCATCGCCCAGCCAGGTGCGCTCCGGGCCCCAGTAGACGTCCTCGTCCGGCTCCCACACGTCCGCGCGGCCACCGGCGAAGCCGAAGGTCTTGAGCCCCATCGTCTCCAGCGCGCGGTTGCCCGTGAAGATCATCAGGTCGGCCCAGGACACCGAGCGGCCGTACTTCTTCTTGACCGGCCACAGCAGACGGCGGGCCTTGTCCAGGTTCCCGTTGTCCGGCCAGCTGTTCAGCGGGGCGAAGCGCTGCATGCCCGCGCCCGCGCCGCCGCGCCCGTCCTGGATGCGGTAGGTGCCCGCACTGTGCCACGCCATGCGGATCATGAACGGCCCGTAGTGGCCGAAGTCGGCGGGCCACCAGTCCTTCGACGTGGTCAGCACCGCGTCCACGTCCGCCGCGAGCGCGTCCAGGTCGACCCCGAGGAAGGCCTCCGCGTAGTCGAAGTCCTCGCCCATCGGGTTGGCGACGGCCGAGTGCTTGCGGAGGATCTTGAGGTTGAGCTGGTTCGGCCACCAGTCGCGGTTGCCGCCGCCCTCGGTCGGGTGACTGATGCGACCCGCCGAGACCGGGCACCCGCCCGCGCCTTCCACGTTCATCTCGCCAACAACGGCGTCTGGGCTGTCAGCCACGCGAATCCTTCCGAGAACCGGTTGTGGTGGTAGTTGTGGAGCAGTCGGGGCACAGGCCCCAGTAGATGACCTCGGCCTCGTCGATGACGAAACCGTGGTGGTTCGAGGCGTGCAGGCACGGTGCCGCGCCCACCGCGCAGTCCACGTCCGCGATCACGCCGCACCTCCGGCAGACCACGTGGTGGTGGTTGTCGCCCACCCTCGCCTCGTAGCGCGACACCGACCCCGGCGGCTCGATCCGCCGCACCAGCCGCGCCGTCGTCAGCGCCCGCAGCACGTCGTAGACCGCCTGGTGCGACACCGCGCCAAGGCCTTCGCGCACGACCCCGATGATCGAATCCGTGTCCGCGTGCGGGTGCTCGTGCACCGCCGCCAACACCGCCAACCTCGGCTTCGTCACGCGCAGGTCCGCCCCGCGCAGCATGCGCTCGTAGTCCGGGGGCGTCGCCATCACCACCGCAGTCTCACGCCTTTTCTGGAATGAGTCAAGTTCAGCCACCCACCCGTGAACGCGTTGTCCGTCGCGCCGCCCGCGCCCGTCCGGGTGTCCGTCCGGGTGTCCGTCCACTATGGACAGCCCTACGCAGGCACCGGCCCCTCCCGATCCCGACTTCCCGGCACCTGCCACAGCCACCCGCGCGCCCCCTGAGCCGTTCCCGATCGGTCAACCTCCCCCATCGCCATGCAAAGACATACGTCCCGCCACCCCGCCCGGTTCACCACCCCGGCCTCTACGCTCAAGCACGACGCCAAGCATTGCCAGCACCAACGCAAACCATGCTGAAACGCCACACCACGCCGGAAAGTCCCAGTTCAAGAAGTGTCTTCCCCGCACGAGCGGGGGTGGTCCACCCGTGAGTTGCACGGTGGCCGGTGGCGCGGTGTCTTCCCCGCGCGAGCGGGGGTGGTCCGCCCTGCTCGGTGTGGACGGCGAACCCGTCCCAGTCTTCCCCGCACGAGCGGGGGTGATCCCACGACCGTCCAGGCGTGCAGTGTGTGCACGCTGTCTTCCCCGCGCGTGCGGGGACCCACTCCGCAGAGAGCGTCAGACCTCTCGTCCATCATTACCACCGGTCGACTGGCGGAAGTCTTCGGATCAGGAGGTAAGGCGTGCGGACGGTGTTCGAGGGAAAGATGCCTGTCCACTACGGGCAGTTCTACGTGGAGGCAGGCGGCGGAACGCCGGGCATGGAGGAGTGCTTCGCCGGACAGCGCAACGGATTGTGCGGCGCTGCGGTGCCCGGCCACCTGTTCTTCGTCACCGGCCTGCACACGGGCGACGTCGGCCTCACGGTGGAGTTGCACGAACAGCCCCCACCACTGGACGAAACTTGGGAGGACATTGTCGAAGCGTCGTTCCACCCTCGCGCGAAAGCGATGCTCACCCAGTGGGCGGGCGAGCAATCCTGGGACCTCGGCCTGACCGAAACCGACTACCGCGTCCGCTACAGCGGCAAGGACATGGAAGCCGCGCAGGAGGAAGACACCACGCTCGACGACGAGCCCCTGATCGACCACTACCTCTTGCAGTTCTGGCCCGCCCCACCCACACCGGACATCGTCGTCAAGCAGGCCAGCTCAACCGCCGAGTACTGGCACGACTTCGCGAGCCAACAACCTCCCCGCCAGGCCTGACCACCAACGGATTCCTGCAAGTCATCACCCCGAACATCTCCGGCAGCGCGGGGTTTGTCAGTCTTCAAGACCACCAAAACCCCCTGTTGATCATCGTTAACGACCCCATACCCCAAGGCGGCCGAAGGTTTGTCGTGGTTGAAGACCGCTGGAGTGGGGGTCTGGCGGTCTTGAAGACCGGCGAACTCAACGACGTGCTGGACAATGCCTAGGCCACGTCTGCCGATGTGGCGCGCTGGGCATCTGCCGTGAGCGTGTTGCCCAGCTCGACAGGCGTTCATGACACAAACCCATGCTGAATCGCCGATCCACGTCGGAAAGCCCCAGTTCAAGAAGTGTCTTCCCCGCGCGAGCGGGGGTGGTCCCGGAAAGGGGGTGAAAAGGTGTACGGCCACAACGTCTTCCCCGCGCGAGCGGGGGTGGTCCGGCGGTGACGTGGTGGACGTCTAGGCCCAGCATGTCTTCCCCGCGCGAGCGGGGGTGGTCCCCAGCCCGTCACCGAGTCCGCGCTGTTCTGGGAGTCTTCCCCGCGCGAGCGGGGGTGGTCCGTGGGAAGAGCACCGCGACACCGTGTACCACCGGTCTTCCCCGCGCGAGCGGGGGTGGTCCGCGGTACAGGCGTCTCCGGCCGCTGTCTTTCCCGTCTTCCCCGCGCCAGCGGGGGTGGTCCGGCCCAGACCCCGCAGACGTCAGCGCGTCAGGGCGCGGGAACCCACCGCCATGGACGCGGGCCGGTGCGTCTACGCAAGCAGTCGACTCGGTGGCGGGCTTCTGCGGCCGCATCGGGGTTTTCGCCTGCGTGCTGTGCCATGTAGCAGGTTATGCGCAGTTCGCGGATGTCGCGCAGGAGGTCGAAGCCTGCCCAATCGGTGACGTCGTGTCCGTAGCGGTTGCAGAAGTCTCGGTAGTCGGCGGCGGTGACCCAGTCGAAGCTGGTGTGCTTGATCGCGGTGAGGTCTGCGACTGTGTGTACGGCTGCATATACGCCGTCCGAGCGATCCTGCCGCGCGGTTCCACCCTGGTCGTCTGGGAGCCAGGCGCCACGAGACCGCTACAGCTTCCCGGGAAGGCCCAGCCATGACCAGCAGCGCCGAACTGATCCTCACCGCGATCATCGACAACCGCTTCGTCTACGCGCGCACCGAGGAAGAGAAGGCAGAAGTCCTCGCTCGGGTGATCGACGTCGAGCACCCGCAGTGGGCCAGCCTGCTCTACCTCTGGGACCGCCCTTGCCGGAGCGTGCGCGCGCACGACGTTGAGGAGAACGAGTTCCCTCGCCACCAGATGCGCGTCTACACCTTGCCAGAGGACGGTTGGGGAGCCATCAACTTCGCCGACGAAGAATCCGCCTGGGACACCTTCAACCCTGATACACCCGCAGAAACGCCAACCTCATACTTCGACCCAGGCCACGGCACCGAGTTCGACCGCAGCGCCACCATCCCACTCGAACTCGTCCGCAAAGCAGTCACCGAATTCGCCTCCACAGGCAAGCTCCCCATGTGCGTGAACTGGCAACCTGCACGGCTGATCTGATCGACAGGCAATGGGCTAACGCTCCACCGGCCACGTGTCCTTGGTGATCAAGGACGCCTCCCGGCATGGCTGGACATCCTCAACCTGCGCTGAACTGAGAACGACCTCGACAAGGTCCGTGTCCTCGGCCGCCACGACCCATGGCAGCACGTCGAACACGCACACCAACAGTGGACCGAACACGGACTGGTTCGGTCTTGCCGCCACCTCCGGTAAGCAGCACATCCGGTTGGACGACCCCACCGGACCGCAATGGGAATACCCATCCAGCTAAACCGCCACCCAGTCCTTCCAGATGGCAAACTCGACCCGTCAGCACGTCCCGAAGTCACCAACAAAACCCATGTAAAACGGGAACATCTCCACGCAAACACCCAGGTCAAGAAGTGTCTTCCCCGCGCGAGCGGGGCTGGTCCGATGGCCATCTGGGCGTCGGCGATGGCGGGGCGGTCTTCCCCGCGCGAGCGGGGGTGGTCCATGGGACCCCCGGTCGGCAAGTGGTGCAAGCGAGTCTTCCCCGCGCGAGCGGGGGTGGTCCCAGGTGTAGGGCCGTGTCGCGGCGGTGGACCAGGTCTTCCCCGCGCGAGCGGGGGTGGTCCAGACAAGGACCAGGCAGGCAAGGTGTTCGATGTGTCCTTCCCCGCCATCAGCGGGGGTGGTCCAGAAGGCGAGAAGCGCACGGTCGTCGAGCTGGAACTTCCCCGCGCCAGCGGGGGTCCGTGCGCACTGACGCGAGCGGAATTTGCCTTGCCGCCAAACAAGACAACAAGATCAAAACGAAGCGGCGCGCATGCCTTGTAAGCGAAGAACGGCGGTGGGTCAATCGGCGCATGACGGCTCGGCGCAGCGGGGCGGATCTGTTCGAAGCGGCACGGTTGTACTACGTGGAGGGGGCGCGGCAGAGCGAGATAGCCGACAGGCTGCACGTGAGCCGGTCCAATGTCTCGCGGATGCTCAGGGACGCGCGCGAGCAGGGAGTGATCAGGTTCCAGTTGAGCTACCCGGCGGAGCGGGATGCGTTGTGGGAGCGGAAATTACTGAGGGCGCACAAGAGCCTCAAAGCCGCGGTGGTGGTGGCAGAACCGCCGCCGGAAGCGAGGATCGATCCGCTGGACGTGGCCAGTGAAGCGGCGGCGGAGTGGTTGGTGGAGCACCTGGACGACGGGCAGCGGGTGTCGATCGCGTGGGGGACTTCGGTGCGCGCGGCGGTGGAGAGGGTGTGCGCGCGGCGCGGGTACGGGGTGGACGTGAGCCAGCTGGGCGGCGACATCGACGTGCTGCCGACGCGCAGCAACCACGACGTGGTGCGCGAACTCGCGGCGAAGTTGGGCGGAACGTACTCGTACGCGAACGTCCCGGCGGTCGTGGGCTCGGCGGCGGAAGCACGAGAACTCTGCGCGGACGCGCGCGTGGCCTACCAGCTGGACCGCGCGTGCGAAGCGGATGTGGCGATCGTCGGCGTGGGGGCCTTCGACCGGGGCTCGAACCGAATTTTGTTGGACCGCGCGAGGATGAGCTGGACGGAGCGAGAGCGAGCCCGTGCGCGCGGAGTGGTGGGCGAGATCTGCGGCCGCTTCTACGACAGGGCCGGGCGGAGCGTGGAACTTCCGGTCGATGAGCGGATCATCGGAGGGCGCACGGAGTCGATCGCGAACACGGTGATCATCGCGGCCGGTGCGCACAAGGCCACGGCGGTCGCGGGGGCGCTGCGCGGTCGCATGGTCACCACGTTGGTGTGCGACCGGCAGCTGGCCCGCGCCGTCATGAGCACCGGCTAGTGCAGGTCGTCGAGGAAGTTCAGGATCGCCCGGTTCACCGCGTTGGGGCGCTCGCGGTGCAGGAAGTGACCGCAGTCGTCGACGACCTTGATGCGGGGCGCGACGGTGCAGAACGCGGCGCTCTCGGCCAGGTAGTCGGAGGAGAAGCAGCCGTCGTCGGCACCGCCGATGTACAGCGCGCGCAACGGGTTCGTGCCACCCATCACCTGCTGCTGGACCTCGGCGAGGTCGGGCGCCTGGAGCTTGGGGTTGAGGGTGTGCCGGTAGTAGGCCAGCGTCGCGCGCACGACCTCGGGCCGGGTGAACAGGTCCTTGATCGGCGCCATGTCCTCGGCGGGCGGGCGGAAGCCGGGCGACCACTGCTTCCACAGGAAGTCCACGAGGTCGCCGCCGGGCGCGCTGAGCAAGGCCTCCGGCGCGTCGTCCATCTGGAACAGCCACATGTACCAGGCGCGCTTCATCTGCTTGAAGTCTCCGCCGCCGAGCTTGCCCAGCGCGACCGCCGGGTGCGGGAGCGCCATGCTCACGATGCCCCGAAGCCGTTGCGGCGCAAGGACTGCGGCCCCGGAAGCGGCGACGGCACCCCAGTCGTGGCCGATCACGACGGAGTCGGCGCCGGGGCGGCCGAGCGCCTCGACGAGGGCGACGGCGTCGAGCGCGATCGTCGCGGACTGGTAGCGCCCGTCCGCGGCGAGGCCGGTCGGGTGGAAGCCGCGCATCCACGGCGCCACGGCGTGGTAGCCAGCGGCGGCCAGCGCGGGCAGCAACCGGTCGAAGGTCGGCGCGTGGTCGGGGAATCCGTGCAGGCACAGCGCCAGCGGCCCGTCGGACGGTCCGTCCTCCAGGTAGTCGAAGTCGATGCCGTTGGCGTGGATCTGGCCCGTTGTGCTCATTTGCCTGCCTCCGGTGCGGATGCGTTGCGGTGTCGGGGAATTCACGCACCAGCGCCCAGCCAGCGGCAATGCCCTGAGCAGCACCGTCACATATGTGCAGGAGGAGCTCGTGATTCTCGGCATTGACGTCGGCACACACGCGGCCCGCGCGGTCGCGGTCGCCCCGAACGGCGCAGTGCGGCACTCCGATCAGCGACCGCTCAAGCTGCGCACACCGCATCCGGGCTGGGCGGAAATGGACCCCACCGAGATCCTCACCGCGACAGTGGACGTGGTGCGCGAGGCAATGAGCTGGGGCCGACCCGAAGCGATCGGCCTGACCACAATGCGCGACAGCACAATCCTGTGGGACCGGGCCACCGGCGCTCCGCTGCACGACGCGATCCTGTGGATGTCAAGGCAAACCGAGGCGTACACGAACACCTGGCTCGCCGAGGGATTGGAGCCGGAAGTACATCAGCGCACGGGCTTGCCGATTCAGCCACGATTCTCCGCCTCCAAGATCGCCTGGTTGCTGGACCACGTTCCCGGAGCACGAAAGCGCGCTGAGCGCGGTGAACTCGCGGTGGGCACAGTGGACAGCTGGCTGCTCTCGCACCTGACCGGCGCGACGCACCAAACGGACTACACCAACGCCTGCGGCACGATGTTGTTCAATCTGCACACGCGCGAATGGGACGCGGAGCTGTGCGAATGGTTCGGAATCCCACCCGGGCTGTTACCGACAGTGCGGCCGTCCGCACACAACTTCGGCTCTGTCGAAGGAATTCCCGTGCTCGCAGTCCTCGGCGATCAGCAAGCGAGCCTTTTCGGGCAAGCATGCTTCACCCCAGGCTCGGCCAAGTACACGTTCGGCAC
Organism: Allokutzneria multivorans; assembly: GCF_039537405.1. Classification (NCBI taxonomy): domain Bacteria; kingdom Bacillati; phylum Actinomycetota; class Actinomycetes; order Pseudonocardiales; family Pseudonocardiaceae; genus Allokutzneria; species Allokutzneria multivorans. Next base: position 353,653 of record NZ_BAABAL010000003.1, on the reverse strand, counting down.
ATCGGGCGTGCTCACCCTCAACAGCGGCGAGAAACCCGCTCTACGCAAGGGTTTCACGACCGGAGTCGCCTGGGGGCTGAGCGTCGATGACGTCAGTTTCGAAGTGGAGGGCGCGGTCCCGCACTCCGGCCACGCGCTCCAGTGGCTGCACGAACGGCTGGGTCTCATCGACGACTTGGGCTCGCTCGACAGTCACTCCGACAACGGCGGCGTGTACTTCGTGCCAGCATTCACCGGCCTCGGCGCGCCGTCGTGGGATGCGAGCGCGCGCGGCGCGATTCTTGGCCTGAGCCTGGAAACTCAGCCCTCGCACATCGCCCGTGCAGCCCTGGAAAGCTTGGCCTATCAAGTCCGGGACAGCATCGACGCGCTAGATCCGATCGCTGCCGAAGTGCGCGTCGACGGCGGCGCGGCGCGCTACGACACGTTGTGCCAGTTCCTCGCCGACATTCTCGGCCGCCCCGTTCTGCGCCCGCGCACCGTGGAAATGACCGCCGTCGGCGTCGCGCACCTGGCCGGGCTCGGCGCAGGCGTGTGGAGCGGCCTGGACCAGCTCGCCGAGCTGTGGCAAGAAGATCGGCGATTCACTCCGGCGATGTCGGTGGACCGGCGCGAAATGCTGTACGCGGGGTGGCAGCAGGCGTGTCGAGCAGCTCAGCCATGTTTCCCCGCAACAGAGCCAAGAACTCCCCGAACCTCTCCAACTCCCCCTCGGAGAACTCCGAAGTCACCGCAGAAAAGCCATCAGCGAACCGCCCGAAAAACTCCCGAGCAGGCCCCTCGATAGCCGCAGAACTCCGCAGGGTCACCTTGCGCCGATCGCTCTCCTCCCGCGTCCGCACGATGTGCCCGAGCTTCTCCAGCCGGTTCAGCAGATTCGTCGTCGCACCCGTCGTCAGCGACAGGCGACGACTCAGCTCGGTCGGCGAGAGCGGCACTCCCTTGTCCTCCGCGTACAGGATCTCTTCGAGCGCTCGCGCATCGGTGGAGTGCAGGCCGAGCGACACAGCGAAGCGGCCGGTGAACTCGGTGTAGAACGCGCCGAAGGTCCTGAGCCCGTCGAGGATCGCCTCGGTCCGCTCCATGTCCGCCTCCCACGAGGGCGTTGACAACCCGCCCCATAAAGCTTCACAGTGAAACTACTTCGCGCTGAAGCTACTTCTTCCTGAAGCTAGGAGTCTACATGTACATCGGGCCGGACCCGTTCGCCCGCACCACCAGAGGCATCACCGAACCCGACCCCGTGCGCCCAGCCCTGCGCGCGGCCGGACCGATCGTCGAGGTCACAGCGCCCGACGGCGGTTCGGCGTGGATCGTCACCGAGGAGCAGCTCGCGAGGGAGGTCTTCACACATCCCGGCATCGCCAAGGACACCGCGCTCGCGCCCGAGTGGTGGACCGGGTTGGAGCCGACCGCAGCCGAGCACCCGGCGCTGACCACGCTCGACGGCCCGGAGCACACGGCGCTGCGGCGCGCGCACGCTCCGGTGATCAACGCGCGGCGCGTCCGCGAACGCGAGGAATACCTGCACGAACTCGCCCGCGAGCTGCTCGGCGGGTGCACGGGCGTGGTGGATCTGATGGCGGACTTCACCGTTCGCTACCCGCTGACCGCAGTGATGGACCTGCTCGACATCCCGTTGGAGCACCTCGACGAAGCCGCCGACGCGTGCAAGGCGGTGCTCGTCCCGGAGCGGCAGGGCGAGGGCATCGGCAGGCTCATCCAGCTCGCCACGACGGGCAAAGCCGAAGCGCCGCAAGGTGATCCCTACCAGCTGTTCGCGCTGGTGTTCGCCGGGCAGATCACCACGGACGCGGCACTGGGCTTCATGATCGCCCACGCGCTGAACGACCGCGGAACGGACCCGATCCGGGACAGCCTTCGCCGACACCCGCCCGCGCCGTTCTCGTTGTGGCGCTTCACAACCGCCGAGCTGGAGCTGGCCGGAACACGGCTGCCGAAGGGCGCTCCGGTGCTGATCGACATCCAAGGCGTCAACGAGACGGGAACCGACCTGTCCTTCGGCTTGGGGCCGCACTTCTGCATCGGCGCGCAGCTGGCGCAGCTCGAACTCCGGGCGGTGCTCACCGTGCTGCGCGAGGACTTCCCGCACGCCCGCCTCGCCGTGCCGTTCGCCGAACTCCGGCAGGTCAGCTTCGGCGGCATCCAGGGCAGCCGCCTCGCCGAGCTGCCGGTGGACTTCGGCTAGAAGTCCTCCAGCAGCGCGAGGTCCGGGGGCACGAGGGTGGTGGAGAGCATCAGCTCGCGGAGCAGGTTGTCGTTGAGCGAGTTGCCGACGGGCTCGCCGACCTCCTCGCGGGTGAGGCCGGGGACGCCGCCCCTGGACAGGCGGGTGCGCACCGCGACGACGAGGTGCTCCACCCGCTTGGCGGTCCAGCCGTCGGCCGGCGCGAGCTCGGCGAGCTGATCGGCGGCCTGGCGCCAGGCCAGCGGCTGCGGGCGCGCCTCGTGCAGCAGGTAGCGCTGGCCGAGCACGACCAGCGCGAGCCGCTCCGCCGGGCTGAGCCGCCAGGTCTTCGGCGGCTGGGTGACGTCGCGGTGGCGGGAGACCGGGCGCTGCCCGTCCGGGCCGACCACGTAGATCTCCAGCAGGTGCTCGCGGCCGCTGGAGCCGCGCACGAACAGCGGCGTGTAGCCCTCGCCGAGCGGGATCGGTTCCTCGCCGCGGAACAGCATCCGCGAGCCGGGCAGCCGCAGCGGCAGCTTGCCGGTGGTCGCGACCTCCCACTGCCGCCCCCGGTACACCAGCTCGCCGTGCACGCGGCTGACCTTGGTGTCGTCCCCGCCGACGCACACGTGCACGTCGTCGCGGTTGCGGCCGAAGAGGATCGTGCGGCCGTCGCTCGGCCGGACGGACACGCCGCCGAGCGTGGCCAGCGCGTAGAGCGTGTCCGGGGACGCGGCGGAGCTCACCCCGAAGGCGAGGCTGTCGTGGCCGGACGACAGCTTGCGCAGGTCGGGGTCCTTCTCCGGCTCGTCGTGCACAGATCCCTCCAGGGTCATCTCGCTACAGGCGGGGCGCCAGCGCCGTGATCAGCGCGGTCGCCACGGCGCAGTGGCCCTCGGCGGTCGCGCTCCGGCCGCCGAGCTTCACCACGACCAGCTCGGACTTGGTCCCGCCGCCCGCGTCGGGGTAGGTGCGGTGGACGATCTTGACCGAGCACTCCGCCTCGTCGCCCGCGCCCTCGGGCTCGGTGTAGACCTCGCGGCCGTCGATCCGGCTGCGCCGCCCGTCACGGCGCTCGTTGAACGAAGCGTTGCCGCGATCGAAGTACAGGTCGATCCCCTGCCCCGTCGCGGGGTTCGGCCAGAAGCAGGCCCAGTCGCCGAACCCGGGTCGGCCAGAGACCGGGACCACGCCGGGCACCTTGGCCAGCGCCTCGGCCGGAACCAGCTCGCAGGCCTCGCGCCGGGCCAACGATTCCGGCGGGAACTGGGCTTTCCTGCGCGGCAGCTGGGCCTCGGCGGACATCGTCGCCACGCGCTGGGTGACCGAGTCGGCCAGCTCGCACAGCCTCGGCATCGGCGAGCCCGCGTCGTGGTCGGCGGTCACTCGCACGCCGACGTTGCCCGGCAGCATCACGATCCGCTGGCAGAAGTCGCTCGCGCTGCGTCCTCGGACCACGGTGATCGGCCCGAGCTTCTCCGAGAGCCCCTCCGGCACGGCCGGGTACGGCTTGAACTCCACCTGGAGGTCCACGACGCTGTCACCGGCCCCCTGGACGATCACGTCGCAGCGCGCGATCCCGGAGTAGGCCGCGTCCAGCTCGGTCGTGCCGAACGCGCCGATCGCGTCGAGGTCGAACAGCGCGCACGGGTCGGCGGTGCGCGGGTCACCCACGCCGAGCGCGGGTTTCTCCGGCCACCAGATGATCATCGCCGCCACCAGCGCGAGCACCGCGCCCGCGATCGCCGCCCCGCGTTTCCACGGGCGCGGCCGGGAGTCGCCGCCGTCGACGACGTCCTGGAGCAGGCGGCGAGCGGTCCTGGCGCTGGGCCGGTCCTGCGGTTCGCGGCGCATCAGCTCGGCGAGCACGGGCGCGAGCGGCCCGGCCTTGGTTGCGACGGGGACGGGGGCAGTCGCCACCCGGCGCAGCAGCGCGAGCGGGTTCTCCGTCTCGCCGAAGGGCGGCGTTCCCTCCACCGCGGCGAACAGGGTCGCGCCCAGCGAGAACACGTCGGAGGCGGCCGTGGGCTCCTCGCCGTTGGCGACCTCGGGCGAGAGGAAGGCGGGTGTGCCGCCGACGAGGCCGGTGTGCGTGCGGGTGGCTTCGGTGCCGAGCACCCTGGCGATGCCGAAATCGGTCAGCTTGGCCACGTCGGCCGAGTCGACCAGCACGTTGCTGGGCTTGACGTCGCGGTGCAGCACGTTGTTGGCGTGCACGGCGGCCAGCGCGTCAGCGAGCTGCGCGCCGAGCCGCGCGACCCGCTGCGGCGGCATGGCCCCGTCGTTGTGCACGAGGGTGGCGAGGCTGCTCGACGGCACGTGCTCCATGACGAGCCACCACTCGTCGCCGTCCTGGACCTCGCCGAAGAACTCCGCGACGTTGGGGTGGCGCAGTCGCGCGACCACGGTCGCCTCGCGGCGCAGCAGGGTGCGGGACCTGTCGTCGCCCGTCGCCTGCTTCAGCGCGACCCGGCGGTCCTCCAGCTCGTCGGTGGCGAGCCAGACCATGCCCATGCCACCAGCGCCGATCGGCTCGACGAGCCGGTACCGACCAGCGATCAGAGTCCCCGAACGCACCCCGTGTCTCCCCACCACGCGCCGTGTGCGAGGCACCGTACTGCATCTCGGGAGCCCTCCCGGGGCCTCGCTCTACCTTTCGCGGCACCACCACCGCCGTCTGAGGAGAACACCCCATGCGAGGCAACGAGGGTGAGGGCACCGACAAGTCCTCGATGGAGGGCTACAAGGGCCCCAAGCCCTGAAACCGTTGGGGCTGGGCGGGTTTCGTGGGGTCCGCCCAGCCTCGACCCCCTCAGCGGCCTCGCTCAGCCGAGGACGGCCAGCGCGCGCTCCAGCGCCTCGGCGGTCTGCGGGGCGGCCGGGCGCTTCCTCGGCGAGGCCTCCACGAGCATGATCGCGTAGAGGTAGGCCTGGTAGAGCGCGATCCGCTTGCGCGTGGAGTCGTCGAAGACCAGCACGCCACCGGCCTGGCGGTAGCCGGTCAGGAACGCCTCGTCCTGCTCGATGTCGCCGAAGAGCGCCAGCGAGGCCATGTCGGCGAGCGGGTCGCCCCAGAACGAGCGCTCGCCGTCGAGCAGCGCGCTGATGTGCCGGGTGCCCCTGGGCTCGTCGATGAGGATGTTGCCCGCCCACAGGTCGAAGTGGACCAGCACCGGCGTCGCCACGTCGTCGAGCAGGTCCGCGAGGCCGGCGAAGCGCTTGCGCAGCTCGGGCAGCGCCACCTCGAAGCGCGCGGCGTCGGCGATCAGCGCGTCGACCATGCCCAGGAAGGCTTCGCGCCAGGTGGTGGCAAGGCCGCGCTGCGCGTAGCCGAAGCGCTTCCCGGTCAGCCGGTGCAGGTCCGCGACGATCCGGCCCAGCTCGGAGCGCAGCCGCTCCTGCTCGGCGGCGTCGAGCGAGGCGCCGAGGCTGTGCCAGTTCACGCCAGGCACCTCCTCCATGAGCAGGTAGCCCTCGCCGCCCCTGACCACCTGCGGCACCGGCACCCCGCCGGCCTCGGCGACGCGCAGGAACATCTCCTCGGCCGCGAGCATGGCCAGCTCGTAGTTGAGCCGGGGCTCGTTCAGCGACGGCTCGACCTTCAGCACCTGGCGCGCCCCGTCGACCATCTCCAGCCGGTAGAGCGTGTTGTAGAAGCCGTCGGTCAGCAGTTCCTGGGAGGCCACGTCGGCGGGGTCGATGCCCGCCATGGCCAGCGGCGCCGTCATGGCGGCCAGCCTAGACGAGCCGCCGTGCGGTGATCGTCTGTGTTCCAGTTCGGTCTCGCGGCGGCCTCACGCGCGCCACAACCCCGGGTCGTGGGCGGGCACCGAGAGTGACCGCGAGGGCCACCCGTCCGGCCAATTGCCCGCACCCGCGCTGCCCCGCACGCTCGAACCTCGCCAAGCCGAAAGGACGCAGCATGGCCAGCGACCTGCAACGCCGCAAGATCGCCAAGGTGTTCTCCGCCATGGACGCCGACTCCGACGGGAAGCTCACCGAGTCCGACTTCCGCGCGCTCACCGACCGCTGGACTGCGCTGCGCGGCGCCGACCCCGGCAGCGACGCGCACGCGCTGCTCACCGCCGTGATGATGGGCTGGTGGGCGACGCTGCTCGCGGCGGCCGACCCGGACGGCGAGACCGTGGTCCTCGCGGACGTGCTGGCCGTTGCCGAGCGGTTGTCCGGGATGAGCGAGGCGGTCGTGGGCACCGCGCACGCGATGTTCGACGCCGTCGACCGCGACGGCGACGGTGAGGTCTCGGTCGCGGAGTACGGCGAGATGATCGAGGGCTGGACCGGCTCCGCCGAGGACGTCTCGGAGATCTTCGCCCAGCTCGACACCAACGGCGACGGACGGCTCTCCCGCGAGGAGTTCTCCGCGCTGTGGTTCGAGTTCTGGGCCGGGGACGACGCCGACGCCCCCGGCAACCTCGTCTTCGGCACCCCCTGAGCGCCTGCTGAGCGTTCCGGCGGGTCAGGCGATCCGGGCTCGGCGAAGGGCGACCTCGATGCCGTCGAGCACGGTCGCCAGCCCGGCCCGGAACGTCTCCCGCGCCTCCTGCTCCAGGTACGGCACGCTCTCGTCCTCCATCTGGAAGGCCCGGCCGGACTCCAGCCTGGTCAGCGCCGGGTAGCGCTGGCTGAAGTCGGGCGCGACCTCGGCGAGCAGCGACGAGCGCGTCAGCCACCACTCGTCGTCGGACATCCCGGTCTCGGCCTGCGCCGCGCGCGCCTCCACGGCCCGCCGCGCGGCGCCCCGCACGTAGGTGGTCAGGGTGCCGACCAGGCGCCGCACGTCCTTCGCGGGCAGCTCCAGCCGGTCGAGGATGACGACCAGCGTCTCCACGGTCTGGAACTCGTTCGGCCCGAGCACCGAGCGCGCGTCCGAGACCTGCAACAACCACGGGTGCCGGAGGAAGAAGTCCCAGTTGTCCCGGGCCCACGCGGTCAGCGCGTCGCGCCACTCCGCGTGGCCGGAGTAGTCGGCGGGCAGCTCCGCGAGCGCGTGGTCGTACATCAGGTCGAGCAGCTCGTTCTTGTTCGCGACGTAGGTGTAGAGCGCCATGGCGGTCCGGCCGAGCCGCTCGCCGACCGCGCGCATCGACAGGCCGGACATGCCGTCGGCGTCGGCGATCCCGATCGCGGCCTCGATGATCATCTCCACCGAAAGCGCTGGTCGAGGGCCCGGGCGCGCACTGTCGGCGGAGCCTTCGCGCCACAGCAGGCCCATCGAGCGGCGGGCGTCGCCCTGGGCCGCGTAGACCACCATTTGCAACTCCTTACATTGTAAACTACTCTCAGTTTACACCCTAAGGAATCAGCTCTCGAGAGGAGCCCGTCCTGCGCACGGCAGCCGACAGCCACGACGTCATCCAGGTTCGCGGGGCCAGGGAGAACAACCTGGCCGATGTCTCGCTCGACATCCCCAAGCGTCGTCTCACCGTCTTCACCGGCGTGTCCGGCTCTGGCAAGTCCTCACTGGTCTTCGGCACGATCGCGGCCGAGTCCCGGCGCCTGATCAACGAGACCTACACGGCGTTCATCCAGTCCTTCATGCCCAGCAACGGCCGCCCGGACGTGGACGCGCTGCACAACCTGAGCGCGGCGATCGTGGTGGACCAGGAGCGGATGGGCGCCAACTCGCGCTCGACCGTGGGCACCGCCACCGACGCGTACACGTTGCTGCGCATCGCTTTCAGCCGCCTCGGCACCCCGAACGCCGGTAGTGCGCACGCGTTCAGCTTCAACAACCCCGAGGGCATGTGCCCGGAGTGCGAGGGCATCGGCAAGGTCTCCACGATCGACGTCGACCAGCTCGTCGACCGCGAGCTGTCGCTGAACGAGGGCGCGATCACCGTGCCCGGCTTCACCGTCGACAACTGGTACGTGCAGACCTACGTGCAGTCCGGCCTGCTCGACCCGGACAAGAAGCTGCGCGACTACTCCCCCGCCGAGTGGGAGGACTTCCTGCACAAGACCTCTTTCAAGGTGAAGCTCGGCAGCACCAACGTCACCTACGAAGGCCTGGTCGTGAAGGTGCAGCGGCTGCTGCTGTCCAAGGACCGCGAGGCGATGCAGCCGCACATCCGGGCCTTCGTCGACCGCGCGGTCACCTTCACCACCTGCGGCGCGTGCGACGGAGCCCGGCTCAACGCGGCGGCGCTGGCCTCACGCATCGACGGCCTGAACATCGCCGACTGCGCCTCCATGCAGATCAGCGACCTGGCCGAGGTCGTGAGCAAGTTCGACGGCATCGGCCCCTTGACGGAGAACCTGCGGCACACGCTGGACTCCTTGGTGGAGATCGGGCTCGGCTACCTCAGCCTGGACCGCGAGTCCGGAACGCTGTCCGGCGGTGAAGCGCAGCGCGTGAAGATGGTGCGGCACCTGGGTTCCAGCCTCTCCGACGTCACCTACGTCTTCGACGAACCGACCGTCGGCCTGCACCCGCACGACATCCAGCGGATGAACAAGCTGCTCTTGTTGTTGCGGGACAAGGGAAACACGGTTCTCGTGGTGGAGCACAAGCCCGAGGTCGTCGAGATCGCCGACCACGTGGTCGACCTCGGTCCCGGCGCGGGGACCAACGGCGGACGGATCTGCTACACCGGCGACGTGGCGGGGCTGCGCGCCTCGGGCACGCTGACCGGGCGGCACCTCGACCACCGCGCGCGGCTGCGCGAGCCCGTGCGCAGGCCGACCGGCCAGCTGTCGATCACCGGAGCCTCGCTGCACAACCTCAAGGACGTCAGCGTCGACATCCCGCTCGGCGTGCTGACCGTGGTCACCGGCGTCGCGGGCTCCGGGAAGAGCTCGCTCATCCACGGCTCGCTGTCCGGAAGGGACGACGTGGTGGTGGTCGACCAGTCCGCGATCAGGGGCTCGCGGCGCAGCAACCCGGCCACCTACACCGGGCTGCTCGATCCGATCCGCGCCGCCTTCGCCAAGGCCAACGGGGTGAAGGCCGCCCTGTTCAGCGCGAACTCCGAGGGCGCGTGCCAGAACTGCAAGGGCATCGGGCTGGTGTACACCGACCTGGCGATGATGGCCGGGGTCGCCACGGTGTGCGAGAAGTGCGAGGGCAAGCGGTTCACCCCCGAGGTGCTCACGCACAAGCTGCACGGCAAGGACATCAGCGAGGTCCTGGCCATGCGCGTTTCGGAGGCCAGGGAGTTCTTCACCACCAAGGCGCCGAGGGCGATCCTGGACCGGCTCTCCGACGTCGGGCTGGGCTACCTGGGGCTCGGCCAGCCGCTGACCACGCTCTCCGGCGGTGAGCGGCAGCGGCTGAAGCTGGCGATCCGGATGGCGGAGAAGGCAGCGACCTACGTGCTGGACGAGCCGACGACCGGGCTGCACCTGGCCGACGTGGACCAGCTGCTCGGGCTGCTCGACCAGCTCGTCGACGACGGCAACACGGTGGTCGTCATCGAGCACCACCAGGCCGTGATGGCGCACGCGGACTGGATCATCGACATGGGCCCCGGAGCAGGTCAGGACGGTGGCCAGGTGGTGTTCACCGGCACGCCCGCCGAGCTGGTCGCCACCGGGGGCACGCTCACCGCGACGCACCTGCGCTCCTACACCGGTGGTCCGGGTTCCTGATAGCCGCCTTGAAATGATCCCATAAAGGAGTTATCCAGAACCGGGACTAGGTCATTTGGGAGCGATGTGACCCTGGAGCTGGGGATTCTCGGGGATCTCGACGTGCGCGTCGGAGGGGAGCCGGTCGCCACCGGCTCCCCCCGGCAGCGCCGCGTGCTCGCCGCGCTCCTGGTCGACGCCAACCGGCTCATCCCGCAGGACCAGCTGGTCACGCGCGTGTGGGGGGCCAACCCGCCCGCGGGGGTGCGCTCCACGCTGCACACCTACGTCTCCCGGCTGCGCGGGGTGCTCACGCCGACCGGCGAGGCGACGCTGACCCGCCAGGCCGGCGGCTACACGTTGAGCACCGACCTGGCCAACATCGACCTGCACGCCTTCCGCGCCCGCGCGGCCAAGGCGCGCAGGAAGTCCGATCCGGCGGGTCGCGCCGTCCTGCTCCGACACGCGCTGGAGCTGTGGCGGGGCGACGCGCTGGCCGGGTTCGACACCGAGTGGGCCGCCGCGGTCCGGGTCACGCTGCACAAGGAGCGCCTGGCCGCGCAGGTCGAGCGGATCGACGCGCTGCTGACCTGCGGGCGGCACGCCGAGCTGATCGCCGAACTGACCGAGCTGGTCGTGGAGCACCCGCTCGACGAGCGCCTGTGCGAGCAGCTGATGCTCGCCTACTACCGCAACGACCGGCGCGCGGACGCGCTCCAGGAGTACGAGCGCGTCCACCGCGGCCTCGCCGAACAACTGGGCACCGATCCGGGCGTGCGGCTGCGCGAGCTGCACACGCGCGTCCTCGCCTCGGCACCCGATCTGGCCGCGCACGCCCAGGGCTCCGCCGCGCCCAAGGCCCGGGCCGCGATCCCCCGCCAGCTGCCGTCCGCGCCGGGGGTGTTCGCCGGGCGCCGCGCCGAGCTGGCCACGCTCGACCGCGGCACGCTCACGGTGATCAGCGGGATCGGCGGCTCCGGCAAGACCTCGCTCGCCCTGCACTGGGCGCACCTCGACCCGAACCGCTTCCCCGACGGCCAGCTCTACGCCGACCTGCGCGGATTCGACCCCGAGTGGGAGCCGGTCCCGCCCGAGGTCGCGCTGCGCGGGTTCCTCGACGCGCTCGGCGCACCGCTGGAGACGCTGCCGGAGAGCCTCGACGAGCGCGTGGCGCTCTACCGCGGCCTGCTCGCCGACCGCAACGCGCTGGTGGTGCTGGACAACGCGCACGACGTCGAGCAGATCGCGCCGCTGCTGCCCGGCGAGGGCGAGTGCACGGTGGTGGTGACCAGCCGCGACCGCATGGCGGGGCTGACCGGCGCTCGCCTGCTCACCCTCGACCCGCTTGCCCCCGAGGACGCCAGGGACCTGCTCGCCGCTCGGCTCGGCGAGGACCGGCTGGCCGAGGAGCCCGCCGCCGCCGAGGAATTGCAGGCGTTGTGCGCGGGCCTTCCGCTGGCGCTGGGCGTGGTCGCCGCGCGGGTGGCCACCTCGCCGTGGCTCGGGCTCGCCGAGCTGGCCAGGAGCCTGCGCGATGACCGCTCGCGGTTGGACGGGCTCGGCATCGGCGACGGCAGGGTCGACCTGCGCGCGGTGTTCTCCTGGTCGCTGCGCGCGCTGTCCCCCGCGGCCGCGGAGCTGTTCGGGCTGCTGGGCGTCGTGCCGGGAGTGGAGATCGACCGCTGCGCCGTCGCCGCGCTCACCGGAACTGACGCCTCGGCGTTGGCGGAGCTGGAGAGCGCCAACCTGATCACACTGTCCACTTCGGACAGATGCCGGATGCATGACCTGATCCGCTTGTACGCCAAGGAAACCGCGGGCGCTTCGACCACGGAAGCACTGCGCCGGTGGGTCGACTTCCACACGCACTCCGCCTACGCCGTCGAGCGCGCGCTGTTCCCCCGCCGGGCCCAGATCGACTTGGAGCCGCCCGCACCCGGCTGTGTCCCCGCCACCTTCGACGACATCGAGTCGGCGATGGAGTGGATGGACGCCGAGCAGGAGAACGTCGCCGCCGCCCAGATCCTCGCGGCGGAGTCGTTGTGGCACAACAGGGTGTGGCAGATCGCCCGCGCCATGGACACCTACTACTGGCGTCGCGGCCTGCTCTCCGAGCGCGTCGCGCTGTGGGCGACCGGCCTGCGCTCCGCCGAGGCGCTCGGCGACGTGGACGCGCGCGTGCTGTGCCTGCGCTCGCTCTCCGACGCGCACGCGCGGATGGACCAGCACGACAAGGCGCTGCTGTTCGTCGAGCGCGCCCTTGAGCTGGCCGAGAGCCCGGAAGTGGTGGCGCACATCAACTACAGCCTGGTGGCCGCGTGCGACCGGCGCGGTGACCACCGGCGCGGACTCGTGCACGCCGAGGCGACCCTGCGCATCTACCAGGAGCTCGGCAACCCCGCCCTGCACGCGCAGGGGCACATGGCCGTCGGCTGGTGCCTGCTCAAGATCGGTGGCAGGCACGCCGACGCGCGGTGGCACTGCGAGCAGGCGCTCGCGCTGTACAGGGCGCAGGGCGACCGCAGCGGTGAGGCCGGCGCGCTCGAAGGGCTCGGCCTGCTCGCGCACGAGGCCGGCCGCTTCGAGGAGGCGCTGGCGTGCTACGAGCAGGCTCGGACGCTGTCGGTGCGCTTGGGCAACCTGTACATCGAGGCCGAGCTGCTGGAGCACATCGGCGAGGCCTGCACCGGGCTCGGCCTGCACGCTCGGGCCAGGGAGGCGTGGGAGCGCGCCGTCGAGTCCTTCGCCGCCCAGCACCGCGAACGCGAGGTCCACCGCGTCCAGGCCCTCCTGCGCCACCCCGCCGCCCTCTGACCCCGCACCCCGCACTCCGCACTCCGAGCGAATGTCTCCTGTGGTGCGTTGAGCGTCCTGAATGACTCATTCGGGACGCTCAAGTACCTCAATGAGTCATTCAGCGCGCACGGCGGCGGCGAAGGGTCAGCGGACGAGGTGGCGTTGGACGTCCTCGGCGACCTGGGCGCGGTCCATGGCGTACTTGCGGAGGATGTTCTTGAGGTGCGTCTTCACGGTGTTGGCGCTGATGCCCAGCTCCTGAGCCAGGCGCTGGTTGGTGTGGCCGTCGGCGACGAGCAGGGCGACGCGCTGTTCGGCCGGGGTGAGCGCGAGGAACCGCTGCTCGGGGCCGTCGTCGGCGCGCAGGGACATCTCGGCGAGCTCCGACTGAATCTCCACGCACGAGGTGACGACCTGCTGGAGGTGCGCGGCCGCGAGGGTGAGTTCGCCGCCGACGAGCACGTCCTCGGCGGTGCGGCGCAGCGAGGCCACGCGCGAGGCCAGGTACTCGACGACGGGATCGCGGGTGGAGGACGACGCGAGGCCCGGCAGGTCGGCGGGGAGTAATCGCAGCGCGTCGAGGTCTTCCTGGTGCCGGGCGAGCACTCGCGCGACGAGCCCGGCCAGCCACTCGAAGGCGTGCACGGCGTTGTCGTCGTAGACATCGGGCACCGAGCAGTACATCGACAGCATCCCGAAGATCCGGCGCCCACCGGTGCGGTCGCGGCGGAACAGCGGCACGGTGACCACGTCGGCGGCGGCACTCTCCGCGCGCAACGCGGCACCGGCGTCGTAGGAGACGCGGTAGGTCTGCTTGTGCCGGACGACCCACGCCACCTGGCCGTTCGGCGGGTACGCGCGGGAGACCGGGTCGTCGTGGCCGTAGACGAAGCGGACGCGGTTGGACCCGTGCAGCAGGCCGACGTGGAAGGCGTCCACCCGTGCGATCCGTCCCGCGACGACGCGCACGTACTCGTAGAGGCCGTACCGGTCGTAGGCGAAGCGCGCTGTGATCGTGTTGTGGGCCTCGTGCAGCACAGCAGCGGTCTGCGTGCTGACTCTCAGTGGCAACTGTGACACTGGGCCTCCCTGCGAACGCGGAGCGCGATGGTCCAGCCTACGGCTCCTGGCCCGCCGCCGAGCGTCGGCGCTGGCTCACGCGGTGGTAGCTGTACCCCAACAGGCCGAACAGGATGACACCGGAGATGATCAGGCTCGACCCGGTCGCCCAGCCGGGAAGCGGCAGCCAGGGGAACAGCCGCAGGCCCCAGACCACGCCCAAGCCGATCAGCCCGAGCCCGGCCAGCACCGACCCGGCCACGTTCAGCGGCGAGGACACCGCAGCTTCCATCCCCTTCATCGCGCGGTCCCGCACCGGGTCCACGTACTTCTCCAGGGACGGGAACTCGGCGGCGAGGGTGACCAGACCGGCCAGCACCAGCAGCAACCCGGGCCCCGGCAGGACCAGCAGAACCACGCCGACCAGCACCAACGCCCCGCCCAGCAACATGATCAGCACGCGCTTCAGCTGCTTGCTCGCCGCCACCGGTCCTCCTCGTGTCCGTTGCCGCACACGCTAGCCAGCCGGGCGCCTCCGCGCACCGAACACGCCGCCGCCTCAGCCGCCCGGCACGCTCACCACCTGATGATCTTCGGGTTGTTCGCGCCCGCGCGCGCTGGTGTGACTGTCAGGGGGTGGTGTCACCATCGCGACATGGACAAGGCAAGGACGACACCGATCATGACCAGCGCGGCTGTGTCGCGGCTGGTGAGCGCCTGGCTGGCGACCATTCCCTCGGAGCACACGCGGGCCCGCTACCGCCGGGACCTCGGTCGCCTCGCGGGCTGGCTGCTCGGCCACCGCGGCCGCGGCCTGCTCTCCACCCGCGCCGAGGACGTGATCGCGTACTCGCACACCCTGACCGGCAACCGCCACGACCTCGACCACCGCGCGCACCCGTTGCGGCGGCACAACACCATCGCCACCAAGGCGACCGCGTGGAGCTCCTTCTTCACCTACTGCGTGCGCGCGGGGCTGATCGAGGCGAACCCCGTGCAGCAGGCCCGCGCGCTCGACCCGGCGTCGGCCTACCCACCCCATCCGAGAAATCCGGCGCGCGGCGCGGACGCGGAGGCGTTGCGGGCACTGGTCATCGAGGTGCACCGGGACCCGTGGCTCGGCGGCAGCCTCGGGGCCGCGATGGTCGGCCTGCTCGTGGTCACCCAGTGGCGGCCGGAACGCGTCACCACGCGCACGCTCGCCGATCTCTCACGGCGCGGAGTGCACGACGGCGACATGTGGCTGCCCTTACCGGCGTCCGTGGTCGGCTACCTCGCAGCGTGGCGCGCGGAACGACCGGATGTCGTTGGGCCGCACGTGTTCTACGAGCGCTCGGGGCTGCGGCGGATCTCCGCGATCGACCTGATGCGGCTGGTGTTGCGCAGCGCGGAGCGGGGTGGGCTCGGCGAAGGGCTCACCGCGACCCAGGTCGCCCGCGCCGCCGCGGAGATCACCAGTCGCGGGGAGGCTGTCGACCTGCCACCGCTGGAGGAACTGCGCCGCACGGCACCGGCGCCGGAACAGCTCGCGTTGCCGGACGACCCGCGCGAGCACGACCCGGAGCAGCCCGCGCTGCTCCCGCTCCCGGAGGGGTGATCACGCACCGAGAAGACGGGCAACGGCCCTGCGCGCGCGGTCAACGGCCGCGCGGTCGCGGTCGAGGCGGAGCGAGTGGTTGAGGCTGAGCATCACGCCGTACAGCTCGAACATCAGCTGGTCGGCATCGGTGTCTGTAGTGATGCCGCCAGGCAGTTGCCCGGCGTTCGCGGCGAGCCTGATCTGGAACGTGAGGTCGCGGCGCCACAAGCCGATCATCCTGGCGACGGCCTCGCGCACGGGGCCTTCGCGGTCGTCGAACTCCGCGACGGCGGCGGTGAAGAAGCAGCCGCCGGGGAACACACCGCGCTCCATGTAGGAGATCCACGCCTCGCAGAGCGCACGCAGCCGGGGCAGGCCGGGTTCGACGCCGGTGGCCCGGTCGGACACCTCGTGGACGAAAACCCCGGCGGCGGTGTCGACGACCGCGAGCTGCAGGACTTCCTTGGAGCCGAAGTGGCCGAGCAGACCGGACTTGCTCATGCCCAGGTCGGTGGCGAGCCTGCCGATGGTCAGGCCCTCCAGACCCTCCACGGAGGCG
Organism: Allokutzneria multivorans; assembly: GCF_039537405.1. Lineage (NCBI taxonomy): Bacteria > Bacillati > Actinomycetota > Actinomycetes > Pseudonocardiales > Pseudonocardiaceae > Allokutzneria > Allokutzneria multivorans. The sequence goes on along the minus strand of NZ_BAABAL010000003.1, from coordinate 337,885 downwards.
ACGTGCACGCCCCTGTCGAGGATCACCGAGCGGGTGTTGCGGGCCTCGGTCGCCGATCTGCGCGGACTCACGGGGTCAGCCTACCCGGAAGCGCCGCGTTTAGCGTCCGAACGATCGGACGCTAAACTGTCCGGCATGCCCTTAGCGAGGATCGCCGCGCTCGGCCACCACCAGCCGAAACACGTCATGACCAACGACGACCTGAGCGTCCTGGTCGACACCACCGACGAGTGGATCCGCCAGCGGACCGGGATCGCCACCCGGCACATCGCGCACGCCGAGTCCGTCACCGACCTCGCGGCGCAGGCCGCCGCGAAGGCGCTGGCCTCCTCCGGGCTCGCCCCCGAAGACGTCGGCATGGTCGTCGTGGCGACGTGTTCGGCGATCGACCGCTGCCCGTCGATCGCCGCGCAGGTGGCCGGGCGGCTGGGCATCCCGGCCGCCGTCGCCTTCGACCTCAACAACGGCTGCGCCGGGTTCACCACGGCGTTGGCCACCGCCGACCACGCGGTGCGAGCCGGAGCGGCCGGGGCCGCGCTGGTGATCGGCGCGGAGAAGATGTCCGACCTCACCGACTGGACCGACAGGTCGACCTGCGTGCTGCTCGGGGACGGCGCGGGCGCGGCGGTGATCACCGGCTCCGGTGGCCTCGACGGCATCGGCCCGGTCGTGTGGGGCTCGGACCCGACGCGCGGGCACGCGGTGCGGCTCTCCGGCGACTGGCACCCGCTCTTCCGCCAGGAGGGCCGCGAGGTGTACCGCTGGGCGACGACCGAGCTGGTCGGGCTCGCGCGGCTGACCTGCGAGCGCGCCGGAGTCACGCCCGCCGAGTTGGGTGCCGTGGTCACCCACCAGGCGAACCTGCGGATCATCGACGCGCTCGTCGGCAAGCTCGGCGCCACCAACGCGGTGATCGCACGCGATGTCGTCGACTCCGGCAACACCTCGGCCGCCTCGATCCCGCTGGCCCTGTCGAAACTCGCGGAACTGGGCGAGGTCGAGCCCGGCGCTCCGGTCCTGCTGTTCTCCTTCGGCGGCGGGCTGTCGTGGGCCGGCCAGGTGGTCGCCTGCCCCTAGACTCGCGGTGTGGCGGAGAACGCGAGCTCACCGGATCCCGACGTGCTCCTCGCGCTGCGGGCGCTGTCGAACCCGGTGCGGTTGCAGCTGCTGCTGTGGCTGCGCGAGCCCACGCGCCACTTCTCCGCCGAACGCGCCATCGCTGATCCGGTCGAGGTGGGGATCTGCGTGACGCACATCCGCGAGAAGGCGAACCTGGCGCAGTCCACGGTGTCCGCGTACATGGCCGAACTGGAACGTGCCGGGCTGGTGAAGTCCACGCGCGTGGGCAAGTGGACCCACTACAAGCGGGACGAGGCCCGCATCGCCCAGCTCGTGCACACCCTCGGCCAGACCCTCTAACCAGTAGGGCCTGTCCTGCAAGTCGCCGGGTTCGGCGGTCTTCAAGACCTACAAACCCCTGCCCCAGCGGTCTTCAACGACGGCAAACCTCGCGAGGCTGCTGGGTTTGCGGCGGTTGGCGATGATCAACAGCGGGGTTTGCGGGTCTTGAAGACACCCCAACCCCCAGGCGACACCGTGACCGGAATACGCAGCTCAACCACTTACAGGACAGGCCCTAGGCGGGTTGGGCGATCCTGGGAGTGCGGCGGCGAGCCGGGCGGCGGTCGAGCCACCACTGCGCGACCAGCAGCGGGATCGTCCAGCCCAGCCAGGAGGACAGCGATCCGATGGCGTGCATGAACGCGATCTCGCTGCCGCCGAAGGTGGTGGCGATCTGGGGCTCCAGCGCGGCCGCGGCCAGTGCCGACCACAGGCGGTTGGTGATGATCGACATGGTCAGCGCGAAGCTGCGGATCATCCAGCGTCGGTGCTCGGCCATGCGGCGCTTGCGCGCGGTGATGATGCCCATCGCGGTGGTGCCGAGCCACAGCGTGGAGAGGATCACGTGGCTGGCCATGGCGACCGGGCCGAAGGGCGTGTTCACGCCGACGACGAACCCGAGCAGCCCGGCGGGCAGCACTCCGGCGAAGACGTAGACGCGTCCCAGCCGGCGGTGCAGCGCGAGGTTGCGCTGGCGCAGCCACGGCCAGATCTGCAGGCAGCACGTCACCATGGCGATGGAGCCGAAGATGATGTGCGAGACGAGAATCCAGTAGTACTCCGGGAAACCGGGCGGTGACGGCAACCGGGACCGCGAGGGGTCGAGGCTGAGGTAGCCGGGCAGCGAGAGCGCCAGGAACGCCAGCACCACCAGGGCGAGCGGAGCCATCCAGGGCCGTCGGAACATCGTTTTCTCCCACCAGAAGTCGTTGTCGGCAACGGTAGGAACCCGGTCGCCGATGATCTCTGGTGCTGGCCGCCCACTGGGGGTGGGGCCTTCCCCACCTCTGACGGTTGTACCGTCGGGGCGTGCCGAACAACCCCGTCGTCGACCTCATCAGACACTTCACGGGACGGGTCACCGATGACGACATCGGCGCGCTGTGGAGCCACTTCACCGCGGGCGAACTCGGCGATCTCGAACTTTCGCTCGGCGGAATCCTGGCCGACAGCGGCGTCCAGCTCAGTGCGGCCGACGTGCGACTGATGCGCGAAGCCGAGTTCGCCGTCCTGGCCACCAGAGCGCCCAAGAACGTCTACCTCCCCGTCTACCGCTTCGAGCCCGCCGCAGCGTCCGCAGAGGACGGTCCGCTGGTGGAGCTGGCCACCGAAGCGCGGCGGGTGGTCAAGGCTCTTCGCGTCCCCGTCTCGAAGAACGCGCCCTGCCCCGAGCACGTCGTCTACGCCGTCGAGTTCGCCCCGGGAATCTCCATCGGCCCCTGGTGGGCAGGGCTCGTTCACAGCCGCGGCGCGCCCGTCGACGTGGTGATCGAGGGTGAGGAACTGCCGCCGTACCAAGCGGCCCTGCTCGCGTCCGGCACCCAGCTCTGACCGCACGCACTTGCTTCTCAAATCGAAAATACGCGATACTTCGATCCGTCGGTGCCGGTACGGGCGAGGAGTGGCGCGATGGGCAGCTTGGACGGTCTGGATCTGGGGCGGTTCGGGATCTACACCTTCGACTTCGAGTTCCAGTCGGCGGCGCTCGTGCGCGAGTCCGTCCGCGAGATCGAGGAGCTGGGCTGGCCAACGGTGTGGATTCCCGAACTGTTGGGGCGCGACGCCTTCACGCACGCGGCCGTCCTGCTCTCCGCGTCCGAGCGGCTGAACGTCGTCAACGGCATCGCGCGCATCTGGTCGCGCGAGGCGCGCTGGACCCACGGCGCCAGCACCCTGCTCGCCGACGCGTTCCCCGACCGGCACGTGCTCGGCCTCGGCTTCGGCGGCACTCCCCACGCCGGTGTCAAGCCGCTGGACGCGATGGCCGCCTACCTCGACGAGCTGGACGCGATGGATTCGCCCAACCCCGCTCCGCGGAGCCCGGTCCGGCGCATCCTCGCCGCTTATGGACCGAAGATGCTGGAGCTGGCCCGCGACCGCGCCGCCGGTTCGCAGAGCTACCACGTCAACGTCGAGCACACCGCACAGTCCCGCGACATCCTTGGGCCACAAGCGTTTCTCGGCGTCGAGCACGCCGTGCTGCTGGAAACCGACCGCACCAAGGCTCGCGAGATCGCCCGCGCGCACATGCACGCCTACCTGACGAGCCCGTACAACATCGCGAAGTTCCGCCGCCTCGGCTACTCAGAGGAGGAGATCGGCAACGGCGGCGGCGATCGGCTCATCGACGACTTCGTGTACTGGGGCGACCTGGACTCCATCACCGAGAAGCTGCACGCACACCTCGACGCCGGAGCCGACCACGTCGCCGTCCAGGTGATCGGCGTCGAGCCCGGCCGGACCGCCCTCCCCCAGTGGCGCGCCCTCAGCGAGGCCCTCACCCCCTGACACTCCCGCACCCGCGACCACGGTTCGCCGGTCTTCAAGACCCACAAACCCCCCTGTCGATCATCGCTAACCCACGCAAACCCCCGCAAGGCCAAGGGTTTGCGGCGGTTAGCGACCCCTCGGCTGAGGGTTCGGTGTACTTGAAGACTGGCAAACCCCTGCAAATCAAGCCGACCGCACGCTGGTACCGACGACCCCTAACCCGCAGCCGAAAAATCAGCCTGCGCAACGTAAGCAGCGAACGGCTTGGGGGAACGACCAGTGACGGTGCGGACGACGTCGGTCGGAGCGCCATCCCCGGCGGCGCGCAGAGCCTCGAAACCGGGTAGCTCCGACAGCACCTGCTCGCGCGGCACGCCGAAGCCGGTCATCGCGGCGACGTAGTCCGCGCTCTCGCCGTGGAAGCGAATCTCCCGGCCGGTCTTCGCGCCGATCAGGGCGAGCGCGTCGGCGAAGGACAGCGACTCCGGTCCGGTCACCTCGTAGCTGCGCCCGGCGTGGCCGTCCTCCAGCAACGCCGTGGCGGCCACGGCCGCGATGTCGTCGGCGTCGACGAACGCCTGACGGAGGTCGCCGACCGGGACGGCCAGCTCGCCCGCGCCGATCGCGGCCGCGAACACGCCCTCGTCGAAGTTCTGGTTGAACCAGTTGGGCCGCACGATGGTCCACTCCGCGCCGGACTCGCGCACGGTGCGCTCGGCCGCCATCAGCCGGTCGTCGCCCATCAACTCGATCGCCATGCTGGACAACAGCACCAGCCGGCGCACTCCGCTCTCGACGGCGCAGCGCACGAACTCGGGGTCGACGGGCAGTTCGTGCGGGGCCATCAGGTACATCGCGCCCGCGCCCGCCACGGTCGGCTCCCAGGTGGCGCGGTCGGCCCAGTCGAACCGGACGTCGCCGGAGCGCGAGGCCGCCCGCACCGGTCGCCCAGCCTCGCGCAGGAGTGCCGCGACCCTCCGTCCGGTGGAGCCGGTCGCGCCGAGCACAACGGTGGGTTCCTGCTTCCTCTCTGCCATGGCTCGACTGAAGCACGGACCCCTGACAGTCACGGTTCGGCCAGGTCAGGCCCGGACTTGAGTTCTGAGGTGAACAAGCGTTTACTGGGTGAACATACGTTCACCCCTTTCGGAGGAGACCCATGCCCAGCGCACGTCGTCCGCGCCTGATCCTCGCCGCGCTCGCCTCCTGCGGGGTGCTCACGGCGGTGATGCAGACGATCGTGGTCCCGCTGCTCCCCCGACTGCCCGCGCTCACCGGCGGCACGCCGACCGACGTGAGCTGGCTGCTCACGATCACGCTGCTGACGGGCGCGGTCTTCACGCCGCTCCTCGGCCGGGCCGGGGACATGTACGGCAAGCGCCGCGTGCTGCTGCTCGCGCTCTCGTCGATGATCACCGGCTCGCTGCTGTGCGCGGTCAGCTCCAGTCTCGGCGTGCTCATGGTCGGCCGGGGCTTACAAGGCGCCGCGCTCGCGGTCGTGCCGCTGGGGATCAGCATCCTGCGCGACGAACTCCCGCGCGAGCGCGTGGTTCCGGCGATCGCCATGATGAGCGCGACGCTCGGCATGGGTGCGGCACTGGGGATTCCGTTGGCCACCTTGGTCGTAGAACACGCGGACTGGCACACGCTGTTCTGGCTCTGCGCGGCACTCGGGGTGGTCGCGCTGACCGCTGTCGTGCTTATCGTCCCCGAGTCGCCGTTGCGCACGCACGGTCGTTTCGACGTCGTCGGAGCGTTGGGGCTGAGCGCGTTCCTGGTGTGCTTGTTGGTCCCGGTGTCCAAGGGCAGCGCGTGGGGCTGGAGTTCGCCCGCGACGCTCGGCTTCTTCGCGGCGGCTGTACTCATTCTGCCGCTGTGGGCGTTCCACCAGCTGCGCGTGCACGCGCCCATGGTGGACCTCAGGGTCTCCGCGCGCCCCGCGGTGTTGTTCACCAACCTCGCGGCACTGCTTGTCGGATTTTCCTTCTACGCCAACTCTTTGGCCACGGCGCAGCTCGTGCAGGAGCCTGTCGCGACCGGCTACGGTCTCGGCGCGTCGATCGTGGTGAGCGGACTGTGCTTGTTGCCGGGCGGCATCGCGATGGTGCTGTTGTCGCCGGTGTCCGCACGGCTGTCAGCGGCGCGCGGTCCGCGCTTCACGCTCGCGGTGGCCACCGGAGTGATGGCCGTGGGCTATGCGGTGCGACTGTTCACCAGCGAGAGCTTGGTCGCGATCGTCATCGGCGCGACGGTGGTCGCCGCAGGAACAGCCGTGGCGTACTCCGCCCTGCCCGCGCTGATCATGCATGCTGTGCCCGTGACGGAAACCGCCGCCGCCAACGGGCTCAACACATTGATGCGTTCCATCGGCCAAGCCGTGTGCAGCGCGATCGTGGCCACTGTGCTCTCGTCGCTGGTCACGGTGCACGGGCCGACGCTCGGCGCGTACCTCGTGGTGTTCGTCATCGCGGGCGCGTGCGCGTTGGCGGCGCTCGGGCTCACGTTGCTGATCCCGGCCCCGCGTCCGGCACAGGTCGAAGCTCGCGTGCTCGCGGGGACAGCTGCATGACCGACAGCAGTCGCCACGCGATCCTGCTCGCCGCGCGCCGTGCGTTCGCACGCAATCCCTACGCGGACGTCACGTTGCGCGGCATCGCGGCTGATGCGGGTGTGAGCGCTTCACTGATCGTGAAGCACTTCGGCGGCAAAGAGTCCCTGTTCGACAAGGTCGCCGACTTCGAGGACGCGGCGACCGCGTTGTTGAACGCGCCGAACGAGGAGCTAGGGCGCTGCGCGGTGCGCGCGCTCGTCCAGTTCCGCCGCGACAACAACGCGGACCTGTTGCTGCGCGTGGTCTTCGCGCTCGGCGTGGGCGCGGAGCGGGCCATGCTGCGCGAGCGCTTCCGTCGCCAGGTTGTGCACCAGGTCGCCGCGCGACTCACCGGCGAGGACGTGCCGCTGCGCGCGGAACTGTTCGTGGCGCAGCTGATCGGGCTCGGCGCGGCGCTCGCTGTCGACCGCGAAGGCCCTGCGGCGACCGCCGCCATTGAGCGGATCGCGGACCTCTACGCGCCCGCGCTCCAGTCGCTGGTCAACGACCACCAGATCGCGCGATAAGGCCGACGAGCTGATTGCACAGGCCCTCGCGCAGACCGATCACGAACAGCTCCGGTGAGGTCGGCGAGCCCATCTCGGCCATCACTTGCGCAACCGCCTCGGTGGGGCGCGCGTAGGGCCACAGCCCGGCGACGATCACGAACACCGAGCCCGCGAAGTGCCCGGCACCGTGCTCCCCGATCCCCGGAAAGTGCCCGCGCACCATGGCCGCGAGCCTGTCCGCGTTGCGCGAGGAGTTGCCCTTGAACACCCGCGCGTACTCCACGGTGATGTTGCGTTCGAGCACGCCCGCCATCGAGCTGATCAGCTCGCACAACTGCGCGTGGCCGGAGAGCGAGAGCGCGACCGCCGTGGCCACCGCCTCCGGATCACTCGGCACCTGCTTCGTCAGCACCGGCTCCAACTCGTCCAGCCACGCGGTCCACCGCCGGTCGAGCAGCTCCAGGAAGACGGCTTCCCTGCTGTCGAAGTAGCGCAGCACGTTGGACTTCGCCAGACCCACCCGGTCGCTCAGCTCCCGCAGGCTGATCTCGGCCAACGGGCGTTCGGCGAGCATCTCCCCGGCCGTGTCCAGAATCGCTTCCCGACGCTGTCTCACCTGCTCAGGGCGTCGCGCGCGTTGGAAGTCGGTCACCGGCCCAGGATATCAGACCGGCGGTCTCTTGATAACAGACCAGTGGTCCGATAATGTCGCCGGCGTTCCCGGACACCGGTGGAGGCAGGGCGATGCGAGTCAGTGGATCAGTGGCCCGTGGCTACGAGAACGTGCGTGAGGCGTTCGCGGCCGCACAGGCCCACGACGAGGGCCACGCGCAGCTGTCGGTCTACCGGCACGGTGAGCTCGTCGTCGACCTGTGGACCGGCGAGGAGAACAGGCTCGGCATCGTCATGTCGTGCACCAAGGGCATCGTCGCGACGTGCGCGCAGATGCTCGTCGAACGCGGTCTGCTCGACGTGGACGAGCCGGTGACGCGGTACTGGCCGGAGTTCACGGCCACGTCGGTCACGGTGCGGCACCTGCTCACGCACAGCGCGGGCATACCGTCGTTCCCCAAGGAGGCCGGACTCATCCCGACCGACGCACTGGACTGGGACACGTGCGTCAAGGCGTTGGGCGCGGCGACTCCGACGTGGGAGCCCGGCACGGCCTACGCCTACCACGCGTTGACTTACGGCTACCTCGTCGGCGAGGTCGTGCGCCGCATCGCCGGGCGGTCTGTCGGCGAGTTCTTCCACACCGAGATCGCTGAGCCCCTCGAACTCGACCTGTGGATCGGGCTGCCCGAGGAGCAGGAGCACCGCGTGGTCCCGCAGTTCTCCACGACGCCGGAGTTGAAGTTGCCCGCCGCGCTGAAGTTCGGCACGAAGAACGTGCGCGCGCTCGTCAAGGGCTACACGTTCGCCGCGGAGTGCTTGCCGCTGCTGAACACCCGCGAGGGCCGTGCGGCCGAAATCCCGGCGATGAACGCGGTCGGTGACGCGCACTCGCTCGCGCGGATGTACGCGGCCACGCTCGGCGACGTCGATGGCGTGCGTCTGCTCAGCGATGAGTCGGTGCGCCAGGCGCGGACCCCGCAGACGGACTCACTGTCCGCGCCGTCACCGCTGCACCTGATGCGCATCCCGTTCCCGCAGCGGTTCGGGCTGGGCTACGAGCTGTCACGCCCAGGTGAGCCGATGCTCGGCCCCACGTCCTTCGGGCACGCGGGCGCGGGCGGACGGCTGGCGTTCGCCGATCCGGACAGCGGCCACGCCGTGGGCTACACGTGCACGAACATGGCATGGGACCCGATGTCGGGCGCGGACCCCCGTTGGCTGCCGTGGACCGCCGCGCTCAGCCAGGTCCACTGAGCGCGACACGGCGTTCGTCGGCGGTAGCGAGCCAGAAGAACACCGCGGGCAAGACGAACTCGATCACGGTCAGCGGGACCTGGAACCAGTGCGGCTGACCGTGGACGAGCATCGACAGGACCCTGCCGACGCCGCCGAGCAGCATGATCCCGGCGAGCCAGCGCACGGCCCGCGCGGAGATCGGCGTCTGCCGGGCGGCCCAGACCCACGCGAGCCCGTAGCCGAGGAAGATCGCGTTGTAGAAGCGCTCCCGACTGTCCACGGTGGCGCCCGCACCGGCCTCACCAGGCACGGAGTCGATGCCGAGTGCGATGTGGTACGCGCCGATCGCCACGCACGCGACGCCGGTGACCAGCAGCAGAACCCTCAGGAGCTTGACCATCCGCCCCACCCCTCTCACTAGTAGATGTGTGTCTACTTAGCTAGTAGACGCGTGTCAAGTAGAGTGGCGGGATGCCCCCACGCCGCAGGCTCGATCCGGCCGAGCGCCGCGCCGAGCTGCTCGACGTCGCGGCCACGCTGTTCGCGGCGAAGCCGTACGAGGACGTGCGGATGGAGGACGTCGCCGAGCGCGCGGGCATCTCGCGCGCGTTGCTGTACCGGTACTTCCCGAACAAGCGCGACCTCTTCGCCGCGATCTACGTGCAGGCGTCCGAACAGCTGCTCGCCAAGTCGGAGTTCGACCCCGACGCGCCCGTGACCGGTCAGGTCGCCGCGGCGCTCGACGCGCACCTGGAGTACTTCGAGGCCAACAGCCACACGGTGCTCGCTGCCAACCGTGAGCTCGCGGGAGACCAGGTCATCCAGGCGATCATCGAGGGTGAACTGGCCACGTTGCGGCACCGTTTGCTCGACAACGCGTGCTTCGACGAGCGCGCGCGAGACCTCGTGTCGGCAGCGCTGACGAGCTGGCTGGTGTTCGTGCGCACGATGTGCGTGGACTGGCTCGCCAACCAGGCGTACTCGCGCGAAGAGCTGCGCGCGGTGTGCCTTGGTGCGCTGTGGGGCGCGTTGGCGCCCGTCGAAGGGCGGGGTTGACGGGCCGCGACAGGACTCCGTCTACTGGCTCGATGCGCCGAAAGATCCACGTGGACAACCTGGTCTCGTTGCACAGGGGCGAGCGCGGTGTCATGCGCGTGCGCGCGAATTCCGAGTTGGGCGTCTACCGGGGGCTCGGCATCGCGCACGCGACCGACCGTGCACTCCAGATGCTCATGACGCGCATCATCGCGCGGGGGCGCGGCGCGGAGTTACTGGATCCCGGTCTGGTCGACGTGGACCTCTTCTTCCGCAAGATGAACTGGCAGAGCGACCTCGCGCAGGAGACGGCCGCGCTCAGCACGGACGCTCGTGAGCGGCTCGACGCCTATGTGGTCGGCGTGAACCACGTGCTGTCGCGGTCGGTGCCGTGGGAGCTGCGCGTGCTCGGGCATCGACCGGAGCCGTGGACGATCGAGGACATCGTGCTCGTCTCGCGGATGGTCGGCTACGTGTCGCTGGCGCAGTCGCAGGGCGAACTGGAGCGCTGGATCGTGGAGTGCGTCCGCGCCGGGGTCGGCGTCGAGCACCTGGAAGCGCTGTTCCCCGGGCAGCTGTCCGGGCTCGATCCGTCGTTGCTGAAGAAGGTGCGGCTCACCGATCAGCTCGTGCCGGACGCGGTGCGCGAGCTGGCGTCGCACTCGCGGCTGATGGCTTCGAACAACTGGGTGGTGGCCGGTCATCGGACGCGATCCGGTCAGCCGTTGCTGGCCAACGATCCGCATTTGGAGATCAACCGGCTGCCCGCCGTCTGGTACGAGGTCGTGGTGGAATGCCCTGACCGCTACGCCGTGAGTGCGACGATTCCTGGGCTGTGCGGGCTCTTGCTGGCTCGTACCGATGACCTGGCGTGGGGCGCCACGTACAGCTTCGCCGACGCCACGGACTCGTGGGTGGAGCGCGTGAAGGACGGTTGCGTGCTTCGCGGCGACGAGTGGGCTCCGCTGCGCCAGCGCGTGGAAGTGGTGCGGCGCAAAGGGAAATCGCCCGTCGAAGTCACGTTCTGGGACACCGAGAACCACGGCGTGCTCGACGGTTCCCCCGACGACGGCGAGTACCAGCTGGCCACGCGGTGGGCGGGCGCTTTTGGTGGCGCCAGGTCCATCGAGGCGATGTTGGCTCTGTGGAACGCGAAGACCGTCGCGGAGGGCATGCGTCACCTCGGCGAACTGGAGGTGTCGTTCAACTTCGTCCTCGCTGATTCCTCGGGCGACATCGGCTACCAGATGTCCGGCCGGATTCCTGTTCGCGGCCCCAGCCGGAGCGGCCTGATCCCCTTGCCAGGCTGGGATTCCGACAACGACTGGCAGGGCTTCCACGCGGCTTCGGAGCTACCTCGGGTGAAGAACCCGGAGTGCGGCTTCATCGTCACCGCGAACAACGACCTCAACCACCTCGGCGTTGTCTCCCCCATCAACGCGCCGATGGCTTCCTACCGCGCGGACCGGATCGCCGAGCTGCTTGGCACTGCGGAGAAACTCGGCGCCGAGCACATGAAGAGCATCCAGCACGACGTGCACTCGAAGCAGGCCGAGCATTTCGTTTCGATCTTGCTACCGTTTCTGCCCGACACGGCTTCCGGGCGAGCCGTCGGCGACTGGGACTTCTCCTACGACGCGCGGTCCGAGGGCGCGGAGGCGTTCGAACGGTTCTACGCCAAGCTGATCGAGCTGGTGTTCGGCCCGGTCCTCGGCACCGAGACGGTCGCGTACATCATCGCGCAGACCGGAATCCTGACCGACTTCTACGCGAACTTCGACCGCGTCCTGCTCTCCGAGCGTTCGCCGTGGTTCGGCGACAAGACCCGCGAAGAGCTGTTCGAGGCCGCCGCTTCCGCCGCGCTGACAGGAAAGCCCGAGCCGTGGGGCAAGCAGCGCGGTGTCCTCATGAGCCACATGCTCTTCGGCGGCAAGCTACCGCGCATCGCCGGGTTCGACCGCGGCCCGGTCACCCTCGTCGGCGGGCGGGCGACGCCCCACCAGACGCAGATCTACCGCTCCGCCGGGCGGCTCACCACGTTCGCGCCGTCGCTGCGCGTCGTGGCCGACTTCGCCGTGCCAGGCTGGGAAAGCTGCCTCGCGGGCGGGCCGTCCGACCGGCGCTTCTCGCGGTGGTACTACTCGGACATGCGCGGCTGGATCCACGGTCAGTACAAGCGAATCGGCCCCGCGCGCCGTTGAGCCCTGAATGACTCATTCAGCTACCTCAACTCCCCGAATGACCCCTTCGGGTACCTCAACTCCCCCAACGGCCCTTTCGGGTACCTCAACGCCCTGAACGACCCGTTTGGTGCGTCGAGCGCGCTGAACGGGTCGTTTGGTGCGTCGGGAGCCCTGAACGGGTCGTTTGGTGCGCTCAAGTACCTGAAGGGGTCGTTCAGGGCTCTCTGGACGCACCGAATGAGGCGTTGGGGGTGGCGGGGTCTGCGGCCGGACGACCCGAAGTCAAGAATGTTTGACATGGTGTCGAAGAGTCTTTACCTTCGACGGTGTCAAACATTCTTGACACGAGGGGGCGTCGTGGCGATCGAGGAGAAGCGCGCGTGGATCATGGCGGTGGTCGCGGTCGCGGGGTACGCGAGCTACCTGCTGCTGGTCCTGGGCAGATGGGACGGCGGAGCGCTGGCGGAGGCGCGCTACGCCGACGCGCTGCTGTGGACGGTCGGCGCGGCGGTCGTGGCGGCGATCGCGCTGAACATCCTGGTCGCGGTCACCGGTGAGCCCGGCTCCACGCTGCGCGACCAGCGGGACCGCGAGATCGAGCGCTTCGGCGACCACGTCGGCAACGCCTTCGTGGTGATCGGAGCGCTCGCCGCGCTGCTGATGGCACTGGGCGGGCTGGCGCACTTCTGGATCGCCAACGTCATCTACTTGGGCTTCGTGCTCTCCGCCGTGCTCGGATCGGCGGCCAGGATCGCCGCGTACCGCGAGGGTTTCCAGCCGTGGTGAAGCCGAAGCCGACCAGGGTCACCAATCAGATCAGGACGCTGCGCTTCGCCGAGGACGAGATGACGCAGGCACGCCTCGCCGAGCTGATCGGGGTCACCCGCCAGACGGTCATCGCCATCGAGCAGGGGCGCTACTCCCCCTCGTTGGAGATGGCGTTCCAGATCGCCCGGGTGTTCCGGGTGGGGCTCGAAGACGTGTTCCAGTACCCGGAGGAGGCACCGTGAAGGCGATCATCCAGCACCGCTACGGATCGACGGACACGTTGGCGCTCAACGACATCGACCGACCAGCTCCCGGGCGCGGCCAGGTGCTCGTCCGGGTGCGCGCCGCCGGGATCGGCCCTGACGTGTCGCACCTGATGACCGGCAAGCCGTACCTGTTGCGGCTCATGGGTTTCGGCCTTCGCAGGCCCAGGGTCGCCGTGCGCGGTCGCGATGTCGCGGGCGTCGTGGAGGCGGTCGGTCCCGGGGTGAGCCGGTTAGCCCCGGGCGAGGAGGTCTTCGGCACGTGCGAAGGCTCGCTCGCCGAGTACGCGGTCGCAGAAGAAGGATTGCTCGCCCGCAAACCGACGAACCTCAGCTTCGAGGAAGCGGCGGCCGTGCCGATCTCCGGAGGCACTGCGCTGCAAGGGCTTCGCGATGTCCACAAAGGACAGCGAGTGCTGATCATCGGCGCCGGGGGCGGAGTCGGCACGTTCGCGGTGCAGATCGCCGCATCGCGAGGGGCGCGCGTGACCGGCGTGTGCGGCCCGGCGAAGCTGGACATGGTCCGGAGCCTGGGCGCTGAGCGCGTCATCGACTACACCGCAGAGGACATCACCGCTGCCGGGCACCACGATTTCGTGCTCGACACGGCGGGATGCCGGAAGTTGCGCCACCTCCGCCGCGCTCTCACACCGAAGGGGACGTTGGTGATCGTCGGCGGGGAGAACGGCGGCAAGTGGGTCGGCGGCATCGACCGGACGCTGCGCGCGGCGCTGTGGTCGCCGTTCGTCGGACAGCGGCTGCGCGGACTGATCAGCACGGAGCGCGCGGAGGACTTCGACGAGCTCCGGGAACTGATCGAAAGTGGCGCTGTCGCACCGGTACTCGGTCGAACCTTCCCCTTGGAGCAAGCCGCCGAGGCGATCGATCACGTCCACAAAGGACACACGGCGGGCAAGGTCGTCGTCACCGTGTGACAGTCGCACGTTCCTCGAAATGCGCCCCACGCCGCGACGTCCGGGTGCAGCCTGGGGTGATGAGAACAAGACTCCTGGTGGTCGCCGCCATGGCATTGGGCATCGCATCCCTGGTCGCACCGAACGCCTCGGCGGAGGCCCTCGTCAAGTACCCGGGGCACTTCCCGAGCATCCAAGCGTGCCAGGCCGAGGGGCGGGAACTCGTGCGTCGCACGTGGGCCTCCTGGTACGAGTGCCGCTACGACGGCCCGTGGTTCCTCTACTACGAGCCCCGCTAGACGACAGTAACTGACATCCATTCTGGCAGATACTGACATTCCGGCGTAAGGTGCTTCACATGGGAGCACCTGAGGGCAAGGCCGCACGCACCCAGCTCGCGGTGCGGCGGGCCGCGATCGAGCTGTGCCTGGAGCACGGGTACCCGGCGACCTCCACCAAGGCGATCGCCGAGCTGGCCGGGGTCTCCGAGCGCACGCTCTTCCGCGCCTTCCCCACCAAGGCCGCGATCTTCTGGTTCGACCCGTTCCTCAGCCGGGTGATCAGGAGGCTCGACGCGCGGACCGCCGCCGAGGACCCCGTCACCGCGCTCAGCGACGCGGTCCTGGCGACGGCCCGCGCGATCACCGAGGAGGACTGGCAACTGGAACTGGGGCGCCGCAAGGTGATCCTGCGAGAACCCGATCTGATCGCGACGGGCACGCAGGAGCTGAACCTGGCCGCCATGCGGATCGGTGAGCTGCTGACGCCGGTGGACGCTCCGCCCGATCTGGCCTTCCGGACCGCGCTGTTCGCCCGGTTCGCCGTGGCGGGCTTCGGGATCGTGCCGATCCACGCCGAGACCACCACCGAGGAGTGGGGCACGGCGCTGGCACGCGTTGCGCAACTGGCGGCCGACGGACCGTTGGAGCAGCCATGATCGAGCTGCCCGGTCTCATCACCGATCCCGCAGTGCTGGCCGGGATCAGCCACGACGAAGCCGAATGGGCTCCGGTCGGGCGCCCGGCCGCCGCACTGCGCGCACAGTCCACAGTGGATGTCCAGCGAGCCGTTCGGGTGTGCGCGGAGCAGCGTGTTCCCGTCGTGCCAAGGGGAGCGGGAACCGGGCTGTCCGGTGGAGCCAACGCGACCGACGGCTGCCTGGTGCTCGACCTCTCGCGGATGCGCGAGATCGTGGAGATCGACACGGAGAACCTGCTCGCCGTCGTGCAGCCCGGAGTCGTCAATGACGATCTCAAGAAAGCCGTTGCCGAGCACGGCCTCTGGTATCCGCCGGACCCCGCCAGCGCTCCGTGGTCGACCATCGGCGGCAACGTGGCGACCAACGCGGGCGGCTTGTGCTGCCTCAAGTACGGCGTCACGCGCGACTACGTGCTGGGCATGCGGGTGGTCATGGGCGGCCCTGCTGGCGACTACGGCACCGAGGTGAGCCTCGGCCGCCGCACCACGAAGGGCGTCGCCGGGTACGACCTCACCGGGCTTTTCGTTGGCGCTGAAGGAACCTTCGGCGTGATCACCGAGATCACCCTGCGCCTGCGACCGGCGCCCACAATCGCCGCTCGCACGGTCGTCGGCGCGTTCCACTCGCTCGTCGACGCCGGTCGCGCGGTCGCGCTGTGCACCCGGCGCGGACTCCAGCCCGCGGCGCTCGAACTCCTCGACCGCACGTGCATGGAGGCCGTTGAGGAGTGGAAACAGCTCGGCATCGAGCCGGGAACAGCTGCGATGCTGCTCGCGCGCGTGGACACTCCGGGCGACGCCGAGGCGACCGCTCTCGCCGAGGCGTTCACCGAAGCCGGTGCCGCGTGGGCCGAGCGATCCACGGACGCCGTCGAAGCCGAAGCGCTCTTCGCCGCGCGGCGGCTGGCATATCCGGCGCTGGAACGGCTCGGCCCCGTGCTCACCGAGGACGTCTGCGTACCGAGATCGGCCGTGCACCTCATGCTCGCGCGGATCGAGGAAACGGCTGCGCGACACCAGGTTCGCATCGCGACGATCGCACACGCCGGTGACGGGAACCTGCACCCGCTGCTGCTCACTCCGCCTGGCGACGATGTTGCCAGGCTCGCCGCGCAGGCCGCCTTCGACGACATCCTCGCCGATGCGCTCGAACTCGGCGGCACGGTCACCGGCGAGCACGGCGTCGGTCTGCTCAAACGCGCTGGTATGGAACGAGAACTCGGCCCGGAAGTGACCGCTGTGCAACGGGCGCTCAAGCGCACGCTCGACCCGCTGAACCTGTTCAACCCGACGAAGGTCGTCGGCGAACTCTGAAGGGCGGCACCATGCTCCAGCACTTCCCTGTCGACGGCGGTTCCCTGGCCATGGACGTTCGCACCGCCGACACCGCGCCCGTGCTCGCGCTGCACGGCGTGACCAGTCACCGGCGCCTGTGGAACTGGGTCACCGCGCGGGAACCCGGTCTTTCCCTGATCGCGCCCGATCTTCGTGGACGCGGCGACAGCAGCGACATCACCGGACCGTTCTCGCTGCGACAGCACACCGAGGACCTGCTTCGCGTGCTCGATGCCTTGCAGATCAACGAGATCATCGTGTGCGGCATGTCGATGGGCGGTTTCTTGGGCGTGGATCTCGCGGTCCGCCACCCCGACCGCGTCAGCGAACTCGTGCTGCTGGACGGCGGCTTTCCCATGGCAGGGCACGACAAGCTCACTCCGGAGATGGTCCCGCTCGCCTTCGCGCCCGAGTTCGCGCTGATGGAGCGGACCTGGCCGGACCTCGACGAGTACGTCGCCGTGCACGCCGCAGCGAATTCGTTGCTGTCCGCCGACGATCCCTTGCTGCGGGACTACTTCGCGCACTCGCTCGCGGACGGGCGCGTTCGGCTCAACCGCGATGCGGTGCTCAGCGACGCCAAGGACGTGTTCTTCGGCGAACCGCAGTGGCGGGAGCTGACCGTACCGACGCGCTTGGTGTACGCGGAGTGGAGCGTCGGCAAGGACAGCTCGCCCGCCTACACACCTGACGCCGTCGCGGGATTCGAGGCAGAGCTGGACTGCCTCGCCCCGTCGGTTCGAGTGTCCACTGTGGACCACGGAACGCTGATGATGTCGCAGACCGGGGCAGCCGCGGTCGCGGAAGTTCTGGTGGAGGTCTGCGGGAAAAGGGATTGACCGCTCACGCGGCGGCGGGCAATCTTGTGTTCACACGAGCTGAGCGAAGGAGGAGAAATGCCGGATATCAACGATCCCCAGGTCTTCCCCGAACGCGAGCGCGTGTGCTCCCCGCCATGACGTTGTTGTTGTCGTCATGACAAGGGAGCCGCCCGTCGGGAAGACCGACCAGGGCGGCTTTCTCTTTGCTGCCAACGTTTGTGCGCGCAAGGCCGATGCGACTGCTGGCTAGGTCACCGCGCTTTCACCGCGGAGGACCGGGATCGATACCCGGATCGGTCACGCACGTTCTTTTCGAGCTCACGTGGTTCAGAGGTTAGAGCACCGCATTGTCAATGCGGAGGTCGCGGGTTCGAATCCCGTCGTGAGCGCTGCCGGGTGCGAGGGGCATGGCGACCCCACCTGATTTGGGATCAGGAGTCACCGCGTTCGACTCGCGGGCATCCGACTCGGCACTGCCGGAAGGCGCGTTGGTCCAGCGGAACGGACACCGGGTTCTCAGCCCGGAGACACGGGTTCGAATCCCGTACGCGCTACGCTCCACCCGCACGCGTCCCGTAGCTCAGCAGGCAGAGCATCTTCTCAACACGAGGAAGGACCCGGGTTCAATTCCCGGCGGGACGGCTTCACCGCAGGGTTTCCCGCGCGTGCACGATGCGATCGTGGGCGGCGGCGAGCTCGTCGGCCCACGGCGCGGAGTGGTCGCGCTCGAACGCGGCGAGCAGGCGGTCACGGGTGCTCGCGCGGCGCAGCCATGCGACCACGACGGCATCCGCCCGCCGCGCGCGGAAGTCGAAGTCGTTCACCAGCAAGGCGAGATGGCGATCCGCCGCACCGCTCGACACCGCGTCCCAAGCAGCCAAGTAGCGTTCGACGCCGGAATCGGTGTGCACGACGGCGGCGAGAAAGTCAGCGGCACCAACGAAAGCGCCCACTCGCGACGGGAAGTCGGCGAGCAGCGCGTGCCACAGCGCGTCGAGGTAGTCGTTGATCGCCGCCTGCTCGGCGGAAGCCCAGGTGCGCCACTGCTCCCGCGCGAGCTTGCCGAGGACGATGCCCGGGTCGAGCGAGTCCGAGACGGTCAGTTCCCGCAACAGCAGGGGAAGCAGGCTCTTCACGTCGTGGCGGTCGCCGATGGTGTTGCCCAGCTTGATCGTCAGCGAGTACAGGTCGTGCTCGTCCACCGTGGTCTCACCCGCGCAGTGCGGGCAGCCGTCGAGCACCGCGCGTCGCGGGTACGACGCGAAGGCGTGGTCGACGCGCGCCAGAGCGGCGGCGAGGTCCTCGTTCACCTGGCCAGTCTCGCAGTCCGCGCCAGCGAATTGTCCCTGTTTCCCGGTACATCGCGACGATCTTGCGAACCGAGCGGGGCGGATGGGCGTCGTCACCACGAACACCCTGTTCGTTCTAGCTAGGAGTTCCATGCGCAAGAGAACTGTCGCCGGAGCGCTCGCAGCCTCCGTCACCGCGGCGATGCTGCTCGGCAGCGCGTCCAGTGCCTCAACGGCCGGGGAGATGAAGCTGCTCGCCTCGGCCAGCAAGGGCGGGGTCACGGCCAAGCTGTGGCTCAACACCAGAACCCGGGTGTTGCACGGTGAAGGCCTGAACCTCCGCAAGGGCGAGATGGTGCGGATGGATCGCAACTACAGCATCAAGGGCACGTGGATGGCTCAGAGCAACGTCGGATCGCTCAACACGACGGGGTTCCGCGGGTCGGGTGACTTCAGCGTGTGCGCGGGAAGCCCGGTTGGCGGAGCGCGCTTCATCTGCACGAAGTACTACGACTTCAACGGCTGATGAGTCGTGCGTTGTGCGGGCGTAGCGCATTGCGCCCGCACAACGCGGGTCAACGCAGCAGTTTCCGCGCTCCGGTGCGAACGGCGACCCAGTCGGTGGCGGGGTGGCGCGTTCGGCGAGCGAGCGGACGCGCCGAGCGTGGTCGCGCCGAAGGTCGGTGACGGAGGTGCCGTTGGCTTCCAGAAGCGATGTCCGTTCCTCCATCGCGGCGATGAGGTCGCGGATCGGCGGCCGGTCGGGTTCGGACCAGGTAGCGAAGTCCACGCTGCGATCGCACCACCAACGGCGGCGGTGACGTCGTGGTCAGCGTCGTCGAAGTCGGCGACCAGGAACTCCTCCAGGTCCGGCGGAACCGGCTCCAGCGCGGCCGGGGTTGAAGCAGCCGATCCAGTAGACGGCGTCGGTCAGGCCGAACCAGTGCGGCCAGGTCCCTCCCAAACGACAACCGAAACCGCAAGCGCATGCTCGGAGATCGAGTTTCACGGATCAGCTGATCAGTCGCGGTCCTCGATCTCGGCGTCCAGCTCGCCGCGCCGGACAGCGACCACCAGCTCCTCGTGGTCGGCCTCCGCGGTGTCGGCGTAGCGGACCGCGTACCGGCCGACGGCCTCGTCCAGCTCCTCGTCATCCCCGAGGTAGCCCGAGAGCAGGCGGGGGTCGGCGGAGCGGCAGTGCGCGCGGGCCAGCAGCGCTCCGGCGAGCCGACCGTAGTCGTCGAGGTGGTCCTTGCGCAGCGCGGTCGGGTCGATGTCGCCCTTCATGTTGCGGAACTGGCGAACGATGTAGTGCCGACCGTCCACTGTGGTCCATCCGAGCAGCAGATCGGTCTCGGCCTGGACGAGGCGTGCGCCGTCGACGATCCGCTTGCCCTCGTGCTCGTGCGGCGGCACGTCGAGGTACTGCTCAAGGCACGACGGCGCGGCCTGCTTCACCTGGAGCACCAACGCGTCGTCTTCGTTGCCGTGCAACAGGACCAGGTAGTTGCGCAAGCCCACGCTGCCGGTCCCGACGACGCGGAAGGCGACGTCGGCGACGGCGTAGCGGGTGATCAGCCCGCGGCGGGACTCGCGCAGTGTGCCCACGTAGTCGGCGAGGCCGTCGGTCACCGACCGAGCCGTCTCGCTGGTGACGTGCCGCAGAACCGGGAGGTCCTCGACGAAGCCGCCGTCGGCGGTCCATTTGGCCGCGACCTTGGCACTGGTGTTCTTGCGCGCTTTCTTCGACGCTTTCTCGAAGTCGTCGAGCAGCTCGTCAGCCTTGAGCTTGCCGATGGAGGCCGCGTCGGCGAGGGCGTTCCACGCCTCCAGGAACGGCATTTCGGCCAAGCGCGCCATGGTCTTGCGGTACGCGCGCACGCAGTCCTCGGCGGCCTTGGCGCAGCCGTCCTCGGAGACACCGCCTTCGCGACCGGCGAGGACGAGGCTCGCGGCGAGGCGCTTGAGGTCCCACTCCCACGGGCCGGGCACGGTCTCGTCGAAGTCGTTGATGTCCATGATGATCCGGCCCTCGTTGGTGCCGAAGAGGCCGAAGTTCGCCGCGTGCGCGTCACCGCAGATCTGCGCGGTCACCCCGCTCGTCGGCGTCGCCGCGAGGTCGGCGGCCATCAACCCGGCGGAGCCCCGGTAGAAGGCGAAGGGCGAGGCCAGCATCCGGCCGACGCGCAGCGGGGTCAGCTCCGGCAGGCGTGGTTGGTTGCTGGCGCGCACGAACTCCACCGCGCTCGGCCGCCCGGAGCCGAGCGGGTCGTGGTCGTGCAGCTCCAACGGCACCTGGGCGCGCAGCGAACGACCCCGCTCGAAGACCTCGGAGGGCTTGACCCAGGACCGGAACGTCGGCTGTGTGTCCACTCCCCCATCATGCACAAGTCAGGTGACGGGCGAAGAACTCCAGGGTGCGGCCCCACGCGAGGTCGGCGGAGGGCTTGTCGTAGAAGGAGGGCGCGTCCCAGTTGGAGAAGGCGTGGCCCGCGTCGTAGCGCAGCACGCTCACGTCGGAGCGCCCGGCGAAGGCGGCCTCGACCTCGTCCACCTGGGACTGGGGGATGTAGGGGTCGTTGGCGCCGTAGTGGAACAGCACCGGGCAGTCGATCTTCGCGCTGCCGGCCGCCACGTCGGTGATCGCCGAGCCGTAGTAGGACACGACGGCGTCAGGGCCGCGACCGTCCACACGGGACTCGCGGGCGAACAGGTACGCGAGCGTGCCGCCGAGGCAGAACCCGACGCCGCCGACCGCGCCGTCGCACTCCGGCATCTCCAGGAGGTGGGCGAAGGTGGAGGTGATGTCCTCGGCCGCCAGGGCGTGGTCCAGCTGCTGGGACAGCC
Organism: Allokutzneria multivorans; assembly: GCF_039537405.1. NCBI lineage: Bacteria > Bacillati > Actinomycetota > Actinomycetes > Pseudonocardiales > Pseudonocardiaceae > Allokutzneria > Allokutzneria multivorans. The sequence goes on along the minus strand of NZ_BAABAL010000003.1, from coordinate 316,611 downwards.
CCATGCCCTCGGCGAGCCCCGATTCGTCCTTGCTCTCGAAGCGCGGCCGCAGTCGCCAGAACATGTCCGGGACGAGCGCGAGGTAGCCGTGCCCGGCGAGCTGGTCGGCGAGGCCTCGCATGTTGTCGTTGACGCCGAAGACCTCTTGGAAGAGCAGGATTCCCGGCGCGGGGACGGTGGCGGGCACGGCGCAGTACGCGTCGAAGCCCTTGCCGTCGTGGGACTCGATCCGCTCGTAGCGCGCGCTCATCCCACCGACCCTAGCGGGAGGCGGCCTCCAACAGGGACAGGCCGCAGCCGGTGATGCTGTGCAGTGCGGAGCCGCCGCGGCGCTGCGTGATGATCAGCCCGGCGTCGCGGAGCACGGTCGCGTGCTGGCTGGCGCCCGCAGGGGAGATGGCCAGCCGCACGGCCAGCTCGGTGGTGCTGACGCCGGGCCGGGCGGCGATGGCCTCCAGCACCACGGCGCGGGTCTTGCCGAGCAGCGCGACGAGCGAGCGCGTGCCCGACATCTTCCGCAGCGCGGGGTCGGACCAGCCGGGGGTGCGGTCGACCGGGTAGACCAGCACGGGGTCTCGGTTGGCGTCCTTGAGCGTGACCGGGGTCTTCCAACAGAAGAACGACGGCACCAGCGTCAGACCGCGCCCGCCCAGGTGCAGGTCCTGCTCGACCGGGTAGTCGACCTCCAGCGTCGGGGAACGCCAGCGCACGCTGGGGTGCAGGTGGTTGAGCACGCCCTCGACGCCGGAGCCCAGCATCGTCTGGAACCGGGTCTGCCGGTCGGCGTTGATCTGGGCGGTCATGGTGTTCCAGTACGGCTGCAACGCGTAGGAGAAGTAGTGCCGCACGGTGCGGTCGAGCAGGCCGAGCACCTCGGAGTCGCCGGTCGCCAGGCGCTTCACCGGCGCGGGCAGCGGCTGCTCGCCGGCCAGCTCGGCGACGTCCTCGTGCAGGAACCGGCCGGAGGTGTTCAGCAACCGGTCCAGCGCGCCGGTGAGGTCCTTGGAACCGACGGTGGGTGTCAGGAAGTCCGCCGAATAACCGCGGGCGGGCGCCAGCGTGGTGAGCAGGCGCACGGAAGGGGTCGCCTGTCCGCGAACCCGGGAGCGCCACTGCCCGAACGGGATCTCCCCGTCGGTCTTCTGCAGCATGTGAACACTGAGCAGCGTCTCCCACATCGGGTCCGGCGCGTCGAGCACGCGCACGCGCGAGAGATCGTCCGCTTCGAAGTGGATGCGCAACATATGTACCTGCCCCAGATTTCGTTCTTGAACAAAGCATCCTGGTCACCGCACCCGCACACCGCCACACACACGCGTGTGTGGGCGTGCGCTCTGCGTGTGCGAACAGGACTGGCTCACCCTGTGGTGTGACGGCTCCGGCGCTCTTCCGAGGCCGCGGAGCTGCGACGGCGCCACGTTCGCCGAGGTTCCCGATATGACCTGAAACCCACTCGGAATGGTGAATGCGCGCGAACGCGTTCAAGTTCTTTTATGTCGCCACCGGATCCACTTCTGCGAGAGCGCTCTCATAGCACTCGTACGTGTGCCGGATTCACTTGCGAAAGAAAGGTTCTTCGCGTATTCCGCTCAGTGCGGGAGTACGTGTGCCAGAGCGCGCAGGAGCCGTTCGGCGAAGTCCTTGGGGTAGGTGTGCCCGGTCTCCGCCATGACCTCCAGCCCGGCGTCGAAGCCGTGGCGGGCCAGTTCGGCGGAGAAGCGCTCGGCGGCGGGGCGGTCGTCGTCGTGCTCGCCGGTGAACACGTAGCCGCGCGGGCGGCGCGGCGGATCGGACACGACCGGCATGCGGTCCTCCGGCGGGCAGAGCGCGACGAAGCCGGTCGCCTCGGGAACGGCGTCGCTCATCGTCCACTCCAGTGCGAAGCGGGCGCCCTGCGAGTACCCGGCGAGCACGACGGGAAGGCCGTCGGCGACGGAGGCGCACAGCTGCGCGACCTGCGACCGGGCCAGGTCCTCGTCGATCCAGCCGACGTCACCGTCCGACGTGGTCAGTTCGCGGCTCTGCGGCACCACGACGAGGAACCCCGCGTCACAGGCCGCGCTCCACCTGCGGGCGAAGCCGCGGTGGCGGTCGGTGCGGGCGTGCAGCGGGACGAGCACACCGCGCGGAGGCCCCTCGGGCTCGTACACCACGGGCGGCACGTCCTGGAGGGTCCGGTCGCGGCGTTGCTCCGACCGGCGCACGATCTCGGCGAAGTCGGCGCGTCCCTGGAGCGGGCGCAGAGGCGGGTTGATGGAGAGGATCTCCTCCCACCACCACAGGCCCTCGTCGAGCGCCTTGCCGAGCACGGCGATCGCGGTGTCGTCGTCTCCGGTGCGGCACAACGTCTCCGCGACCCACGCCTCGGTCAGCGCGCGCTGCTTGGGGTAGCCGCCGTGAGCCCGCAGGGCAAGCTCGCGGGCCTCGGCGTGGCGCCCTTCGGCGAGCAGGTCGACGACGGAATCCTTGAGCTGCCCCAGGAACATGCCGGTGGTCACTTCGCGTACGCCCGCTTGTGCTTGGCGCAGCCGCACGCGTCACCAAGGCTTATCACCATCGACAGGGCGCCTTTCGCGTTCTGCCGGTGGGCGTCGCGGACCTGGCGGCGGCGCAGCTTGCCCTCGGCCCCGCGCGGGAGGCAGTCGACGAACTCGACGTTCCTCGGGCACTTGAACCCGGCGATCCTGGTGCGGCAGAAGGCGATCAGTTCGGCGGCCAGCTCGGAGCCGGGCACGGCGGACTCGACCGGCTCGACGACCGCGAGCAGCCGCTCGCCCATCATCGCGTCCGGGACCCCGATCACCGCGACGTCGGCGACGGCAGGGTGCGCGAGCAGCGCGTCCTCGGCCTCGCGCGGGAACACGTTGACGCCGTTGATGATCACGGTGTCGGACCGGCGATCGGTGAGGTAGACGTAGCCGTCCTCGTCCACGTGGCCGATGTCGCCGACGGAGGCCCAGCCGCGCTGGTTGTACAGGGCGGCGGTCTTCTCCGGCGCGTTGCGGTAGGCGATCCGGTTCGGCGTCGGAGCCCCGCCGAGCCCGGAGAACCACAGCACCCCGGTGCGGCCGGGCGGCAGCACGGCGCCGGACTCGTCGCAGGCGTGGATCTCGCAGCCGATCGGGCGGCCGACCGAGCCGGGCCGGCTCGCGCTCTCCCGCGCGCCGATGATCGCCCTGCCGAAGCCCTCGGAGCTGGTGTAGACGTCCCAGACCTTCTCGCCGACCCAGTCGATCCACTCGGCGCGGACCTGCGGCGGGCAGGGCGCGGCGGTGTGCATGACCGCGCGCAGGCTTGACATGTCGTAGGACGCGCGGACCTGCGGCGAGAGCTTGAGAACGCGCTGCATCATCGCGGGGACGAGCTGCAGGTGCGTGACGCGGTGCCGCTGCACGGCCTCCAGCAGCCCTCGGCGGTCGAACCGGGACAGCAGCACGAGCGTGGCGCCGAGCTTCAGCGTGGCGCGCGACCACCGCAGCGGGGCGCCGTGGTGCAGCGGCCCCGGCGTGAGGCCGACGCTGTTCTCATCGCCTTCGAGCAGCTCGGCCATCATCGGCACGAACCAGTCGCCAGGGCCGCCCGTCGTGGGCCGCTCGGCGATGATGCCCTTGGGGCGCCCCGTGGTTCCCGAGGTGTAGACGACGACCTTGCCGGGCTCGGACTCCTCGACCGGCGTGGTGGGCTGCCCCTCCAGCGCGTGGTCGAAGTCCTGGTGGCCGGCCAGCGCACCGCCGGCCACCAGGCGCCTGCGGACCGACGGCGTGAGGTCGACCAGCATGCTGGCCAACCCGGCGACGCCGACCGAGGTCACGACGAGGCGGGCGTCACCGTCGTTGACGATGTAGGCCGCTTCCTCGGGGGTGAGGTGCACGTTCACCGGGATGAAGTCCACCCCGGCCAGCTCGGCGGCCAGGCACGTCACCAGGTACTCCGGGCAGGTGTCGAGCAGGACGGCGACCCGCTCCCCCGGCCCGAGCGCGCCGCGCAGCAGGTGCGCCATGCGCGCGACCCGCTCGTCCAGCTCGCCGTGGGTCATGGTGCGGTCGTCCATGACGATCGCGATCTTGTCGGCCTTCATCACGCGCCCGTGCCCATCAGCTCGCGCAGGAACACCGAGCCCGTGACGGTCATCCCGGCACCGGTGAGCGCGCGGGTGGCGTGCTCGCGGCGGACCACGAAGCGGTCCTTGCCGTAGATGAGGTACTTCCCGGCGCTCGCGGGGTCGGAGAAGTTGACCGTCATCACGTTGGCGCCCGCCTGGAAACCACGCAGCTGCCCGTCGTCGCGGGTCTTGGCCAGCGCGCTGACCGAGGGGATCAGCCAGGTCGGCTCGACGATCCGCATGGCGGCGATCGCGTTGAGCGCCACGTTCACATCGCCGTACCCGTCGTTCTCCATCGGGGTGCCCGGCGCCGGGATGAACGGCGCGATGCTGGACATGTGCACGCCGAGCCGCTTGGCCAGCAGGATGTCCTCGGCCACGCTCTCCAGGCTCTGGCCGGGCAGCCCGCTCATCGCGCCGGTGCCGACCTTGTAGCCGAGGTCGAGCAGGTCCTCCATGCAGCGCATGCGCGACTCGAAGGTCTCGTGACGGAGTTTCGCGTACAGCTCGGGATCGCTGGTCTCGTGCTTGAGGATGTAGCTGGTCGCGCCCTGGTCCTTGAGATAGGCGTACTCGGAGCGCTTCTTGTTACCGAGGTTGAGCAAGATCTCAACTTTGTCGTTAAACAGTTCACGAATGCGCGGAATGGCCTCGCCCACGATCTTCGTGGTCTTCGGGATCTCACCCGCCTGGAGGAACACCACGTCGATCCCGGCAGCGTGGATCTCCCGAGCGCGGGCCACGATCTGCTCGACGTCCAGGACATAGATCGAGTTCGACGTGGTGTTGTCGCGGCGCATCGGGCAGTAGTCGCAGTTGACCCGGCAGAGATTGGTGACCTCGACGACTCCGCGCAGCACCGCGACGTCGCCGCGGGCGGCGGCACGGCAGCGGCGGGCCTCGGAAAACAGCTGCTCCTGCGCCTCCCCACGGGCGCGAAGCATGTCGGTGAGCTCTGGGACGGTCAGGGACATTCTCTTCCTCACAGCAGGAGTGAGCAGCGTCGCTCCGGGATGGGTCTGAAGGTGTGGTGTCCGACCTGCTCAGCCTTTGAGGGGAGGTCGGACCAGAAGGCGGAAAGCGGGCGCGACGGAGGCGAGCGCGCTTTCGGTGGAAGCCGATTGAAGCTAACACCGACTCCGCTTGATCGGTCAAGCGAAAGAGCCCCGTCCGGCAAACCGTAATAAGGGCTTCACACGCCGTTGAGGTTTGCCTGTGACCTGCGCCATTGTTCGTAACTCGCGCTGCCCGGACCGTCACGCGGACGCTACATTCCAGTCCGGAAGCCGAGCGAGTGCCGCACCCGAATTCGCGAAAAAGATTTGCGATTCGGGTCGCAGAGCACCCCGACCCCATTCCACCCACAGCTCAGAACGGAACACATGAGCATGGCGCGCACACCCGAGCCGATCGCGGTCGTCGGCATGGCCTGCCGGTTCCCCGGCGGGATCGCCACGCCCGAGTCCTACTGGAAGGCCCTGCTCGACGGCGAGCCCGTGCGCTCCGGCCGAGCGGGCGAGGGCCTGCTGCTGGAGCGGGTCGACGGCTTCGACGCCGCCTTCTTCGGGCTCACCCCGACCGAGGCCGCCGCGATGGACCCGCAGCACCGGCTGTTCCTCGAAGTCGCCTGGGAGGCCCTGGAGCGCGCGGGCCAGGCCCCCGACCGGCTCGCGGGCAGCAACACCGCCGTCTACCTCGGCCTGATCAGCCCGGACTACCTGCACCGCCAGTTCCAGGCCGACCCGGAGCGGCTGAGCCCGTACGCGTTCACCGGCAACATGCTGAGCATGGCGCCGGGGCGGCTGTCCTACCTGCTCGACCTGCGCGGCCCGGCGCTGGCCGTGGAGTCCGCGTGCTCCTCGTCGCTGCTCGCGGTGCACCAGGCCGTGCGGCAGCTGCGCGGCGGCGAGTCCGACCTGGCGCTGGCCGGTGGCGCGAACCTGGTGCTGCTGCCCGAGCTGTCCACCGTGCTCGACCGGATGGGCGCGCTCTCCTCCGACGGCCGCAGCCGGACGTTCGAGGCCGACGCCGACGGCTACGGCCGCGCCGAGGGCTGCGGGATGGTCGTGCTCAAGCGGCTCTCCGACGCCGAGGCCGCCGGGGACACCGTGCTCGCGGTGATCCGGGGCAGCGCGGTCAACCAGGACGGGCGCTCCAACGGCATCACCGTGCCGAGCGGGCGGGCCCAGTCCGAGGTCGTCACCGCCGCGCTCGCGGACGCGCGCCTCGCGCCGGAGGACGTCGGCTACGTCGAGTGCCACGGCACCGGGACCGCAGTCGGTGACCCGATCGAGGTCGCGGCGGTCAGCTCCGTCCTCGGCGGCTCCGTCATGCTCGGCTCCGCCAAGGCCGTCATCGGGCACGCGGAGGCGGCTGCGGGCGTCGCCGGGCTGATCAAGGCCGTGCTGTGCGTCCAGCACGGGATCGTGCCGGGTCAGCCGGTCCGCCAGCTCAACCCCGCTCTCGAAGACCTCGGCGCGCAGATCCCACTGTCCACTGTGGAGTGGACGGGTCGGCGGGTCGCCGGGGTCAGTGCTTTCGGCTTCAGCGGCACCAATGTTCACGTGTTGCTTGAAGCTCCGGCCCCATCGCCGTCCTCTGTTTCCGTTGCTCCGGCGCATGTTCTGACCGTTTCGGCGCACACCGAGTCGGCGCTGCGCACGCTCGCCGGGCAGTACGCGGAGCACCTGCGTTCGGGTGCCGCGTCGCTGGCCGAGGTGTGCCACACCGCGAACACCGGCCGCGCGCGCTTGGCGTGGCGGACCGCCGTCGTGGCCTCCGACGCTGAGGAAATGGCTTCGCGACTGGAGGAGATCGCATCGGTGCGGCGTGTTCCCCGCGATGCGGCTCCGTCGGTGGCTTTCCTGTACTCCGGCCAAGGCACCGCATCTGTCGGCATGGGGCGCGAGCTGTTCGACACTCAGCCGGTCTACCGCGAGGCCGTCGAGGAGATCGACGCGGCGGCCGGAGGTGCGCTGCTGCCCGTGCTCTACCCGTCGAGCACCGACAACGACGGCTCGGCGATCACTGACACCTCCGTCGCGCAGCCCGCGCTGTTCGCCGTGCAGGCCGCGCTGACGCGCTTGTGGACGTCCTTCGGCGTCGCTCCGGCCGCCGTCGCCGGGCACAGCCTCGGCGAGTACGCGGCGGCCTGCGCCTCCGGGGCGATGAGCTGGCGCGAGGGACTGCGGCTGTGCGTGGAGCGCGGCAGGCTCATGGCCGAGCTGCCCGCCGACGAGGGCGCGATGCTCGCGGTGTTCGCCACCGCCGAGGAGATCGAGCACCTGACCGGGCGCGTGGAGATCGCCGCGCACAACGGCCCCGCCGAGATCGTGCTCTCCGGGCCGGTCGACGCGATCGACGAGCTGGCTTCCGCGTTGGGGCGTCTGGGGATCAGCTCACGGAGGCTGCCCGTCTCGCACGCGTTCCACTCGCGGCTGCTCGACCCCGTGCTTGACCGGTTCGAGGCGGTCGCCGAGCGCGTCGCCATCGCCGACCCGGTGCTGCCGTTCGCGAGCAACCTCACCGGCGCCATCGCCGCGCCTGGCGAGCTGACCGATTCGCACCGGTGGCGCAGGCACATGCGCGAGCCCGTTCAGTACTGGGACGGAGTGCGGGCACTGCAAGACATCGGCGTGACGTGCTTCGTGGAGATCGGCGCGGACAGCACGCTCACCGACCTCGGCCAGCGCGGCGCGCCCGGCTCCGCCACGTGGCTCTCCTCGTTGAAGCGCAAGGAGAACGACACCCGCCAGCTGCTGGACAGCCTCGGTTCGCTGTACGCGTTGGGCGTGGACGTCAGCTTCCCCAGCTCCGGTAGGCCGTGTGCGCTGCCGACCTATCCGTTCGAGCGCCGCACTCTGTGGCTCGACGGGCTGCACAGGGCCGCTCGTGCGCGCGACGAGGGCCAGGGACTGTTGGGGCGCAAGGTTTCTTCGCCGTTGCCGCAGGACCAGTACGAGACCGTGCTCGCCCCCGGCGACATCTCCGACAGTGCCGGGCTCGTGCACGTCGGCGTCTACGTGGAGCTTGCCGCTGCGGCAACTCGCAGTTCCCGGTTGGTGGACCTCTCGATCAGCGAAGCCCTTGTCGTGGCTGATTCGGAGAAGACCGTGCACACGATCGTCGACGGCTCTTCGGTCAGTGTTCACGCCGACTCGGGCGAGTGGGTCGAGCACGCGCGCGCTTCGGCCAGGACCGGCGCGGTGGCGCTGGACGGGCAGCTCGACCTGGCCGAGCTCGACGACGCCTCGCGGCCTGGTTCGGACTTCTACCAAGGGATGCGCGAGGAGCGCGGTCTCGACCTCGGCCCGAGCGTCGCGTTGATCGACAGGCTGTGGCACGTGTCCGAGCGCGTGGTCCTCGCCCGGCTCTCCTCCGAGCCCGACGCGGCAACCGCGACCGGCTTGGAGGTCGGCGTGCTCGATGCGTGCATGCAGCTGTTCAACGCGATGGTGCCCGCCTCCGAGGGGCTGATGTTGTTCATGCGCATGGGCTCCCTGGACCTCGCGGTGAGCGGCGCGGGGCAGCTGTGGGCGCGCGCGGAGATCACGCACAAGGACTCTGCCGGTCTGCGCGGACGCATCGAGGTGTTCGCCTCCGATGGTCGTCTCGTGGCGCGCGCGGAGGACGTCGAGATGCGGCGCACGCGTCCCGAGGTGCTCGCCGTGCTCGGGCGTTCGGCTCCTGTCGCGGACGGTGGCACCTTCGATGGCGTCCAGGGCTTGCGAGCGTTGTCCTCAGAGGCCGCGCGCGTGCGGCTCGTGCCGGAGGTGTGGGCGTCCGTGACCCGCGTCGTGGGCGTGACCAGCAACGATCTCGGCGAGCAGGAGCCGTTGACCGCCGTGGGCGTGGATTCGATCATGGCGACGCAGCTGCGGAACGCGATCTCCACCCGGTTCGGCGTGTCCTTGGCATTGCGCCAGGTGCTCGACGGTGCGAGCGTTGCGACCCTGGCGAAGGACCTCGCGCACGCCCTGACCTCGGACGGAGATCGGATGGACGACGACACCATGCAGGCGGGCCGTGTCTGACCTGCGAGCCGCTGGTGAGCTTGTCGATCGTGGGATGGAGTTGTGGGCCGAGGACGGGGAGCTGAGCTTCCTCGCCCCGCCGGGCGTCTTCACCGACTCCGCCCGCACGGTACTGCGCGCCGCCCGTGCGGAGCTGCTTTCCTTGCTGGAAGGCGGAAAACGGCTCGCTCCGGCGTTGTTGATCGAGCGCGGCCGCGTTGACGACAGCTCCGCCGAGGCGCCCGCTGGTGTTCGCACGATGTCCTTCGCGTTGAGCGGGCCGCCCGACCGCGTCGCACTCGAAGCCGCGCTGACCGAGCTGGTCGCCCGGCACGAGGTGCTGCGCACGGCCTACGTCCGGCTGCGTGGATTCGCGCGCCTGGTGCACCCGCCGTGCCCGGTCACGATCGTGCCGGGTTCCCAGCCGCCGCGCCCGCACGCGAGCCGTCCGCCCCTGCTCACCGCCGCGCTCTCGGACGATCACGTGCTCACGTTGACCGTGCACGCGGTCGCGGTCGACGGCATGTCGTTGGCGCTGCTGATGGAGGAGCTGGGCCAGCTCTACGCGGGCGCTCAGCTCCCCCAGCCGCCGTCCGCGCAGCTCCAGGTCCGGCGTGAGCGCGCCTACCTCTCCAGCCCGGAAGCCCAAGCGGCGCAACGCTATTGGCGCCAGCGCCTCGGCGACGCTCCCGGGCTCCCTCTGCTGGCCGTTCCGGGTTCGCCGGAGAGCGTTCCCGTCGAGGTGCCGCCGTCGTTGGCGCGCACTGTCCGCGCTCGCGCGGCTGCCGCCGGGACAACGCCGTTCACCGTGCTGCTCGCGGCTTTCGGCCGGGTGCTGGCCAAGGTGACGGGTGCTTCGGACATGACGGTCGCCGTGCCCATCGCGCACCGGTGGCACGCCGACGACGAGCGGACCGTGAGCGGCGCGCGGGACTTGTTGTTGCTGCGCTTGGAACTCGACTCCGGCGATCCAGTGGCTCTGGTGCATCGCGAGCGGATCAACGCGATGGAGCACGGGCGGCTGCCCTTCGAGGTCCTGCTCAGTGACGTCAACCCGCCGCGCGCGCCCGGGCGGCACCCCGTCTTCGGCATCCAGTTCGCGTTGCAGGGCTTCGGCGCGCGGCTCGTGCCCGATCTGCTGGACGCTCAGCTCGCCGAGCTGCCGATCGCTCCGCTGGGCGAGGGCATGGACTGCGGGCTGATGCTGTGGGACACGCCGGGCGGTGGTTACGTCGGCGAACTGGCCTGTGACGGCGCCGCGATCTCCGGCCTGGAGGGTGTTCGACGGCGCTACTTGGAGCTGCTCGCCGACGTGTTCTAATGTACGAGAACTTTCGAACAAAGGAGCTCGCCGTGCCGACGCTGTTCGACCCGTTCTCGCTCAAGGGCGCGACGCTGCGCAACCGCATCGCGGTCTCGCCGATGTGCCAGTACTCCGCCGCCGACGGCGTGGTCAACGACTGGCACCTCTCCCACCTCGCCGGGCTGGCCAGGGGCGGCGCCGGGCTGGTCACCGTGGAGGCGACGGCGGTCTCACCGGAGGGCCGGATCTCCCCCGGCTGCCTCGGACTGTGGGACGACGAGCAGGCCAAGGCGCTCGCCCCGGCCGTCGACCTGATCAAGTCCGCGGGCGCGGTCGCGGGCATCCAGCTCGCGCACGCCGGGCGCAAGGGCAGCGCGAACCTCCCGTGGGAGGGCGATGACCACATCCCCGACGACGACCCACGCGGCTGGCCGACGATCTCGCCGTCGGCGGTGCCGCTGGGCGGCGGGCTCGGCAAGGTGCCGACGGAGATGACGCTGGCGGACATCGCCAGGGTCCGCGCCGACTTCGTCTCCGCCGCCGAGCGCGCCCGCGACCTCGGCTTCGAGTGGCTGAACCTGCACTTCGCGCACGGCTACCTCGCGCAGAGCTTCCTGTCCCGGCACGCCAACCAGCGCACCGACTCCTACGGTGGCAGCCGCGAGAACCGCGCCCGGTTCCTGGTCGAGACGCTGCGCGCGGTGCGGGAGGTGTGGCCGCAGGACCGCCCGCTCACCGTGCGGCTCGGCGTGATCGAGTTCGACGGCGACGACGAGCGCACGCTGACGGAGAGCATCGAGACCGCGCGGGAGCTGAAGCAGGAGGGCATGGACCTCCTCGACGTCAGCATGGGTTTCTCCACTGTGGACAGTCAGATCCCGTGGGGTCCCGCGATGCTCGGCCCGTACGCGGGGCGCGTGCGCGAGGAGGCCGGGGTGCCCACGTCGACCAGCTGGCGGATCAGGACCCCGCAGCAGGCCGAGGAGCTGGTGTCCACCGGCAAGGTCGACCTCGTCGTGCTCGGCACCGCGTTGCTGGCCGAACCGCACTGGCCGTTCCGCGCCGCCCGCGAGCTGGGCGTTCCCGCGCCCGCCACGACGACGCTGCCCGTGCAGTACGCGCACTGGCTCTCGCGCTACGACGGCGCCTGAGCTGTGCCTGTGCCGCCTTGCCTCAGCTGATGGCGCCGAGGACCGCGTCGAGCAGCCCCGGGAAGCGCTCGTCGAGGTCCTCGCGCCGCAGCGAGTTGATCAGGTGCACGCCCTCGCCCCTGCTGTGCACCAGGCCAGCTTCGCGCAGCACGCGGAAGTGGTGCGACATGCTCGACTTCGGCCGGTCGTAGGTGACCTCCGCGCAGGTCGCCGCGCCGAGCCTGGCCAGATCCCTGACGATCTCCAGCCGCACCGGGTCGCTCAGCGCGTGGAACACCCGCTCCGGAACGATCTCCGAGACGGCGGGAAAACTGGGCGACCTCATGCGGTCAACCCTACCCCGGGCGCCCCACCCCCTCGCGGACGTTGAGGCGCACGCGAGGTGCAACGGTGGTTCGCCAGTCTTCAAGACCTGCGAACCCCGCCTTCGATCATCGCCAACCGCCGCAAACCCTCAACCACTCCGGGGTTTGCGGCGGTTAAAGATGATCAACAGCGGGGTTTGGGGGTCTTGAAGACACCCCAACCCCCGGCGACACCGCGACCGGAAGGCACGGCTCAACCACTTGCAGGACGGGTGCTAGGCGAACTGGCCGACCTCGTAGCTGCCAGCGGGCTGCTGCACGAGGACGTTCACCCGGTTGAAGGCGTTGATGAGCGCGATCAGCGAGACCAGGGCGGCGAGTTCGTCCTCGTCGTAGTGCTTGGCGGCGTTGGCCCACGCCTCGTCCGTCACGCCGCCCGCCGCGTCCGCGATGCGGGTGCCCTGCTCCGTCAGCTCCAGCGCCGCGCGCTCCGCCCCGGTGAACACGGTGGCCTCGCGCCAGGCCGCGATCAGGTTGAGGCGCAACGAGTTCTCGCCCGCGTGCGTGGCTTCCTTGGTGTGCATGTCGGTGCAGAACCCGCAGCCGTTGATCTGGCTGGCCCGGATCTTGACCAGCTCCTGCGTGGCGGCGGGCAGCGTCGAGCCCTTCACGGGGTTGCCCGCCGCGATGATGTGCTTGAGGACCTTCCCCGCGACCGCGTTGCCGAAGAGGTTCAACCGAGCGTCCATTGGTGCACTCCCTGCCGTTCGTCTGGTGGGTACACCTCTACGACGAGGCAGCTCCGCGAGATGTGACAAGCACGGCCAGGGTGAGTGCTTCGCGAGCGCGCTCCAGGGTGATCGAGCCGCTGTGCCAGCGTTCGCTGAGACCTTCGACGAGCGCGGTCAGGTGTTCGGCGGCGAGCGCCGCATCGGTGACACCGGCTTGCCGGAGCAGGGCTTCGACGTCGGCGTTCCACGCGCGGGTGGTGGCGTGCAGGGCCTCGCGCAGGTCCTCGGTGAACACGGCACTGGCGCGTAACTCGCCCCAGGCGATGCTGTTCTCGCGGACGTCGTCGGTGTCCTGGAGTTCGAGCAGCAGCATCTGGCGGAGTTGTTCCAGCGAATCACCGTCGGCGGGGACCGAGGTGTAGCGCTCCGCGCGCTGGTTGATGTGGTCGAGCGCGGCGTGCAGGATGCCCGCGCGGTCCTTGAAGTGGTAGTAGATGAGCGCGGTGGACACGCCCGCCTCGGCCGCGAGCTTCTCCACGCGGAGTCCGCGCACGCCGTCCTGGGCGATGACGCGGACGGCCGCTTGCAGGAGCTGGGTTCTGCGCTTCGCCATCAGCCCACCGGCTCCTGCTGCGTCGTGCAGTGGATTCCGCCGCCGCCCGCCGCGATCGCGTCGATGTTGATCTGCACGACCTCACGGTTCGGGAACAGCCGCCGCAGCGTGGCTCCGGCCGCCGCGTCCGTCTTCGAATCCCCGAACTCCGGGGCGATCACCGCGCCGTTGCACACGTAGAAGTTGATGTAGCCCGCCGCGAAGTCGCCCTCGGGGTCCTTGGCGCGCAATTCCTCTGGCGCATCAAGGGTTTCCACCCGCAGCGGTCGACCGCGAGCGTCTGTCGCCGCGCGCAGGATGTCGAGGTGGCGGTGGGTGACCGCGTGGTCGTGGGAGTTCGGGTCGTGGTCCAGGCCCGCGACGACCACGCCCGGCCCGGCGAAGCGCGCGTAGAAGTCGGTGTGGCCGTCGGTGATGTCGCGCCCGGCGATCCCGGGCAGCCAGATCACCTTCGTGATGCCCAGCAGCTCGTTCAGCTTCGCCTCGACCTCGGCCTTCGTCCTGCCCCGGTTGCGGTTGTCGTTGAGCACGCAGGACTCGGTGATGATCGCCGTGCCCTCACCGTCGACCTCGATGCCGCCGCCTTCGAGCACCAGATCGGTGCGGACGGTCTCCACCCCGGCTCGGCCGGTGACGAATCCGGCGACCTTGCCGTCGCGGGTGTGCGCCTGCTTGCCGCCCCAGCCGTTGAAGTTGAAGTCGACCCCGGCCTTGGCGCCACCGCTCTTCACGAACACCGGCCCGGTGTCGCGCATCCACAGATCGTCGATCTCGGCGGGGACCAGCTCGACGACCGCGCCGACCAGGCCGCGCGCGGTCTCCAGATCACCGGGCCTGACCAGCATCGACACCGGCTCGAAGCGCGCGATCGTTGCGGCGATCCTGGCCAGGTCCTGCCGCACCTTCGGCAGCAGGGCCGCGCCCCAGATCCGCTCGCTCGGCCCGAACGCCATCCACGTCCGCTTGTGCGGCTCCCCCTCCTCCGGCATCACCCACCGCCGCTGAGCAGGAGCTTTCTCGGCCGGAGCGCCATCATCCTCAGGGCCACCGCACCCCGCCAGCACCGCGCCCGCCGCCAGGCCGAGCCCCATGAACCGTCGCCGCCGCATCACGCCTCTTCTCCTCGCCGACCCCACAACGCTAACTCTGACTGAATTTTCAGTCAACCTGAGCGCCGAGTTCCGACCCAATGTGGCTTTGGTTACGTCAGACGTAACCAAAGCCACATTGGGTCCGTCAGTCCGCGCTGAGGACATTGAGGAGGTGGAGCGTGATGGCCACCGTGCGGTGTTCCGTGAACCGCCTGGGCTCTGTCCTGTCGGGCTCCGCGAAGGGCGAGCGTCAGGGTTTGTGGCGGTTAACGATGATCGACGAGGGGGTTCGGTGGTCTTGAAGACTGGCGAACCCCTGGGTGCAGCGGGAGATGCGGCTAGCGGCCCGGGGCTGACCAGCCTCTGCGCTCGCCCTCGTCGATCAGTTCCTGCCCAGCGGCCCACAAGGACGACGACGCCTCGCCGATCACGGCCTTCCGCGCGCGCACGACATCCGCCGTCACGCCCGGCGACTTCCACGTGCCGCCGCGAGCCATCCAGTTCAACAGCAACGGCTGCAACCGATCCATGGCCTTCGCGAAACGTGCTTCCGGAGTGCTCCGGGCCTCGAACTCATCCCACAACGCCCGCAAAGCCACAGCCTGATCGTCGGGCAACAGACCGAAGAGCCGGTCGGCGGCGGCCTCTTCGCGCTCCTGCTGATCGGTGGCGTCGGAGTACAGCGGTGTGTCACCGGCGTAGATCTCCACGAGGTCGTGCACGAGCACCAGCTTGACGGTGTGCCCGACGTCGATGGGCTCGTCGGAGTGCTCGGCCAGCAACACGACCATCAGCGCGAGGTGCCACGAGTGCTCAGCGTCGTTCTCGCGGCGGTCGACGGCGGCGAGCGGCGACTGGCGCAGAATGGTCTTGAGCCGGTCCACCTCGACGACGAACTCCAACTGCGCGCGAAGCCGTGCGTCGATGGTCGAGGGCAGCGGGTTCTGATCAGCAAGAATGCTCGACTCCGCAAGCGAGTCTTCGTTCAAGATCTCCACTGACACGACTATATGTCGCGGTCCCCCCGCGCGAGCCGGTCTGCGCGCAACGCCACTTCGAGCTCGAAGCGGGTGATGGGGTCGTTGAGCGCCTCGCCGAAGAGGTCTTCGAGCTGGTGCAGGCGGTAGCGCACGGTCTGCGGGTGGATGCCGAGCCGAGACGCGACGCCGGGCGCTCCGCTGCGCGTTTCGAGCCAGGCGAGCAAGGTCTCCGCCAGCCGCTCCCACTGGCGCGGAGTCAACGGGTCGAGTGGCGCGAGTCGTTGGCGGATAAGGGCATCGCGCAGGAACGCCGAGCTGACCAACCACAGGCTGGCGAGGTGCTCCGAACATCGCAGCACCGGCGCGTCGGGCAGCACGCCGTCGCGGGCCAACTGCACGGCGCGGCGCGCCCAGCGAAGCGATTCGGCAGCCTCCTCCAGCGCGGCGAGCGGGCCGACCGCGGCGCGCCCGCCGTGCAGGACTTCGCGGAGGTGCTCGTCGAAGTCGATCCCCTCGGGCACGAGCAGATGCGGCGCGGGCCCCTCCAGATCGGCGAGGATCGGGCCGTCCACCAGCGCTTCGGGCACGGCGCCGGGATCGAGCGCGACCGCGTGCACCCGCGCGGGCAACGGCCAGTCCACGGCGTCGGCCAGCTCGGCGATCACCTGACGCGGCGTGGCGGGCTCCGCGAGGATCAGCTCCAGCAGCCTGCGGCGACGGCGCTCGAGCGAGCCGCTGGCCTTCGCCTGCGCCGCGAGGTAGCCCTCCACGGCGAGCGCGGCGAGGTCGTCGATGTGCTCGAAGACGGCCTCGCCGAGCGCGCGCATGGTCGCGGTGGACAGCTGCACCTGCTCGCCGAACTCGGACATGCTGCGCCAGGCGATGCGCGCGCCGAGCCGGTAGGCGGCCTGCAACGTGTCGAGGCTGCGCCCCTCGCGGAACTCCCCTCGCCCGAGCCGCCGGTACATCTCCGCGCACGCGTCCAGCGGAGCCCTGGGGTCGGCGACGCGGCGCACGAACTGGCTGAGCGCGTGCTCGATGCCGTTGGTGATCGCCTGCCCGAAGGAGCCGTCCAGCGGCCGGGAGTACTCGGGTATCTCCTCCTGGATGCGGCTGAGGATCTGCTCGGTGACCCCGGGCACCTGGGCGCGCATCAGCGGCGCGAGTTCGCTCGGCAGCTCGGCCCACGGGCTGCCCGCGTCGATCAACCTGGTCACGGCTGCCTTCCACGGTGAAGGAGTCTCGAGGACGGCGGCCCGGGAAGGTTATTTCCACCAGGGCCGCCGACACAGCCGCCTAACCGGTGATTCGCTTGAGTTCCAACGAGAGCACGTTGTCCGGGCCGGGGACGAGCAGGTTTATCAGGACTTCGGCGAGGAAGCAGCCGCCGAACGGTGGAAGTTCGTGGGTTCCGGAGAGCTTGCCGCCGCGAACGGGAGAGAACCCCGGCTCGGAGGTCAGATCGACCACCATGGGCGTGCGGCTCTGGCAGGAGTCCCCGACCAGCGCGGGGAATCCGCCGACGGTGACGTCGCTGAGCTTCACGCGCAGCTCGGAGCGCGAGGTGACCACGCCCGCGACGATCTTGCCGGTGGTCTTGCCGACCGGGATGAACTCGACCTTCGCCGCCACGGGCAGGAATCCGAGCGCGGTGAAGGTGGTGCGCACCGGCGGCAGGGTGAGCGAGCCGGTGATCGCGCCGGTCGAGGCCTCCAGTTCGGTGTTGAGCCGGCCGGGGCCGAGGTGCAGCGCGGAGCCGGTCTTCTTGATGGTGTCGGTGCCGGTCACCTCGTAGTCGATCTTCACGGCGGCCGCGGCCGGGGCGGTGCCGAGCAGTCCGAGCAGCAGGGGCACGGTGGCGAGCACCGTGATCACTCGTCGCATTGCGGTCTCCTCATCGGGGTTGCAGATCGGTGACGCGCCACCTTCCGTCGACGCGTTCGGTGGTGACCGTGAGCTGCGCGGCGGCGACGCTCGTCTGCCCGCCGCGCTCCAACGCCTGGTCCAGGAACACCAGCAGGACGGCGCGATCCCCTTCGCGCACGCGGATTCCGGCGCGGACGACCTTCGAGGCCAGCACGATCCGCTGCTCGGCGCCCTGTCGGCGGATCGCGTCGAACATCCGGTGATGTTGCTCGATCGCTTTGCCGTGCAACAGATCTCGGGTTCGGTCGGTGGTGTCGTCGAAGCGGTAGGAGAACAGTGTCGCCATGGCCTCCACGACGTGCTCGACGCCCTCGTGGGTGATCACCTGCTCCGCCGAGATGGGTACCGGCGCGACGGCCGAAGCCTTCCAGCCGACGGGTGTGCGGCGCAGATCCGCTTGGTAGCGCCCACGTTTGGTGACTGGTTCACCCGATGTCGGCGTGACCTTGACCTCCACGGCGGCGATGAGCTTGGCGGTGCGCTCGTCCACGTGCAGCAGCGCCACATCGGTCGCCCGGCCCTCGGTGACGGTTGCGGCCCGGCGGATGCGCTCCTTGTCGATCTTCAAGAACTCCTCGTGGAGCCCGTCCGTGGACTCGTCCAGCCAGCGCCGCAGTCCCTCGTCCAGGTTGCGGTGGTCGAGCGTGTTGAACACCGCCAGCGCACGCTGACCGGCTCGCAGCGCGTCGCCGCGCGAGTCCGGCGCAGCGCAGCTTGCCAGTAGTAGCAACAGAACTACGGCCAGGCCCCTCATCGTGCCCCCTTCGGCGCGTTCTGCGCACCGCGCACGTTGGTGCCACTGCTCGCCGGAGCCTTGCAGCTCGCCGAAGCGTTGAGCGGCTTGCCCGGCGTCACGTCGAGCCCGTTGCGGTACTCCGTTCCCTGATAGCCGGAAACACAGGGCAGCGGCGCGAAGAACGTCACCGCGAGTCCCAAGTGGAATCCGTCGTCACCGACCACAGTGGACCCCGCTGCCGCCGCCTGCGGCACCTTGACCAGCAGCTGTTCCAAGCCGTCCTGTCGCACCAGCAACAGCTCCGAAGTGGTCATAAGGTTGCCGATCAGCGTGCCGAGCCCGGGACCGCTCTCCTTGATCACCGCGCTGACCTGCTCGGAGACCAGCGGCGCGGCGGTGATCAGCTTGCGGAGGTCGCCGTCGGAGGAGCGCAGCTGCTGGGCGAAGAGCTTCGCGTTGGCGCTGAAGGACTTCAACGCTTCGCCCTCCTCGATCTGCGTTTGCAGCACGGTGGGTGCGTCGATCAGCAGCCGCGTCGTCTTCGGCAGGTTCTCCGCCGCGGCACTGGTGAAGCTGCCCGCCGCGTCCAACAACGCCTGCAAGTTCGTCGCGGAGCCCTGGAACGCCGTGCCCAGCTCGTCGATGACCGTGCTCAGCGAATCACTGGGAACTGATCTCACGAAACTGTCCAAATTGGACAGCAAGGCCTCAACCGGTTTCGGCGTTGCGGTGTCGGTGATCACCGAGCCCGCCGCCAGGAACGGCCCGCCGGAAACCTTGGGGCGCAGGTCGATGTACTGCTCCCCCACCGCCGAGCGGTTGGCCACCACTGCCGCGAGATCACTGGGGATCCGCGGTGCGTCAGGGCGGATGTCCAGATCGGCTTCGACGCCTCCGGCGATGAGCCGCATCGGCCCGACCCGCCCGACCGCCACGCCGCGATAGGTCACTTCGGCGTTGGTGAACAGCCCACCGGAGTCCGCCAGCCGCACGTGCACCACATAGCCACCGGTCCCGAACAGTCCGGCGTACCGCGCGCCCACGTAACTGATGCCCAGCAACGCGATCAGCACGAACGCCGTGATCTTGGTCCTCATCGCGGCACCACCAGGGTCAGGAACACGTTGAGGTAGTCGCCCTTGATCGCATCGAGCGCGGAGTCCGGGAACGGGTAGGTCAGCAGCACTTCGAGGGCTTGCGGGAGCTTCTGCCCGGACTCGGCGAGCCTGCGCAGCGTCGGTTCGAGCGCGCGCAACCCGGCCACCATGTCGTCCTTGCTCGCGGTGATCGTCCGCGAGGCGACGCCGGAGAGCCGGTCGAGCGCCTTGAGCATCGCGGTGAAGGACTCCCGTTGCTCGGCGAAGACCTTCATGCCGGGCTCCAGCTTGTCCAGCACCGTCCCGATCGGTTCGCGCCGCGCGTCCAGCGTCACGGAGAGCTTGCGCACGCCCTCCAGCGCGGCGGTGATCTTGTCACGGTTCTGGTCGAGGCCGCGCGCGAAAGCCTCCACTGTGGACAGAAGGGAGCGGATCTCCTTCTCGTTCCCGCCGAGCGCGGCGTTCAGCTCCCTGGTGATGTCACGCAGCTGAGCCACTCCGCCGCCGTTGAGCACCATGGCCAGCGCACCGAAGACCTCCTCCACCTCCGGGTTTCGGCCGCTGCGCGCGACGGGAACCACGGCTCCGTCAGCGAGCGTGCCGGTCGACGGCTCCTGCTTCGGATGGGCCAGCTCCACGTACTTCTCGCCGAGCAGGCTGGTCTGGCGCAGCTGGGCCACCGCATTGGCGGGCAACCGCACGTCCCCGTTCAGCACCAGGCGCACGTCGGCGGTCCGGCCGTCCTCGGCGAGGTCGATGCTCTCCACCCGCCCCACCGCGACGTCGTTCACCTTCACCGAGGACTGTGGCACGAGGTCGAGCACATCCCGGAACTGTGCGGTGACCCGATACGGCTTGGTACCGACGTCCGCGCCTCCGGGAAGCGGGATGTCATACGCGCCAACACATCCCGCTGTGAGCAGCAGGACGGCCAGCAGCGCCAGTGCTCGTCTCATCGCGTCTCCCCTACCGGCGGCAACGGGAACAGCGGGGACAGCTCGTTGATGTTCACCCGGCCGTCCAGGACCTTGCGCGCGGGGTCGTAGGCGTTCATCAGGTTGGTCACCGCGAGCGGCGCGCCGTCCAACGCCTCACCGAGCGAAGCCTTCTGCGCGACCAGGACCTTCGTGATCTCGGCGAGTTTGTCCACAGAGGACTTGATGCGGGCGCGGTTGTCCTTGATGAAGCCCTGGACCTTCGCCAGCGCTCGCGGCAACTCGGCGAGCGCGGCACCGAGATCGTCTCGGTCGGCAGCCAGAAACCCTGTCACTTCAGCGAGTTGGCGCTCCGCCGAGCGCACCTGACCGTCGTTGCGGGCAAGCATCGAGGTGAACTTCTGGAGGTGGCTCACGGTACCGAACAGGTCCTTCTGCGAGCCGTTCAGCGTCTTCGCGGCCTGCCCGAGCTTGGTGATCATCTCGTTCATCGCGGCCCCGTTGCCCTTGAGGTTGGCCGCTCCGGTGTTCAGCAGCTCCGACAGCGCGCCGTCCTTGTTGGCTCCCCCAGGCCCGAGATCGGTGGTCATCCGGTCCAGGCTCGTGTAGAGCTGGTCCAGCTCGACCGGCGTCGCCGTGCGCTCCACCGGAATCACCGCGCCGTCGGCCATGCGCGGCCCACCAGTGAACGCCGGAGCCAGTTGGACATAGCGATCGCTGACCACAGTCGGCGTCACCACGACCCCGTGCGCGTCAGCGGGCAGCTCCACATCGTGCTCCACCGAGAGGATCACCTTGACCTGCTGCGGTTCTGGGTGGACTGACAGCACTTCGCCGACCTTGACGCCGAGCACGCGCACGTCCGTCCCTTCGTGCACGCCCACTGCCGCGCTGAAGAACGCGGTGATCCGCGTGCTCGGCGGCCTGAGCACCCACAACGCCCCCGTTGCCGCGACGAGGAGAACGACGACGGAGAGCACCAGAACCCGCCTCATCGCGTGCCTCCCGAGGGCTTCGGCGGGATGCAACCGTTCTGTGAGCCGACGAGCCCGCACACATAGCTGTCGACCCATCGCCCGTTGCCCGTCGCGTTTGCGATCAGCCGGTAGAACGGCCCCGACAGCGACAGTCCCTTGTCAAGGTTGTTCTGGTTGCGCTGCAAGACGTCCGCGAGCTTCTCCAGCTCCTGCAACGCCGGGCCGAGCTGCTTCGTGTTGTCGTCGACGAGCCCGGACAGCTCCTTCGACATCGTCCGCACTCCGGTCAGCAGCGCTCGAATCGCTTCCCTGCGTTTAGCGATCTCGCCGAGCAACAGGTTGCCGTCCTTGAGCAATCGTTCGATCTCGCCGTCCCGGTCGGCGAGCGTGCGCGTGATCCGCTCGGTGTTTCCCAGCAAAGCCGCCAGCTGCGCGTCCCGCGAAGAGATCGTCGTTGCCAGCGCGGACAGTCCTGCCAGAGCCTTGCGCACCTCGTCCGGGGTGTCCTTGAAGGCCTCCGACAAGACCCGGAAGCCGTTCGCGAGCTGCTTCGTATCAAGTTGATCGACCGTTTTCGACAGCCCGGAGAACGCCTCGGTCACGTCGTAGGGCGAGTACGTGCGCTCGCGGGGAATCGGCCCGGTCAGGCCTGCCTCTCCGCGCGGCTCGACCGCGAGGTACTTCTGGCCGAGCAGGTTCTTGATCCGGATCGACGCCGAGGTCCGGTCACCGAGCCGGACGCTGCCCGTGCGGAAGGTCACGCGCACGCGGTCTCGCGCCAGGTCCACGGCGACCACTTTTCCCACGCTGAGGCCGGAAACCCGGACCTCGTCGTCCTCGCTGAGCCCAGCCGACTCCGCGAACTCGGCGGTGTGCCGAGGCCCGCCGAAGAAGTCCTCGGCGAAGAACGTGGCGAGCATGGCGACGACGATCGCGACCATGCCGACCGCTCCGATGACCACGGGATCGCGGCGCTTCATCCGCCACACCTCGCCGCGGTCACGGGAATGCCGACCGGTGGGCCGCCGGGCGCGGGCTGCACTCCGGGCGCGTCCGCCGAGCACAGGAAGAAGTTGAACCACGAGCCGTAGGAGGCGATCCGGCCGAGGTTCTCGTACTTCACCGGAAGGCGCTTGAGAAAACCGTCCAGCACATCGGAGTTCTCCGTCAGGTTCGCCGACAACTTGCGCAGTCCGTCGATGTCCTTGCGCAACGGCTCGCGTGCCTGGCCCAGCAAGCCAGAAGTCGCCTCGGTCAGCTCCGCGAGCGCGCTCACCGCGTCACCGATGGGCTTGCGGTCCTTAGCGAGCCCGCTGACCAGCTGCTGCGTAGTTGTGACCAAAGTGGACAATCGGTCACCGCGCTCGTTGACCGTCTTCAACACGGAGTTGAGGTTGTCGACGACCTCGCCGATCACCTTGTCCTTGGCCGCGATCGTCGAAGTCAGGGAGGCTGTGTGCGCCAGCAGACTCTTGACGGTCCCGCCTTCTCCTTGCAGCACCTGGATGATCCGCATCGAAAGCGTGTTCACGTCCTCCGGCGAGAGCGCTTGGAACAGCGGCTTGAAGCCGTTGAACAGCAGGGTCAGATCGAGCGCCGGAGTGGTGCGTTCCAAGGGGATCGTCGCGTCAGGAGGCAGTGGGCCGGGGCCGCCGTCGCCCGGTTCGAGCGCGAGGTAGCGCTGTCCGACCAGGTTCCGGTACTTGATCACCGCGCGGCTCGTGGCGGGCAGCTTGCGACGGGCGCTGACGGAGAACCTGACCTCGACGACACGATCGTCCACAAGGGACATCGAATCGACCTGGCCGACGCGAACTCCGGACATCCGAACGTCATCGCCCTCGCTCAGCGACGTGACATCGGCGAACATCGCCCGGTAGCCAACGCCGTCACCGACTCCAGCGCCGTTGATCGTCACCGCGAGCACCACGGTCATGGTGATCGTCACGACCGCGAAGACCGCGAACTTGATCAGCTCTTTCATCCGACGCTCACCTCCGTTCCGCGCAGCATCGGCCCGAGCAGCACGCTGCCCCAATTCGGCACGTCAGCGGGCGCGACGCCGAGCGACGGCGCGACCAGCGCGGCGACGACATCGCGCTCCTGCGGCGAGTTCGGCACACCCAGCTCACCGTCGGCGGAGATCGGCACGAAGCCGCCCCGGTTCGGAGCTTGGCCGAACGGGTAGCACTTCGGCCCGCCCTTGGCGTCGTAGCGCGGAGTGTCCTTGCCGGGCACGTACGCGCCCTTCGACGGCGCGGGACGCACCGACACGCGCAGGCCCGGCTTCCCAGTTCCCTTGCCGAACGCCTTGTCCAGCATCGGTTTCAGGCTGACCAGCGTTTCCAAAGTGCACGGGAACGACGGCGAGTACTCAGCGAAGAGCTCCAGCGGCGGACGGCTCGCGGCAGCGAGGCGGATCAGGTTGCGCTCGTTGCGGTCGAGGAAGGTCGCGAAGTCGTTGGACGTCGTGGTGACACTGCGAAACAGCGCGTCGTTGTTGGTGCGCTGCTCGACGAGCGTGGTGCTGGTGACCGTCAACTCCCGCAGAGCTTCTAAGAGGTCAGGAGTTGCGTCGGAGTACACAGTGGACGCTGCGGCGAGCTTGCCGAGCCCGTCGGTGAGCTGCGGGACGTGCGGGTTGAGCTGGCGCACGTAGTCCTCCAGCTGCACCAGCGTGCGCCCGAGCTGCGCACCTCGTCCTTGCAGTGCTTGGGAAACGGCGCTCAGCGTGACCGCGAGCTTCTGCGGCTGGAGCGCCTGGAGGGTGGGCATCACCCCGGCCAGCACGCGCTCCAGCTCGACGGCGGAACTGCTGCGGTCCTGGCCGATGACGTCCCCGTCCACCAGGGGCGCACCGGTTCCAGGCCGCAGCGCGACGTACCGCTCACCGAACAGCGTCTTCGGCAGCAGGCGCGCGGTGGAGTCGCGGGGAACGCTCTTGTCCCGGTGCAGAGCCAACTCCAGCTCCGCGCCGTCACCTCGGCTGGACACCCTGCGGACCTCGCCGACCAGCAGCCCGTTGACCTTCACGTCGGAGGCCACGGACAGCTGGTTGCCGGTGTGGTCGGTGCGCAGGGTCACGGTGGTGGAGGTCGTGAAGGCGTCGCGGTAGATCGCCACGGTCAGCGCGGGCACGGCGGCCAGCACGACCAGCAGCACCAGTCCGAGTGCGCGCTGGAGCATGGGTCCTCACCGGGGGATGTGGGTCAGCTCGACGCGGACCGCGTTGCCCGGCCCGGAGATCAGCCCGGTCAGCAGCGTGTCCAGGGGTTCCTTCGCTCCGCACCCGGAGAACGCGGGCATGGTGAAGGTGCCGTAGAGCGGTTTGAGCAGGCGCGGCGGCACGAACGGCGGCGGTGACGGCCCGCTGGTCAGCTCGATCACCGCGGGAGTCACCGTGCGGCAGTTCGGGCCGACGTCCAGCGGCACGCCCGCGACCTTCACATCGCTCAGCCGGATGCTGACCTTGGAGGTCGTGGTCAGCACGCCGCGGACGATCTTGCCGACGGTCTTGCCGTCCTGGGTGAAGTCCACAGTGGACGTTGTCGGGGTGAAGCCGAACATGACGAAGTAGCCGGAGGAGGGCGGCAGGATCAGGTCCCCGGTGACGTCGCCGGTCTTGGCGTCGAGCAGGGTGCGCATCTCCCCCGGCCCCATCGCCAGGTCGGACTTGAGCTTCGCCACCGTGGACTTGCCGACGATCTTGAAGTCGATCGGGGTGAGCGCGTCCACCCCCGGCTCGCAGGGATCGGTGGGGCAGGCGGGCGCCACTGGGCGGGTGGCGCCGCCTGCCGAGGCCGACGCGGTCACCAGGACGGCGACCAGCGCGATCGCGAGGACCGCGAACCTCATCGCACGGCGCTGGCGATCGGGATCGTGCCCAGCGTGCGGTCCTGGGTCGCCGGGCTCGCCGTGCAGGGCAGCTCGAAGGTGCCGAGGTCGGTCTCGGAGCCGTCGGCCTTCCTCGGGGTCAGGGTGGCGTTGTAGGTGGGGGCGACGGAGATCTTCGCGGTGCCCGCGCTGGTCACGGTCGCGGGCGGCACGGCGCCGAGTGCGAGCACGGGCAGCGGTCCGGTCGGCGGGATCACCGCGCTCGGCACGGTCAGGGAGAGCGCGAGGTCCTGGGACTGCCCGGCGGCGTCGGTGACCACCGCGCCCGCCGTGGCGCTGCCCGCGACCGTGGCGGCTTCGAAGATCGCGAGCGCGGCCACCACGTCCTCCGGGACGGTGACGGTGACCTTGAGGTCGGTGGCCTGGATCGGCTGGCCGACCGATCCGGAGTCCGGCAGGGTGACATCGATCTTGGTGCTGACGTCGTAGGGGCCGATCAGCGGGAAGTCGCAGCTGTAGGTGAGCGTCGTGCTGACCGGGCCGGCGACCGCGACGCCACCGCCGATGCCGAGCAGGGCGGCACCGAACCCGGCGACGACGCCGAACGCCATCACTCGTCTGTTCACGGGAAAACTCCCAACGGCGAGAAGAACAGGGAATCTACTTGCCGGTAGGTTACCGGCAAATTACCGGCAAAGCATTATCAGAACAATGATAAAACACGCGGTACGAATTGCTCACCACACTGACAACAAGCCCCTGAGCTGCGATTTCATGGCGCCGCGACGGTGTCCACTACGACAGTCGGGGCACGGTGCACTGGTGCCGGAGTGGTCGCGTCGAGTACTCCGGCCGGAAAAACGAGCAATGACGTCACCGCGAACGCGCCCGCCAGAACCACCGCGAATCCGCGCCGCCGCACCGGCTCCGGCATTTCTTCGGGCTCGCTGGCGGGCGGGCGGACCGAGCACACCGGCAGCACAGGGGCGACCCCGAGCCTCCGCGCGGTCGCGTTCAGCCTGCGCGCGCACTCGGCGGCCGACGGCGGCTCATCGGCGATCATGGCCCTGATCGCGTCCGGCACCTTCGAGCCGACCGCTTTCCTCAGCACGAGCCCGAGCGCGCGAACGTCAGCACTGGTGTCCTCAGTGGAGCGCGCGCTGCCAAAACCCGCGAGGTACGGCTGCTCTTTGGGACCGAGCAGGATGTTCGTCGGCTCGATCTCGCCGTGCGCGAAACCGTTCGCGTGCACGTGCGCCAGCGTCTCCGCGATCAGGCCACCCATGCGGCAGACCCACCCCGGCGAGAGCGGACCGTTCCCCAGCTTCTCCGCGAGCGTGCGCCCTTCGATCAAGCGGAGTACCAGGTAATCCCGCCCGTGGTCCGTGCCTGCGTCGAACACCGTGGCGATGTTGGGGTGGCTCAACCGTGCGGACACCCCGCACTCGGCGTGGAACCGTCGTTTCGCGTCCCTGCGGAAGATCTTCACCGCGACCGGGCGATCGAGCATCGTGTCTGTCGCGCGAAAGACGTCCGCTCCGCCGCCGTGCCCGATCGGCGCTTCGAGCTGGTAACGGCCGTCGAGCAGAGTCGGGTCCGGCTTGGCGTGCTTGCCTGCCATGCGGACCTCCTTCGGCGCTCTTACGTGTTGCGTGCCCACCATGATGGGTCGTGAAACCGCTTCAAGCAGCTCCGACGCGGCGGGGTGTCCACCGAGTTAGTGACATGGCTGTCCGTTTTGGACTGTTGGGCATTTCGGGTCGGGTGCTTAGGTCGGGCGTTTAGGTCGGGGACGGCTGGGGTTCCGGCTTGCACCGGCTGGGCTTCCGGGTCGGGGACGGCTGGACTTCCGACTTGCACCGACAGGGCTTCCAGCCCGGGGACGGCTGGACTTCCGGCTTGCACCGGCTGGGGTTCCAGCCCGGGGACGGCTGAGGTTTCGGCTTGCACCGGCTGGGCTTCCAGCTGGGGGACGGCTGGACTTCCAGCTTGCACCGGCTGGGCTTCCAGCTGGGGAAAGGCTGGAGCTTTTAGCTCTTTCCAGCGGGGTACGGCTGCGCTTCCAGGTCGGGGACAGCTGGGGTTCCAGGTGGCACCGGATGCCAGGAGCGGTGGGGTGCGTGTGGGGCGTGGTGGTTCCAGCGCAGGGGTCGGCTTGACCTGGGGCCCCTTGCGCGTGCCGTAGTGGGCCGGACGGGCACGGGATGAATCCCGGCCACGCTGACAAGCGTATGGCACGCGCACCCCAGGTAAAGCCGACCCGGTTTCGCTGACGGCTGACAGTTCCGTTTTCTCTTGGCCTGCAACGGATTTGACGCTGTCGGAGGAGTTGCTAAAATTAGGGGTAGCCAGCACAGGGGAGGTGAATCATGTTGGATATCAAGGCAGTGAAGTCTCTTTTGGTAGATCATCTCGAATCACACGACGTCTACACGCTCTCCGAGAAAGAGCATCTCGCGTTCCTGGTCGACTTGGAGACCCTCACCAACCTGGTGACCGCAGCGAAGATCGACGCCGCCGAGTATGCGGAGGATCGTGGTCTGCACACCGCGCAAGGGTGCCGGAATTTGGCGACGCTGTTGCGGTCGCACTTGAAGATTTCTCCGGCGGAAGCGAAGCGACGCTCGCTGCTCGTAGAAGACCTGCCCGGCGTCCCTTCCACGAAGGACGCCCTGTACGCAGGCGAGATCAGCGGTGATCACGCGGCGGTCATCGCCGATGTCATCAAGAACATTCCCGCTGATGCGGCCGACGAAGCCGAAGACATCCTGTTGAGCTACGCACCCGAGCTGACCTCGCGCGAGTTGGCACAAGCAGGGAAGCGGGTTCGGTCGCACTTCGATCAGGCGGGTGCCTTCGCGGACGAGCAGAAAGCCGTGGAGGCGCGGTCGTTCCGGATGGGCAAGGATCAGCACGGGTCGTTGTTCTTCACCGGGTGTTTGCCGCCGATCGAGGGCGCGATCTTCGAAGAAGCCCTGCATGCGGTGTCGAAACCACGGCCGACCAACGGCGAGCAAGATCCTCGGACGGTGGAGCAGCGGTATGCCGACGGGTTGTGTGAGTTGGTCGCGGTTGCGATGGCCACCCATGATCTTCCGGCCAGTGGTGGTGTTCGGCCGCAGATGGTCGTCACGATGAGGTTGGATTATCTGGAGGAGAAGCTTCGGTCGGGGTACACCGACTGGGACGGCGAAGCCACCGCATCCCTGATCCGGCAACTCGCTTGCGACGCTGAACTGATCCCGGTGGTGTTGAACGGAGAGAGCGTCCCCCTGGACTACGGGCGCTCCGCTCGGACCGCGCCTGCTCCTCTGCGGAGGGCTCTAGCCGTGCGGGACAAGGGATGTGCGTTCCCGGGGTGTGATCGGCCGCCCGCGTGGACGGAAGCCCACCACGTGTTGCACTGGGTTGAGCATCGTGGGCCGACCGACTTGAACAACATGACGTTGTTGTGCTCGCACCACCATCACGTGATCCACCAAGAAGACTGGAAGATCGTCTTCGGGGAGGATGGGCGGCCGGACTTTATTCCGCCGACGTGGGTGGATGCGGAGCAGAAGCCGATGCGCAACATCAGAGTCGACCCACGGCTGACCGCATAACCGAGAGGGGAGGTGTATTCGACGTGCGCGCAGCAGGCTGCAAGGTAAGGGGCACAACGGAACGGAGGCTTTACCTGGGGTGCGCGTGCCATACGCTTCCCCGCGAGGGCCGGAATCCCTTCCGTGCCCGTAAGAGGCCCAAGGGCACGCGCGAGGGGCCCCAGGTCAAGCCGGACCCGCGCAGGAACCGGCGCACCCGGGATACTGGCGTGATGCGCACACCGAGCACCGAAGCGGAAGCCGTCGAGATCCAGCAGCGGCTGAGGCACCGCGTCGAACTGAGCGGGACGGACGTGAGCGCGGCGCGCACGGCGGTCGGGCTGGACGTGGACTACACGGGAGATCGGATCGTCGCGGCGGCGGTGGTGCTGGAGGTGGCGACGCTGGAGGTGATCCAGACGAGCGTGGCGGAAGGGGAGACGAGTTTCCCTTACATCCCGGGGCTTTTCGCCTTCCGCGAGGTGCCGACGTTGCTGGCGGCGCTGGACGGGCTCGACGAAGCACCCGGCGTGCTCGTCTGCGACGGGCAGGGGTTGGCGCACCCGCGCAGGTTCGGGTTGGCGTGCCACCTCGGGGTGATCACGGGATTGCCTGCGATCGGGGTGGCGAAGACGCCGTTGGGTCGCTTCGACATGCCGGGGCCGGAGCGGGGGGCGCGCACACCTCTGCTGCACGACGACGGGGGTGAGGTCGGCGCGGCGTTGCGGACGAGGGACGGTGTGAAGCCGGTGTTCGTCTCGGTTGGCCACCGCACCGACCTGGACAGCGCGTGCGCGTTGACGCTGAAGTTGACGCCGAAGTACCGGGTGCCGGAGACGACACGGTTGGCGGACCAGCTCTGCCGGCAGTCGCCGTGAACAGGAACCCGGCTTCTCGCGGAGAACACCACAGACGACGGAACCGGCGGGCTTCAGAGCCCTCTTCGACCGGCACGCGCCCGCGACAGTGGTGGACGAGGTCGAACAACGCTGAGCAGTGCTAGTGCGTGAGGTAGATGCCCCGGTAGTGCGGCAGCGAGGCCTTAGCGACGCGCTCGGCCGTCCAGCCCGCGAAGCGCGACGGGGCGAGGCGGGCGGGGTCGACGAGACCGCTGGACAGACCGAGGAGCTGTTCGGCGAGCAGCTTGCCGACCCCGCCCGCGTGCGTCACCCAGCTCGCCTCGGCCAGCCACAGGCCGCGCACCTCGGGAGCCGGACCGACCAGCGGCAGCTCGTCGGGCGTCAGCGCGAACACGCCGTTGATCCGCTTCTCCACGTCGGCGGTGCGCAGCGCGGGAACGAGCTTGCGGGCCTTGGTCAGCGCGGGCTCGAACACCTTGTCGCGGAAGCGCCGCGCGGCCGTGGCACCGAACGCGGCGGGCACCGGCTCGTGGTCGTAGGTGCCGAAGCCGTAGCGGGTGCCGTGCGTGCGGCAGTACACCGCGTGCTCGGGGTAACGCACGATCGGCATGGTGATCGGCTCAGCGGTGAGGTCCTCGCTGGGCACGGTGAAGGCGTAGGGGTGCTCGACGGGCAGCATCGGCACCTGCACTCCGACGGTCGAAGCGAGCGTCGGGCCCCACACGCCGACCGCGAGGACCACGGTGTCGGCACGGACGACGCCGCTGTCCAAGCGGACTCCGACGACGCGGCCGTTCTGCTCCTCCAGCTGGCGAACCGGGCTGTTCCACCGGAACTGAGCCCCCTGCTCGCGGGCGGAGGCGATCAGCGCGGCGGTCACGGCGACCGGGTCGACGGCGCCGTCGTCACGGATGAGCAGTGCTCCGTGAGCGGAGTCGGACACCAGGCCGGGGGCCAGCACGGCGGCCTCGGAAGTGGTGATCACCTGCGCGTCGAGGCCGAGCCGGGCGCCGTTGTCGACGTCGGCGGCGAAGCCGGACATGCCCGCCTCGGAGGTGGCGACCTCCAGGCAGCCCACCCGGTGGAAGTGGCCGGGCAGCCGCGAGTACAGCTCGACGCTGTCGATCGCCAGGCGGGCCAGGTCGCGGTCGGAGCTGAGCTGGCCGACCAGCCCGGGGGCCAATCCGGTCGAGCCGGGCAGCGTGCCCTCCGAACGGGCGTCGATCACCAGGACGTCGGTGAAGCCGCGCTCGGTGAGGTGGTGCGCCACGCTCGCGCCGACGACCCCGGCGCCCACCACGACAACGCGCCGACCAGCCACAGGACCTCCAGGAGTGACACCAGACCGAGCCGGTGCCACACCTTAGGGCAAGGGCGCGCTCACGCGGCGTGGCGCCGCTTGGTCCTGCTCCTGCCCTTGCGGGCCAGCACCACCGCCCGGCGCTCGTCCTCATCCTGCCCGCCCCACACCCCGTACGGTTCCTCGACCGCCAGTGCGTGCTCCAGGCAGCGCTGCACCACCGGGCAGGCCGCGCACACCTTCTTCGCCTCGTCGTCGCGACGCCGCCGCGCCATGCCGCGTTCGTTGTCGGGGTGGAAGAAGGCAGAACTCTCCTTGCCCCTGCAGGCCCCGAACCGCTGCCAGTCCCACTCCTCCACCACAGGGGTGGGCAGCCTGCTGATCTCCGCCATCTCCGTACTCCTCCCAGTGCCGCACTGACCCCCGTGTACCCACCGCGCCCGCGCGCAATCCCCCTCCACTGTGGACAGTGGGATAGGGACGCGGGGGCACGGGTAGCCGAAGGGCATGACAGCTGCCGCACACCGGGTCGTGATCGTCGGAGCGGGCTTCGGAGGGCTGGCCGCCGCGCGAGCGCTCAAGGACGCTCCCGTCGAGGTCACCGTCGTGGACAGGATGAACCACCACCTCTTCCAGCCGCTGCTCTACCAGGTGGCGACCGCGCTGCTGCCCCCTGGCGACATCGCGCCCGCCATCCGCGACGTGCTGCACGGGCAGCGCAACGCGAAGGTGCTGCTCGGTGAGGTGGTCGGTTTCGACACCACGGGCAAGCACGTCGAGGTCGTCCTCTCGGACGGCGCGAGCCGCGAGCTCAGCTACGACACGCTCGTCGTGGCGGCGGGGGCGACCGACAGCTACTTCGGCCATGACGAGTGGCGCGAGGTGGCGAGGCCGATGAAGACGCTCGCCGACGCGATCGACCTGCGCTCGCGCCTGCTGTCCGCCTTCGAGAACGCGGCCGCCGCGGAGAGCGCCGAGGAGTGCGACCGGTGGATGACCATCGCCATCGTCGGCGCGGGCCCGACCGGCGTGGAGCTGGCCGGACAGGTCGCGGCGATGGCCAGGCGCACGCTGCGCAAGCAGTTCCGGGGGCTGCTCGACCCGACGCGGGTGCGCGTGGTCCTGATGGACGCGGTGGACTCCGTGCTGCCGCCGTTCTCACCGAAGCTGCGCGAGCACACCAAGCGGACGCTGGAGAAGCTCGGCGTCGAAGTGCTGCTGGGCAAGAAGGTGACCGACGTGGACGGCGACGGCGTCGTCTACGAGCCCGGCGAGCAGCGGTTGCCCGCGCGCACGGTGATCTGGTCGGCCGGGGTGAAGGCTTCGCCGCTGGCCGAAGAGCTGGCGAAGGCGACCGGGGCGGAGTCCGACCGCAAGGGCCGTGTCCTGGTGCGGCCGGACTGCGCGATCCCCGAGCACCCCGAGGTCTTCGCGATCGGTGACATGATCAGCCTCGACGAGATCCCCGGGGTCGCCGCGCCCGCCATCCAGGAGGGCCGGTACGTGGCGAAGGTGATCAGCGCGCGCCTGGCCGGGAACCCGGCGCCGGAACCGTTCCGCTACAACGACCGCGGCACCATGGCGACCGTCTCCCCCGGTGATGCCGTCGCGGACGTGCGCGGGCTGAAGCTGACCGGGCTCATCGGCAAGCTCGCGTGGGTAGCGGTGCACTTGGCGTTCCTGGTGGGCTGGCGCAACCGGGCCGCTGTGCTGTTCAAGTGGGCGTGGTTGGTGACGACCGGCCGGCGCTCGCAACGGATCATCCTGGAGCCCGCGCACGCGCAGAAGATCACCCGAACCCACCGGAGTTGAGCCACGGCGGCACCGGCACGGCGCGGTCCTCGCAGACGTCCATGAGCTGGGCGGTCCACAGCACCGTGTGCGCGAGGACGTGCTTGCCGGTGGCCGGGTCCTCGTCGAGGAAGGCGAGCCGGATCTGCTCGCTGGCTGCCTCCGGGTCGCCGTAGGCGTGTGCGAGCACCGTGCGCAGCGCTGCTCGCAGTGGTGGGGTCACGTCGTCGATCGACACGTTCTCGCCGTCGGCGGCCAGCACCTCGACGAAGCCGGAGTCCAGCCCGGCCTCCTCCGTGCTGTCCGCGAGCCCGCACAACATGTCCGCGTCGGCGGCGGCGAGCATGCCCGCCGCCGCGCGAACCCAGCCGGTTCCGTGCTCCACCAAGACGTCGAGCTGCTCCGAGGTGCCCTCGACCGCGCCCCTGCGGAGCAGGCCGATCGCGCTGACCACCACGGGAAGCGGTCCGGGGTCATCCGGGTGAAGATCCATCGTCGGCCTCCTTCTGCGCGCGCGTGTCCTTCCTGGCTACCCCGAGCCACCCCCGCCGAACACGCCGAACCGCGTAAGCCCTGAACGACCCGCGTGGACCGCAGGGTTGGGTTTCCGGCGGGCGGGGTACCGAAGGCGCGTGCGCGACGGACCTCGGCTCGCCTCCCTGGGGGAGATGGGACGGCTGATCGACGCCGAAGACTGGTCGGGGACACCGCTCGGCGCGGTGGAGCACTGGTCTCCGGAACTGGTCGGCGCGATCAACACCTGCCTGCCGTCGCGCGTGCCGATGCTGCTGTGGTGGGGCCCGGAGCTGCTGCAGATCTACAACGACGCCTACGTGCCCGCGCTCGGCGACAAGCACCCGCGCTCCCTCGGCCAGCCCGCCGCGGAGTGCTGGGCGGAGGCGTGGAGCGATCTCGGACCGCTGGCGGACGCTGTGCTCGACGGCGAAGGCGCCACGTACGCCGAGAACCAACCGCTGCTGCTCAACCGGCACGGCTACGTCGAAGAGACCTACTGGACCTTCTCCTTCGGCCCGGTGCTGGACACGGCGGGCGAGGTGCTCGGCATCTTCGTGGCCACCACTGACACCACGCCGCAGGTGCTCGGCGAGCGCAGGATGCGGGCGCTGCGCGAGCTGGCTGAGATCAGGGGCACCGCACACGACCTGGACGGGGCCTGCGAAGAGGTCATGCGGGTGCTCGGCAGGTTCACGAAGGACATCCCGCACGCGAAGATCCACTTGGGCGCGACGCCGGTGGAGCACGCGGAGAACGTGATCGTGCGCCCCCTGATCGCGGGGCGGCCCGCGCCGATCGGAACGCTGGCGCTCGGGGTCAGCCCGCGCCGCGCGCTGGACATCGACTACCGGCTGTTCTTCGATCTGGTCGCTGGACAGATCGGCCAGGTGCTCGCGCACGTGCTGGACTACCAGGCAGAACGCGAGCGCGCGGAGAAGCTGGCTCAGCTCAACCGGGCCAAGAGCGAGTTCTTCAGCAACGTCAGCCACGAGTTCCGCACACCGTTGACGCTGATCGCCGGGCCCGCCGAGGACGCGCTGGCCGATGACGCGGAGCCGTTGGCGCGCGGGCAGCGGGAACGCTTGGAGATCATCCGGCGCAACGCGGGGCGGCTCGGCAGGCTCGTGGACGACCTGCTGGACTTCTCCCGGATCGAGGCGGGGCGGCTGCGGGCCGAGCTCGTCGACACCGATCTCGCGGCGCTGACCAGGGAGATCGCCGAGTCCTTCGCGCCGGCCGTGCGCAGGGCCGGGCTGGAGTTCAGAGTGAGCGCGCCCCCACTGCCGCGGCCGGTCCCGCTCGATGCGGACATGTGGGAGAAGGTGGTGCTGAACCTGCTGTCCAACGCGGTGAAGTACACCCTGTCCGGGCACGTCGAGCTGGAACTGCTGGCCGCCGGTGACCACGCGCGGCTGACCGTCTCCGACACCGGGATCGGTGTCCCCGAGGACCAGATCCCCCTTCTGTTCCAACGATTCCACCGCGTCCAGGGCCGTGGCGGCCGTTCGCACGAGGGCGCCGGGATCGGCTTGGCGCTGGTGCACGAGCTGGTCGGCCTGCACGGCGGCAGCGTCGGGGCGGCCTCGGAGGAGGGGGTCGGCAGCGCGTTCACCGTGCTGCTGCCGTTCTCCGAGAGCACCACCGCGCCGAGCAGGAGCGGCCTCGCGAGGACCAACGTCTACCTGGACGAGGCGTTGCAGTGGAGCGAGCCGGACCCGGAAACCCTGCCCGAGGGCGACTCGGCGGTCGTGCTGGTGGTGGAGGACAACGCGGACATGCGCGGGTTCCTGCTGCGCCTGTTGGAGCCGCACTGGCGCGTGCTGCTGGCCGCTGACGGCTCCAACGGCTTGGCGCTGGCTCGCGAGCACCGGCCCGATCTGGTGCTCAGCGACGTGATGATGCCGGGGATGGACGGCTTCGAGATGGTGCGCGAACTGCGTGCCGACCCGGCGACCGCGCCGATCCCCGTGCTGTTCCTGTCCGCGCGCTCCGGCGAGGCGAGCACCGTGGAGGGGCTTGCCGCGGGCGCCGACGACTACCTGCCGAAGCCGTTCTCCAGCAACGAACTCGTGGCGCGGGTGCGCGCCAACATGGAGCTGACGCGGCTGCGCGGACAGGAGTCGCGGTTCCGGCACGCGCTGGTGGAATCCCTCCAGGAGGGCTTCCTGGTCGCCGACGACCGGGGAACCGCGCTGGAGATCAACGCGGCGTTCACCGAGATCACCGGCCACCCCGCGAGCGAACTGCCGACGCCGTGGCCGCAGCCGTGGTTCTTCGACGCCGAGGAACGGCCGGAAGAGCACCGCGTGCAGATGGAGGCCTTCGGGCGCTTCATGTCCGAGGGCGGCGGTCAGTTCCGGGTTCCCCTGCGGCACAGCAAGGGCCACCGGATCTGGGTGGCGGTGAACGCGACGACCATTCCGGGCGGGACCGGCGAACGGCTCTTCGTGTGCACGCTGCGCGACATCACCGAGGAAAAGCTGGCGGCGGAGCGCGACACCACGATCGCCGAGTTCGCGTCGGTGCTGGCCGCCGCCACCGACATCGGCGAGGTGCTGGGCGAGGGCGTCACGGCACTGCGCGCGGCACTGGCCGTCCCGGAGGCCTCGGCGGCGATCTTCTCCGTTGACGGCACCCCGGACCTGGTGGTGGGCGAGCTGGGTCCGGCCGCGCTGGAGGCGCTCACGGCGGCCAGGTCGCGCCCGGTGTCGACGGTGCTCGTCGCGCTCGGCGAGAACCCCGGCGTCGCGGCCCCGCTCGGTGGCGGCGACGCGGCTGTGTGGCTCGGCCTCGGGACGCGGCGGGTGTTCTCCGCAGGCGAGGAGGCGTTGTTCGGCCTGCTCTCCAGCCACCTCGCGCAGGCGCTGCACCGCGCGCGCGACTACGACCGGGCCCGGGAGGTCGCGTTGACCCTCCAGCACGCGATCCTCGGGCCCACCGACCTGCCTCCCGGCTTCGCCGTGCGCTACGAGCCCGCGGTGCAGCCGTTGGAGGTCGGCGGCGACTGGTACGACGTGGTCCAGCTCGCGGACGGGCGGATCGGCGTCGTGGTGGGCGACTGCGTCGGGCGCGGCTTGGAAGCGGCTGCGGTGATGGGTCAGCTGCGCAGCTCAGCGCGGGCGTTGTTGTTGCGCGCCAACGGTCCCGCGCAGGCGTTGGAGGACCTGGACACCTTCGCGGCGCAGATCCCCGGAGCGCTGTGCACCACGATGTTCTGCGCGCTGATCGACCCGGTCGACGGCTCGCTGCGCTACAGCAACGCCGGTCACCCGCCACCGATCCTCGCCCAGCTCGACGGCACGCACGAGCTGCTCTCCGACCACTCGCTGCCGCTCGCGGTGCTGCCGGGACGCTCGCGGCAGGAGACGAAGGTCCAGCTGCGCGCGGGTTCCACGCTGCTGCTCTACACCGACGGACTGATCGAGCGCCGCAACGTGCCGGTGTTGGAAGGCATCGACGCCGCGCAGAGGGTCGTGCTGGGCTCATCGACGCTGCGGCCGAGCGAGCTGGCGGACCGGCTGCTCGTCGAACTGCTGCCCCCGGGCGGCCACGACGACGACGTCGCGGTGCTGGTCTACCGCCATCCCCCGCCGCCGCTGGAACTCGACCTGCCCGCGCGGGCGGACCAGCTCGCGGTGATGCGCACCGAGCTGCGTGAATGGCTGGCGCGGGCGGACGTGGTGGCTGAGGCGACGGAGCCCATCGTGGTCGCGGCCTGCGAAGCCGCCACCAACGCGATGGAACACGGCTACGAGGCCGATCCGGACGGGCGTGTGCGGGTGTCGGTGCGGCTGGACGGCTCGCGCGTGGAGGTCGTCGTCGCCGACGAGGGTCGCTGGCTGTCCCCCAACCCCGCGCCGAGCGACCGGGGCCGGGGGGTGCGGATGATGCGCGCTCTGATGGACGATGTCGTGATCGACAGCGGGGACGGCGGCACCACCGTCCGGATGTGGAGGAGGCGCTCGACATGACCGCGAAGTTCACCGGCCGTGACGAGGACGGGGTCCTCACCGTGACAGTGGTCGGCGAGGTCGACTTCGCCAACGCGGGTGAGCTGGAGGCCGAGTTCGGAGCGGCGGGGGCCCGCGTCGTCGTCGACCTGCACCGCGCGACCTACCTGGACAGCGCGGGGCTGCGGGTGCTCTTCGCCCAGGCGCGGGACCGGCGGCTGGAGTTGGTGCTCCAGAAGGGCAACGCGGTGGAGCAGGTCGTTACGCTGTCCGGCCTCACCGGCGTTGCGGCGACACGTTACGGCTAGTGATCAGTGACGGAGCCGCGACACTTTCGCAGCCTTGCTCCGACATCCTCGTCTTCTGGTGACGGGCCGTCCCGGCAGGGACACGCCGCCGCAGAGGGAGGCACGATGACGATCTCATCCGATCGCCCCGGTTCCGCTCCACCGGTCCCCTACCTCGACACCCTGGTCGCCGCCGTCTACACGACGCTGAACGCCCTCGCCGACCGCTCCGTGCTCAGCGATCCCGAAGTCGTCTCCCTGCGCCAGCAGCTGCGCTTCGGCATCACCTGGTGGCGCTCGATCCTGGACGAGCACCGGCCAGTCGACCACCCCAGTCGCGGCTACACCTGCCCGTCGTGCCGGACCACCGTGCTGCGCCGCCACGTCGCGTGGCCGTGCGGGGCGTGGGACAAGACCTCGATCCACCTCGCCGCGCTGACCTCGCTGGAATCGCGCCTCGCGCCACCGCGAGAACAGGTGCGGACCAGAGGACTGCGCGTCTCCGTCCCGTTGAGCGCCTACAGCTACCAACCGCGCCACCTGCTCGCCGGGTGACGGCGGCGTTTGTGGTGGTGGGCCCCGGGTAGCCGGAGCGCATGACGCAAGAGATCCGCGCGACCGTGCAGCCCGTCGCGGCGTGGGTCGGCGGGGTCTTCCTCGCGCTGGGCATCCTCGGGTTCGTCCCGGGTGCGACCACCGGCTACGAGCGGTTGCGGATGGCCGGGCAGGACTCCGCGGCGATGTTGTTCGGCGTCTTCGCCGTGTCCTTGCTGCTCAACGTCGTGCACTTGGCCTTCGGCGTCGGCGGCCTGGTGTTCGGCAAGGAACCGGCCTCCGCGCGGCTCTACCTGATCGGTGGCGGCGCGCTGTGCCTGGGGCTGTGGGGCTACGGCCTGCTCACCGAGGACGCGAGCCCGGCCAACGCGGTGCCGCTCAACGCCGCCGACGACTGGCTGCACTTCGGGCTCGGCGTCGCGATGGTGCTGCTCGGCCTGGTGACGGCGCGCTCCCGCTAGAAACGCGAAACGGTTCGGCCCGCCCTGATCCGGGCGAATGGGGAACTGCCGCCTTCTTCGGCAGCGCGTCGAGCACGCGCACGCCGATAAGGTGGCCGACCGTATCCGGACCGCGACAATCGGCCTATCCGCCCGGCGATCCTGCCTGGTGAGGTGATCATGCGCCCGGTACTGGACTATCTCCGCGCCGGGGTGAGACGGGACACCCGCGCGAGACCAATCCGCGCGCTCGCCCGCCGAGGTGCCGAGCGAAAACCGGCGGAGGCCGGAAGACTTTCTTTACCGAAAGTGCTCCGGCGTCCGCCGGGGGTCGAAAGAGCTCACGCCGCGGCGGGGTTCGCCGTCTCGTAGGCCTCGATCACCGTGCTCGGGATGCGGCCCCGGTCGGAGACCTCGTGCCCGTTGGCCTTGGCCCACTCGCGAATGGCCCTGGTCTCGTCCTTGCTGCGGCCCGAAGCGGGCGCGCCGAGGCGGGTGCCGCGCTTGGCCCGGCCACCGAGCCTGCGGCCGCTGGCCACGAACGGTTCGAGGACGGCGCGCAGTTTCGCCGAGTTCTCCTCATTGAGGTCGATCTCATAGGTCAGACCGTCGAGGCCGAACTCGATACGCGAGATGTCCTCGCTGCTCGTGCCGTCCAGATCATCGATCAACTGCACAACAGTGCGCTGCGCCATGCGACATCACCCAAGGAGAGAAGTTGTCTGAATATCGTGTACGAAACAACCCTAGCAAAAAAGAACAACTCACTCCAACCCTTGACCCAGCCGGAGGATGTCATCCGCATCGAATTCGCCTTCCAGCCGGAATGCTTCGGCAAAGGCCGACGGGCCGAGCGCGGCGCGGATGCGGTGCGAGATCCGCTCGAAGTCAGCGCTTTCTGCTGGTGGCAACGGCGCACCGGCGGATTCGCGCAACGCGTGCGCCGCTCCCAGCATCCGGGCCGCCTGTGA
The DNA here is from genome assembly GCF_039537405.1 of Allokutzneria multivorans. Taxonomy (NCBI): domain Bacteria; kingdom Bacillati; phylum Actinomycetota; class Actinomycetes; order Pseudonocardiales; family Pseudonocardiaceae; genus Allokutzneria; species Allokutzneria multivorans. Next base: position 277,567 of record NZ_BAABAL010000003.1, on the reverse strand, counting down.
AAAATTCCTGGAAAGGCTGTGCGCGCCCGCGAGCCCTTCGAGGGCGAGCGCGAGCGCCCTGGGGTCTCCTGTCGAGCGCGCGGCGGTGTGGCCGTCGAGGTGCCGGGCGAGCTGCGACAGCACCTGTCCGGCCTTGAGCTGGCTCGGGGTGGGGTGTCTTCAAGACCAGCGAACCCCTCTGTTGATCATCGTTAACCGCCCCAAACCCCCGCTGCTCTGCCGCGAAGGCCGACGACGCGGGCTCGCCGTCGCGATCCTCTCCCCCGAGTCCGGAGCTGAACAGACGGCTGGGCGGGGTACGGGCGCCAGCCCACACCCCGCCCTCGCGGTCATCCTTACAGCGCAACCGGTTGGCGTCCGCCGTAAGGGTCCTTCAGCCAAGCCTCGCCGTGATCGATGCGCAGGCCCCGGATCGAGACCATGCGATCGGCGAAGCGCTCCAGGTCGCCCCTGAAACGCGCGGCGAGCTCTCTCGGTGTACCCAGTTCGCTGTCCTCGTCAACCCAGATCCGCCACGTCAGGCGGGTCCTGTCGCCGGGAAGCGCTCGCCAGAGCACGACCACCTCGTACCTTGGACCGTCCACTGTGGACCACGAGATGCCTCGGTCGCTCGTCTTCACGCGCACGGGGATCTCGTGATCGTCCAGCCGCCACGTGGTCAGCTCATCGGCCTCGCGCCGCACGGAACGCACTCCGAGCATGAACTCCGGGAAGGACTCCACGCGTCGCCAGTGCGACCGCACGACCTCGACCGGGGCGATGACCTTGGTGCGACCGCAGATCTCGGTCACAGCCGCGAATCCCCGGGCTTGACCTCACCTCGCCACGCGCCGGTCTCCGCGCCGCGCTGCTCGATGAACTCCTTGAAGCGCTTGAGATCTCCGCGCACCCTGCTCTGCACGATGCCGAGCTTGTCGCCGACGTTCTCCACGAAGCCCTCGGGCTCGTACTCGATCCGCAGCGACACCTTGGTGTGCGTCGCGTCCTGCGGGGTGAAGGACACCGTGCCCTTGTGCTTCGGCCCGGAGAGCACACTCCACGACACCCTTTCGTCGGGCACCTGGTGCAGGATCTCCGCGTCGAACTCGCGGTCCACCCCCGCGATGGAGGCGTGCCAGTGGGTCAGCGTGTTCGTCCGCTGTTCAACCCGCTCGACGCCATCCATGAACTTCGGGAACGACTCGAACTGGGTCCACTGGTCGTACGCGGTGCGCACCGGCACGTGGACTTCGACCTGTTCCTCGATCACGCTCATGTGGTCTCCCGTCATATCGCGGATTTCGCTCTCCTGAAGGCGATACCCGCGCATCGAGGACGGAAACACCGTGGGCTCAGGGATCAACATCGCGCTGGCCAACGCGCTGAACGCCGTCACCAGACACGCGGTCACCATCGCCGCGCGCAGCGAGAACCCCTGGGCGAGTGCCGGACCGGCCAGCGCGCCGAGCAGCGCCGCCAGCGCCTCGGCGGACAGGAAGACCGCGCTGATCCGGCCAAGAACCTCGTTCGGCACAGCGCGTTGCAAGGCCACCTGCGGTGTCACGACGGTCATCGAACCGAAGACGCCGACGGCCACGGCGGCGGGCAGAGCGACGGTCATCGTCATCGAGTCGAACAGGACGAAGAACGCGATCGCGGTGGCGAACTGGCTCGCCGCGAAGAGGCGGCCGGGTGGGAAACGGTCGACGCAGTGCCGAATGACCACCGCGCCGAGCAGGAACCCCACTCCCAGAGCCGAGCTGACGAAGCCGATCTGCTCACTACCACCGAGCTGCCGCACGCCGAAGGGCACCAGCAGTGCGCTCAGCGAGGCGTTGGCCGCGAGGAAGATCGCGGTGAAGGGCAGCAGAGCCAACGCGATCGGCACTCCACGCAGCACGCGCAGGCCACCGGCGATCTCCGCGAGAACGGCTCTGCGCTCGCCGGGTGGATGCGGACGGGGTGCGGTCGCCGCGATCGCGGCCGCCGAGACCAGGTAGCTCGCGCAGTCGAGCAGGACGAGGAACTCGAAGCCCGCCAACGTGAGCAGGGCGGCTCCGGCGGGTGGGCCGACGAGCCGGACGATCCCGTCGGTGACCGCGTTCAGCGACTGGGCGCCGCTCAGCGCGGAACCGGTACCGACGACCGCCGGAGTGTGCGCCTGCGCCGCGGGCCGGAACACGGTGGCGGCGGCGCTCTCCGCGAGGAGCGCGAGGTAGACCAGCCACAGCGAGCTCTCCTCGGTGGCGAACACCATCAGCGTGATCACCGCCGCACGGACCAGGTCGGCGCAGATCATGACTCGTCGCCGGTCCCACCGGTCGGCCAGCGCGCCCGCCACCGGGCCCAGCACCAGGGGCGGCAGGAACTCCGCGACCAGCGTGAACCCGGTCGCCACCAACGACCCGGTGATGTGGAAGACGTGCGCCGGGATGGCGATCACCAGCAGCCACGACCCGAGCGCCGCCACCAGCCGTGCGCCCCAGAGCAGCCGGAAATCCCGGATCCGCACCGCTTCCAGCACTGCCCCACCCCCGTCGAATAATCCTGTGAGAAGATACGTCGACCGACGAGTGTTCTGTCAAGATAGGAGCTCCGGTGCGGGACGAGCAGATCGGAACCCAACTGCGCGCGCTGCGCACGGCGAGCGGACGCACCGTGGCCTCGGTCGCGGCCGACGCCGGACTGTCGGTGCCCTACATCGCCAATCTGGAGAACGGCCGGGGAAACCCGACCCTGCGAGCGTTGAGCAGCCTGGCTTCGGCGCTCGGCACCGAACTGCGGATCGAGCTGGGCTCGCCACAGGGGACACCGGCCGCGCCCGTGCCCAAAGAACTGACACGCCTGAGCCGGAGCCGTCGATTCCGGGCCACCGTTGCGACAGCTGCCGAAGGACTCGGGCGGGACCCGCAGGAGTTCGCCGCGCGACTGCTCAGCGCGGCGAGCCTGCTCGCCCCCGTGCTGGGCAGGGACCTCGCCGAACCGGACTGGTGGCGACTGCTCGACGCGATCCTGCTGATCTCGACGCACCCGGGGTGACTCACTCGGCCCGTGTGCGTCGGCGACGGGAACACCGGGTAACCGACGGTCGTGCAGACACCCAGTACCGACACCGTCCGGCGTTACCGCAGGGCCTGCGACTACCTCGCGGCGGCGATGATCTACCTGCGCGGCAACGTGCTGCTGCGCGAGCCGCTGCGGCCCGAACACCTCAAACCCCGGCTGCTGGGCCACTGGGGAACGTGCCCAGGGATCACGTTCGTCTACAGTGGACTCAACGGTCTGGTCCGGCGTACCGGGCAGCGGACGTTGCTGGTCACCGGCCCGGGCCACGGAGCGCCAGCCGTGCACGCGAACCTCTGGCTGGAGGGCACGCACTCGGTTGTCGACCCCGATCTGACGCTCGCCGAGCTGATCAAGGGATTCTCGTGGCCGGGCGGGTTCCCCAGCCACCTCTCCCCCGAAGTCCCCGGCGTGGTGCACGAGGGCGGCGAGCTGGGCTACGCGCTGGCCACCGCGTTCGGCGCGGCGCTGGACGATCCGGACCTCCTGGTGGCCTGCATCGTCGGTGATGGCGAAGCCGAGACCGGCCCCACTGCGGGGTCCTGGCACGCCACGAAGTTCCTCGATCCGGGTACCTGCGGCTCGGTCCTGCCCGTGCTTCACCTCAACGGATCCAAGATCTCCTCGCCGACGATATACGCGTGCATGTCCGACGAGGAGCTGACGGACTACTTCCGGGGCGCGGGCTGGACGCCCCGGATCGTCGACGTGCGGCGGACCGACGACCCCGACCGGCTGCTGGCCGAGACGCTGGACAAGGCGCACGCGGAACTCGCGCAGCGGCCGATGATCCTGTTGCGCAGCCCCAAGGGATGGGGCCTGCCGGAGGACGCGGGCGGCGGGACCTTCCACGCCCACCAGGTGCCGCTGAGCGCGGAGCAGCTGCCCGAGATCGAGGCGTGGCTGCGGTCCTACCGCCCGGAGGAACTCTTCGACGAGGACGGCGTGCCCGCCGACGACCTGCTGGAAGTCCTTCCGCCGCAGGAGCTCCGGCTCGGCCGGGTGCCGCAGGCCAACGGCGGGCGGCTGCGGCGCGAGCTGCCGTTGCCCGAGCTGGCGGAGTTCGCTGTCGACGTGGACGAGCCGGGCTCGGTCACCGCGAGCGCGACCGGCACCACCGGCGAGTGGCTCGCGGAGTTGATGCGCGCCACCGAGCAGCGGCGGGACTTCCGGATCATGTGCCCGGACGAGCTGGCGTCCAACAAGCTCGACGCGGTGCTGGCGGCGACCGGGCGCGCGTTCACGTGGCCGCTCACCGAGCACTCCGAGCACATGTCCCGCGACGGGCGGGTGATGGAGGTGTTGTCGGAGCACCTGTGCCAGGGCTGGCTCCAGGGCTACCTGCTCACCGGGCGGCACGGCCTGTTCCCGTGCTACGAGGCGTTCGCCTCCATTGTGGACAGCATGGTCAACCAGTACGCGAAGTTCCTCAAGATGGCGGGCGAGGTCTCGTGGCGCGCCCCGGTCGCGAGCCTGAACTACCTGTTGACCAGCGAGGGTTGGCGCCAGGAGCACAACGGCTACAGCCACCAAGGGCCGGGTTTCCTGAACAACCTGCTGACGAAGAAGGCCTCGGTGACCCGCGTCTACCTGCCGCCGGACGCGAACACGCTGCTCGTGACGATGCGGCACTGCCTCGCCACCACGGACCGCATCAACCTGGTGGTGGCGGGCAAGAACTCGGCGCCGCAGTGGCTGGATCTGGCCGAGGCCGAACGCCACTGCCGAGCAGGCGCGGGCGTCTGGGAGTGGGCCAGCCACGAGGACCCCGAAGTGGTGCTCGCCTGCGCCGGAGGCGTTCCGACCGTGGAAACCCTTGCCGCGGCGTGGTTGTTGCGCAGCCAGGCGCCCGGCATGCGGGTGCGCGTGGTCAACGTGGTGGATCTGCTCGCACTGTCCACTCCGGACAGACACCCGCACGGGATGAGCGCGGAGGACTTCACCGCGTGCTTCGGCGAGGACGTGCCGGTGGTCTTCGCCTTCCACGGCTACCCCTCGGCGGTGCACGAGGTGCTGCACGGCAGGCCTGACCCGAGCCGCTTCCACGTGCACGGCTACTTGGAGGAGGGCACCACCACGACGCCCTTCGACCTGTTGGTGAGCAACAAGATGAGCCGTTACGACCTGGCCGCCGACGCGGTGCGGCGCACACGGGGCGACGACGGTGTCGCGCAGGAACTGCTCAGCCGACGCGACGCGCTCAAGGAGTACGCCTATCGCGAAGGCGAGGACTCCCCGGAGATCACGGAGTGGGAGTGGTCGGCGTGAGCCGCGTCCTGACGATCAACCCGGGATCGTCCAGCTTGCAGGCGCACGTGATCACCGACGATCGTGTGATCGACTCCATGCACGTGGAGCAGCGCCCCGAGTCCGATGACGCCGTACGCGAGCTGGAAGAGCTTATGTCCCGCAACGAGGACATCGATGCGGTCGGCCACCGGATCGTGCACGGCGGCCCCGAGGTCACCGCGCCGCTGATCGCTTCCGACGCCGCGATCGACTCGGTTCGGGAGTTCGCCTCGCTCGCACCGCTGCACGTGCCCGCGAGCCTGGCCCTGCTCGACAAGCTCAGAGCACGCCTCGCGGTGCCGCACGTGCTGTGCCCGGACACGGCGTTCCACAGTGGACTGCCCGAGGTGGCGGCCACCTACGCGCTGCCGAAGGAGTGGCGCGAGCGCTACGGGTTGCGGCGCTACGGTTTTCACGGCCTCTCCTACGGATGGGCCGTCAGCAAGGCGGCCGACGAGCTGGAGCGGCCCGTTGACGAGCTGAGCCTGCTGCTCGCCCACCTCGGCGGCGGGAGTTCGGTGTGCGCGTTCCGCGAGGGCCGCAGCGTCGACACGTCGATGGGCTTCACGCCGCTGGAGGGCCTGCCCATGGCCAAGCGCAGCGGCAGCGTGGACCCCGGCATGCTGCTGTGGTTGTTGCGGGAGAACAAGCTCAGCCTCGACGAGCTGGCCGACGGGCTGCACACCGGCTCCGGCCTGCTCGGCCTCGGTGGCTCCCCCGACACCCGCGACCTCGTGCGGGCGGCGGCCGGGGGCGACGTGGACGCCGACCTCGCGCTGCGCGTCTTCGCCCATCGGACGAGCCGTGAGCTGGCCGCCGCCGCGACGAGCCTGGACCGCGTCGACGCGCTGGTCTTCACCGGAGAGATCGGTTGGGACCAGCCAGAAGTGCGCGAGGCCGTGCTAGCGCGGCTCGGCGTGCTCAGCGTAACGATGCGCGTGCTCGTGGTGGAGCCCAGGGAGGAGTTGCAGCTCCACCGCGAGACCGTCGCCGCACTCACCGAGTGACCCAGATCACGCAACCGATGCGGCCCCTCCGGGGTGACTTTTCGTCTCGCACCGCCACGTTCGCATGTCTTCAAGACCACCGAACCCCCCTGTCGATCATCGCCAACCGCAGCAAACCCGGGACCCCTGAGAGGGTTTGCTGTCGTTGCGGACTGCTGGGACGGGGGTTTGCGGGTCTTGAAGACTGGTGAACCCGAACGCGACTAGCGGCCGCGATTCCTGCGCAGCAGCGGCAGCAGGAACCACAGCGTCCCGAAGCCGACGAGCGCGAGCACTCCGATCGCCACCGCGAGCCAGCCGCCGACGATGGCTTCCCCGAGCAGCAGCACCGTCCCGATCATCGCGAGCGCCAGGAACACCATGCCGGTGATCGCGAAGACGTTGGCGGTCTCGATGATCTCCTTGCGCATGCCCTGACGGAACAGCAGGCGGTGCCACGCGGCGGGTGCGGTCAGCAGCGCGACGGCGACCGCCGCGAGGACGACGGTGATCAGGTGCAGCGACCTGATGTAGCCGTCGACGTCCTCGTAGCGGTCGCTGAAGGCGATGGAGAGCAGGAACCCGAACAGGATCTGCACGCCGCCCTGGGCGACGCGCAGTTCCTGGAGCAGCTCGCTGAGGTTGCGGGCGAGCTGACGCTGTTCGGACTCCTCCGGCCTGCTCACCGGCCCTGACTACCCGACGGGGTGAGCGCTCAACCCCTCCAGCCAGGCGCGCACGGACCGCGTCCGCACGCCGAGCAGCTTCTCCGTCCCGGTCTCGGCGGTGAACGCCAGCGCCTCCGGGTGGGCCGCGACCGCCTGGTAGAGCCCCTGAATCCCAGCTGCGGCACCGGAACCGAGGATCGGTGCGAGCACACCGCCGAACTCCACGGGCGACATCGCGCGGTAGGTCACCGAGGTGCCGTGCTGTGCGGCGAGGTCGGCGCCGCTCAGCCCGGGAACCGCGCCAACATCCACAAAGGACGGTGGTGTGGCGTGGGTGAGCGCGGCGACCGCCGCATCGGCGACGTCCAGGTGGCTCGACCACGCGACAGGTCGCTCAGCGGCCACGGGATAGGTCAGAACCTGTTCACGCGCAAGGCTTTCCTGGACGGGCGGGAGCAGCAGGTTCTCCAGGAACAGTCGCGGCGCGAGCACGGTCACCACGACTCCGGCGTCGCGCAGCCGCTCGGCGAGCTCCCCCAGCGCGCTGAGCCGCGAGGCCCCGAACGGCGAGGCGGCATCGCCGGGAACGCCGCCACTGGTGGAGATCACCGCGCGCTCCGGGCGGGCGACGGCCGCCAGGTTCGCCGCCCAGCGCGCCGGGGCCGCCGGATCGGGGGTGATCGGGAAGTGGATGAAGGCGCCGGTCGCGCCCTCGTAGGCGGCGGCGAGCGCGGCGCGGTCGTCGAGGTCGCCCTGAGCGCGGGACAGTCCGCGCACCGGCAGCCCAGCGGCTTCGAGGGCTTGCACGACGGGTGCGCCCTGGGCGCCGGTGACTCCGTGAACAATCGTGGTCATGCCGCTATGGTTCCGATGGGGAATCAGTTACCTCAAATGAACTATTGGAGTCGGAGTGAGTGAGCCGGGTCACAATTTGCCGGAATGCCCCATTGCCCGGTTCCTCGTCGTGCTGGAGGGGCCGTGGGCGACACTGGTCGTGCGCGACCTGCTCGACGGGCCGAAGCGGTTCACCGAGCTGCGCGCCGGACTGCCCGGGATCAGCCCGAAGACGCTGTCCGCGCGGCTGAAACGCCTCGAAGAGACGGGTCTGGTCACACGAACCGCCTACGCCGAGGTGCCGCCGAGGGTCGAGTACGAGCTGACCGAGGCCGGGGCGCGGCTGAAGAAGGTGCTCGACACGATGGCGGAGTGGGCCGACCGCGATCTGCCGTTGAGCCTCGATACCGTTCGACGGTGAGCGCCCTGGACTTCGACAAGGTCTTCCGCGGGACCCCGCCCGTCCGCGACAGCGTGTACCTGCTGCGGCAGAAGGTCGGCTTCAACAAGCTGCACTGGCTGCCGCAACTGCCCGACCCCGCGTTCTGGCCGCCGGAGCTGGAGACCGGGACCGTGGACCGGCGCACGGTCTTCCAGATCGCCCGCCGCGCCGACGACGAGCTGGGCGCCGTGCACACGCTCGTCGCCGCCTCGGTCTGGGCATCGGGGCCGAAGCAGCGCGGCGCGGTGAAGCTCGGCATGGTCTTCGGCCACAACCCCGACACGGTCGGGCCCAACCTCGCCGCCGCTGTGCGTGCGACCCGCGAGGACGGTCCGATCACCGGTTTCGCGATGCTGACCAGGAAGGGTTCGCACGCGCTCGCCCGGCTGCCTGGTTCCGGCTTCACCAAGGTCCTGTACTTCGCGGCCTTCGACGGCAAGAAGGGCCCGCTGATCCTGGACGAGCACGTGGTGATCGCGATGAACGCGCTGCGCGGCTCGGACTGGGGCATGGACGGCCCGTGGTCGCCGGAGCAGTACGGCGACTACCTCGGCTACGCCGCCGAGTGGGCCGAGCGCTGGCGCAAGGGCACGGCGACCGACCTCGTCGAGCGCACGCTCTCCGCCGCCGGCCAGGCGCTCGGCTCGCACTACACGCGCTGACCTACCGCTTCGGCAGCCTCGGCTCGACCACGTCGGCGAGCTGTTCGGCGAGCGCGCACGAGTCCATGCCGGTGCCGAGGATGAGGATGTCAGCTCGGGACTTCTCGTCGATCGCGACAACGAGGAGGCAGTCGAACGCTGTGCTCGGAACCTTGACCGTCTTGCGGCCGTTGACGTTCCCCAGAGTCCTGCCGCGTCCCCGCTCCTGAACCGAGTCGGCGTTCTGGTCGTCCCGGATGCCCACGCTCACCATGAAGCGCTGCTCGAAACCAGAGGCCCCGTCCCTGCTGTAGGAACAGATGCGGGCATCGTCCACCTCGTACCGCTCCTGTGCCTTAAACGCGCCGTGCCCGGCCAGGTCGCTGGGCTGGATCAGCGCGCACGGATCGAGCAACGCGACCGGCATCGGCCTATCGGCGGGCGCGGAACTGCCGCTCGCCGCCGACGCACAGCCGGAGAGCAGCGCGGCAGAGACGACGAACACCGCCGCGGCCCTCACTTCGGCAACCTCGGCTCGACCACGTCGGCGAACTTCTCGGCGAGCGTGCACGACCTCTCGACCTCCTGGCCTGCGATGACCACGTCGACCCGGGCGCTGTCCCCGAGCGCGAGCACGAAGATGCAGTCCTGGGAGGACTGGGGCACCTTGAACGCCTTGCGGCCGTTGACGTTCCCGGAGATCTTGCCGCGCCCCTTGTCGTTGACCGACTCGGCGCTCTGGCTGTCCCGGATGCCGACGCTGATCGCGAAGCTCGGGTCCGAGGCGTACACCCCGGTCTGCGTGTAGTTGCACCCGCGGGAGCCACCGATGTCTTCCCGCGTCGGCCCCTTGAACGTGCCGTAGCTGGTCAGATCACTCATCTTGAGGAGCGTGCACGGGTCCAGCGCGGTCGACCCGCCGCCGCCCGTGGGCGCGGGCGAAGTCAAGGTCGGCACCTCATCGGGCGACGGCGTCCCGTTCACCGTCGTGGCGCACCCGGACAACAGCGCGGCGGCGACCACGAACACCGCTGCGGCCCTCATTTCGGCAACCTCGGCTCGACCACGGCGCCGAGCTGTTCGGCGACCTGGCAGGACCGCGCGGACTCCTGACTCGCGATGACCACGTCGACCCGGGAGCCCTCGCCGATCGCGAGCACGAACATGCAGTTCTTGGCGGAGGTCGGCACCTTGGCGGTCTTGCGGCCGCTCAGCTCGCCGTCGGACTTCCCGAAGCCCCTGTCGCTGACCAGGTTGATGCCGTCACGGTCCCGGATGGCGACGCTGAGCGCGAACTTCGGCTCGGAGTCGCTCCCGGTCTGCACGTAGTTGCAGCCCCGGGAGCCGCCGATGGTGTCGGTCGTGGGGCCCTTGAACGTGCCGTAGCCGGCCAGGTCGCCGATCAGCACGAGCGTGCACGGGTCGATGGCGGCCGAAGCACCACCACCACCACCGCTTCTGTTCCTGGTCGTGCTCGGCGCGGCGTCGGTCGTCGGCGGCACTTCGCCGGGCGAGGGCTCCCCGCTCGTCGTCGTGGTGCACCCCGACACCAGCACGGCGCCCATGGCGAAGAAAGGAACGAATCGCCCCAGCAGATCCTTGAATTGCATCAATCCCCCAACATCAGATCCCGGGACCCTACTCCGGAAGTCGTTTCAGTTCGCGGGGAACGACAAATCCGCTCAGATCATGCGGGAGCGCAACAACCGGCTGGTACGGCGAGTCACCCACAGCGCGGGCCACGCACCCGCGAGGCCGAGACCGAGCGGGATCGCGGACTGCCACGCGGGCGCGCTCAGCGCGACCACCTGCGGGTTCGGGTGATCGATGGCCTGCCAGCGGCTGGGTGGGAGGACGATCGCGCGGACCTTGCCGATCACGTTGCCCACCGGCACCGGCCCCTGGCCCGCGGCGCGCGAGTCACGTGAATTGGGACGGTTGTCGCCCATCATCCAGAGGTGGCCGGGCGGGACGACGACGGGACCGAAGGCGATCTGCTTGTCGTCGAAGCCCTCCTGGTAGTGGACGTAGGGCTCGGTGAGCGGCTTCCCGTCCACGATCACGCGGTTGTCCGGGGTGCAGCACTCGACCTTCTGCCCGGCGACGGCGATCACGCGCTTGACGAAGTCGCGCTCGTTGGCGGCGGGCATCCCGAACAGCGAGCCGAAGTCGCGCAGCCAGCCCCAGCCGTCGTCGGGTTCGGCGACGTGGTTGCTGGTCCAGGACTCGGGGCCGCGGAAGACCACGACCTCGCCGGGCTCGATGTCGGTGAAGCGGTGGATCACCTTGTCCACCAGCACGCGGTCGTTGGTGCAGCCGGGGCAGCCGTGCAGCGTGGTCTCCATCGACTGGGACGGGATCACGTAGACCCGCGCGATGAAGGTCTGGATCAGGAACGCCAGCACCAGCGCGGTGACGATCAGGATCGGCAGCTCGCGCCAGAAGGAGGACTTCTTCCCGGGCCGCTCGGTCGTCTCGGGCTTCTCGTCCTCGGCGGGCGGCGAGGGCTGCGCGGGCTGTACGTCGGTCACCGCGCCAGGGTACGCAGATCGGAGCTGACAGGTTTTCAGCTCCCAGTACAGTCCACAGTGGACGGTGCCAGACCAGCCGGTGTCAGACCAGCCGGGGCTTGAGCGAGCTCCAGCGGCGCAGTTCGGCGGCCAGCCGGGGATCGCGCAGCCGGGCGGTGTGCTGCTCGGCCGCCTCGACCAGGATCTTCGCCTGCCTGCTGGTGCGGATCGCGCCCACGTCGAGGTCGTCGAGAACACCCCTGGTCAGCACCCGTTCCGGCGGGATCGGGATCTCCGCGAGGCAGGCGCGCACCAGCTCGTCGGCCGACGGCAGGACCTCGGCCACTTCGTCGGCGATGCCACCGCGGTGCAGCTCGGCGACGAAGGCCGCGGTGCGCACCGCCGCTTCCGCCGCCGAGTAGACCTCCATGGCGCGGCCCTTGCGGATCAGGTTCAGCTTGAGCCGCACCCAGTCCACCCGCCCGTCCGCGCGGTCCCGGAGCCGGGTGTCGACCTGTTCCAGCAACTGCGCCCACCGCCGCACCCGCTCCGGCGGACTCAGGCAGGCGAGATCGTCCATGCCGCCTGACCCTATAGGTCGGCGAGCGCCCGGACGGGAGCCTCCACGCAGTCGGCCACGTATCTCAGGAAACCGCCTGCTGTGGCGCCGTCGCAGACCCGGTGGTCGAACGCGAGCGTCAGTTCGGTGATCTTGCGAACCGCAAGTTGCCCGTCGACCACCCACGGCCGGTCGATGATCCGCCCCAGGCCGAGGATCGCGGCCTCGGGATGGTTGATGATCGCCGCCGAACCGTCCACGCCGAACACGCCGTAGTTGTTCACCGTGAACGTGCCGCCGGTCAGCTCGGCGGGCCCGAGCTTGCCCTCGCGCGCGGCGGAGGTGCGGTCGGCGAGCGCCGCCGACAGCCCCGCCGTGGTCAGCTTGTTCGCTTCTCGCACAACAGGAACGACGAGTCCGCGATCGGTCTGCGCGGCGAAGCCCAGGTGCACGTCGTCCAGCACCACGATCTCCTCGCCCTCGACCCGCGAGTTCAGCTCGGGGAACCGGCGCAGGCCCAGCACCGCGAAGCGCGCGAACAGCGCCAGGAGGCTGACCCCGTCGAGCGCGGCGCGCGCGGCCATCAACTCGGTCGCGTCGACGTCCACCCACACCGTCGCCTCGGGGATCTCCCTGCGCGAGGCGCTGAGCTTGTCGGCGACGGTCTTTCGCAGTCCCTTCAAGGGAATCCGACGCTCACCAGTCGCTACCGAGACCACCGGCTTCGCCATGGCCCGCTCAACGTCGCAGCGCCGCACCACTCCGCCCGGACCGCTGCCGCGCACCGCCGTCAGGTCGATGCCGTTGTCCTTGGCCAGGCGGCGCACCAACGGTGAGATCACCGGAGGACCGCTCGCGGGTCCGCCCCTTGTCTCCGCGGGCTCGGCGCTCGGAGCGACCTGCGGGGTCTCCTGCTTCACCCGCCCGCGTCGACGACGGCGCGGTGACGAGGACGTGCCGTAGCCGATCAGCACGTTGCCGCTGCCCTCGTCCACCGGCTCCGACGGCGCGGGCACGACGATTCCCGGCTCAGCGAAGCCTTGTGCGCCAACGCTCAGCAGCACCGAGCCGACGGAGAGCGTTTCGCCCGCGGCACCGTGGCGCGCGGTGACGACGCCCGAGTACGGCGAGGGCACCTCCACGACCGCCTTGGCCGTCTCGACCTCGACGACGGGCTGGTCGATCGCGATGGTGTCACCGACCTCGACCAGCCAGCTGATGATCTCCGCCTCGGTCAGGCCCTCGCCGAGGTCCGGCAGCAGGAAGTCAGCCATGGAAGCCCACCACCTCGTCGTCCCACTGCAACCGGCCGATCGCGTCGAGGATGCGATCGACGCCGGGCAGGTGGTGCTCCTCCAACTTCGGTGGCGGGTAAGGGATGTCGAAGCCGGTGACGCGCAGGATCGGCGCGTGCAGGTGGTGGAAGCACCGCTCGGTGACCCGCGCGACGACCTCCGCGCCGTAGCCGGAGAACCCGGAAGCCTCGTGCACCACGACGGCGCGACCCGTGCGGCGCACCGACTCGGTGACCGTCTCGTCGTCGAACGGCGAAAGGCTGCGCAGGTCGACGACTTCGACGTCCCAGCCCTCCTCGGTCGCGGCCGCCGCGGTCTCCAGCGCGGTGGCGACCATCGGGCCGTAGGCGATCAGCGTGACGTCCTTGCCCGGCCGCCGCACGAGCGCGCGGTCCATCTCGGGCCCGGAGCGGTCGAGCGCGACGGGCCCCTTGGACCAGTAGCGGCGCTTGGGCTCCAGGAAGATCACCGGGTCCGGCGAGTCGATCGCGTCGCGCAGCAGCTGGTAGGCGTCACCGGGCGTTCCCGGCGTGACCACGCGCAGGCCGGGCGTGTGCGTGTAGTAGGCCTCGGAGGAGTCGCAGTGGTGCTCGACGCCGCCGATGCCGCCGCCGTAGGGCACGCGGATGACCACGGGCAGCTCGACGCGGCCGCGCGTGCGGTTGCGCAGCTTCGCCAGGTGGCTGGTGATCTGCTCGAACGCGGGGTAGGCGAAGGCGTCGAACTGCATCTCCACCACGGGCCGCATGCCGTTCATCGCCATGCCGATCGCGGTGCCGACGATGCCGGACTCGGCCAGCGGGGTGTCGAAGACGCGCTGTTCGCCGAAGCGCGCGTTCAGCCCGTCGGTGACGCGGAAGACGCCGCCGAGCGGGCCGACGTCCTCGCCGAAGACGAGCACGCGCTCATCGGCTTCGAGCGCGTCCGCGAGCGCCCGGTTCAGCGCCGCCGACATGGACATTTCCTGGTTGCGCAGCGCGGTTGTCATGACGCGAGCTCCTCGGCGAGCATGGCGGCCTGCTCGCGCAGCGCCTTCGTCGGCTGGGCGTAGACGTGGGCGAACAGGTGGGCCGGGTCCAGCTCGGGCTCGGCGTTCATGCCCTCGCGCACGGTCGCGGCGAAGTCCTCGGCCTCGGCCTGGATCTCCGCGCGGCGTTCCTCGTCGAGCAGGCCCCGCGTGCTCAGGTAGCGCTCGATCCGGTCCAGCGGGTCGCGGTCCAGCCAGGCCGCCACTTCCTCGGAGTCGCGGTAGCGCCCGGCGTCATCGGCGTTGGTGTGCGCCTCGATGCGGTAGGTCTTGGCCTCGATCAGCGCGGGCCCACCTCCGGCAGCGGCGGCGGTGATCGCCTCGCGCACGGTCGCGTAGACCCCCGCCGGGTCGTTGCCATCGATGAGGTACGACGGCACGCCGTAGCCGATTCCCTTGTGCGCCAAGGACGGCGCGGCGCTCTGCTTGCTCATCGGGACGCTGATCGCGTAGCCGTTGTTCTGCACGAGGAACACCACCGGCGCCTTCCACACGGCCGCGAAGTTGAGGGCCTCGTGCGTGTCGCCCTCGCTCGTCGCGCCATCGCCCAGCAGCACGAGCGCGACGGTGTCCTCACCCTTGAGCCGCGCCGCGTGCGCCAGGCCCACGGCGTGCAGGGTGTTGGTGGCCAACGGGGTGCACTGCGGACCGACCTTGTGCTCGTACGGGTCGTAGCCGAGGTGCCAGCTGCCCTGGAGCAGGGTGAGCGTCTGCACCGGGTCGACTCCCCTGGTCACCAGCGCGACCGAGTCGCGGTAGGTGGGGAAGAGCCAGTCCTGCTCGCGCAGCGCCAGCACCGCGCCGACCTCGCACGCCTCCTGCCCGCGCGAGGACGGGTAGACCGCGAGGCGCCCCTGCCGGGTCAGCGCGGTCGCTTGGGTGTCGAAGCGGCGGCCGATCACGATGCGCCGGTGCAGCTCCAACAGCACCTCGTCGGCGGGCATCTCCAGCGCCGGGTCGTCGACGGGTATGCCGTTGCGGTCGAGCAGGGCCAGCGGAAGATCGGTGGGCAGCAGCGAGCGCTCCCGTGCGGAAAGGCCGGTGACGGACATGGGACCTCCCGTTGTGACCTGGCTGACGGCGTCGTCCTGCTCATGGTGAAATTTGCAGGTGCCGTTCTTCCAGATGGAGGCCGTTTTTCTGGGCAGATGGCTCGTGCAAACGGTTAGAGTCGGCCATATGTCCAGTGAAGTGTCCGCAAAGCGCACACCGATCGCCCCGCTCGACGACACCGACCGGCGGATCGTGGCCGAACTGCGCTCCGACGCCCGGATGTCCATGCGCGCGCTGGCGGAGAAGCTGCACATCTCCCGGGGCAGCGCCTACGCCCGGGTGGAGCGGTTGCAACGGGACGGGGTGATCACCGGCTACAGCGCGACCGTCGACCCGGAGCGCTACGGCTTCGGCGTCGCGGCCTACGTGCACCTGAAGGTCAGCCAGCACTCCTGGAAGTCCGTGCGCCAGCGCATCCTGGAGATCCCCGAGGTGTGGCACGGCGCGCTGGTCTCCGGCGAGCACGACCTGGTGCTGCTCGTCCGCGCACGCGACGCGTCGAGCCTGCGCGACCTCGTGCTCAACCGCTTCCAGACCATGCCCGACGTGGTGTCCAGCCACACCGTGCTCATCCTCGACGAACTCCCGCAACAACCGCTCCCGGCGAGCTGACCCCTCAGAAGTCGGGGGTGTTCGGGTCGGCGGGGGCGGAGCGGTCGGGCTGGTCGGCCACGACTGCCTCGGTGGTGAGGAAGAGCGCGGCGATCGACGCGGCGTTGCGCAGCGCGGAGCGCGTGACCTTGGCGGGGTCGATGATCCCGGCCGCGACCAGGTCCACGTAGGTCTCGGTCGCGGCGTCCAGCCCGTGGCCCGACGGCAGTCCGCGCACCTTCTCCGCGACCACGCCCGGCTCCAGCCCGGTGTTCACCGCGATCTGCTTCAGCGGAGCCTCCAGCGCGACCTTGACGATGTTGGCGCCAGTGGCCTCGTCGCCGTGCAGGTCGAGCCCGTCCAGTACGGCCCCGGCCTGCACCAGCGCCACGCCACCGCCCGCGACGATGCCCTCCTCGACGGCGGCCTTGGCGTTGCGCACCGCGTCCTCGATGCGGTGCTTGCGCTCCTTGAGCTCGACCTCGGTGGCCGCGCCCGCCTTGATGACGGCGACGCCACCGGCCAGCTTGGCCAGGCGCTCCTGCAGCTTCTCGCGGTCGTAGTCGGAGTCCGACTTCTCGATCTCCGCGCGAATCTGGTTGACACGGCCCTGGATCGCCTCGGCGTCGCCGGAGCCCTCCACGATCGTGGTCTCGTCCTTGGTGATGACGACCTTGCGGGCGGAGCCCAGCAGCGCGATGTCGGTGTTCTCCAGGCGCAGCCCCACTTTCTCGGAGATCACCTGCCCACCGGTCAGGATCGCCATGTCCTGCAACATCGCCTCGCGGCGGTCCCCGAAGCCCGGCGCCTTCACCGCGACCGACTTGAAAGTGCCCTTGAGCTTGTTGAGGATCAGCGTCGCCAGCGGCTCGTTCTCCACGTCCTCCGCGATGACCACCAGCGGGCGCCCGGTCTGCATCACCTTCTCCAGCAAGGGAAGCAGGTCGTTCACGGTCGCGATCCGGCCCGCGACGAAGAGCAGGTGCGGCTCCTCCAGCACCGCCTCCAGCCGGTCGGTGTCGGTGACGAAGTGCGGCGCCAGGTAGCCCTTGTCGAAGCGCATGCCCTCGGTGAGCTCCAGCTCGAGCCCGAGGGTGTTGCTCTCCTCGACGGTGATGACACCTTCCTTGCCGACCTTGTCCATCGCCTCGGCGATCAGCTCGCCGATGGTGGAGTCAGCAGCCGAGATCGAGGCCGTGGCAGCGATCTGCTCCTTGGTCTCGACCTCCTTGGCGTTCTTCAACAGCTGCTCGGCAACAGCCTCGGTCGCCTTCTCGATACCGCGCTTCAACGCGATCGGGTTGGCGCCGGCGGCGACGTTGCGCAGACCCTCACGCACCAGCGCCTGGGCGAGAACGGTCGCGGTGGTGGTGCCATCACCAGCGACATCATCGGTCTTCTTGGCAACTTCCTTGACGAGCTCGGCCCCGATCTTCTCCCACGGGTCCTCGAGCTCGATCTCCTTGGCGATGGAGACACCGTCGTTGGTGATCGTGGGAGCGCCCCACTTCTTCTCCAGCACGACGTTGCGGCCCTTGGGCCCGAGCGTCACCTTGACGGCGTCAGCGAGGGTGTTCATGCCCCGCTCAAGGCCGCGACGGGCTTGTTCGTCAAACGCGATCATCTTGGCCATTGCTTCTGTCCTCGCTGCTCAGGGGCGGTGGGTGGGGGTCGGCGCCGACACCCGCGACGGTGTTGCACCACGGCGCCGACCCGTTCGCAGCGTACACAAAGTTGCGTGCACGCAAAAATGCGCGCACGCAACGCCGTCGGTTAAGCTGGGCCGCATGAGCCCTGACGAGACCGGTGGCCTGCGCGAACGCAAGAAGATCGCGACCCGAGAGGCCCTGAGCGCCGCCGCGCTGCGCCTGGCCATGGAGCACGGCCCGGAGAACGTGCGCGTCGACGACATCGCCGAGGCCGCCGGCGTCTCGCCCAGGACCTACAACAACTACTTCTCCAGCCGGGAGCAGGCCATCGTCGCCGCGCTCTCCGCCGAACGCGCGCTCCGCGTCGGCGCCGCGCTGCGCGCCCGCCCCGCCGACGAGCCCCTGGCCGAGGCCGTCATCGCCGCCGTGCTCGCCCCGTACACCTCCGCCGAGGAACCCAGCGGCGAGGCGCTCACCCTGATCACCTCGAACCCCGCGCTGCGCAAGGCTTTCGTGCAGACCCTCACCGAGATCGAGCAGCCCCTCGCCGCCGCCATCGAGGCCCGCACCGGCTCCGCCTTCACCTCGACGGTCCTGGCCGCGGCCGTCTCCGCCGCCGCCCGCGTGGCACTGGAGAGCTGGGTCAGCCCCGCCCCCGCCAACCCGCTTCTCGTTGTCCCCCAAGGCTCCCTGGCCGAGCGCCTGCACGAGGCCCTGGCCCGCATAGCCCCCGCCCTGGCCGCCGCCGACCCCGGTTAGCGAAAACCGCTCTCCTGCGCGCGCTCGATCCCGCATACTGACCGCTTGATGGACAAGGCAAGCGCGCTGCTGGCGGCGTACGACGAGCAAGTGCGGGGGCACCTCCCGGAACGGGCACCCATGGGCGCGGTGATCGAACGGGACGGTCCCGCGATCCGGACCCACTACGGCACCCACGGCACGGTCAGGCACTCACCAGCGCCTGACCTCATCGGCCTGATCAGCCGCCAACAGGAAGCGTTCGCCGCGCGGCACGAACCCGTGGAGTGGCGCGCCTACAGCCACGACGCGATCCCGCTGGACGCCGCACTGCGCGCTGCCGGTTTCACCGAGGGCGCCCCGGCGCGGACGCTGCTCATCGCCGAACTCGACGACCTGACAACCGAAGTCGCACCGGCGAAGCGCATGCGCGTGCGCAGGCTCGACCACGGCTACCACCGGCTTCGGGAGCTGAACAGCGTGGCCGAAACCTCCGGCCCGCACACGCGCGCGCTGCCGGAAATCCGCGAGGATCACGGGAACCTGCTGAGCTGGAGCCTGAACGTGCAGCTCCTGGAGTCGGAAGCCAAGCTCGTCGGTGCGGGCTGGGCAGAAGCCGTCGGGTCGACGGAGTTCGTGGCCGTTCGCGGCATGACCGGCCCTCACCCGGAGTTCGTGCCTGCTTGGGTTCGCTGGGCCCGCAACAGGCGCAGCGTCCATGTGGGCACGGGCCTCGCACCGGATCGCCGCTACTTCACGGCCGAGGCACCGACCGGCCCCGTCCTGGACGCCCTGCTCGCGGTCGGCTTCCGCGCCGTGTCCACCGTGCGCACCTACTCGTGGACGCCGATCAACGCGGTTCCCGCGAGCACGCGCCCGGTGTCCATGCTGCTCGACGACCCGGATCACGATGCGCTGGGCGAGGAGTTCGAGGCCCGCTTCGCTTTCAAACCCAGCTACACCTACTACCCGGGGATCGACGAACCCGCCGACTCGATCACCTGGCACGTCGCGGACGTCGCCAAGGCGCACGCGCGCGTCCAGGACATCGTCGAGCGCGGCCTTCGCGCCCGCGTCCGCCCAGGCGAGGACGTGCACTCCGTCAGGTGGTGGCGCCAGGGCTACCGCTTCGACCCGGCCCGCGTCGGCGGTCCTGGCCAGCCGGGGTGGCCGGGCACGGCGTGCTGGGAGGGCGACTACTACAAGCTCCTCACCCGCGACCTGCGCATGGGTACTTTCTGGCACCCGTGGGAGGAGTCGCTGTGCGTCTTCGGCGCAGAGCTGCTGGCCGAGGTCGAGGACGAGCTGACAGCCGCTCTCGGCACGGTGATGCGCCGAGGCGGCCACAACGTCGGCAACGTCTGGACCTACGAGTCGCCGGGCGATCGCTGACGCAGCAAGCCCAGCACGAGGACGGCCAGGGCTCCGGTCATCGCGGCGGCCACGGCGGCCACCACGTTGAGCCCATGGGTGAAGCTCGCGGCCGAAGCCTGCAGCAGCGGCTCGCCGTCGGTGGCGACCGCCGTCCCGACCACGCCGAGCACGCCGACTCCGAGCGCGATGCCGAACTCCATCGCGGTCTCGGACATCGCGGCGGCGGAACCGGCCTTCTCCGGCGGGGCCGCGCCGATCACCAGGTCGGTGCCGAGCGCCATGAGCGGGCCGACTCCCAGGTACACCAAGCTGAATCCGGCCACCACGCCGAGCAGCCCACCGGCGAAGGCGAGCGCGGCGAACCCGAGCGCGGCCAGCACCAGGGCGACGCCGACGACGTGGGCGGGCGCGAACCTGGCCGCCAGCCGAGGTGTCACCAGTGAACTGAGCACGAGCACGACCGCCGAGGGCATCAGCCACAGCCCCGCGACCAGCGGCGTGAAGCGCTGCACGAGCTGGAAGTACTGCGTGACGAACAGGTAGACGCCGCCGATCGCGGTCATCGTGAACACCAACGCCATCAACGCGACGCTGAACGACCGGCTGCCGAACATCCGCAAGTCCAGCAACGGATCGGCGAGCCGACGCTGCCGCGACACGAACAGCCAGCCCGCGATCAGGCCGACCGCGATCGAGACACCGCCGACGACACCACCGTGCTGCTTGATGCCGTAAATCACCGGCAGCACGGCGGCCAGCGACAGGAACACGCTGGCCAGATCGAGCTTCCCCGCAGCAGGGTCGCGGTACTCGGGCAGCAGGAAGGGCGCGGTCAGCACGAGCACGGCCATGAACGGCACGGCGAGCAGGAACACCGAACCCCACCAGAACCACTCCAGCAGCACGCCGCCGACGATCGGGCCGAGCGCGATACCGGCCGAGAAGCACGTCGCCCACAGGCTGATCGCCAGCGCGCGCTGGTTCGACGGGAACATCGTGCTGATCAGCGCGAGCGTCGACGGGCCGAGCGTGGCCCCCGCGACGCCGAGCAGCCCGCGCGCGATGATCAGGAACAGCGGGCTCGGCGCGAAAGCCGCGAGCACGGAGGCGGCCGCGAACGCGCTCGCGCCGATCACGAGCAGCCTGCGCCTGCCGATCCGATCCCCCAGTGTGCCCATGGTGACCAGGAACCCGGCCACCAGGAAGCCGTAGCTGTCCACGATCCACAGCAGCTCGGCGTCGGAGGGCCGCAGGTCAGCGCTGAGGTGCGGCACGGCGAGGTAGAGCACGGTCGCGTCCATCGCGAGCAACATGGTCGGCACCGCCAGCACGGCGAGATCGATCCACTCCCGGACACCCGCCCGGGCCATCGTCTTCTCCATGTGCCGAGCCTCGGCCGAACCACTTACCAAGGACTTACCGCACTATTCTCAGCGGCATGCGATTCGGCGTGCTCGGGGCGCTCACCGTGCACGATGCGCGCGGCGAGCCGGTGACCGTCACGCGCACCGCAGTCCGCGCCCTGCTCGCCGACCTCCTCGTGCACCGTGGGGAGCCGGTCTCAGCGGACAGGCTGATCGAGGACTTGTGGGGCGCCAAGCCGCCGCGCGATCCCGTCGCGACGCTTCAGGTGCGGGTCTCCCAGCTCAGGTCGGCGCTCGGCGATCGCTCACTCGTCGAGTCCACCCCCGCCGGGTACCGGCTGCACGCAGAAGACGTCGACGCGGAGGAGTTCACCGCGCTGACCAGGCAGGCTCGCACAGCGGCTGACCCTCGCGAGCTGCTGGACCGAGCGCTGGCCCTGTGGCGCGGCCCTGCCTACGCCGACTTCGCCGACGCCGCGTTCGCCCAGCCCGCGATCGCCCGGCTGACCGAACAGCGGCTCACCGCGATCGAGGACCGCCTCCAAGCGTTGGACGAGCACGACCTGGGCGAGCTGACCGAGCTGGTGTCAGCCCACCCCGTGCGGGAGCGGCTGCGCGCGGTCCACATGCGCGCCCTGTACCGCGCGGGACGGCAGAGCGCGGCGCTGGAGAGCTTCCACGAGCTGAGCCGCGTGCTCCGCGAAGAACTCGGCGTCGTGCCGGGACCGGAGATTTCCCAGCTGCACCAAGAGATCCTGCGTCACGAACCCGGCCTGGGCAGGGCTCGCACCAATCTGCCCGCCGAAGTCTCCCCGCTCGTCGGCCGCGACTCGGCGATCGCTGACGTGCGCGCGCTGCTCGACGAGCACAGGCTCGTGACGCTGACCGGGTCCGGCGGTGTGGGAAAGACACGGCTCGCTCTCGGCACGGCCCGGCGGTTCAGCCCGCCCGGCGGCGTGTGGCTCGTCGAGCTGGCTGCGGCGAGTTCCGTGGCCGAGGCCGTTCTCACCGCGCTGGGCGTACGCGAGTACCAGGAGCTGGCTCCGGCAGACCTCGTGCTGACAGCGTTGCGGGACAAGCACGTTCTTCTCGTCCTGGACAACTGCGAACACATGGTCGCTCCGGTGGCCGACCTCGTTGCACGGCTGCTTCGGCAGGCTCCGGGCGTCCGGGTGCTGGCCACGAGCCAGGAACCGCTTGGGCTGCAAGGAGAAACGCGCTATCCCGTGCCTCCGCTCGACGAGCCCGACGCGGTCCGCCTGCTCGCCGAGCGCGTCCGTGCCCTGGGCCACGCGCTGCCGGAGGAGCACGCGGTCATCGAGCTCTGCCAACGGCTCGACTGCCTCCCGTTGGCGCTGGAGCTGGCCGCCGCGCGGGTGCCCGTGCTCGGCGTGCGAGAGCTGGTCGCGCGGCTCGACGACCGGTTCACCCTGCTCACGGACGGGTATCGCGGTGCGCCGCCTCGACAGCGCACGCTCCGCGCGGTGCTCGACTGGAGCTGGAGCCTGCTCTCGGAGCCTGAGCGCACCGTTCTGCGCAGGCTCTCGGTCCACGTCGACGGATGCGCGCTGGCCGCCGCCGAGGCCGTGAGTGGCGTGGCAGTCCTCGACCAGCTCACGGCGCTGGCGCAGCGAAGCCTCGTCGTGGTCGCGCACGACCCGGAGCCGCGCTACCGCCTGCTGGAGTCCGTCGCGCGCTACAGCGCCGAACGGCTCGCCGAGGCGGGCGAGGAGCCGGAAATCCGGCAGCGCCACCAGAACTGGTACCTCGACCTGGCCGAAGAGGCGAAGGACGAGCTCTACGGACCGCGTCAGCGGCACTGGATCGCTGTGCTGGACCGGGAATCGGCGAATCTGCGCGCGGCGTTGGACGGGATGGTCCGCGACGGAGCGGCGGATCCCGCGCTGCGGCTGGCCAACGCGCTCACCGGCTACTGGTTCCTGCGCGGGCGGCGCAGCGAGTCGACGCACGCGCTGAACTCCGCGCTGGCACTGGGTGGCTCGCCCGCCCTGCGCGCGCAGGCCAGGGTGTGGCAGCTGGGCTTGGACCTGCTCGCCGGGCAGGGCGGCGAGCGGGTGCTCACGTGCGCGGCCGCGCTGCGCGAGTACGCGGAGGCCGGCGACCCCGAGGGGCTCCCTCGCGCGCACTGGTTCCTCGGCTACGCCCTGTTCACCGCGGGCGAGCTGACCGCGAGCGAGGAGTTGATCTCCCGCGCGCTCGACGGCTTCGTCGACGACCCGTGGGGTGAGGCCGTCGCGCTGAGCGTTCGAGCCGACCAGGCACTGCTGCGCGGCGATCTGTCCACTGTGGAGCGTTCGGGTTCGCGGAGCGCCGCGCTGCTCGACGAGCTCGGTGATCGTTGGGGGCGGTCGCAGCTCGTGTCGCCGATGGCCGCGCTCGCCGAGATCACCGGCGACTACGAGCACGCCGAGCGACTGCACACCGAGGGCCTGCGGCTCGCGGAGGAGCTGGGCCTGTGGACCGACGTGGCCGAGCGGCTGACCGGCCTCGGTCGGCTGCGGTTGCTCGCGCGCGACTACCCCGCCGCCCAGGACCTGCACGAACGCGCGATGCGCCTGTCCGCCGAGCACTCCTACCAGCCCGGTGTCGTGCACGCCGAACTCGGCTTGGCGTTGGGCGCGCGGCGCGAGGGCAAGCTCGACGTCGCCGAGGCGCACATCCACAGCATGCTCGACTGGCAGCGGGACGCCGACCACGCGCCGGGTGACGCGCTGCTGCTCGCCGAACTCGGGTTCATCGCCGAAGCACGCGGCGACGCGGCGCGAGCCCTGCGCCTGCACCAGGAATCCCTCGCCGCAGCGGAGAAGACCGGCGACCCGCGCGCTGTCGCCCTCGCCACCGAAGGCCTCGCCGGCGCGCACGCGATCAACGGTGACCGCGAGCGCGCCGCCGAACTCCTCGACGCCGCGGCTGCCCTGCGCGCCGACGCGGGAGCACCCCTGCCGAAAGCCGAACGACTCGACGTGGACCGGATCACCGCCCTCATCCGCCAGGTTTGAGGTAGCTACAAAGTGGCGAGGTCCACCGCGGCCGCCATCGCGCGGTAGCCGGTGTCGTTGGGGTGCAGGCGGTCGCCGCTGTCGTAGGCGGGGCGAAGCGAGTCGGGGTCGGCCGGATCGGCCACGACGCGGTCGAGGTCCAGCACCGCGTCGTACACGCCCGAGGTGCGGATCCACGTGTTCACCTCATCGCGCACGGCCTCACCGCGCTCGGTGAAGTACCCGGCGCCCTTGAACGGCAGCATGGTCGCGCCGATCACCCGGATCCCCTTGGCGTGCGCGCGCTTCACCAGCTCCAGGTGCCCGGCGATCAGCTCGGCGGCGCTCACCCTCGGGTTGGGCAGCACGCACGGCTCCTCGCCGGGGACCTCGCTCATCCCGATGTCGTTGATCCCCTCCAGCACGATCACCGAGCGCACGCCCGGACGGTCGAGCACGTCGCGCTGGAACCGCTTCCCCGCGCGCTCGCCGAGGCAGGTCGAGTCGTTGAGCACCCGGTTGCCGCCGATGCCCGTGTTCAGCACCGGTCGCTTCCCGCCGAGCCGTTCGGCCAGCTCGTCGGGGTAGGTGGTGAAGCCGTCGACCGTCGCCGCCGCGCCGTCGGTGATGGAGTCGCCGAAGGTGACCACCCCGTCCCGCCTTGGCGCCCCGGCGACCTCGACACCACTGAGGTAGAACCAGGACGTGGTCTTCTCGGTGAACGCCGACGCGCCGAGGTCCGCGACGTGGTCACCGCTCGCGCGGTAGGTCGTGGTCGTGCCGAACACGTGCGCCGTGGCCGGACCGGTCGGCTCGGCGAGGTACAAGGTCACGGTGAGCCGTTCCAGAGGCGCGACGAGCAGCGGAGCCGGATCGCTCACCAGCTCACCGCCTACCGGGATCTCCACCGACCGGGACAGCCGGAACGTCAACGGGCGCACCGAGCCCGGCCGCACCGCAGCGCCCTCCGAGGTGCGCGCGATCGTCGCACCCTTGATGCGCAAGGGTTTCGCCCCGAAGACGTTGGACAGCCGCACGCGCGCGGAGGCGCCGCCGACGCTGGTCCGCACGACCTGGCGCACGGTCTGGTCGTCGAAACCCTTCTCCGACCAGTTCGGCGCGAACCCCACCGTGGGCCGCTGCATCGCGGCGGACCACGTGGCCGTCCACAACCCCTGGTTCGCCAGTGCCGGTGGGGCCGTCAGACCGAGACCGAGCACCACCGCGAGAAAGACGCTCAACACCCTGCGCGCCATCGATGTCCCCCTCAGAAAAGTTATGAGAACTGATGACGACCACGGTAGACAGAGGGTCTGACAACATCGTTTCTCAGAGGGGCGAACCATGACCTACCAGCGACTTTCCGCCGACGAGGTGCTGACGACGACCCGTTCGGTGCGGCGCAGGCTCGACCTGGACCGGCCCGTCGACCTCGCGCTGGTCCGGGAGAGCCTGGAGATCGCGTTGCAGGCGCCCAGCGGTTCCAACGCGCAGCACTGGCACTTCCTGGTGATCACCGACGCCGAGAAGCGGGCCGCGATCGGCGAGATCTACCAGCGTGCGTGCTGCACGCCGACGACCCCGAACGCTCCAAGGTGCAGCAGCGCGTGCATGACAGCGTCGCGCACCTCGGCGAGATCATGGGCCAGGTTCCCGTGCACGTCATCGCGTGCGCGCGCACGGGTGCGGCCACGCTCCCCGAAGGCAACCAGTCCGCTGTGTGGGGCTCAGTGCTGCCCGCCGCGTGGAGCTACATGCTCGCGGCGCGCGAACGCGGCCTCGGCACCGCGTGGACGACGCTGCACCTGATGTACGAGCGCGAGGTCGCGGACATCCTGGGCATCCCGGAGGACGTGCACCAGGGTGTGCTCATCCCGACCGCGCACTACACGGGCACCACTTTCAAGCCCGCTCCGCGCCAGTCGCTCGACGAGGTGCTGCACGTCAACCAGTGGTAGCGAGCACGCGCTGGGGCTCGGTGTTGTCCCGCCGACTCCACCGCAGGCCCGCGCTGTCGACGAACTCGAAGGTGAAGCTGTACTCCACGTCCGGAACGCGCTGCGGCTCTCCGTTGGCACCGAGTAGTTCTATGTTGCGCTGGAAGTGCTCGCCCGCCTTAAGGACGTCCTGACTGGGCCGTTGCACTGTCGACGGACCAAGCCGCCACGCCAGCGCGGGCTCCACGTGCGTCAACGCCACGTCGAACAGCGGAGCCGCGCTGTGGTTCTCGATCCGCACTGTCACGAACTCGCCCCGGTTGGCCATCACGGCCACGAGGAGCCTCGCCTGCGCCTTGTCGCGGTCCGCGCGCTCCGCCTGCCGCACCCGGCTGTCACGCCCCGCGATCCACAACGCGGCGACAACGGCCGCCGTGGTCGCGAACGCGCCCACCCAGGTACCGACCGCACCCCACCACACCGCGGACTGACTGCCCAGCCAGGACAAAGCCCTCGGTGTCGCCGGCCACGTGATGACCAGCAGTTCGCACACCGCGATCACCGCGAAGGCCGTGTCGCGCACGGTCGATAAGCGCGGATCGGGTTTCGAGAGCCACTCTTCGAGATCGCTCATGCGCGACATCCTCCCGTTCCGCGCACAACGGCCTTGCGGCGGGATGACCACAATCCGGCCACACGGGCGAACGGTGTCCTATGGTGATCAACTGTGCCACCGAAGCTGCTCAGCCGGACCCGGACACGAACTGACTACGTCACCTTCCTGTTGGCCAGGGAGTGGCCGGTCCTCCTGTCGGCCTCAGGCGTCGTCCTCGGCGCGGTCACGCTGCTGCCCAGCGCCTTCGGTTTCGTCCTGTCAGTGGTAGCGCTGTTGTTGGGCACGATCACGCTGGTCCGTGATGTCCGCCTGCTGAACGCGCGATGGTCGGCGTACGACTTCTCCGCCATCGCGGCGCCCTTCCCCACCGCTGAGCTGCCCGCGCCCCTGTCCTACCCCGAAGCCCAGTACCTCCACATCCCGAACCGCGGCACCGTGCTGGTGAGCCCCGCGATGGATCGGGCGCTGCTGGACAGGCGGTTCAGGATCGAGATCGACGAGGAGCGCTACCGACTGCCCGCACGACTACGGGCAACCGCGCCGCACGTGCTGCCACTGCAAGCCCGTGGCAGGTTGCTGTTCAACGGCATCGTGCTGGGCATGCACGGGGAACCGTTGCCCGGCAACGAATCTGAGCCCGGCGTGATCCGGTTGCACCAAGCGCGCTTCTTCGACGGCCAATGCTCCAACGAGGTCTGCGCCTTCCGCATCACTGAAAGCGCGACAGGTGTTGAGCACGACCTGCGGCGACGCGAGCTGATCGACTCCTCCGGGCACGTGCGCGCGTTGTCCGCCAGCACGTTGGCCGATCTCGTCGGGGCGAGCACCGTCGCGATGACCAGCGACGGTTTTCTGCTGGCGGTCGTGCAGTCGGAGCGCAACTCGGCGAGTCCCCGGCTGCTTGCCCCCTCGGGCAGCGGCACACTGGAACCCCGCGACGCGCAGGACGACGACCTGACCGTGGTCATCCGCACCGCGATGGAGCGGGAGTTGCTGGAGGAAACGGGAGTCCGGCGGGCGGAGGTGCTTGACACCCGAGTTCTCGGCTTCGGCCGCTGGATGGAACGCGGCGCGAAACCGGAGTTCTTCGGGCTCACCAAGCTCTCGGCGAGCAGCGATGAGATCCGCGGACGCAAGCCCGTCCGAGCGGAGCGGCTCTACAGCTCCAGCCAGGTACTGGTCGAACTGGACCTGGCCGCTCTTGGGGCAGATCTGCTCGCCGGACACGACCTGGTGGCCGCGCCGAGCCTGCCGCCCAGGATCCGCGACGACGGATCGGTGCCACTGCTGATGGGAATCCGAGCCGCCGCACTGTGGATCGCGTCGTGAAGGCGACCGGCTACGACGGACTGTCCTCGCGCGCCGTCGCCGAACCCGAGCTGCGCGAGTTCCTGTCGCGCTGCTTCGAGATCGCCGAGCACGAGCTGGCCAGCGCGGTGTTCTACACCCACGGCGAGGTCTCCGGACACTTCGCGATGAGCTTCAGCGTCGGCATCGAAGGCAGGCTCGCCGAACGCGTCGGCCGCCACGAGTTCGCACGGCGCTTCGCCGCCCACTTCGACGCGTTCGTGCTCTACGGCGACACCGAACCGCCTGGCCAGTGGACTGTCGTCCTGCCCGACGGCAGCTCGCTGCTCGCCGCGATGGAGGAGGGCGAGGACCACTACGAGCTGTACGCGGCCTCCGCCCCGATCCCCGGGCTGCTGGACCTGCGCCCGCTCTGAGGTCAGCTCTCGGCCTGCTGAGCTGCCTGCCGTCGGATCGACGGCGTCACCCTGCCGTCGGCGGCGAGCGCGCGCAGCACCTCGCGCCCGCGCTTCGGCCGGTTCCGGTGCAGCGCGATCGCCGCCCTCAACCGCACCTCGTCGCTGACGTGTCTCTCCGTGGCAAGGCTTTCCAACTCGTCATCGCACTCGCGCGGACCGATCCACTTCGCTGCGAGCGCGGCGTCGAGCCGGGGCTGCCCGAGGCTCCCGCCGAGCTTGGCCAGCTTCGCCGGGGACAGGTGCGACCTCAGCTTGTCCAACGCGAGCAAGCGATTCGCGCCCGGCCACTCGTCCGACTCGACCACGCGGGTCAGTCGCGCGACGACCGCGTGAGTGTCGACATTCTCCAGTTTCTTCAGCACGGTGAACAGGTAGGCATCCCCTGGCTCGCACGTGTCCGCCACCCGCTTCAGGATCTCGGCGACATCCGCCGGTTCGACCCCATTGGCCCTCGCTGCACGCACACGCAGCTCACGGTCGAGCTGGCGGTCCTTGGCCAGCCGCACCAACTGCGCCGTGTCGAAGTCCATCCGCTCCGCGAGGAACAACGCGGCTTCGAGCTGGAGATTGAGACCGTGCTGATCGGATTCGGCGAACTCGCGCAACAGCTTCTCTGCCCGCAGCGACGACACGGTGATCGCGAAGTCGGCCGTGCTCCCCCACTCGGGGCCACGCGTGCCCAACAATTCCGTCAGCACGGCGAACGTGCGGTCGACGTCCCTGCGCGCCTTCCACGCCTCCCGCGCGGCGAGAAGGCGGGCCGCGACCTCGGCGTCGGGGAACTCCGCCAGCATCGCGAAGGTCTCGGCGGCCATCCGCTCGTCGACGCGCTTGAGCAGCTCCGCGGCCTTCAACCGCACCGTGTCGTGCTCTTCCCGCCGCGCCGCTCGGGAAAAGAGCTTTCTGGCCAGGTCCACGTCAAGCTCGGCGAGCTGGTCGGCGACGCCTTTCCTCGCCGTGGCACCGTTCTTCGTGTTCACCAGGAAGCGCAGTCCTAACAGGACTCCGCGCTCAGGGTCGACGGTCAGCAGCCAGCGGATCGCGTCGAAGCGGCGGTGCTCAGGGGCCGAGCTTCCCACCACCAGCTCCACCTCGCGCGAGGCGAGTTCGGGATCGATGTCACGCAGCCATCCCGCGCAGTCGTGCCACCGCTTCCGCCCAGTGTCCTCTTTGGACAGATCCTTGGTCAGCAGCGCCACCGCGCGCGCCCGGACGCGGTCGCCGACGGCCACGCCGTTGCGGATGAGCTGTACGACGAAGCCGATGTTGTGCTCGCGGTGCCGCCAGCCGAGCAGCCGGAGGAGCTTGCGGTCGACGTCCTTGCCCGCCTCCACCCAGCGCGCCACCAGGAAGACCATCACCTCCAGCTGCGGCCACGGCCACTGCCGTCGCGGGGCGAGGAGCTTGCGGCTAAACCAGGCTCGCGGATCGGGGTGGCGCACGGCGAGATGGCAGGCCGCGAAGTACTCCTCGACCGTCTGGTGCAGGAACCGCCAGTCCCGTCGCTGCACCAGAAGGCCGCTGATCCGCAGTGCGTCCGCGATGACCTCAGCCCACTCCTGCGGCGGTACGGTCGCGGGCGGCTCGACACCGCGCCACGCCAGCGCGTGCTCCAGCAGTGTGCGTTCGTCACCCGGTTGCTGGTGGCCGAAGGCCATGTCCTGGAACAGGTCCTGGATGCGTTCGAGCAGCGCGTCCGCGGCGGCCTCCGCGCTCGGCCCGTACGGGGCGACGCGGTCGCGGAGCTGGCGCCGAGCGTCGGCCTCACGGAGTTTGACCACGAGCCAGGACACGAACTCCCGGTACAGCTGAGACTGGTTGTCCGGGAGATCCGCGTCGGGCTTCTCCGCGAACAGCAGGCACAGCATGGTGGAGATCAGTGGGACGTGGGCCAGCTCGTGCAGCTTCGTCCGCCGCACCCTCGCGACGAAGTCGGCGGCTGATCCCTCCGGATCGGTGAACTGCCTGGCGGAGAGCCATCCCACGACGAAGGCGTGCAGTTCGGTGTCGGTGAACGGCTCGATCACGTACGTCGGGAACACCGCGCTGGTGATCAGCCCGCGACCGTCCAGCGGGCGGCTGGTGACCAGGAAGCGGTACGCCGGGTTCTCGCGGTGGTCGGCGACCTTGCGCAGGACCGTGTGCCGTGCGGCCGGTTCGAGCACCTCGTCCAGGCCGTCCACCAGCACCAGCCACGGCACCCCGGGCAGCGGCTCGGCGCGCAACAGCTCCAGCAAGGTGTCGCGGTCCAGGCTGTGGCTCAGCCCGCGCACCACGCCGTCGGCCAGCGCGTCGGGCAACGTTCGATCCTGGGCTAGCACGTCGGCGGTGATCGGAACCGGAACGAACGCGCCGTCGCCCTCGGAGAGCCAGCGTTGCGCTGTCGTGGCCGCGATGTGCCTGACCAGGCTCGACTTCCCAGCTCCCGGGTAGCCGAGCACCTGCACTCCCGCGTGCCGTTCCAGGAGGCTGTCCGCGTCCACGCGCTCCAGCACCTCCTCCTCACCGTCCTCGGTCTGCCGGGTCGCCTGGCGGGTGAGGTAGATCTTCGACAGCGGAGGCGCCGCGTGCCGCACGCTCGGGTACGGGTGGTCGCGATCGGCCTTGCGCACGGCGTCGAGGTATCCGCGCAGCTCCGGGCCGACGTGCCGCCAGCCTCCCGCCCGCAGCTGCTCCGGTTCCAGCAGGTCCAGCCACTCGCGGTGGCCACCGCGGACCTCGGGCACCGGGAGCGGGCCGTTCGGCCCGGCCAGCGCGCACACCCCGCCGGTGCGCAGGTTCAGCACGGGCGCTCCGGGGTCGGCGTCCAGCCGGACCAGCTCGTCCCCGGGCAGCAGTTCCGGGTGCAGGCAGGCAAACGCCCGTGTCTCCGCCTCGACGAACACCACCCCGTCGGGGCCGCAGACCAGCGCGACGCCCGGATCGACGGCGACACCGCGACACCCGTCGACGGTGACGACCGCGGCGCTCAACGCACGCTGAAGCCGTTGTCGCGCACCACTCGCAGATCCTTGGTGCAGGTGGACGTCACCGTGGACGTCCCTTGCCTGCACGAGGTTTCCGAAGACGTCCCCCGAGGTGTTCTCGTGCACCCGCCCACGCTACTTGAAGAACAGGTTCACGATCCCGTCCCTGGCAAGCAGGAAGCCCACGATGCCCAGCGCCCACCCGATCGCCTCGGTCTTGTTGCGCAGGATCCACGCGTGCACGCGCTCCAGCTTCGGCTTGAGCCAGGTCCACGCCAGCGCGCGCACCACGAGCAGCAGCAGCGCGGGCAGGATCATCACGACCACGTAGCCCGCGAGCACGGGAAGCCAGGTCACCGGGCCGACACCGGCGTTGGTGAGCATGCCGACCGCGGCGAGGTAGGGCAGCATCGTCGCGACCTCGATCACCGCGGCCGTGATCCCGAGGCCCACCATCGACAACAGGCTGCCGCCGACCTTGGGCTCACGCGGTGGCTTGGGCTTGCGGCGCTTCGAGTCGAACCAGAAGCTCGCGGCGAACATCGCCACACCGGCGATCGCCGAGACCCAGTAGCCGGTCCGGCCCGCGAGCAGCTCGCCGAACTGGTCGAACACCCCGCGCAGGCCGAGCATCAGCGCTACGCCGACACCGAAGTAGAAGACCGCGACCGTGCCGAGGTAGGCCATCATCCGCAGGACGGCGCGGTCCTTGAGGGCCAGCAACAGGTAGATCGGGATGCCGAGCGTGCCGAAGCTGGTGCTGTCCACCAGTGCGAGCAGGGCCAAGGACAGCAGAAGGGCGATAGTCACTTCGTCGATTCCCCCGGAGAACGGTCAACGAGAGGACCCTAACCGCCCTCACGAGGGATTCCCGACATGTTTAGACGTTTCCCGAACTGTCAGCGCGGGGTCGACACCGAGGCCAGGATCGCGCCGAACTGCGTCGCGACCAGCTTGCGGATCGGGATGGCGGTGGCGGGCACCGCTGCCTCGGCGAGGTCGGCCCAGTGCTCGAAGACCCCGGTCAGCTCGGCGTGCGCGGCGCGGATGGCCGGGGTGCCGTTGCCGATCGCCAGCTCACCCTCCACAGTGGACAGCAGCATGCCGCCGAGGCGCATGCGGACCGACTGCAGGAGCTCCTCGGAGTGGAAGCGCTCGGCGACGACGGCGAGCCGTTCGGCGGCCGAACCGTCCGCCGCGGCCGACGCGATCCGCGACTGCTTGGCGAGCCCGGGAAGGAAAGCGTCGAGCGCACGCCGGTAGGGCGAGGAGACCGAAAGATCGTTTCGAACTGATGACATGAGCCCCGAGAGCACCCGGTCGGCCTCGGTCAGCTCCTTCGCCCGCTCGCGCAGGACCACGGCGTAGGAGACCTCCAGCGGCGTCATGTCGCGCGAGTCCTCGTTGGTCCAGTACGGCACTTCGCTGATCAGGTAACGGGTTCCGTAACGCCGCACGTAGGACATGCTCGACTCACCGGCGTCGAAGTCGCTGTGGTCGACGCCGATGGACTCCAGGTAGTCGATGTGCTGCCGCGCGCTCAGCCCGAGGTACACCCCTGGCGAGAACTCGCGCATGTAGGGCTCCTCGTTCTCCCCCGTCTGCAACGGCAGGCCGAGGTGCTCCGGGATCGCCGACAGCGCGCGGGACAGCTCGGGAGTGGTCGAGTCGACGTAGTAGTACACCCCGCCGTACTCGGCGTTGTGCAGCGAGCACATGAAATCCGGCTCGGTCTCGTCGAACAGGCGCATCAGCGCGACGGTCTCCGGAATGACCGCGTCGAAGAAGACCCCCTTGTACGCCAAGGGAAAGGACCACTCCACCTGTTCACGACCGGCGGGGCGGTAGAAGTTCCTGCCGTAGCGGCGCATGGTCAGCGGCGGCTCGAACCACCCCTCGTTCAGCCTCGTCCCGTCGGGGTCGATGCACGGGATGATGTGCCAGGTGTGGCCGAGGTCCGCGCGCAGCGAGGCATCCGCCGCGAGCGTCCGCGCCAGGTGCAGGGACGTCTGCCCGCCGACCGGCTCGTTGGGGTGCACCGCGGCGAAGACCACCGCCTGCTTCGGGCCGCCCTCGATCGTCAGCGACCACAGCGCTTCGCCGAGCCGCGAGGTGCCGATCCGCCGGACGGAGGCGCAGTCGCCGTGCCGCTCGGCGACGGCGTTGATCCCGGCGAGGAGGTCGTCCACTCCGAGGAAGCGGTCGATCTCGGGAACTTCGTCAACCAACCGCAGGATGCGCTCGAACACTTCGTCCTCCCACCGCCGCCGCAAAGATCCACTATGACACGCCGGTCTATGTCCACAGTGGACTCTTTCGGCCTCTCGACCGACCGACGAAAGTCGGCCCGAGGCCCGTGAGAGCGCTCTTGCACCCGAGGGTATCCCAACGATTGCGCGGAACGGAATCCCCTGTGGCGCCAGGAGAAACACTCCCTCGCCGGAGCACCCGGCCCGCCCGAGGATTTCCGGAGACCCGGAATGGTCCACTCGGCTGCCCACCGGGCGCCACCTACGTCAGCGGCACCAGCCACAAGGGGCCGAGAGGCTGATCCGCCGCACCCGGACGGCTCAGCCCTGCTTCGCCGCGGCCTTCGCCGCCTTCTTGAACTCGCGCACCTCGCCGAGGGACTTCGCGTCCACCACGTCGGCGACGCTGCGCCGCGAGCCCTTCTCGCCGTAGGCACCGGCCGCCGCGCGCCAGCCCTTCGGCTCCACCCCGAGCTGCTTGCCCAGCAGCGCGAGGAAGATCCGCGCCTTCTGGTCCCCGAAGCCCGGCAGCGCCTTCAGCCGCTTCAGCACGTCCTTGCCGTCCGGCTCGCCCCGCGTCCACACGTTCTCGACCGCGCCGTCGTACTCCTCGATCAGGAAACGCGCGAGCGTCTGCAACCGCTTCGCCATCGACCCCGGGAACCGGTGGATCGCCGGCGGCGTGGAGGCCAGCTCGACGAACTCCTCCTCCGAGGTCTCCGCGATCTTGTGCACGTCCAGCCCGCCCATGCGGTCGGCGATGACCTTGGGCCCCTTGAACGCCTTCTCCATGGGGATCTGCTGGTCCAGCAGCATGCCGAAGAGGAGAGCCAGGGGGTCGGCGGCGAGCAGGGCGTCCGCCTGGGTTTCCTGGGCGAGGCAGAGCGTGCGAGTCATGCGCAGAGCTTGCCATGGTGGGTGCGGGGGCGCTTCCCGGGCTCGGGCTTCGAGGCCGCCGCAGCGGGCCCGACCCGACTTTCGGTTGACCGACAACGTTTTCAAGGTCGTCATGACGTCTGCGTGGGCGATGTCGACGGAGTCGCCGAACACGGAAACCGTTGTCGCACACATGGTTGAGGCGTCTTCAAGACCCCCAAACCCCCCTGTTGATCATCGTTAACTGCCGCAAACCCAACGGCCTTGCGAGGTGTGCTGTCGTTGAAGACGGCGGGGGTGGGGGTTGGGTGGTCTTGAAGACGCTCGAACCGGCTCGGACGCTTGCGGGGCAGGCGCTAGTTGTCGTGGCAGTTGCCCGATTCGTCGATGAACGCGGCCGGAACCGGGGTGATGTGCGGCATGTGGATCGCCGCGCACTGGTTGTTCGCAGCGGCCACGTTGATCACGCCGAGGTTGACCATGCCCCAGACCGCGCCGAGGGCGGCACAGGCAGCGGCGGCGATGGGACCGCCGGGAGAACACGCGGCGGCGAGCACACCGGCCACACCGGCGGGACCGCCCTGGACGGCGGGCTGGAGCTTGTTCTTGGTGAACGAACGGCTGAAAGTGTAGGAGCAGCCGGAAAAACCGCAGTCGACGACCACCGACGAATCAGCAGCCGAAGGAACAGCGGCCGAAGCGGCTGGAGCGGTTCCCCCGACGACGCCGACAGCGAGCAGTACGGCGACGAAGTTGCGTGCGAGCGACACGATCCCTCCCGAAGGTCGCAGTGCTTGACGACCTCCACGTTGCTCCAGCCGGAGCAGGGGTGTGTCAACCGCTCGGCTGATCCTCGGCGGCACCGGGAGCGGTAACGAGGGGCAGCACGCCCGCCGTGACGTTGTCGTGCACCTCGGCGGAGCGGGTGAGCGCGGAGGTGACGAGCTGCTCGGCAGCCCCCTGGGCGTCATCGGCGTGCGAGCGCAGGACGTCGGCGATCTCCTCGTCGCTGAGCGACTTGTGGAAACCGTCGCTGCCGACGACGACGGCGAGCACGCCCTCGGCCGAAACCCTGGTGCTGCCGAAGGACACCGGGTCGACGGGGTGAGCGCGGCCGAGGGTGGTGAGCACGACGTGGTCCCAATCGGCGGGGTCCTCGTCGTAGTCGGCCAGCTCCTCCTCGGTCAGCTCGGCGGCGTACTCGCGCATCCGCTGGCCCTGGGTGTGGTCGACGGTGTGCACGCGCAGCTCGTCCTCGTGCAGCGTCCACACGCGACAGTCGCCGGTCCACGCGACCTCGACGACGTTCAGCTCAGGCAGGTACACGGCGACCGCGGCGACGGCGTCGGGAATGCGCGCGCCCTTCTCAGCGGCGGCGTTCTGGCGCTCGCGCATCTCCTCGCCCGCAGCGAGCAGACCGGCGACCGCGCCGTGCTCGGCGCCGACGGCGACGGCCTCCTCGACACAGGCCGGGGACGCCGCGACGACGTGCTCGTCGCCCCCGATGCCGTCGACGACGGCGATGGCCGTCGCACCGTTCACGGCTCCGGCGGCGGCGATCGCATCGGCGTTCGACGGCCGGGGGCCCTGCTCACAGGCCATGCCAACGATCAGGTCGCGGCGCTGTTCGCCCACGTCACTCCCCCAAAGACTCCGTCAGACCGATCCCGACATGATCTGTGACGGTAGCCCGCCCCGCACGCCGAGGACACGATGATGCCTGGCACCCCGCACCGCACCGGCGGGGGCACCCCGAAACAAAACGTTTGCCCGTGCTCGGCGGTTCCTCCTACCCTGCGCGGGACGCCCTTGAGCTGGAAGAGGAGGTGAGTGCCGTGGTCACGACGACGATCATGCGCTCCCTCCAAGCCGTTCGGGCGTCGAGGACCTGAGGGTCCGGGGAGCGCGCACCGCTTCCCGAGAGGAACCCCTCACCCATGACCGATCTGGTCATCCGCCCGCTGGTCCCCGGCGAGGCCGAGCTCTTCGAGTCACTGCCCACCGACGGCCTGGTCGGCTTCTCCGCAGGTAAGAGCACGTTCAGCGAGCTGCACGAGCGCGGCGAGTACCGCATCGACTGGTGCTGGGTCGCCCTGCGCGACGGGGTCGTGGTCGCCAGGGCCGCCTGGTTCGGCGGGCCGAAGGACGACGCCCCGCTGGCACTGGACTGGTTCGACTTCACCGATGCCGACGCCGCGGTGGAGCTGCTGCGCCGCGCGCCCTACCGAACGGAGTTCAGCCTCAACCTCGTGCCGGGCTGGCGCGAGCGCCCTGACGTCGTGGCGGCGGCGAACGCGCAGATCGACGCCGTGGCAGCAGCAGGGATGACACCGCTGGTAGAGCGCTACGTCTACCTGTGGACGCCGGAGTGCGGCGTGCCCGAACGGCCGGGCCGGCTGGAGTTCCGGCCGGAGCCCGATGACGCGGTGTTCCACGACATCTTCCTCAGGATGAACAAGAGCACCCTCGACGCCCACGCCCTCCGGACCATCGCCAAGCACGGCGAGGAGGCTGCGGCGCAGGAAGACATGGACTTCCTGCGGTGGATGCGCGGACCGCGCGAGTCGTGGCTGGTCGCGTGCACCCCCGACGGCGAGATCGTCGGCTTGACCGTGCCGACCAGGCACACCAAGGCGGTGATCGGCTACGTCGGGGTCGTCCCCGAGCACCGGGGCCACGGCTACGCCTACGACCTGCTGGTGGAGGCCACGCACCGGCTCGCCGACGAAGGTGCGCAGGAGATCAAGGCGGGCACCGACAAGGGCAACATCCCGATGGCCAAGGCCTTCGCCAAGGCCGGTTACCCGATCCACCAGGAGCGGATCGACCTGGTCTACCCGTAGCGGCGGCGCGCGGGGACGGCGGTCAGCCCGTCGTCCTCGCGCGGTGCGCCTTCTGCCGGCAGGCACCGCCGCAGTAGCGGGGGCGCCTGCCGGTCGCGGGTGCTTCGAGCGGCTTCCCGCACACCGCACACACCCCCGAGCTTTCGTTACTTTCGTTACGAAGCACGTCCAGCACGAGAACCGTCATGCGCGTGTCCGGGCTCCGGCGCTGCATGGCGACGCAGCCGACGAGCAGCGACATCACCTCCGCGACGCCGATGTCCGGCCGCACCCCGCCCGCTCGCTGAGCCGCCGCGAGGAGATCGCCGACCACACTGGCGACCTCCTCGGCGACGCGCGCCCACGGGCCGGAGCCGTCCTCGACCACCTGCGCGAGCGCCCGATCCAACGCGATGCGGGTGATCGCCGCGACGAGGAACCCGAAGAAGGCCTCAGCAGGTCTTTTGTCCACAGCGAGCCCTTCGGCGTCAGCGCGGAAGCTGGCGAACCTCGCCACGACGACCTCTTCGAGCAGCTGCTCCTTCGCGGGGAAGTGCCGGTGCACGGTGCCCGCGCCGACGCCTGCGAGCGCGGCGATCTCGTCAAGGGACACGCCGAGCCCCCGTTCGGCGAAGGCGGTCGAAGCGGCGGCGAGCACGAATTCGCGGTTGCGCCTGGCATCCGCGCGGGTAGCGGTCATGCGAGACCTCCCATAAACGGGCTAGAGGCCCCGATTGTAACCGAAATCAGCCACCCCGGACGACACCTCTATAGTTGCCATCCCCTCGGTCTGGGCGCGGGGTGAACGAGCGAAAGGAACCGCCTTGAGCGGCAGCGGAGACGCCGGAACGATCCTCCTCCTCGGCGGGCGCAGCGAGATCGGTCTCGCCGTCGCGGTCCGCCTGGTGAGCCCCGGCAGCACAGTCGTCCTCGCCGCGCGCCGCAGTGCCGACCTGGACTCGCAGGAGTCGGTGCTGCGCGTCGCGGGCGCGACGGTGGAGCGCGCGGAGTTCGACGCCGACATCGTCGACGACCACGAGGGCTTCCTGCGGAAGGTCGTCGAGCGGCACGGCCCGATCGACGTCGCGATCACCGCCTTCGGCATCCTCGGCGATCAGAAGCGGGCCGAGGTCGACGCCGCGCACGCCGTCTCGATCGTGCACACCGACTACACGGCGCACGTCAGCATCCTGACGCTGCTCGCCAAGCACCTCCGCGAGCAGGGCAGGGGCTCGCTCGTGGTGTTCTCCTCGGTCGCGGGCGTGCGCGTGCGGCGCGCGAACTACGTGTACGGGTCGGCGAAGGCCGGGCTGGACGGTTTCGCGAGCGGGCTGGCCGACGCGCTGGTCGGCAGCGGTGTGCGGATGTTGCTGGTCCGCCCGGGTTTCGTGATCGGCAGGATGACCGAGGGCATGACCCCGGCCCCGCTGTCGAGCACTCCGGACCAGGTCGCCGACGCAACGGTGCGCGCGCTGCGCAAGGGCAAGGGCGAGATCTGGGTACCCGGGACGCTGCGCCCGCTGTTCGCACTGCTGCGGTTGTTGCCGAGGGCGGTGTGGCGGCGCATGCCGCGCTGACGAATGCCGGGAGCTTTCCGCTACACTGCGGCCGAGGGACGGTCGAGTTTGGCGTACAGCTCCCATGCAGTACAGCTCCGATCCAGTACAGCTCCAATAACGAATGCATCAAATTCCCTCTCGATCGTCCTGCCAAGGCGAGTGCACTCATACGCTTTTCCCACCCGTATCGACCTCGAGCGGGCAAAAAGCGGGGTGTCGGCCGTCGCCACACCGGACCTGAAAGACTTCGCCCATGACTTTCGATGCCGAGACCGTCGCGGCGTGGACCGACCTCCCCGCGGCCGAACTCCGCATCCAGGCACAGCGGCTCGCCAGTGCCCGGCTGCCGGTGGACCACCCCGTCTGGCGCTACATCCGCAAGGACCCCGCGCTGGCCGCGAAGCTGCGCGGAGCCCTCTCCGGACTGCTCACCACGATCAAGGGCAGCCGCGACGAGCACATGCAGCGGATCTGGATCAACGCGGCGCGCACCGCGCTCAGCGACAAGGCCGCCGCCGCTCCCACCCCGGCCAAGGAGAAGCCCGCCAAGGCCAAGGCTCCCGCGCCGCGCACCGAGCAGCAGGCGGCGGAGCCGGTCGTCGTGACGCGGCAACCGGTGGAGCAGCCGAAGGCGGCTTCCAGCGTCGTCCCGATGCTCTTCCAGCAACCCGGCAAGACCAGTGGCGACCTGAGCTGACTCCGCAGGGAATTCGCGCAATTGCGATGAACGAGTGACGATAACGCGCTCGGAGCACCGCTGGCACTAATCCGGACTTATAGCCCGTCGGCCAATTCGGTGGCGGGCTCACCGGTAAATGCGACCGTTCATCACGGCCAGGCCGGGTCCTCGCCCGCGATGGCCGAACAGATCTCCGCCAACTGGGCGACCTGGTCGGGCGCCAGCCGGTCGAAGATCATCCGGCGCACCTCCCCGACGTGCCCCGGCGCGGCGGCCACCAGCTCGGCGAAGCCCTCGTCGGTGAGCGTGGCCAGCACGATCCGGCCGTTGAGGGTGTCGCGGCAGCGGCTCACCCAGCCCTGCGCCTCCAGCTTGCCGACGGCGTGCGAGAGCGCGCTCGGCGAGGTCCCGGCGAGCGTGGCCAGCTCGCTCATCGTGGCCCTGCGCCCCGGGCGCTCCGACAGCGCGACCAGGATCAGGTAGTAGGCGTGCGGCAGCCGCGAATCGCGCTGGAGCTGCTGGTCGAGTGCCGCCCAGAGCATCCGGTTGGCCCGGAGGTAGGCGCGCCACGCCCGCTGCTCGTCGTCGGTGAGCCAGCGCGGGTCCTCGGTCATGCCGATCATCGTACCCGCACACTTGAACTCTCAACTGTCCGGGTCTACCGTCAAGGTTGAAAGTTGAACCACGACGAGGGAGTCCACGGTGACATGCTCGACCCCGCAAGCGGGTCTTCGGTGACAGCGCCTGCGGCCGCGTTCGACCGCTTCCTGCCGAAAGCCCTGCCACTGGCCCGCGCACAGCGTGAGTGGACGCCCGCCGACGGCCCGCTGCCCTCGATCTACCTCGGGCACGGCGCTCCCCCGCTCTTCGACGACGAGCTGTGGATCGACCAGCTCTTCGCGTGGGCGCAGAGCCTGCCCAAGCCGAAGAACATCCTGATCGTCAGCGCGCACTGGGAGGCCGCCCCGCTCAGCCTCAGCTCCGCCGCCGCCAACACGCCGCTGGTCTACGACTTCAGCGGCTTCGCCAGGCGCTACTTCGAGATGACCTACGCGACGCCGGACGCCACCGAGCTGTCGCGGCGGGTCACTTCGGCCATGCCCGACAGCGAGCCCGTGCACCGGCACGCCAAGCGAGGCCTGGACCACGGCGCGTGGGTGCCGCTGAAGGTGATGTACCCGCTCGCCGACGTGCCGGTGCTCCAGCTGAGCATGCCGACGCACGATCCGGAGCGGCTGCTGGAGCTGGGCGGGCGGCTGAGGTCGCTGCGCGCGGAGGGCACGCTGGTGATCGGCTCCGGTTTCATGACGCACGGCCTGCCGTACCTGACCAGGGAGATCATGGCGACCAACGCGGTGCCGGGCTGGTCGTCGGACTTCGACGCGTGGGCGGCCGAGGCGCTGGAGCGCGGTGACGTGGACACGTTGGCGGACTTCAGGACCAAGGCGCCCGGCATGCCCTACGCGCACCCCACGGTCGAGCACTACACGCCGCTGTTCGTCACCCTCGGCGCGGGCGAGCGGCCGGACGCGCCGGTCCGCACGACGATCGACGGTTACCTGATCGGTCTCTCGAAGAGATCCTTCGAGGCCGCCTGATCGTTTCTGATCGTTTACTGTCGATCGCATGTTCGCTGCCGAACGGCGTCAGGCCGTGCTGGAGCTCGTCCGCGCCAACGGGATGGTGTCGCTGCGCGAGCTGGCCAGGATCGTCCAGGCCAGCGAGGTGACCGTGCGGCGGGACCTGCGCAGGCTGGAGGAGGAGGGCCTGCTGGCGCGCAGGCACGGCGGGGCCGTCGCCAACGAGGCGCCCTCCTACGAGCCCAGCTACACGGAGAAGACGCAGGTCGCGAGCGCGGAGAAGGCCGCGATCGCCAACGCGGCCGCCGAGCTGGTGCAGCCGGGCGACGCGATCGTGCTGGGCGCCGGGACGACCACGCAGGCGCTGGCGCGGCGGCTGGCCAGGATCTCGCAGCTGACCGTGCTGACCAACTCGCTGCTCGTGGCGCAGGCGTTCGCGCGCTCGCGCGGGGTCGAGGTGCTGATGCCCGGCGGCACGCTGCGCGGGTCGATCTTCGCGCTCGTCGGGGCGGTCGCCGAGGAGTCGATCGGCGGACTCCGGATGCAGCGGGCGTTCCTGTCCGGCAACGGCTTGACGGCGGCGCGCGGCCTGTCGACGCCGAACGTGGCGGTGGCCGCGATGGACAGGGCGATGGCCGCGACCGCCGCCGAGGTGGTCGTGCTGGCCGACCACACCAAGCTCGGCGTGGACACGATGGTGCAGACAGTGCCGTCGGAGGCGATCGCGCACCTGGTCACGGACGCGGCGGCGGACTCCGAGGAGGTCGCCGCGCTGAGCAAGCTCGGCGTGGACGTGCACGTCGCCGCGGTGTGATCGACTTCGGCTGATCGACTCCGGTCATTTCCGAACAATTTTCGCCCAAATGTTGACTTCGGGCGTCCTGCTCCCGGTTAGATGAGGGCTGCCACCCCTGTCCCGCGCCGCCGCCGAGCCAGGAGGTCACCCAGGTGTCCGCTCTCCTGACCGCCGTCGTCGCCGCGATCACCCTGGTGACCGCCGCACCGGTCTACCCGCAGCCAGGCCCGGGCACGCAGGTGCTCGACCAGGACGCGAAGCTCACCGGTTTTCCCGAGCGGGGCTGGTTCAAGGCCAACATCCCGTTCGTCGACCTGCCGGACAAACAGATCGAGTCGGTCTACTACTACCGCTGGCGCAGCTTCTACGAGGCGCAGAAGTACACCCGCGAAGGGTGGATCACCAGCGAGTTCCTCGGGCCGGTCGGCTACTCCGCGCCGGACGGCGGGATCGTCGCGGCGGCCGGGCACCACGTGTACGAAGGCCGGTGGCTGCGCGACACGCGCTACCTCGACGACTACCTGCGCTACTGGATGCGCGGCTCCGGCGCGGGGCCGAAACCCGCGACGGAGTTCCTCAACAAGAACACCACCGACTGGGCGCACCAATACTCGTCGTGGCTGGCCGACGCGGCGCTGCGGCGGGCCGAGG
Source organism: Allokutzneria multivorans (assembly GCF_039537405.1). Taxonomy (NCBI): domain Bacteria; kingdom Bacillati; phylum Actinomycetota; class Actinomycetes; order Pseudonocardiales; family Pseudonocardiaceae; genus Allokutzneria; species Allokutzneria multivorans. The sequence continues at coordinate 235,009 of NZ_BAABAL010000003.1, read as the reverse complement.
TGACCGGTGACGTCGGCTTCGCGGCGAACCTGCTGCCCGAGCTGAAGCGGCATTGGGAGCGCTGGTCCCCGCAGTACAACACCGAAGTCGGGCTCTACTGGCAGACCCCGGTGTGGGACGCGATGGAGTACACGGCCAGCTCGTACCAGAGCCCCGATCCGTACCACGGCGGCGACGGGTTCCGGCCCACGCTGAACAGCTACCAGATCGCCGACGCCCGGGCGATCGCCGAGCTGGCGCGGCGCACCGGGGACCGCGCGACGGAGCGCACCTACCGCGAGCGCGCGGAGTCGCTGACGAAGGCGCAGGAGAAGTGGTTGTGGGACAAGGACAAGAAGTTCTACAAGCACGTCATGCGCGACGACAACCCGGATCGCGTGAAGATCGCCGACCGTGAGCAGATCGGCTTCGTGCCGTGGATGTTCCACACCGCGCCGCCCGGCAACGCCGAAGCATGGGCTCAACTCGTTGACCCACAAGGGTTCGCGGCACGGTTCGGGCCGACCACCGTGGAGCGCCGGAGTCCGTGGTTCATGAAGGACGCGGAGCGGGGGTGCTGCCGGTGGAGCGGGCCGAGCTGGCCGTACGCCACGAGCCAGACCCTGACCGCGATGGCCAACCTGCTGATCGACTACCCGGCTCAGTCCTATGTGGACAAGGCCGACTACGTCGCGCTGCTGCGGGGGTACGCGCTCACGCAGACCAAGGACGGCAAGCCCTACGTCGCCGAGGCGCACCACCCCGACGAGCCGCGTTGGCTCTACGACGGCAGGAACCACAGCGAGGACTACAACCACTCGACCTACGCGGACCTCGTCCTGTCCGGCTTGCTCGGCATCCGACCGCGCTCCGACGACAGCGTGCTGATCAGTCCGTTGGCGACGTGGTCGCACTTCGCGGTGGAGAACCTCGCCTACCACGGCCGAAACCTGAGCGTGGTGTGGGATCAGGACGGCAAGCACTACGGTCGCGGTCAGGGGCTGCGCGTCTACCTCGACGGCCGCGAGGTCGCTCGGCAGGCAGACCTCAAGCCGCTGCGGGTGTCCGTGCCCCGAGGTGCGGTGAAACCGTTGCCGCGCTTGGTGGATGACGCGGCCAATGTGAGCGGTTCGGGCTTCCCGGAGGCCAGCGCGTCGTACTCCAACGTCGGTAATGGTGATCTTCCCGCGCAGGCCAATGACGGCCAGAACTTCTTCTTGGACGTGCCGAACACGCGGTGGACGAGCTACCGCTCCCCCAACCCGACCGACTGGCTCGCGGTCGACTTCGGCAAGCCGACCGCGACCTCCGACGTGCGACTGTTCTTCTACGACGACGCTGGCGGGGTGCGTGTTCCCGCGTGGTACCTGTTGCAGTACAAGCGATCCGACGGCTCCTGGACGGATGTTCCCGCGCAGACCAGGACTCCGACCGTGGGGAACGATCTCACGAGGATCACGTTCCCCACGGTCACGACGAGTGCGCTACGCGTTCTCGGCACGCCGCAACAGGGTTCCTCGTTCGGACTGACGGCTTTCCAGTCCTGGCGCGGTTAGCGGAAGTCGTCCACGTGGTCGCGCGCCCACTCCGCGAAGGTCCGCGCGCGGCCCGTGACCGGCTCCGAGGAAGGCAAGGTCCAGCTCTCGTCCCACTCGAAGTCGGGCTTCTCCTGGTCTTCGCCGTCGTAGGAGGCGTAGCCCAGCAGGAAATCCGCGTTCTCCGCGGCGAAACCGCCCTGAGCCATGTACAGCTCGCGGGCGCGGTCACGGCTGACCGTCTCGAAGCGGATCTCGCGACCCAAGGCGTCCGCGATCGCTCGGACCTGCTCGCGGTAGGTGATCTGCTCGGGCCCGTTGACGTCGTAGGCCTTGCCCTCGTGCCCGTCCTCGGTCAGCGCGGCAACGGCCACCTCGGCGATGTCGCGCTCGTGCGTCGGGAACCAGCCCGCGTCCGGATTCGGGTCGCGGACCACGCTCTCCGCGCGGATCGACGGCCCCCACAGCCACAGCTTGTTCATCGCGAACTCGCCCGGCCGCACGTGTGTCCACTGTAGACCGGAGGCTTCGACGGCCTGCTCGATCGGCAGGTGGTGGGTGGTGTCGTGGCCGAAGGTCACCGCGCCCGAGGACAACGTCACAATGCGCCGCACCCCGGCTTCGGCCGCGCGGGCGACGACGGCCTTCGCGGTGCCGGGGACCGGGAAGAGGTACATGCGGTCCACGCCGTCGAGCGGCAGCGAGGCCGGGTCGGTGAGGTCGCCCGCGAAGACCTCCACGGCTTCGGGAAACCGCGCTCGCGCCGGGTCCCTGGTCAGCGCGCGCACCGAAACCCCTTGCCGGACAAGCTGTTCGACCACGAACCTGCCGACGTTGCCGGTCGCGCCGGTCACCAAGACCTTCATCTGCTTCCCCCTGAGATTCCCTGCTCCAACGTGCGGATGACCATCGCGGTCGCGGTGTGGCGCGGCATGTGCCCCCGGCTGACCGAGTCGGAGGCGCTGTAGACCAGCGACCACAGCACGGTTTCGATCCACGACGCGTCGACCTCGGCGTCGAAGGTGCCGTCGGCCTGGCCGCGCGTGATGAGGCCGCGCACGGCGATGCTGCCCTCGTCCTCGGCGTCGGTCCCGCCGAAGCTCGCCACGACCTCCGGGTCGCCGTAGAGGTAGAGGACGCGTTCGGCGACGCCGACCGCCGCCGTGACGAGCCTGCGCATCGCCTCCCCCGGCGCGCCCCTGCCGATGTCGGCCTCCTCGGTGGCCAGACCGAGCACCCGCAGCGAGTCGAGCGTGACCGCGTTGATCAGGTCTTCCCGCTCGGCGAAGTAGCGCTGCACGGTGCTGCGCCCCACCTCGGCCGCGGCGGCGATGTCGGCCAGCGTCGCCGCGCGGTCCTTCCCCAGCGTCGCGGCCGCGGCGGCCAGGATCGCCTGCTTTGTGCGCCCTCGAACACCCGTTTCAAGCTCCTCCATACTCAAAACGTACCACGCATGAGCTTTTTTGGGTCAGGGATGACTCATTTTTCTGCCGATACATCACTGGAAGCATTCGAAATGGCGGTTTGAGCTGGCTTTCTCGCGCTTCGCCGGGGGCACGCGAAGTGGGTACGTCAGATATGAGATAGCGTCGGCGGCATGTCTGACAGCTCCGAACAGCTCTCCGCCTACCTGCGCCAGATCGGGCGCCTGGTCCGCGACTCCCGCAAGCACCGGGGCTGGACCCAGGCCCAGCTGGCCGAGGCGCTCGCCACCAGCCAGAGCGCTGTGCACCGGATCGAGCAGGGCAACCAGAACCTCAGCCTGGAGATGCTGACCAGGATCGGCGCGGCGCTGGACTCGGAGATCGTCACGCTCGGCCGCTCCGGCCCGATGCACCTGCGCGTCGAGGGCGGCCGGTCGCTCTCCGGCAGCATCACCGTGAAGACCAGCAAGAACGCCGGTGTCGCGCTGCTGTGCGCGGCGCTGCTGAACTCCGGCAGGACGACACTGCGCAAGGTCGCGCGCATCGAGGAGGTCAACCGGCTGCTCGAAGTCCTCGCCAGCATCGGCGTGCGCACGCGGTGGCTCAACGAGGACAACGACCTGGAGATCGTCCCGCCCGCGCAGCTCGACCTGGCGTCCATGGACGTCGCGGCGGCGCGCAGGACTCGCAGCATCATCATGTTCCTCGGGCCGCTGATGCACCACGAGACCGAGTTCGAACTGCCCTACGCCGGAGGGTGCGCGCTCGGCACGCGCACCGTCGAGCCGCACATGACCGCCTTGCGCCCCTTCGGTTTGGAGGTGAAGGCGGCTTCTGGCAGCTACCACGTCGAGGTCGACCGGTCACGCCGGCCGAGCCGCGCGATCGTGCTGACCGAGCGCGGTGACACCGTCACCGAGAACGCGCTCATGGCCGCCGCCGGGCACGACGGCGTCACGGTGATCCGCAACGCCAGCCCGAACTACATGGTGCAGGACCTGTGCTTCTTCCTCACCGAACTCGGCGTGCGCATCGAAGGCGTCGGCACCACCACGCTCACCGTGCACGGCCAGCCGCGCGTGCACCGCGACGTCGACTACTCGCCGTCCGAGGACCCCATCGAGGCGATGAGCCTGGTGACCGCCGCGATCGTCACCGGCTCGGAGATCACCGTCTGCCGCGTTCCGATCGAGTTCATGGAGATCGAACTGGCGCTCCTGGAGGAGATGGGCCTCGACTACGACCGCAGCGAGGAGTACCCGGCGGCGAACGGCCGCACCCGCCTGGTGGACCTGGTGGTGCGCCCGAGCAGCCTGCGCGCGCCCAACGACAAGATCCACCCGATGCCGTTCCCCGGGCTGAACATCGACAACCTGCCGTTCTTCGCTCTGATCGCGGCGACCGCGCAGGGGACCACGTTGATCCACGACTGGGTGTACGAGAACCGGGCGCTGTACCTGACGGAGCTGACGAAGCTGGGCGGGCGGGTGTCGTTGCTGGACGCGCACCGGGTGAACGTCGAGGGGCCGACTCATTGGTCGGGGGCGGAGGTTATTTGCCCGCCCGCGTTGCGGCCTGCGGTGGTGGTGTTGTTGGCGATGCTGGCCGCGAAGGGGACGTCGGTGTTGCGGAATGTTTACGTGATCAATCGGGGGTATGAGCAGTTGGCTTCTCGGTTGAATCAGCTGGGGGCTCGGATTGAGATTTTTCGGGATATTTAGCTTTCTTGGTTGGGGACGGTTGGGGTTTTTGGTCGGGGACGGCTGGGCTTCCAGCTTGCGCCGGTTCCAGCGTGGGGGTCGGCTTGACCTGGGGCCCCTTGCGCGTGCCGTCATGGGCCGGACGGGCACGGTGAAGGATCACCGGCCCACGCGGGCAAGCGTATGGCACGCGCACCCCAGGTAAAGCCGACCCGGCTTGTTTCGCGGCTCGCTTTAGTCTGGGGTTGCTTTTTCGGCGTGGTCGGCGCCTGGGGATTCATCCGTTAGAGCCATGATCCACTATTTAATCGGCGTAAAATAGGAGGTATGGACGAAGCTGACGTAAAAGCAGCCTACGCAGGTATCGCTCAAGCTATCGCGACATTCTCCGGTGTGCTGGTCGACTACCTCGCGGGGCTTGATTCTCGTGATCGTGAGTTCGCGGAGAACTTCATCGCCCCGGTCCTGAAGGTGTCGCCGGTCAAGGGTGCCCGGTTGATCGACCGTGCGACGGAGCTTGTGGAGCATCGTGTGGTGTTCAAGGCGATGGCCGAAGGCCGAATCGACGAGGGCAAGTCACTCATGATCCTCGACCTCCTCCGCACCCTCCCCATCGCTCAAGCCCTGGTCGTGGAGAAAGTCCTCGTCCCCCACGCCGAGACCAACACCTACTCCGCCACCCGTCAGTACGGGGTCCGCTACATCCACCGTATCGACCCCGAGGCCGCTGAGCGTCGTCATAAGGCCAAGCACAAGGCGCGGTTGGTGGAGAAGTTCAACCTGGAGGACGGCATGTCCTCCCTGAGGTTGACCATGACCGCCCACGACGCTGCCCTGTCCTACGACCGCATCGACCGCATCGCGAAGGCTCTGCCGAAGGACCGCCGGACCCTGGACCAGAAGCGCTCCGACGTGGCGAAGGACCTCCTGCACGGCAAGGAAACCGCCGCCCCGCAAGGCCAAACCATGGTCTACCTGACGATGCCCGTCACCTCAGCCCTCGGTCTCACTGACGAGCCGGGGATGCTCAACGGCTACGGCCCGCTCCCCGCACCCCTGGCGAGGGACATCGCAGCAGGCGGCATCTGGAAACGCATCCTCACCGACCCGAAGACCGGCATGGCCGAGGAGATCAGCAACATCTACCGCCCCACCGACAAACAACGCGAACTCATCGCCGCGAGATACCCCACCTGCACCGCCATCGGATGCAGGCAACCAGCACACCGCTGCGACCTGGACCACTGCTGCCCCTACAACGGCACCAACACCACCATCAAGAACCTGCGACCCAAATGCAGGCGTCACCATCGGATGAAGACCCACACCAACTGGTCCTGCGAAAACCGTGACGACGGCAGCCACGCGTGGACCACGCCTCGGGGGCACACCTACGAGACCGCGCCCGAGCCCATCGCCGAACCCGCACCCTTCTAGGGCCTGTCCTGTAAGTGGTTGCGCTGCGTATTCCGGTCACGGTGCTGCTGGGGGGTCGGGGTGTCTTCAAGACCACCAAACCCCCTGTTGATCATCGCCAACCGCCGCAAACCCAGCAGCCTCGCGAGGTTTGCCGTCGTTGAAGACCGCTGGGGCAGGGGTTTGTAGGTCTTGAAGACCGCCGAACCCGCGCCGTTCTAGAAGGCGCCCGGTCACATCAAAGCAGGGGATGGGTGTCTTCGAGACCACCCAAGACCACCCAGATCATCGTTGCGGTGCGGCTCAGAGGCCTTCCATCAGGTCGGTCTCGGTGATGCCGGGGCCGTGGCCCTCGCGGATGAACCACTCGGTGCCGAAGGCGTAGGCGAAACCGTCGTCGGGCATGGCGAGGAAGAACGAGTCCTCACTGATCTGGCTGGCGTGGGCGCGCATCGCGGCGCGCTTGGCCTCCAGGTACTTGGTGACGTCGACGGCGGCGGTGATCTCCGCCTCGGGCTTGCCGAACTGGCCCTCGGACTCGACGTCGGGCATGTCCACGTTCTCGGCTTGGGCGGCCATGGCGGCCATGCCTCGACGCATGTGGTCCTGGTTCATGGTGTTCTGGTAGACGCGCGGAGTGCCGGCGAGCTCGGCGGCGCGCTTGCCGACGCGGTGGACCTGGATGTGGTCGGGGTGACCGTATCCACCGTTGTCGTCGTAGATGGTGAGGACCTCGGCGCTCTCCTCGCGCAGGATGGCGGCGAGCTTGCGCGCGGCCTCCTCCACGTCCGCCGTCCAGAACGAGCCGGGGAAGTCGTTGGAGGGCTCGCCGATCATGCCGGAGTCCTTGTAGCCCAAGAACTCTACCCGATCAGCACCCAGGATCTCGGCCGCAGCGTGGGTCTCGGTGACGCGGCGCTGCCACAGCTGCTCCCCCTCGGCGAGGAAGCCGTCAGCGACCTCGCCCTGCTCACCCCGGGTCGCCACGACGAGCACGACGCGGTGACCCTCCTCGTGAGCCTTGCGCATGACACCGCCGCACCCGATGCACTCGTCGTCGGGGTGAGCGTGAAACGACACCAAAGTGGCCATGCGCTGACGCTACGCGATCTTCCCCCTGCTTTTCCCCGTGGGCTCCGCCTGTTCGTGTAATGGTCGGTCCTCCGGCACGGGAACTACCTTCGAGCTATCCCCTGCCGCACCGTCGAAAGGCACATTCGTGCTGCTGCAAAGCATCCTCGTCGTCGGCGGTACGGTGATCGCGAGCGTGGTCGCCGCCTACATCGTCACCAGGCTGGTGCCCTTCGAGTCCCGCTCCAAGTACAACGAGGTCTCCGGGCACTTCTTCGCCGCGTGCGGCGCTTTCTACGCCATCCTGGTCGCCTTCGTGGTGGTCGCCGTGTGGGAGGACCTCGGCGCCGCGCGGGCCAACACCTACGTGGAGGCGAACGCGCTCCCCGGCCTCTACTTCGCCTCGACAGCCTTCTCCGACAAGGACAAAGCGGCCTTCCAGGACATTGCGGTCTCCTACGCGAAGGCGGTGATCGTCGACGAGTGGCCGTTGCTGGCCCAGGGCAAGGGCAGCCCGAAGGTCGAGGAGGTCGCCAAGAAGATGCGCAGGGCGATCGTCCAGGTCGACGTGGAGGAACCCCGCCAGGAAGCCCTCTACAGCGCCATGATCGAGCGCGTCAACACCATCGGCAGCGCCCGGCGCGACCGGCTCAACGAGGCGGTGCCCTCGATCCCGAGCTTCTTCTGGGTGGGACTGATCATCGGCGGGGCGCTGCTGATCGGCTTCGCGCTGTTCTTCGGCACCGAGCGCTTCCTGCCGCACGCGTTGATGGTGGGCGTGCTGGCCATGCTCGTCTCGGCGTCGTTGCTGTTCACCCACCTCATGGACCACCCGTTCTCCGGAGCCGCCGCGGTCTCACCCGAGGCGTTCCGCGTCGCGCTGTCGCAGATGGGGCAACCGCTGCCCCTTCCGTAGAAAACCGTTCGAGGAGAAGGCACACATGTCCTGGAAACGACTGCTCGGCATCGCCGCGGCCGCCGCGATGATCCCGGTGCTCACCGCGAGCGCGGCCCCGGCCGCCCCCGCAGACGAGACGATCGTCGTGACCGCCAAGCGGTCCGTCCTCAGCCTGCCCGCCGTCCCCACGGTCGGCCTGTCCTTCCTCGGCGGCGGCGAGCTGCTGGACGAGGCGGGCGCGAAGGTCGGCGAGGGCTACTCCACCTGCACGGTCGCCAGGATCGCGCTCCCGGAGCTGACCTCCCACTGCACCAGCGCCTTCAGCCTGGCCAAGGGCGAGATCCACCTGTCCAGCCTGCGCACCTACACCGTCGGGGTGAGCAGCAGCTTCAAGGACTCGACGATGGCGGTGATCGGCGGGACCGGCGCCTACAAGGACGCCAGGGGCGAGGCGAAGACCGCGAAGCAGGGCGGCGCGCTGCTCGACCCGACCGCGCCGGTGTCCTACAAGTTCACCATCACGCTCAGTTCCTGACACCGACGAGAAGGTCCCCGTCGCACACCGCGGCGGGGACCTTGTCGTTGTCCACCAAGCGAAGCACACCGTCCTGCCACTGACCCGCCGCGAGCGGGAGCGTTGCCACGCACGGCACCGGGCCGCTCGTCCAGTCCAGCCGCCCAGCGATGGTGTCCACAGTGGACTTCGCGAGCACGTCGGCGACGGCCGCGCGGTCCTCGCCCTCGGTCACGGCATGCACGGCGACCTCCAGCAGCGCGTGTGCGAGCCCGAGCAGCGGCAACCACGGGCGACCGGTCTGGCGCTTGTAGTCCGCAGCAAGCTCCACCGGCGAAATACCGTCCACACTGGACACGTAGCGGTGGCCGGGCGCCCAGGCCACGACGGTGGCGACGCGGTCCAGCGCCGGGTTGTCCATGTCGAACGGGTAGGCCAGCCAACGGGAACACGTCACCAGGTTGGGGCGCAATCCTTCCCGGCCAGCGCGTTCCAGGAACCGCACGAGGTCGCCGGTGGTCGCGGCGCTGCTGACGACGTCCACATCGGACCGGAGCAACGCCTCGACCTGAACGGCGAAGTCGGACTCGGACTCCCGGTAGGCGCCCGCGTCCACCACGGCGTGGGATTTCACCGGCAGGAAGCCGAAAGAAGGGTCGCGCAGCGCTCGTCCTTGGGGCCCGTCGTTCCACAGCAGACCGACGGAGTCGCCCGCGTGACGCCACAGGTCAGCGAAGGTCGCGGCGATGTCGTCGAGGCCCCAGCAGAAGTGGAAGGTCCAGTCGAAGTCCCGATCGCGGCCGTAGCGGTAGACCTGCCAGGGCAGGGCGGTGGACACGCACGGGGTCCGCAACCGCTCGCAGGTCTCGGTGATCGCGGGCAGAACACTGGTCCCGCCGAGGCACACCACGAGGCGGACGCCCTCGCGCTCGATCAGCCTGCGCGTCGCGGCGCGCGCTCCCTCCACAGTGGACCGGCTGTCCGCCGTGACGAAGTCCAGCGAGGGGAACCGGGCGCGGAAGCGGTGCACGACGTGGTCGAGCGGATCGCCGAGCAGGGTGAGCCTGCCGGTCCGGGCCAGGACGACGCCGATCCTGCCGCGGTGGGACACACGAACTCCTCACAGCTGAAGCGAACGGGGCAGTCCCCCACCGGCTGGCGGGGGACTGCCCGTCGAACGCGTTGTTCGGTCAGTGGTCGCGGGTGACCACCAGTGTGCCCAAAGCACGCAGTTCCGCCGCGGGACGCGCCGCAGGAGTGACCGCGGCGAGTTCGGCGAACGCGCGGTTGGTCAGCTGCTCGGCCTGATCCCGCGCCCAGCCCCGCCCACCGGCCAGCTCGATCAGCTCGGCGGCGCGGGCCCGTTCGACCTCGGAGAGCGGTTGTTCCCTGAGGTAGAGCACGGCCAGCTCGCGCGCGGCCGGGGTGCCCGAGCTCAGCGCCGCCACCACGGGCAAGGACTTCTTGCCGTTGGCGAGGTCGGAGTGCACGGGTTTGCCGGTGCGCCTGGGATCTCCCCAGATGCCGAGCAGGTCGTCGGCGAGCTGGAAGGCCAGCCCGAGATGGTCGCCGAAGCCGCGCAGCGACCGCGTCTGCTCCGGTGTGCCACCGCCGAAGAGCGCGCCCAGCTGGGCGGAGCAGCCGAGCAGCGCGCCGGTCTTGCGCTCCGCCATGGCCATGCACTCCGCCAGCTCGACGTCGGCGCGGTCCTCGAAGGAGAGGTCCTTGCTCTGCCCGTCGACCAGGTCCATGACCGCCGTGGAGAGCACGCCGAGCGCCTGCTGCGTCGCACCGTGCTCGCTCTTGGCCAGCACGGCGAAGGCCGCCGTCAGCATCGCGTCCCCGGCCAGGATCGCCGCGTTGGAGCCGAAAACCCGGTTCGCCGTCGGCCGGTGCCTCCTGGTCAGGTCCCCGTCGAGCACGTCGTCGTGCAGCAGCGAGAAGTTGTGCACCAGCTCCACCGCCGCCGCCGCCGGGAGCGCCGCTTCGACGCAGTCGTACTCGTCGAAGGTGTCGCTGGTGACCGCCGCCGCCGACAGCAGCACCAGCGCCGGGCGCAGTGCCTTCCCGCCGTCCGCGCTCGTGGGCCTGCCGTGCTCGTCCCACCAGCCGAAGTGGTAGCCCGCGATGAGCGCCATCGACGGCGGCATCGCCTCGACCACCGCGCGCAGGGCGGGGTCAACCATGTTGCGGCTCCAGGCAAGCACGTCACGTGCCGACCTGCCCGCGGTCATCGCCTCGACCGTGGCCATGTCCGTCGCCCTCGCCCCGGCCCTCAGCGGCCGATCTCGACGTTCTCCAGGACACCGAGGGCGTCCGGGACGAGCACCGCCGCCGAGTAGTACGCGCTGACGAGGTAGGAGATGATCGCCTTCTCGTTGACGCCCATGAACCGCACGGACAACCCGGGCTCGTACTCGTCCGGCAGCCCGGTCTGGCGCAGGCCGATCACGCCCTGGTCCTCCTCCCCCGTGCGCAGCACCAGGATCGAGGACGTGCGCGACTCGGTGATCGGGATCTTGTCGCACGGCAGCAGCGGAACCCCGCGCCACGCCATGACCTGCTTGCCGTCGACGACGGTGCCCTCCGGGTAGAGGCCGCGCTTGTTGCACTCCCTGCCGAAGGCCGCGATCGTCTTGGGGTGGGCCAGGAAGTAGCGCGACTTGCGCCTGCGGCAGAGCAGCTCGTCGAGGTCGTCCGGGGTCGGAGGGCCGCTGTGGGTGGTGATGCGCTGCTTGAGATCGGCGTTGTGCAGCAGGCCGAACTCGCGGTTGTTGATCAGCTCGTGTTCCTGGAGCTCCTTGAGCGCCTCGACGGTGAGCCGCAACTGCTGCTCGGTCTGGTTCATCGGCTCGTTGTAGAGATCCGCCACGCGCGAGTGCACGCGCAGCACCGTCTGCGCCACGCTCAGCTCGTACTCGCGCGGCTTCAGCTCGTAGTCCACGAACGTGCCGGGCAGCTCGTACTCGCCGGACTCGCCCGCGGCGACGTCGATCGCGGCTTCGCCCTTCTTGTTCTGCGAGCGCTTGGGTGTGGTGACGTAGCGCTCGACCTGCTCGCGCAACGCCTCCGACTGCGCCATCAGGCGCTGGAACTCCTGTGCGGACAGGGTGAGCACGGTGCACGCGGTCGCGGCCTTCACCGTGTAGGACCACGGCGAGCTGTCCCCGGTGAGCACCTGGTCGCCGAAGTGGTCGCCGTCGACGAGGGTGCCGATGACGATCGGGTCGCCGTACTTGCCGGAGGCGACCTGGTTCACCTTTCCGTGCGCCACCAGGAAGATCTCGTCGGCTGCCTCGCCGTCGCGGACGATCGTGTCCCCGGCGGCGAACTCGCGCTGCTGGAAGCGGTCGGCGATCGCGCCGAGCACCTCCTCGTCCTCGAAACCGCGCAGCAGCGGCAGTTCGCACAACTCCGGCGGGACCACGCGGATGTCGGAACCGATGTTGCTGAAAGACAACCGGCCGTCGCCGACGGCGTAGGTGAGCCTGCGGTTGACGCGGTAGGCGCCGCCACCGGCCTCCACCCACGGCAGCACGCGCAGCAGCCACCTCGGCGTGATGCCCTGCATCTGCGGGACCGACTTGGTCGTCGTCGCGAGGTTGCGCGCCGCCGCCGTGCCGAGGCTGAGCTGCTTGGCCTGCGGTGTGCCGCCGATGTCCGTCTGTGTCACTGAAAAACACCACCGTTTTCTGTCCGCGCCGGATGAGCTGTCGCAAGGGCCGGATGAGCTGTCGCAAGGGAAGGGGCGTCCCCGCCGCCCTGGGGGAAGCGACGGGGACGCGGTCTCAGCTGTAGCGACCCAGCTCGACGTTCTCCAGGATGCCGAGCGCGTCCGGCACCAGGACCGCCGCCGAGTAGTAGGTGCTCACCAGGTAGGAGATGATCGCCTTCTCGTTGACGCCCATGAACCGCACGGACAGGCCGGGCTCGTACTCGTCGGGGATCTCGGTCTGGTGCAGGCCGATGACGCCCTGGTTCTCCTCACCGGTGCGCATCAGCATGATCGAGGACGTGCCGTTCTGGCTGACCGGGATCTTGTTGCACGGCAGGATCGGGATGCCGCGCCAGGACGGCACCTTGTTGCCGCCGATGTCCACGGCGTGCGGGTAGATGCCGCGGCTGTTGCACTCCCTGGCGAAGGCCGCGATCGCCTTGGGGTGGGCCAGGAACGCGCTCGGGTCCTTCCACACCGAGGACAGCAGTTCGTCCATGTCGTCGGGCGTCGGCGGACCGGAGTGCGTGTGCAGCCGCTGCTTGAGGTCGGCGTTGTGCAGCAGACCGAAGTCGCGGTTGTTGACCAGCTCGTGCTCCTGGCGCTCGCGCAGCGCCTCGACGGTGAGCCGCAACTGCTGCTCGGTCTGGTTCATCGGCTCGTTGTAGAGATCCGCCACGCGCGAGTGCACGCGCAGCACCGTCTGCGCCACGCTCAGCTCGTACTCGCGCGGCTTCAGCTCGTAGTCCACGAACGTGCTGGGCAGGTCGTACTCGCCGTCCTGGCCCGACGCGAGGTCTATCGCCGCCTCGCCGTGGTCGTTGTGCGGCTGGCCGAGCTTGGCGCGGAACTCCGCGACGTGGGCCTGCAACGCCTCGGACTGCTCGACGATGGCGTCGAAGGCGCTCTGCTGGAGCATCAGCACGGTGCAGGCGGTCTTCGCCTTGACCGTGTACTCCCAGATGTCACCGTCGGCGGCCAGGGTCTCGTCGCCGAAGTGGTCGCCGTCGGCGAGGGTGTCCAGCACGGTCTCATCGCCGTAGGCGCCGGCGCCGATCTTGGCCACCTTGCCGTGCGCGATCAGGAAGGCCTGGTCGGAGCGGTTGCCGAACTCCACGATCACATCGCCGGGCTGGTACTCGCGCTGTTCGAAGCGGTCGGCGAGGGCGATCAGCACCTCCTCGTCCTCGAACCCGCGCAGCAGCGGCAGCTCGCACAGCTCCGGCGGGATGACCCGGATGGTCGCCCCGGTGTTGGTGAAGGTGACCCGGCCGTCGCCGACGGCGTAGCTGAGCCTGCGGTTGACCCGGTAGGCACCACCGGCGGCCCGCACCCACGGCAGCACCTTGAGCAGCCAGCGCGAGGAGATGCCCTGCATCTGCGGGACCGACTTGGTCGTCGTCGCGAGGTTGCGCGCGGCGGCCGTCGCGAGGCTCTGCTGCGGGCTCGCGCCGTTGACCTCGCGCTCCGCCTGCACCGACTCGGTCACAACCGACACCACCAATCTCAGTCACTGGAACACGTCTAAGAAACCGGGAAATCCGGCAAGGCAGAAGAAAACGGATATCGGCACGCCAGGAATTGCGTGCGAAATACGATGTACCAACGGGTCCGAAGCTAGCATCGGACTTTCAAATCCGTACAGTCACCCGTGTCAGTGACTCGTGAACGCACGTCACAATACGGCTGTCCCGAGCACAACCACTCGTTCGACTGGCCCCGCCGCCGCCCGTTCCTGGGGGTATCACGGACAGCGACCGGGACGTTAGGACATGCGGGTGGACCGACGGGTGCCTGCCCACTCCGCCGAGCGGGTAACCGCTGGTCCGAGTGGGGGACGAGCGGTCACGGGGTGGCTACCGGAACCCCGGAGCCCCTGAGCAGGTCCAGCGCGCGGTGGGTGATTCGCCGCATGTTCGAACGCCCCCCGCTCTCCACCCAGGTCCGCACCGACACCTCGATCACGGTCATCGTATTGGCGGATGCCAAAGTCGCGGCCAGCTCCGCGCTTCGCCCGCCCATTCTCCGCGCGATTTCCGTCGCCAATTCACCGCGCCAGCGCGTGGTCTTGTCGTTGAGCCGAGCGCGGGCCGACGGCGTCCGCCACGCCAGCTCGTAGACGGCGATAATGCGGTCACCGGATTCGGCGACCGTGCGCAGGACGTAGTCGATCAGCTCGTGCAGCGCCCTCGGCACCGGCGCGTCCTCGGGCTGGGCGCGGAAGACCTCCAGCGCGTCGTCCAGCCGCTGCTCGACGAAGGTCAGCAGCAGCGCTTCCTTGGTCGCGTAGTAGCGGTAGAGGGTGCGCGGCCCGACCTCGGCGGCGGCGGCGATCTGCTCCATCGTGGTCGCGGCGAAGCCGTTGGCGGTGAACAGCTCGAAGGCGGTGTCGGCGAGCAGCTGCCGGGTGCGCTCCATCTTGGTCTCGCGAAGCCCCACGGCTGCCACCTCCTCCTCCGGCGTTCACCGGTGTTTCCAGGGGCGCGAAGGCTATCAGCGTTGCCACGGCGCCGATGACGATGGCAGTGTAGGTCACGTGGCAGTGGCTGCCACTTTGCGAAGGGAGTCGGCGATGACCGCGACCAGGGGAACCTTCCCCGTCGAGCGCGACCCGGCCTGTCCGCTCGACCCGGCGCCCGGGTACCGCGAGCTGCCGGAGCGCGTGTCCTCGGTGTCCTGCCCGATCGGCGTGGACGCGTGGGTGCTCACCAAGCACGAGGACATCAGGGCCGCGCTCGCCGACCGCAGGCTCAGCTCGCGCGGCGCGCCGTCCAACCACGTCGTCGCGGGCGCCGACCCGAACGAGCCGGTCGCGCCCGGCGTGCTGCTGCGGCTGGACGGTGCCGAGCACTCGCGGCTGCGCAAACTGCTGATCCCCGAGTTCACCGTGCGCCGGGTCGAGGCCCTGCGCCCGGCGATCGCGCGCCTGGTCGACGAGCACATCGACGCGATGCTTGCCAGCACCGAGCCGGTCGACCTGTACCGCGACTTCGCGCTTCCCGTGCCCTCGCTGGTGATCTGCGAACTGCTCGGAGTTCCTTACGCGGACCGGGATTCCTTCGAGAAGCAGAGCGCGCTGCTGGTCGGCGTCGACGGCGACCCGGAGGCCTTCGCAGGAGCCGCGATGCAGGTGCAGCAGTTCATGGCGCAGCTCGTGCTGTCCAAAATGGAGAGTCCGACGGACGACCTGCTCGGCAGGCTCATCCAGCGCGGCGCGGAGGCCGGGGCGAACCTGACCGTCGAGGAGCTGGTCTCGCTCGGCATCACCCTGCTCGTCGCGGGCCACGAGACCACCGCGAACATGATCGCGCTGAGCACGCTGACCCTGCTGCGCAGGCCGGAACAGCTCGCCTCGCTGCGCTCGGACCCCGACCTCGCGCCGGGCGCGGCCGAGGAGCTGCTGCGCTACCTGTCGATCGTCCACTTCGGACTGTTCAGGTACGCGACCGAGGACGTGGAGATCGGCGAGGAGACCATCCGCGCGGGCGAATGGCTCGTCGCGGCGCTGTCGGCGGGCAACCGCGAGGAGTCAGTTTTCCCCGACTCCGACACCCTCGACCTGACCCGCAACGCCCGCAGCCACTTGGCTTTCGGGCACGGCGTGCACCAGTGCCTCGGTCAGCAGCTGGCCCGCGTCGAGCTCCAGGAGGTCTTCACCCGGCTCTACTCGCGCATCCCCGGCCTGCGCCTCGCCGTGCCGTTCGAAGAGATCAAGTTCAAGCACGACGCGTTGGTGTACGGCGTCCGCTCACTCCCGGTCGCGTGGGACTGACCGCGCCGCCGTGAAGAACTCGCGGATGTCGTGCACCAGCAGGTCCGGAGCGTCCTGGGCGGCGTAGTGACCGCCGCGGTCGTACTCGTTCCAGGACAGGATGTCGTGGTGGTGCTCGGAGAAGACCCGGATCGAGGGGAGGTCGCCCGGGAACTGGGCGACTCCCACCGGGACGGTGGTGGGGCCGGGAGACGGCGTTTCGCGCGCGTAGTCGGCGTAGATCCGGATGGCCGAGCCCGCGGTGCCGGTGAGCCAGTGGATCATGACGTGGGTGAGGATCGCGTCGTTGTCCAAGCCGTGGTTGTGCATGGCCTGCGCGTTCCAGCCCAGCAGTCCGACGGGTGAGTCGGCCAGCGCGTGCGCGAGGGTCTGCGGCTGCTGGGCCTGAACGACTCCGTAGGCGGCTTCGTTGCTGGCGTAGTCCTGGAAGGCCTCCCAGGCCGCCTTGTCCTTCGGCCCCAGCTCCGCCACCCACTTCGGGTCATCGCTCGGCGGCGGGTCCCAGGTCTGCGTCACGTGCGCGCCGACAACGTGCTCCGGGGCGATGCGGCCCAGCTCGACGGAAATGCCTGAGCCCCAGTCGTTTCCGGCCGCGCCGTAGCGCTCGTGGCCGAGTCGCCGCATCAGCTCCGCCCACGCCGTGGCGATCCGCCTCGGTCCCCAGCCGCTGGCCGGGCCGGAGAACCCGGAGCCCGGCAGCGACGGCACCACGACCTCGAAGGCGATCGACGGGTCGAGGCCGTGCCGGCGCGGGTCGCTGAGCGGGCCGATCACGTCGAGGTACTCCGCGATCGAGCCGGGCCAGCCGTGGCTGAGCACCAACAGCAGCGCGTCCGGCTCCGGCGAACGCACGTGCAGAAAGTGGACGTTCGCGCCGTCGATGGTCGTCGTGTACTGCGGGTGCTCGTTGAACCGGGATTCCCATGCGCGCCAGTCGTAGTGGTGCCGCCAGTGCTCGACCAGCTCGCGCACCCTGGCGACGGGCACACCGTAGCTCGCGTCCTCAAGCCCGGGTGCCCACCGAGCGCGGTCGAGTCGGTAACGCAGGTCGGCCAGGGCCTCGTCGGAGATCTCGATCTTGTACGGCTTCATGTCGTGTCCTTGCCGAGGCTGTGGGCGCGGGCGTTCAGGTAGCGCACGTGGTGGATGTTGGTCGCGAGTTCAGCGGCTCGCAGGTAGGCAGCCCGCGCGGTGTCGGGCTCGCCAGCCAGTTCCAGGAGGTGGGCCCGGGCCGCGTGCAGTCGCCGATCTCGGGCAAGACGCGGGTCGTCCAAGGCATCGAGCAGCGCCAGCCCCGCCGTCGGCCCATCGGCCATGGCCACGGCGACGGCGTGGTTCAGCTCCACGACAGGGCTGGGCGAGACCTTCCGCAGGAGTCGGTAGAGGGCGACGATCTGCCGCCAGTCGGTGGCTTCGGAGCTCGGCGCCTCGTCGTGGATCGCGGCGATGGCGGCCTGCAACTGGTACTGGCCGACCTCACCCCGGGGCAGCGCCCGGGTGATCAGGTCCACGCCGCGCCGGATCGACTCGGCCTTCCACAGCCTGCGGTCCTGCTCGTGCAAGGGAACCAGCTCGCCGTGCTCGTTGAGGCGGGCCGGAGCGCGGGCGTCGGTCAGCAGCATCAGGGCCAGCAGACCGGCAACCTCGCCGTCCTCCGGCAGGAGCACTGCGGTGATCTCGGCGAGCCGGATCGCCTCCTCAGCCAGACAGGCTCGGTGCAGCTGCGGCCCCGATGTCGCCGAGTAGCCCTCGGTGAAGATCAGGTACAGCACGCGCAGCACCGCGTCGATCCGTTGGGGGCGCTCGGTTTCCGACGGCATCCGGAACGGCACACCGCTGTCCTCGATGGTGCGCTTCGCACGGGAGATCCGCCGGACCATGCTCGCTTCCGAGGTGAGGAAGCTCCTGGCGATCTCGGCGGTGGTCAGTCCGCCGACCGCGCGCAGCGTCAACGCGATCTGCGATGAGGGTGTCAGCGACGGGTGGCAGCACAGGGTCAGCAGGATCAGCGTGTCGTCCGCGTCGTCGGATGGGCTGTTCCACTCGCTGGGCAACTCGCGGCTCGCGGCCACGTCCTCACGTCGACGGCGGGCCTGCTCTGCGCGCAGCAGATCGATCAGCTTGCGCGAGGCGACCCGCAGCAGCCAGGCGTGCGGGTGCTCCGGGACGCCGTGCTCGCGCCACTGCCGCATCGCGACCAGGAGTGCTTCCTGGACGGCGTCCTCAGCGGCGTCGAAACGGCCGTATCGCCGCACGAGCGCGCCGAGGACCTGTGGGGCGAGCCGCCGCACCAGGTCCTCGAACGAGTCGTTGCCCATCGCGGATCAGTCGGTGTCGTAGTCAGCGCCCATGACCGGGCGGATCACCACGCCGGCGTCGGCGATCCGGCCCGGCGCCTTGTTGAGCCGGACGGCCAGCTCGGTGGCGCGGTCGAAGCTCACGCAGTCCACGATCCAGTACCCGGCGATGACCTCCTCCGTCTCGGCGAACGGACCGTCGGTGACCACGGGCACGCCGTCGCGGAGGCGGACCCTGCGCGCGAGCACCGGCGTGGCCAGACCCTGCGTATCGAGGAGTTCGCCGGAGGCGGCCAGCTCGCCGGTGAACTCGGCCAGGAACTCGCCGATCGCGTTCAGCTCCTCGGCGGAGGTGGCCGGTCCAGCCATCGAGTCGTAGTCCGGCTGCGAGCCGTAGACCAGGATCATGTACTTCATCTTCAGCCTCCCTGTGCCAGTCTGTTCGCAGGGAGAACGGGACCGCGCGCCGAGACCGGACATCCACCCCGTGTGAGCTAGGTCACCAGGCGGAGGAAGGCCTCCAGCACCGGGGAAACTCGGTCGGGGCGCCAGGCGGCCGACATGAGGGCCGGGGCGGTGGTGCCGGTCAGGCCGAGGAAGCGGACGTCCTCCGAGCGCAGGCGTTGCGCGGAGGCCGGGACCACCGCCACACCGATCCCACCGGCGACCAAGCCGACCACCGTCTGCATCAGCCACACCTCGCGCTGCACCACTCGCGGCGTGAAACCGTTGGCGGAGCACGATTCCGTGATGATCGCGTGCAGTCCGGGCATGCGGTGGCGGGTCGGCAGGACGAAGTTCTCCTCCGCCAGCTCCTTCATGTCCACAGTGGACTCCCCCGCCAGGCGGTGCGCCTGCGGGACGGCGAGCACCAACGGGTCCTCGGCGAGGCAACGGGTGCTGAGCGCGGGATCGGCGAAGCCGCGCGCGAGGTAGCACAGGCCGATGTCGATGCGGTGCTCGTGCAAGGAGTCCAGCACCTCGTCGGGCCGCATCTCGTTGAGGTACAAGGTGATCTCGGGGTGGCTCGCCTTGAAATCGCGCAGGATCGGCGGCAGCACCTCCAGCGCGGCGGAGGGCACGAAGCCCAGGGCCAGCCTGCCGACGGTGCCCGTGCCGACGGAGCGCACGAGCTGGCCGGCCTGGTCGACCGAGCCGAGGATGCGGCGGGCCTCGTCGTAGAGCAGGGCGCCCGCGTCGGTGAGCCGGACCCCGCGCGAGGAGCGGTCGAGCAGGCGCACGCCCAGCTCCTTCTCCAGCTTGCGCAGCTGCACGCTGAGCGGGGGTTGGGCCATGCGCAGCCGCTCCGCCGCCCTGGTCAGGTTCAGCTCCTCAGCGACCACGACGAAGTACCGCAGGTGCCGCAGTTCCATACGCGAAGAATATGGTGGGTTCATGCGCGCGTTCCGCTACGAGTCCCTGCCCGGTCGTGTCGTGTTCGGCGAGGGCAGCGCGGAGACCGTGGCGGAGGAGATCAGCGGGCAGCGCGTGCTCGTGCTGGCCACGCCGCGCGGACTCCCGCTGGCTCGCCGCATCGCCGAACCGCTCGGAGACCGCGTGGTCGGCGAGTTCACCGAGGTGCGCGAGCACGTTCCGGTCGCCGTCGCGCTGCACGCGCGCTCGCGGGCGCGGGAGCTGCGCGCGGACTGCCTGCTCGCGGTCGGCGGAGGGTCCACCGTGGGCACCGCGAAGGCGATCTCGTTGGAGCTGCGGCTTCCCATCGTCGCGGTGCCGACCACGTACGCGGGCTCGGAGATGACACCCGTGTGGGGCATGACGTCCTCGGAGGGCAAGCAGACCGGGCGGAGCCTGGACGTGCTGCCGTCGGTGGTGATCTACGACCCCGCGCTGACCGCGAGCCTGCCTCGCGCGCTGACCGTGACCAGTGCGATGAACGCGATGGCGCACAGCGTCGAAGGCGTCTACGCGGCGGGGGCCAATCCGATCAGTTCGCTGATGGCGGCGGAGAGCGTCCGCGCTCTGGCGGCAGGCTTGGCGGATTCCTCGGCGGAGTCGCTGCTGTACGGGGCCTACCTCGCGGGCGCGGTGTTCGCGGTGACGGGATCGGGGCTGCACCACAAGATCTGCCACGTGCTCGGCGGCGCGTACGACCTGCCGCACGCGGCGACGCACTCCGTCGTACTGCCGCACGTCGCCGAGTACATGGACGGCCCCGCGCTCGCCCCGATCGCCGCCGCGCTCAACGCTTCCACCGCCGCGTCAGGCCTGCGCGAGTTGGCGCACCGCGTGGACGCCCCCACATCGTTGGCTTCCCTCGGCTTCCCTCCTGCGAAGCTCGCCGAGGCCGCCGCGCTCGTCGCCGCCCAGTCCCCTGTCCCCGAGCCTGACATCCACGCCCTCCTTGCCGCGGCCCTGTGAGGGTCAGGTGGGGAGGGATTTGATGCGCGCGAGAATGGCTTCGCAGGCCTCGCCGAACGCCTGGAGCTGTTGGGAGGTAAGGGCGTCCACGAAGGCTTCGCGGACGTTGGCGACGTGCAGCGGGGCGGCGGCCTCGATCGCGGCGCGGCCGGTTTCGGTGAGCACGACGTCGGAGTAACGCGTGTCCTTGGAGCACTGCTGCCGCTCGACGAGGCCGCGCTGCGCCATTCTGCTGAGCTGGTGGGAGATGCGGCTCTTCTCCCACTGCGTCGCCTCGCCCAGCTCGTAGGCGCGCATCCGCCCGTGCGATGACTCGGAGAGCTCGACGAGGATGCGGTAGTCGGCCGGGGACAGCCCGGCCTCGCGCTGGAGGCTCGCGCCGAGGCGGGAGTTGAGCATCGTCTCCATCGCCTTGAAGGCGCGCCACGCGCGTTGCTGCTCCTCGGTCAACCACTCGGGTCCGCTCACCCGTCCAGCCTACCCCTCAGATTGACGTGTCACCCTGGCGGAGCTACGTTCAGGTTGATACGTCAATCCGAAGGAGCGGGGTCATGGGCGAGCAGAAGATCATCGCGGTCACCGGCGCCACGGGCGCGCAGGGCGGCGGCATCGCGAGGGCGATCCTGGCCGAGCCGGAGTCCGGCTTCACCGTGCGGGCGCTGACCAGGGACCCCGATTCGGCCGCCGCCAAGGAACTGGCCACACTGGGCGCCGAGGTCGTGCGCGCGGACTTCACCGACGAGGCCAGCGTGCGCGAGGCCTTCGAGGACGCGTACGGCGCCTACCTGGTGACGAACTTCTGGGCGCACGGCTCGGCCGACAGGGAGCGCGCGGAGGTCGAGGTCCTGGTCCGCGCGGCGAAGGCGGCCGACCTCCAGCACGTGGTCTGGTCGACGCTGGAGGACACGCGCGAGCTGCTGCCGGTGAGCGACGCGCGGATGCCGGTGCTCCAGGAGCACTACAACGTGCCGCACTTCGACGTGAAGGGCGAGGCCAACAAGCTGTTCACCGAGGCGGGCGTCCCGACGACCTTCCTCAACACCACCTACTACTTCCAGGGCTTCGTGGAGTACTTCCCGCCCAAGCGCGGCGAGGACGGCGTGATCACGCTGGCCCTGCCGCTGGAGGACGGCAAGCTGCTCGCCGGGGTGGACTCCGAGGACATCGGGCGCACCGCCTGGGAGATCCTCAAGCGCGGCAAGGAGTTCGTCGGCCGCACGGTCAGCATCGCCGGCGAGCACCTGACCGGCGCGCAGTACGCGGAGAAGTTCGCGCAGGCGCTCGGCGAGCCGGTGCGGTTCCAGTCGATCCCCTACGACACCTTTCGCACCTTCGAGTTCCCGGGCGCAGTGGAGATCGCCAACATGTTCCAGTACTACGGCGACTTCGACGCCGAGTTCACCGGCGCCCGCGACCTGGCCGCCGTGCGCGCGCTGAACCCCCGGCTCAAGGACTTCTCGACCTGGCTGAACGCGAACACCTCGGCCTTCCGCGAGTCCTGACCGGATCGACGTTTTTGATCTTGACGTGCGGCGCGCGGCGGGGACCGCTTTGCTGAGGGATGTCCGAATTGTCGCACTTTCCCAGGGAGTCCCCGTGCGTTCCGCCGCCGCCGCCGTCCTGACCGGTCTCACCCTCGCCGCCACCGCCGTGCTCGCCCCCGCCGCCGCAGCAGCGGTCCCGACCTCCTTGTCCACCAAGGGTTTCCTCAGCAGGGACAGCTCTCAGCCACTGTGGGCGGCAACGGTCACGCTGACCTCGACGCTCGCCGAGAAGGGCACCACCAAGCGGGTGGCGGGCGAGAAGATCACCTTCACCAGCACGTGGGACAACGGCGCGCTCTGCGAGGCCGTCACCACCGCGTCGGGCATCGCGAGCTGCTCCGCCGAGATCACCGACGAGCGGACCCTCGTCAGCATCCAGTCCAGCGACGGCTACCGGGCCACCTTCACCGGCTCGGCGGGCCACGCGGCCGTGCAGACCCCCGGCTCGGCGAGGTGGGCCCACTAGCGCCTGTCCTGTAAGTGGTTGCGCTGCGTGTTCCGGTCACGGTGCCGCCAGGGGTTGGGGTGTCTTCAAGACCACCAAACCCCGCTGCTGATCATCGCTAACCGCCGCAAACCCTGCGGCCGTGCGGGGTTTGCCGTCGTTGAAGACGGCTGGGGCGGGGGTTGGGTGGTCTTGAAGACCTGCAAACCTGACGACTTGCAGGACAGCGCCTAGAAACTGAGTTCGACGATGAGGGCTGGGTGGTCGGTCGTGCCGCCCATCCCCATCGTGGAGCTCTTGACGAAGGTGAACTTCGTCGAGGCGAACACGTGTTGCAGGCCGCCGTCGCCCTTGCGGTAGAAGCCTGCGCGGTTGCAGGCCTGCGCGTCCGGATTTCCCTTGTGGCGCAAGTTCATGTCGCCGGAGAACAGCGCGGGCGCGGTGCGCGCGTAGCCCTCGACGCGCCCCATCAGCTCCTTGCACTGCGCGAGCGCGACCGGGCCGTCCCACGCCGACAGGTGCGTGGTGCACGCGCTGATCCGCCCGGCTGGCAGGCACCCCCAGCTGCGCTTCTCCGAGCGGCTGTCCTGCTGGGTGAAGACTCCGCTCTGCCCGGCCGACGAGCCCGCGAGCGCGCTCACCACGAGGATCGCGTTGCCGTAGTCCTGGCCGTTCTTGCACTTCACCGGGTTGCCGTCGCGGCGGGCGGCGACGAACAGCGACTTCACCGCGCCCATCGCGGCGCCCAGCGGGGCGAGGTCGCCGGAGCAGCTCTCGTTGAGGGACAACACCTGCGGCTTGACCGAGGCGATCACCTCCTTCGCCTTGGCCATCACCCGGTCGCCGGTGAAGCACGAGGCGGAGCCGCCGTGGCAGAGGTTGAGCTGGAGGACCTTGACCGGCGTCGCGGCGGAGGCGGCCGGGGTCGTTGCCGCGCCGACCGCGAGGGTGGCCACGAGGACGCTCAAGATCTGCCGGGTGCGCATGGGACCTCCTGCGTGAAGTGGTGACGAGAATGCTCTCCCAAACGTGAATCTTTGGCAATTTCATGCTCTGTGCTGGTAGAACTTTCCGGTGAGCTGGACAATGCGCGCGGTGGACCTGGCGGACGGCCGAGTGGCTGAGGCCGTGCACCGGATCGGGCTGCGCGCCTACCGCGTCGAGGCGGAGCTGATCGGTTTCGACGGGATTCCCGCGCTGCACGAAACGCTGGAGGAGATGCGCGCCGAACCGCTGCGCTGGCTCGGCGCAGTCACTGCCGACGGTGCGCCGATCGCGTTCCTGGCCTGGCAGCGCACGGCCGAAGGAGAAGTCGACATCGACCGGCTGTGCGTCGATCCGGACTGGTTCCGCAAGGGCCTGGCCAGCGCGCTCGTCGACGAGGTGCTGCGCGAGGACGGGCCGGTCGTCGTGTCGACCGGGGCGGCCAACGCGCCCGCGATCACCCTCTACGAGCGCAAGGGTTTCGTGCGCACCGGCACCTTCAGCCCGGCGCCCGGACTCGATCTCGCGACATTCCGGCTCGACCGTGCTTGATCGCGCTTGACCTTGTCGTTGGCGGCAGGGTTGGACGATCGTCGGCATGAGCAGAACAGTCCTGGTCACCGGGGCCGGAACGGGTATCGGCCGAGCCACCGCGTTGCACTTCGCCGAGCACGGCGCGAACGTCGTGATCGTCGGCAGGCGGGCCGAACCGCTCGCCGAGGTCGCCGCGCACAACGGCTCGATCCACCCCGTCTCCGCCGACATCACCGACCCCGGCGCGCCGGAGCGGATCGTGGCGGAGGCAGTTGCGCGTTTCGGCGGGCTCGACGTGCTGGTGAACAACGCGGGGATCGTCCGCAACGAACTGATGGGCTCGATCACGCCGGAAGCCGTCGCCGCGCAGCTGGCCACGAACTTCGTCGCCCCGGTCCTGCTGACACAGGCCGCCGTGCCGCACCTGCGCCGCGACAACGGGGTCGTGGTCAACGTGTCCACCGCAGTAGCGCTGCGCGGCTGGCCGACGAGTTCTGTATACGCGGCAACGAAAGCGGCCGTGGACACGTTCACCCGGAGCTGGGCGGTCGAGCTGGCTCCGCAGGGCATCCGCGTGGTCGGCGTGGCGCCCGGCGCGATCGACACGCCGATCGCCGAGCACCAGGGCCTGTCCCCCGAGCAGCGCGCGGCGACGCGGGCCTGGCAGATGGAGCACACGCCGCTGAAGCGCGTCGGCACCGCCGAGGAAGTAGCGTGGGCGATCGCCGGGCTGGCCTCGCCGAACGCGAGCTTCGTGACCGGCGTCGTGCTGCCGGTGGACGGCGGTGCCGTCGTGGCGTGAGCGTGCTGGAGGGGCGATGCGGATCGGCGAGCTGGCCGAGGCGACCGGGGTCACGCCCCGCGCGCTGCGGCACTACGAGGAGGCCGGACTGATCAGCTCGCGCAGGCTCGCCAACGGCTACCGGGACTACCCGGAGTCCACTGTGGACCGAGTGCGCAACATCCGGTTGCTGGTGGACTTCGGGCTCACCCTGGAGGACGTGGAGTTCTTCGTCGGCTGCCTGGACGGCGATCTGCTGGCGGCGCCGCCGTCCCCCGCCGCGCTGGACGTGGTTCGGCGGCGCCTCGACGTGCTGGAGCAGCGGATCAGCACCCAGGTCTCGCAGCGCGACCGGCTGCTGGGGGCCTTGGGGCGCTTCAGTCCTGCGTCGGGAACCACTCGCCGTGAAAGCCCGCGGGCACCCGAACCGGAAGGTGCACAACGGCAACCGGCTCCGCGCTGAGCGTTCCCGCGTCGAGCACGACCAGGTCCGTGCGGTCGCGCTCGCCGTCGTGCACCAGGCTCATCAGCCAGCCGTCGTCCTCGGCGGAATCGTTGGCGCGCGGGATGAAAACGGCTTCACCCGCGAAGCGCGACGGGCCGAAGTCGTGCACCTGCGTGGTCTTGGCGACGCGGTCGTGCTTGGCGATCCCGCGCCCGGCGAGGTTGCCGACCTCGCCGTGGTGCAGCGCGACCCCGTAGCTGTAGCGGTGCTCGGCGCCGATCCTGCGCTCGTCGATCCTCGGGAACTCGCCCGCGAGATCGTCGATCTGTTCACTGTGGACGGTTCCGGCCTTGAGGTCGAACGTCCAGCGCCACAGCGCGGGCGCCACCTCAAGCGGCTTCCACCACGCCGAGTCGAACACGCGCTCGTGCCGGAACGCTTCCAGGACAACGCGATCGCCGTCCTCGTAGGCGTTGGCCGTGTGGTAGACGAAGCACGGCTCGATCTCGAACCAGCGGATGTCCGCGTTCGTGCCGTAGCGCGGCATCAGGCCAATCCGCGAGCGGCGGCCCTGCTGCCAGACGTACGGGTAGAACCCCAGCTTCGCCGCGTCCGGGTTGAAGGTCACCGGCAGGTCGTAGATCACCACGTGGTTCGCGGTGAGCGCCGTGTCGTGGATCATCGGCTTGTCGTCGATCTCGATGCGTTCGACACCGGTCACGGCGCCGTCCGCGCCGACCACGACGAGCTGCCCACCGTTCTCCGCCGCCGAGTAGGTGACCGCGAACAGCTCCCCCGTGTTCGGGTCGCGCTTGCTGTGCGCGGCGTACCCGTGCGGCAGCTTGCCCTCGAAGTCGTTGTAGGACACCGTCGCCAGCTGCTCGTCGAGCACCACCGGCAGCGCTCCCGCCTCCGAGACCGCCATCAGCTTGCCCGCGTGCCGGATCACGTGGGTGTTCGCCGTGTCGTGCGCCGCCGTCGTCGCGCCGAGCACCGGGACCTCGCCCAGCTGTCCGCTGACGCTCGGCACGCGGACCCAGCGGTTGCGGTACCACTGCGCCTGCCCGTCGCGCAGGCGCAGCCCGTGCACCATGCCCGAGGCCATGAAGGGGTGGTAGTGCACCGGGTCCATGTCGCCGATCGCGTTGGGCCCGATCCGCAGGTAGCGGCCGTCCAGTTCGTGCGGCAGCGCTCCGGTGATCTCCAGGTCGTACGCCGTCGTCTCCACGTCGGCGGGCCCCTGGTTCCCGGTCAGGTAGGGGTTCTCCACTGGTGCGAGGGTCATCGCCGTCCTCCATAACGCTGTTTTGAATGAACCGTAACAGCGTTTCGGCGCCGCGACAAGAGCGGGGAACCGGTCCGCGACCGATGCCCCGCTCTCGTCGTCTCGACTCAGGTGCGGTGCGTGACGCAGACGCTCGGGACGTACCGACCCGAGTAATCGCCCGCAGCGAGCTTGATCAGCTTGTCGGTGCTGCCACCGCAGTACCTGCCCGGCCCGTTCAGCATCGTCAGCTTCGAGCACGAGGACTTCACCGTCGTGCCCGCGGCGAGCTTCGGGTGGACACCGTGGCCGACGGGGTAACCGTGGTCGTCGACGATCGGGGCGGAGTGCCCCTCCTTGACCTTGATGGAGCACTCGGCCTTGGCCGCGAGTTCGGTGGTCACCGCGTTCGAGGGGCTGGCGACGGCGGTGCCACCGACGATGAGCGCCGAGGCGATGAGGCCGCCAACGGCCAGGGAGACCTTCATGATGCGCATAACTTCCCTCTCACTGTGATGCCGGGACCGAGATAGCCCCGTGATCCGACGTCACAATGAAGCCACACGAATGCACACCAGCACGGCACCCAATTCGATCGAGTTTCGACTCAACCAATCGCAGCCAGCCGGAAGACGCAGGTAGACGGCCCGCGGCCCACGCTCACACATCCCGTTTCAGCAGTTCAGCACACTCCGCCACACCATTCGGTGAATGCCGGACATGGTGCGCACACGTTCGGGATGGCCCGAAAAATGAATCGCGATAGCGTTTCCCATCGCGCACCCTTCGCGCGCACCCCGGGGATGCTTCAACGCACGGAACAGCCCGGCGAACGGAACCGGGTTCGCCAGTCTTCAAGACCCCCAAACCCCCACCTTGGCGGTCTCCAACTACAGCAAACCCCTGGGGCGCAGAAGTAGGTGGCGGTTAGCGATGATCAAGAGCGGGGTTCGCCGGTCTTGAAGACACCCGCTCCACCGACGTGACCGGACCGCGTCCGTTCACCAGCAGGCTCAGCGCCACAGGGACTCAACGAGCGGAAACGCCGGTCAGGCCAGGCGCTCCTGAGCGGGCGAGGGTGGCTTTCGCACGCCGGGGGAACCCCCACTTCAACCATCGCTCAGCCGCACATGAGGAGGCGAGCCCGAATCGTGGGCTGGGCGGAATTCGTTTCAGTCCGCGACCACGTGCGCCCAGTTGTCGTGTACCCAATGTGGCATTTGTTTCGTCAGACGCAACATGTGTCACATTGGGTACGAACGTCAGGGGTTGGCTCGGGGGGCGTAGGGCTTGGTGGTGCGGGTGGTCGAGGCGGAGGCGAACGCGTAGGCGAGCATCTCGTTCTCGTACTCGGCCTTGGCGCGCGCGAGGGGGATGCGGCGGCGGGCCACGTCGATGAGGCGGTGGCGCAGGACGGCGGCGTCGCGGAGGGCGATGTTGGCGCCCTCGCCGCGACCGGGCGGGACGGTGTGCACGGCGTCGCCGAGGAGGGTGACGTTGGTGGCGCTCCACCGCTCGACGGGGCGGGCCATGCGCATCGGCATGCCGACGGTCTCGGCGGGATCGCCCTCGGCGATGATCCGCTGGAGCGCGGGGTGCCAGTCGGCGACGAGGTCGCGCGCGGCCCAGTGCGGGGACAGCCCGCCGGGGTTGCCGTGCAACGAGATCGACCACGACAGGTAGTCCGGGACGGCGGTCAGGCCGGGGACGCGGCGCACGCGGCAGGTGGCGACGGACATGGACGCGCCGTCGGGACCGAGCACCCTGGAGACGGTGTCGACCAGGATGTCGGGCAGCCACGACGCGGAGTCGGGGCGCAGGACGGTCCGGCCGCGCAGCGAGTAGCCGACGACGTCGAACTCCGCGTCGGGCACCACCTGGGGGCGCACGATCGAGTCGGTGCCGTCGGCGCCGACGAGCAGGTCACCGATCATGGTGAGGCCGTCGGCGAACTGCGCGCGCACGCGACCGCCGCTGACCTGGTCGAAGCCGGTGAGCGTCCGGCCGAACTGGACGCGGTCGCCGAGCCCGGCGAGCAGGATCTCGCGCAGCGTCAGCCGGTTCAGCACGTAGCCGGAGTCCGCCCTCGGCAGCGGTTTGGCGAACTTGGGCTCCAGATCGGTGGTCAGGAAGGTCATCAGCGTGGCCGGAGCGATCGAGGAGCGCTCGCACAGCTCGATGAGCGCGCCGGGGAGGCAGTCGCGCAGCGCGCGCTCGCCGTCGGCGTTGACGACCATCCGGTAGCCCTGGTCGCCGTCGCGCACGCTGGCGTGGCGCTCGAAGACGGTGACGCCGATACCGGCCTTGGCAAGGCCCTGGGCCAGGCACAACCCGCCGATCCCACCACCGGCGACGAGCACGTGCAACGGCCGGGGCTGGCTCTCGGCCGGGTGCGTCGTCGCCAGCTGCTGCGGCGGCGGTTGCTGCATCACGGACACCTCTCTTGCGGGGTCGGCAAACCATAGCGAGATCGGCGTAACCCGGGCGGGTGAGCACGCCGCCCGGTCGCCCAGGTGCGACGACCGGTTATTTCCCACCTCACGACGCTGTGCGGTGCCGCCGAACGAGTGGCGGGAACGGACGGAGGGTGACCGGGACGGCCCGATCGTGGCGCCGGGGCTTGCCTGGGTGGGGCGAAAACGACCAGGAATCGGGCGGAACGGGCGGAGCACCGGCGCGGTACGGGCAGCGCGGTCGCCACCCGCGGCATCAGATGCCTGATCAAGCCTGGTAGCGCTCTCACGAACCGGGCAGAATTCGGGCGTCACCGAAGCGGGTGTGGCACTGGCCACACACCGCACCCGGTGTTAGACCTATCCCCAGCCCGAACGGGCAGTGCCGAAGTCCGAACGGTCACGGGGGCGGAGGGATCGTGCAGATGCAAGCCGAGGAGCGCAAGCGCCGGATCCTGGCCAAGGCCCGTGCCGACGGCAAGGTCGACGTCATGGAGATCGCCTCCGAGCTGGCGGTGGCCCCCGAGACCGTGCGCAGGGACCTGCGCGCGCTCGGCGAGCACGGCCTGGTCCGCCGCACCCACGGCGGCGCGTTCCCGGTGGAGAGCGCGGGCTTCGAGACCGGGCTGGAGTTCCGCTCCGCGTCGATGGTCCCGGAGAAGCGCAGGATCGCCCGCGCGGCGGCCGAGCGGCTCGACGACGCCGAGACGGTCTTCATCGACGAGGGCTTCACCCCGCAGCTGATCGCGGAGGCGCTGCCGACGTCCCGGCCGCTGACCGTGATCACCGCGTCGCTGCCGACCGCGGCGGCGCTGTCCACCTCACCGTCCACCACGGTGCTGCTGCTCGGCGGCCGGGTCAGGGGACGCACCCTGGCCACGGTCGACCACTGGGCGCTGCGGATGCTCGCCGACATGGTCATCGACCTGGCCTACCTCGGCGCCAACGGCATCTCGCGGGAACACGGGCTGACCACGCCGGACCCGGTGGTCAGCGCGGTGAAGGCGCAGGCGGCCCAGGTGTCGCGGCGGCGGATCTTCGTCGGCGTGCACACCAAGTTCGGCGTCGCCAGCTTCAGCCGCTTCGCCGCCGTCCCCGACTTCGAGGCGATCATCACCGACAGCACGCTCACCCCGGCGGAGGCGCACCGCTACGCCGCGCTCGGGCCGAAGGTGATCAGGACCTAGGAACCGCACGCACACGGGGCCGCCGCGCGCGGACGGCCCTCGCTCCGCCCTGCCCGGAAGGAAAGACAATGACGTCATTCACGCGGCTGGCCGCCGTCGGACTCGCCATCGCGGTGAGCACGACGGCCTGCGCGGGGGCCGGGGGCATCGGCGACCCGGACGACCCCGAGTCGATCAACGTGCTCATGGTCAACAACCCGCAGATGCTGGACATCCAGAAGCTGACCGCCGAGCACTTCACCAAGCGCACCGGCGTGAAGGTGAACTACACGGTGCTGCCGGAGAACGACGTCCGGGACAAGATCAGCCAGGACTTCACCAGCCAGGCGGGCCAGTACGACGTGGCGACGCTGAGCAACTACGAGGTCCCGATCTACGCCAAGAACAACTGGCTGGAGCCGCTGGACTCCCACATCGCCGCCGATCCCGGCTTCGACCAGCAGGACGTGCTGGAGCCGATCCGGCAGTCGCTGACCGCCGCCGACGGCAAGGTCTACGCGCAGCCGTTCTACGGCGAGTCCTCCTTTCTCATGTACCGCAAGGACATCTTCGCCGCGAAGGGCATCACGATGCCGGAGCGCCCGACCTGGCAGCAGGTCGCGGAGGCCGCGGCGAGGGCCGACGGCGCCGAGCCCGGCATGAAGGGGATCTGCCTGCGCGGCCAGCCCGGCTGGGGCCAGCTGATGGCGCCGCTGACCACCGTGGTGAACACCTTCGGCGGCACCTGGTTCACCAAGGACTGGCAGGCGAAGGTCGACTCGCCGGAGTTCGTCGAGGCCACCAAGTTCTACGTGGACCTCGTGCGCGAGCACGGTGAGGCCGGTGCCCCGCAGGCCGGGTTCGCCGAGTGCCTCAACAACATGACCCAGGGCAAGGTCGCCATGTGGTACGACGCCACCTCGGCGGCGGGGCTGCTGGAGGCGGCCGACTCCCCCGTCAAGGGCAAGCTCGGCTTCGCGCAGGCGCCGGTGGTCAAGACCAAGAGCTCCGGCTGGCTCTACACGTGGGCCTTCGCCGTGCAGAAGGCCAGCAAGAAGCACCAGGCGGCGTGGAAGTTCCTGTCCTGGGCCTCCGGCAAGGACTACGAGCGCGTCGTCGGCCTGGCCAAGGGCTGGTCGAGCATTCCGGACGGCAAGCGCGCCTCCACCTACGAGCGGCCGGAGTACCTCAAGGAGACCGGGTCCTTCGCGGAGCAGACCAAGATCGCGATCTCCTCGGCCAACCCGCGCGACCCCGGGCTGCAACCCAGGCCCGCCAACGGGATCCAGTTCGTCGGCATCCCCGAGTTCACCAACCTCGGCACGCAGGTCTCCCAGGAGGTCAGCGCCGCCATCGCCGGGCGCGGCTCCGTCGAGGACGCACTGCGCGCGGCACAGCGGCTGGCCGACAAGGTCGCGGCGAAATACCGGAAGGGGTAGGAGTTCCCATGGTCACCACCGTCTCCTCCGTGCAGACGCCGCCGAAGAAAGCGCCCCCGAAGCCGCCGAGGGGGCTCAGCTCGGCCGCGCGCTGGGCAAGGCGCGCGCCGCTGCTGCCCGCGCTGATCTTCACCATCGCCGTGACCCAGCTGCCGTTCGTGGCGACGCTGATCATCTCCTTCACCCAGTGGAACTCACTGGCTCCGGAGAACCGCGGTTTCGCCGGGCTGGACAACTACATCGCGGTGATCACCGACCCGAACCTGCGGTCCTCGGTGCTGACCACGGTGCTGCTGACCGCGAGCGTCGTGCTGATCAGCCTGGTGCTCGGCCTCGGCATCGCGCTGCTGCTGGACCGCAAGTTCCGCGGCCGGGGCCTGGTGCGCACCATGATGATCGCGCCGTTCCTGGTGGTCCCGGTCGCCGCGGCGCTGCTGTGGAAGCACGCGCTCTACAACCCGGAGTACGGGCTGTTCAACGGCGTGCTCAAGTGGATCTTCGGTGAGGGCGCCGCGCAGCCGGACTGGATCAGCACGATGCCGCTGACCGCGGTGATCGCCGCGCTCGTCTGGCAGTGGACGCCGTTCATGATGCTGATCCTGTTGGCAGGACTGCAAAGCCGCCCGCAGGACGCGGTCGAGGCGGCCTTCATCGACGGCGCCAGCGGCTTCCAGGTCTTCCGCTACCTGACGCTGCCGCACCTGCGCCAGTACCTGGAGCTGGGCGGGCTGCTCGGCTCGATCTACATCGTGCAGAACTTCGACGCGGTCTTCACGATCACCTCGGGCGGGCTCGGCACGGCGAACCTGCCGTACACGATCTACCAGACCTTCTACCAGGCGCACGACTACGGCCAGGCGTCCGCAGCGGGTGTCGTCGTGGTGATCGGCTCCATCCTGATCGCCAGCTTCGCCCTGCGCGCGGTGTCCTCCCTGCTCCGAGACGAGGCCAAGTGATGAACACGACGCTGATGAAGCGGTCCTGGAAGCCTTGGGGCGCACTGGCTTGGCTTTCCGGCATCCTGTTCGTGCTGCCGGTGTTGTGGATGGTGCTGACCTCGCTGCACACCGAGTCCGACGCGGCCACCAACCCGCCGTCGCTGTTCGCGGGCCTGTCGTTGCAGGGCTACGAGGAGTTCTTCGGCGCCAGCACCGGCCAGAGCCCGTGGCCACCGCTGATCAACTCTGTCAGCGCGAGCGTGGGCTCCACCGTGCTCGTGCTGCTGCTGGCCGTTCCCGCCGCCTACGCGCTGTCGATCCGGCCCGTGCAGAAGACCTCCGACGTGCTGTTCTTCTTCCTCACCACCAAGATGCTGCCCATGGTGGCCGGTCTGCTGCCGATCTACCTGATCGCCCAGTACAGCGGCCTGCTGGACAACATCTCGTTCCTGGTGGTGCTCTACACGTCGATGAACCTGCCGATCGCGGTGTGGCTGATGCGCTCCTTCCTCGCGGAGATCCCGAAGGAGATGCTGGAGGCCGCCGCGCTCGACGGCGCCGGGCTGATCACCACACTGCGCCGGGTCGTCGCGCCGGTCGCCGTCCCCGGCATCGCCGCGACCGCGTTGATCTGCTTCATCTTCAGCTGGAACGAGCTGTTGTTCGCCCGCGTGCTGACCGGTGTCGTCGCCGGGACCGCGCCGGTGTTCCTCACCGGCTTCGTCACGAGCCAGGGCCTGTTCCTGGCCAAGATGTGCGCGGCGGCGACGATCGTGTCGCTGCCCGTGCTGATC
Organism: Allokutzneria multivorans; assembly: GCF_039537405.1. NCBI lineage: Bacteria > Bacillati > Actinomycetota > Actinomycetes > Pseudonocardiales > Pseudonocardiaceae > Allokutzneria > Allokutzneria multivorans. The sequence goes on along the minus strand of NZ_BAABAL010000003.1, from coordinate 201,522 downwards.
GCCGGATTCGCCGCCCAGGACAAGCTCGTCCAGGGCCTTTCGCTAGGAGCCGTGAAGTAGTGAGAGCCGCCGTCATCACCGCGCCCGGCGAGGTCGAGGTCACCGAGGTGCCCGACCCCGCTCCGGGTGCGCGCCAGGTCGTCGTGAAGGTCTCGGCCTGCGGGCTGTGCGGCACCGATCTCCACATCCTGCAAGGGGAGTTCGCGCCGACGCTGCCCGTGGTGCCCGGCCACGAGTTCGCGGGCGAGATCGTGGAGATCGGCAGCGCGGTCACCGAGCTGGCCATCGGCGACCGCGTCGCGGTGGACCCGTCGCTGTACTGCCACGAGTGCCGCTACTGCCGCGTCGGCCGCAACAACCTGTGCGAGCGGTGGGCGGCGATCGGCGTCACCACCGCGGGCGGCGCCGCCGAGTACGCCGTGGCTCCGGTGGCCAACTGCGTCAAGCTCCCCGATCACGTGCGCACCGAGGACGCAGCGCTGATCGAGCCGCTGTCCTGCGCCGTGCGCGGCTACGACATCCTGCGTTCGCAGCTGGCCAGCCGCGTGGTGATCTACGGCTCCGGCACCATGGGGCTGATGATGCTGGAGCTCGGCAAGCTCACCGGCGCGGCCAGCATCGAGATGATCGACGTCAACCCCGAGCGCCTGGAGACCGCGCGGCGCCTCGGCTGCACCGCCGCCGCCGCCAGCGCCGACGAGCTGGACCGGCCGGAGGGCTGGGACGTGGTGATCGACGCGACCGGCAACGAGAAGGCCATCCAGGACGGCCTCGGCCGCGTCGCCAAGGGCGGGACCTTCCTCCAGTTCGGCGTGTCCGACTACTCCGCGCGCGCCACCATCGAGCCGTACAAGATCTACAACCAGGAGATCACGATCACCGGCTCGATGGCCGTGCTCCACTCCTTCGAACGCGCCGCCGACCTGTTCGCGGCGGGCGCGCTCGACCCGGAGATCTTCATCAGCCACCGGTTGCCGCTGGGCGACTACGTCTCCGCCCTCGACGCCTTCAAGCGCGGCGAGGGCCGCAAGATCCAGGTCCTGCCGGGGGCGTGAGCACCCGGTCTCCACGGATAGGGCTCGCGGTCCGACCTACCCCCAGGGGTCGACCGCGAGCCCTTTCCCTTGCGGCTCAAGGGCTCAGTAGAACTGAACCCGCCAGACGACCACTCGCACCACGCAGTCGTGAACCGTGTAGCAGACGACTCCGTGGCTTCCTACGTCGCCGTAGTAGAGATCTTCCTTCGGCATGTAGCGCCCCGCTCTATGCGGATCGTTCACCAACTGCCGACGCTTCCGTTCGAAGGCGGCCTTCGCAGCGGCTGGCGCGCTGTCAACGTCGCCTTGGCGACCTCGGCAATGATCACCTCGTAGGTCACGACGGCTCACCTTCGTCGTAGATCGGAGCCGGGCTCAGACTGGACTCGTCTCCCGCGCGGTAGCGCGCGATCGCGGCGTCCACCTCCGGGTCCGGGTTGCTGACGCCCCAAGCGGCGGGCCACCACGCCATGACGACCGCCGAGAGTCGCTCGACGTCGTAGTCCTCGGCAGTCTTCTCCAGCGCCGCACGGAACTCGTCCTCGAAGGCCGTGCGCGTCTCACCGCTGAGCGCCGCCCAGACCGCCGGGCCGGTCTTCGCCACCTCCACGTGCTTCTCGCCCGTCATCCCATCCTCCTGTAGCTCGTCGCGGCACATCCTGCCGCCGAGCAGCGCGAAACTCACAGCGCTTCTGCCTGGGCAACGGGCACTTGCCGACACGTTCGCCCGGACGTGCGTGGGACGCAGCCGGTTAAGTGGCGGTTAAGGCCGCTCTTCGAGGCTCTGACCATGCGTTTTCGCGTTCTGGGTGCGATCGGGGTCGAGGGGTCGGCGGGGCGGCCGGGGCTGGGTGGGCCGAAGCAGGCGACGGTGCTGGCGGCACTGCTGCTGCGGGCGAACCGGCTGGTCAGGGTGGAGTCGCTGATCGAAGCGCTGTGGGGCGAGGACGTGCCGCCGACGGCGGTGGCGACGGTCCGGACCTACGCGTGGCGGCTGCGGCGGAGCCTCGCGAGCGCCGAAGAAGGAGGCGCGCAACGGCTCGTCACCGAAGCGTCCGGGTACCGAATCGTTGTGGGGCAAGGAGAACTGGACCTCGACGAGTTCCGCCGCCTCACCGGAGAGCGCGCGGTGCGGCGTGCGCTGGAGCTGTGGTCGGGACCGGCGCTGGCGGGCGCGGCGGGGCGGCGGATCGAGGCCGAAGCGGCGCTGCTGGAAGAAATGCGGCTGGTGGCGGTGGAGAACTCCGACGAAGCCCTGCTGCCGGAGCTGCGCGAGCTGGCGCGGGCGCATCCGTTCCGCGAGCGGCTGCACGGGCGGCTCATCGCGGCGCTGCACGCGAACGGCGAGCAGGCGGAAGCGCTCGCGGTGTACGCGGAGCTGCGGGCGGCGCTCGCGGAGGAGCTGGGCATCGATCCGTCAGCGCAGCTCCAACGGCTGCACCTGCGGGTACTTGCCGGAGAAGCCCCAGAACCGGCGGCGCCGTCGTGCACCGTGTGCGGCGAGGCCGTAGACGGACACCAGGCTCGGACCGGGAGCCGCCCAGCGGTCGAGCAGCCGCAGCCCGGCCATGCGGGCGATCACGTCGAGCACGGCGACGTGGTGCTCGGCGTGGTCGAAGGTCTCCAGCACGACGCGCCCACCGTCGGCGAGCCGGGCCCGCGCCTGGCGCAGCACCTCGATCCGGTTCTGCGTGCTGGCCGCACCGCAGATGCCCTGCGCCAGCAGCACGACGTCGAAACGCCCCTTGCCGGGAAGCTCACGCGCCCTGAGCACGCTGCCGCCCAACGCTCTGACGAACTCGTCAACTGTCCGGTTGTCCCCCATGCCGCCAAGCTAGGAACCGGCGATGGCAAGGAGATCTCACGCGCCGAGCAGCTCCCGGACGGACTCGGTCTCAGGCATCCCGCGTTCCTCCAGCCACGCCAGCGCCGCACGCCACCGAGTGATCGCTTCCGCGCGCCTGCCCAGCTCGGCGAGCGTGTGGCCGATCTCGACGTTCGTGGAGGCGATGCCGTACTCCTCGCCGCTCTCCTCGAACTCGGCGAGCGCGCGCAGCAGGTGCTCGAGCGATTCCTCGTACCTGCCGAGCCTGCGCAGCGCGGTCCCGACGCCCCGCACGCAGCGCGCCGCCCCGCGCGGATCACCGGCTTCCCGGATCGTGGGTTCGGCGAGGGCGAAGGCGCGCATGGCCTCCTCGTGCCGCTCCAGCCCGTCGAGGGAGTCGCCGACGATGCTCTGCGCCATCGCCTCGGCCCAGTCGTTGCCCAGCTCCCGCCAGGTGCCGATGGCACGCTCCAGCACCTCGATCGACTCCTCGTAGCGCTTGGCGAGCTTCAGCAGGATGCCCAGGTTGTGCAGCACCAGCGCGGTGATGCCCGGCTCGTCGCGCCGCTCGGCGATGGCGAGGGAGCGCCGGTAGCACCCCTCGGCCTCCTCCAGCGTCCCGGTCTCCTCCAGCGCCATCGCGAGGTTGCCGAGCGCGACGAGCTGCCCGCGCTCGTCGGCGGCGGCCTCGGCGACCGCGAGCGATTCCCGTTGGTAGCGCGTGGCTTCGTCGTAGCGGCTGGCGCCGTGGTGGGCGAGGCCCAGGTTGCTCAGCATGCGGCTCTCCGCGTGCGCGTCCCCGAGTGCGCGGGCGGCGGCGAGCCCGGCCTCGGCGACCTCGAGCCGGGCCCTGAAGTGCTTGGCGCGGTCGAGGTGCGGCACGAGCGCGAGCGCGATCTTCCACGTCAGCTCGCTGGCCCCGGCGGCGAGGGCGACCGCGACCGCGTTCTCCTCCTCCGTGCCGAGCCAGGCGTTGGCGCTCGCCGCGTCGGCGAACTCCGGCTCCTTGACGGCTGCCGTCAAGGAGGGCAGTTCGATGGCCGCCAGCTGTCCGGGCATGGCCGCCGACACCGCCGCGCACACGGCGTGCAGGTACCACAGCGACAGCGTCTCCCGGAGCGCTCCGGTGTCGTCGACCTGAGCGGCCAGCTCGGCGGCGAACTCGCGGAGCAGGTCGTGCATCCGGTACCGGCCGGGCCGGGGTTCCTCGACGAGGTGCGCCTCCACCAGCACCGCGAGCACACCGTCCACATCGGACTCGACGAGGCACGCGGCGGCATCGGTGCCGAACGTCGGCCCGGGGATCACGCTGAGGCGGCGGAACAACACCCGCGCCGCTTCGGGCAACGCGTAGTAGGACAGCGCGAACGCCGATCGCACGGCGGCTCGCGGGTCCCCGGGAATGGCCAGCTCGGAGAGCCGGCCCGCGCGCAGCCTGGCCACCATGCCCGCGACGTCGAGGCCGGGGTGCAGCAGCAGGTGCGCGCTGACCACTCGCAGCGCCAGCGGCAGGCCGGCGCACTGCTCAGCGAGTTCCCGTGCCGCAACGGGATCGGCGTCGATCAGCGCGGAGCCGACGATGCGGCGCACGAGCAGAACCGACTGCTCGGCGTCGAGCACTCCGGCCGCGATCGGACGCGCTTCGTTGAGCGCGACCAGTCCGCCGAGGCTGCTGCGACTGGTCACGAGCACGCCGCAGCCGGTCTCGCCGGGCAGCACGGGCCGGACCTGCTCGGCGTCGCCCGCGTTGTCCAGCACCAGCAGCACGCGCCTGCCCTTGAGCCTGCTGCGCAACGCCGCCGACGCCTCGTCGGGGTCGGCGGGCACCGACTCCGGCTCCACACCGAGCGCGCGCAGGAACCGGCCCATCGCCTCCGCGGGAGCCATCGGCGGCAGTTCTCCGTGGCCGCGCAGGTCCACGAACAGCTGACCGTCCGGGAACCTGTCCGCAATGGAGTGTCCGAAGTGGACGGCGAGCGCGGTCTTGCCGATCCCGGCCTGCCCGGAGACGACGGCGAGCGGCGCGGGGCCGGAGAAGACCTCGGCGAGCCGCTCCAGCTCGCGCTCGCGACCGGTCAGCACGGTCGTCCCGGCAGGCAGCTCCGCCGGACCGTCCGAAGTGGACTGAACGCTGACGATCTCGCCGATGGGCACGGCAGCGAGGATCTGGGCGTGCCGCTCGCGCAACGCCTCCCCGGGCTCGACCCCGAGCGAGGACACCAGGATCTCCCGCGCCGCGCGGTAGGCCTCCAGCGCGTCGGCCTGCCGCCCGGCCCCGTACAGCGCGGCCATCAACCGCACCCAATGTCCTTCGTTGAGCGGCTGTTCCGTGGTCAGCGCGCGCAGTTCGCCGACAGCTTCGGCGAACTTCCCCGTGCCGAGCAACGCATCCGCCCGGTACTGCCGAGCCGACCAGCTCAGCTCGTCGAGCCGGACGTGCTCGGCCGCCAACTCCTCGCCCTCAGGCACATCGGAGAAGGGCTGCGACCGCCACAGCGCGACCGCGTCGTCCACCAGGGCCAGCGCCTTGCGGTGCTCACCGCGATCAACGGCGGCGCGCGCGGCGAGCACCAGTGACTCGAAGCGCATCGTGTCCGCGTCCCCGTCGGCGACGCTGAGCAGGTAGCCGCCGGGCTTGGTCGCCAGTGCCCCGTCCCCAAGGAACTGACGCAGTTGGTGCACGAAGACTTGCAACGCGTTGGCCGCGGAGTTCGGCGGGCGCTGAGCCCACAGTTCGTCGATGAGCCTGCTCGACGAGACGAATCGGTTGGCGTGCACGATCAGCAGCGCCAGCACGGTGCGCTGCCGCCCGGAGCGCAACACCCGCCAGCCGTCCTCCGCGCGCACTTCGAGCGTTCCCAGCAACCGGTACCGCGGCGGATGAGTCCATGTCCCCACGGCTCAAGCCTAATGCTGCTCGGCTCCAATCAGATTGTATAAAGCGAGTATGGCAGGCGTTTAGCGTCGCGGATCTCGGTTCCCGGAGTGAAAGGACCGCGCCGTGCCCCTGCCGCGCATCTCGAAACTGCTGTCCGTCGTCGCACTCGCCGGGGCGGTGTTCGCCACCCCCGGGGACCCGTGGGTGGCACTCGACAACCAGTCCAAGGAGTTCGGGAAGTTCCTCACCGGAGTCGACTTCGACGCGCCGAACAGCGGCTGGGCGGTCGGCGACCACACCGACCACGGCAGCGGCAAGACGACCGCGCACATCCGGCGGTGGGACGGCGCGAAGTGGGCCGATTCCGCCATCGGCGACCTCGCGGGCAAGAGCGCGTCGCTGAGCCAGGTCGCCGCCGTCAGCGGGACTGACGCGTGGGCGACCGGAGTCCCCGTCGCCGCGCCGGAAGCACGCAAGGCCACGCGCTCACCCCGGCCGCACTCCCCGCTGCCGTACCGTGACGAACAGCGCCGGTTCCAAGCGGGCAAGGCGGTGGCTGCGGGAACGCCGTACGTGCTCACGCACTGGGACGGGCAGCAGTGGACCTCGGTCGCGGCGCCTGAGCCCGGCGCGGACAAGAGCGCGCTCGTCACGGATCTGGAGCGGATCGGCGATCACGCGCTGGCGGCGGGTTTCGAGCAGAAGGCCGATCCGGAGACCGGCGCGCCGTCGGAGCAGACGCCGTTCCTGGACCGCTACGCCGGGGGCAAGGTGCAGCGACTGGAGCTGCCCGCGCAGCTGACCGCCAAGCCCAGCGCGGTGTTCAGCGTGACCGGCAAGAACGCCGACGACGTGTGGATCTCCGGCGCCTTCCTCGCTCCGGAGAAGGACACGCCCTACGCGGCGCACTGGGACGGCAAGGCGTGGACGCTCAGCGAGCTGCCGGTCACCGCTGAGTTCCCCAACGGCTGGAACGCCGACCAGATCACCACGATGGGCGGCACCGTCTACGTCTCCGGCCGCTCGCTCTACACCGACGGCACGCTGACCACCGGCTACCGCTACGACGGCAAGGCGTGGACGGAGTGGACCGACCGCGGCCTCGCCGAGATCAACGACCTGTCGGTGAGCGCGGACGGCAGCGCCATGGTCGCGGGCGGTTGGCCGAGCCAGGGCAGCAACATCAGCCAGTACGCGAGCTTCGACGGCAGGGCGTGGACCAGCCACGAGCAGCCCGCCGTGCTCGCGGGCAAGGACGGCCAGGTCCTCAGCGTCGCCCACGTCCCGGGCACCGACCGCGCGATGGGCGTCGGCTACACCAACGACGACAGCGAGTGGGGCGGCACCTACTACATCACCGCCAGCAAGCCCTGAACCCCGCCGCGGCGGCGGTACGCGGTGCCCCCAACACCGCACCCCTCGACACCGCCGCCGCGGCCTGCTCAACGTCCCTTGATCCCTGAATGACTCATTGAGGTACTTGAGCGCCCTCAATGAGTCATTCAGCTACCTCAACGCACTGAATGAGTCATTCGGGTACTCGGGCGAGCGCGGGTCAGGGGCGGGATTTGGCCAAGCGGACGAGCTTGGGGCCGGTGGGGCCGACCTCGATCAGGCCGTCCTTGGGGCCGCCGAGCGCGGAGGAGATCTCCGCCAGGAGCGCGGTCATCAGCTGCTCGGCGGCCTCGTGGCTCTCCGCGCGGCCGATGACGTACTCCTCGCCGGGATCGCCGAGCAGCCGCGCCAGCACCACGAACCGGTGCGCGGCCAGGACCGTGGTCCCGGCGGGCGGGTGCTCCTTGTCCACGCGCACGGCCATCACCAGGTCGGCGCGCACCACGCCCCGGTCCTCCACGGCCAACCACACCTGGGGCGTGGCCGGCGACGGCATCTCACGCCAGCTCATGCCTCGACGGTAGCCCTCACGCGGCCGGAACGCGCGCGTCCACCTCGATCTCGATCTTCATGCGGGGGTCGGCGAGCCCGCACACGAGCATGGTCGCCGCGGGCCGGACCGCCGCGAAACGGCCGCGCAGCACGGGCCAGCACGGTTCGAAGTCGGCGCGGTCGGGCAGCAGGTAGCGCACGCGGACCACGTCGGAGAAGGAACACCCCGCCTCGGCGAGCGCGGCCCCGATGTTGTGCAGGCACTGCTCGGCCTGCTCCACGACGTCCTCGGAGATCGTCATCGTCGCGTAGTCGAAGCCGGTGGTGCCGGAGACGTGCACCCAGCCGTCCACGACCACGGCGCGGGCGTAGCCGATCTCGTCCTCGAAGCGCGATGCACTGCGGACCACTCGTCGGTTCGTCACCCGCAGCACGCTAGGTGAGCAGCACTTATACGTCCAATACCATCACTTGCCACGCGTGATATCTCTGGAAGTATGACTCGCCCCGAGCTGGCGCTGCACCAGCTGCACGCGTTCGTGGTGCTCGCCGAACTGCGTCACTTCGGCCACGCGGCGCAGCGACTGGGCATCGCGCAACCACCGCTGAGCCAGCAGATCCGCAGGCTGGAGGAACGCGTCGGTTTCCCGCTGTTCACCAGGAATCCCGGGCGGATCGAGCTGACCCCGGCCGGAGCGGAACTGCTGCCCGCCGCACGGCGCGCGCTCGACGCGGCCGAATCCGGCCTGACCGCGGCGCGACGCGCGGGCGCGGGCGAGGTGGGGCGACTGCGCATCGGCTTCGCCGCATCGCTCGCGCTGACCATTCTGCCCGGCCTCGTCCGCGCCTATCGCGAGCGGTTTCCCCTTGTGCGGACCGAGATCCACGAGATGACCACGACGCCTCAGGTCACCGCGCTGCGCGAGCGGGTGATCGACGTCGGCTTCGTCCGCGAGGTCGTCGAGGTCGCCGCCGAGCCCGGCCTCGCGTGCGAACCGATGCTGTCAGAGGGTTTCGTCGCCGTGCTGCCGACCGGCCACCCGTTGGCCGAGCTCCGCGCCGTGCCGATCTCCGCGCTGGCGGAGGAAGAACTCGTGCTGCTGCCGCGCGAGGCCGGTGCGGGCGTGCACGACCGCATCGTGAACCTGTTCCGCGACAACGGTGTCGAGCCCAGGATCGGCCAGCGGGCGGTGGAGTGGCAGACCGCGTGCGCCTTCGTCGCGGCGGGCATGGGAGTCGCCGTCGTGCCGGAGTGCGTGCGGCGGATGCGGCTCAGCGGCGTGGTCTACCGCAAGCTCGACCCCGGCACCGCGCGCACCGTCGTCGCGGTGTGCTGGCGCTCAGCCGACGAGAACCCGTTGCTGGATCAGTTCTTGGCGCTCGCGGTCACGACGAAGTAGTCGGCGAGGCCGCGGCGGTACGCCTCAAGCCAATTGCGGCCCCAGGAGTCGTGGTACCGCGTCTGCGCGACCCACGTATCGAAGCCGAGCCACACGCTGTCGCCGATGCTCTCCACGTTGACCTCAGCGAAGCCCGCGTCACAGAGATCCGCGCAGAACCGCTTGATGGGCACCGCGAAGTCGATCTCGTCGTCGATGGTCTCGATCAGCTTCGCCAGCTCGCGCGGGGACTCCTCGGTGGTGGCGAAGAACGTCGCCAGGCTGAGCCGTCCCCCGGGGCGCAGCACGCGGTGCGCCTCGGCCGCGAAGGCCCCGAGGTCCTCGAAGTGCTGGGCCGCCTCGACGCTGTAGAGCTTGTCGAAGCTGTTGTCCTCGAAGGGCATCTTCAGCGCGTCGCCCTCGCGCAGGTCCAGCAGGTCGCCGTGCACCGCGCGGGCGCGGGCGAGCTGCGCGTCGGAGAAGTCCAGCCCGACCAGCGAGGCCGGACGGAACTCGCGCAGCGTCAGCTCGGTGCCGACGGCGATGCCGCAGCCGACCTCCAGCACCGCGTCGGACTTCTTCACCTCCAGCCCGCTGACCACCTTGCGGTAGAGCGCGGCCTGGCTCCGCGTGCGCTCCTCCAAGGTGATCTCGCGGCCGAGCGGGACCGACTCCCAGTAGCCGTAGTTGATGAAGTTGCCCGAGAACAGCTCGAACGAGCCGAGATCCACTTCCCCGTACATCGCCGCGCGCTTCGCGGCCGCACCGCCGTCCGCCACCTTGTCCTCCCCACGAGTCGCCCCACAACTTAGCGGCGGGTGCAAGCCCTTCGACGATCGGCGAAGTGCCACGCCGTTCGAGCGCGGCGCACTAAGCTGCCGTCGTGAACGTGGTGCGGCGCCTACGAGTTCGCTCGTTAGAGGGACAAGTTCACGCCGTTGACGTGGACGACTCCGGCGCGGACGGCGCCGAGATCGCCCGATCGGTCACACACCCCGATCGGATCTCGCCCGCAGTGTCCTTCCGCGACGAGGACGGCCCGCTCTTCCGGCTCAAGGAGAGCGTCCTCGGCAAGGCTGTGTTCAGCAACGAGGCTCGCGGCCCGGCGGAGGAGCTGCTCGCGCTCTACTGGTCGCGCGCGATCCGGGGCCTGCGCGTCATCCAGCAGGGTGAGCGCCGCTACGTGGGCCGCGAGCGACGACGGTGGAGGCGGGTGGGGCGCAAACTGCTCGCCGTCCTCCCGCTCTTCTCCTACGAGTCGCGGTTCCTCGACTACGACTTCCGCATCGGCGGCGAGCTGGCGTTCACGGTGGAGCACGAAGCGATTGCCGAGCCGGAGGAAGCGCAGGAGGACGAGGGCGGCAGTCCCAGGCCCGGCTGGACGCACGACATCGGCTCGGCTGCCATGTCGGACGGCGTCGGCCTGGACATCGCGCTGGACACCTTCAGCGGCGGCGGGAACTTCTACGGTGTGCCCGACTTCTCCTGTCATCTCGTGCGGATCCACGACCCCGAGCTGGACGTGCGCGTCGTGCTGGGCCAGATCGTGCTGCTCGCGCGCTCTCCGCGCTGATGTCGCGAATGCCACGTGCGCGACCGCGAAGCTCGCTAGGCTTGCGTCGTGATCACGGTGCGGCGCTTGCGAGTTCGCTCGGCCGAGGGGCACTTCCAGGTCGTCGAGGTGGACGAGTCCGGCGCGGACGGCGCTGATGTCGCCCGGTCGGACGGCAGCGACGAGACCACGCCCATCACGTCCTTCAGCGACGAGAACGGCCTGCTGTTCCGGCTCAGGGAGACCCACGGCAAGTCGCTGTCCAAGCAAGAGGCGCGCGGCCCCGCGGACGAGCTGCTCGGCGTCTACTGGACGCGCACGTTCCGGGATCACCAGGTCGTCGAGCAGGACGGGCGCCGCTACGTCGGCCGCGAGCGCCGACGGGGGAAACGCTTGTGGCGCAAGCTGCTCGCCAACATCCCCTTCGTCGAGTACGACGAACGGTTCGTCGACTACGACTTCCACGTCGGCGGCACGCTCGCGTTGACGGTGGAGAGCGAACCCGTCGACGAGGCGGACCCGGGAACCGGCAAGCCAGGCTCTGGGTGGACGCACGAGATCGGTGCGACAGCCATGTCGGACGGCCCCGGTGTGGGCAGTGTGCTGGGCATGTTCACCGACGGACCCAACGTGAACGCCGCGCCGGAGGCCTCCTGCCACCTCGTGCACATCCACGATCCCGAGTTGGGCGTGCGCGTGGTGCTGGGCCTGATCGTGCTGCTCGCGCGCTCGCCGCGCTGAAGTTGCGGTTGCCTCCAGCGGGCTCGGTGGGCATGGTGTGCCGATGGCCGCTGAAGAGGTGCGCGACGAGGTCAAGCTGACCAATCTGGACCAGCCGCTGTTCGACGGAGCGGATGCGACCAAGCGTGATCTCGTCGACTACCTCGACGGGGTGCGCGAGCGCCTGCTGCCGCACTTGAGCGATCGACCGCTGTCGGTGATGCGCGTGCTGCGCGGCCAGAAACCGTTCATGCAGAAGAACGTCCCGAAGTACACGCCGGAGTGGGTGCGCACCACCTCGATGTGGGCCGAAGCGTCGAAGCGGCGGATCTCCTACGCACTGTGCGACGACCGGCGCACGCTGCTGTGGTTCGCCAACCAACGCGCCGTCGAGTACCACCCGACGCTGGGCCACTCCGTCGACATCTACCGGCCGACGCACCTCGTGCTCGACCTGGACCCGCCGGAGGGCGGTGACTTCCGGCTCGTGGTCGAGGCCGCGCGGTTGATCAAGCAGGCGCTCGCCGACTCGGGCTTGACGGGCGCCGTCAAGACCAGCGGGTCGAAGGGCGTGCACATCTTCGTGCCGGTCGACGACCACTCCCCGGTCGACGACGTGGCCGCCGCGACCAGGGCCGTGGCCGCGCGGGCGGAGCGCATCGACCCGGTGCTCGCGACCACGGCGTTCATCCGCGAGGACCGCGAGGGCAAGGTGTTCCTCGACTCCACCAGGGCCGGTGGAGCCACCGTCGTCGCCGCGTACAGCCCGCGCCTGCGTCCCGGCACCACGGTGTCGTTCCCCTTGTCCTGGAACGACCTCGACCGCGTCACGCCCGCCGACTTCACCATGCGGACCGTGCTCGACTCGCTCGGCGATCCGGACCCGTGGACCGACGAGCTCCCCCTGCCGCAACGCCTGCCCGCCGACCTCGTCGCGGAGGGCCGCACCATCCCCGTCGCCCGCGTGCAGGCCATGCACGAGGGCAAGCGCCGTGCCAAGGCCCGCGCCGCCGAAGAGGCCGAGTCCTAGAACACCGAGAGCCAGCCCGGGCTTCGGGAACAACGAGCGGAGGAGTAGGGTTGAGCACGGGTAGTTGAAAGTTCTACTACTTGGTCGAGCCCTGGGAGCTGACATGCAGTTCGGCGTCTTCACCGTCGGCGACGTCACCACCGACCCCACCACCGGCAGGACCCCGTCCGAGGCCGAGCGGATCAAGTCGATGGTCGCCATCGCGCTCAAGGCCGAGGAGGTCGGGCTCGACGTCTTCGCCACCGGCGAGCACCACAACCCCCCGTTCGTGCCGTCCTCGCCGACCACGCTGCTGGGTTACGTCGCCGCGCGCACCGAGCGGATCGTGCTCTCCACCGCGACCACGTTGATCACGACCAACGACCCGGTGAAGATCGCCGAGGACTTCGCGATGCTCCAGCACCTCGCGGACGGGCGCGTGGACCTGATGCTGGGGCGCGGCAACACCGGCCCGGTCTACCCCTGGTTCGGCAAGGACATCCGCGACGGCATCGACCTCGCGATCGAGAACTACCACCTGCTGCACCGGTTGTGGCGCGAGGAGTCGGTGAACTGGGAGGGTCGCTTCCGCACGCCGCTGCACTCCTTCACCTCCACGCCGCGCCCGCTGGACGGAAAGCCGCCGTTCGTGTGGCACGGCTCCATCCGCAGCCCGGAGATCGCCGAGCAGGCCGCCTACTACGGTGACGGTTTCTTCGCCAACAACATCTTCTGGCCCAAGGAGCACTTCCAGCAGCTGATCGGCCTGTACCGCCAGCGCTTCGAGCACTACGGTCACGGCAGCGCCGACCAGGCCGTCGTCGGGCTCGGCGGGCAGGTGTTCATGCGCAAGAACTCCCAGGACGCAGTGCGGGAGTTCCGGCCGTACTTCGACAACGCGCCGGTGTACGGGCACGGGCCGTCGCTGGAGGAGTTCACCGAGCAGACGCCGTTGACGGTCGGCAGCCCGCAGGAGGTCATCGACAAGACGCTGACCTTCCGCGAGTCTTTCGGCGACTACCAGCGCCAGCTGTTCCTGATGGACCACGCGGGCCTGCCCCTGAAGACCGTGCTGGAGCAGCTGGACATCCTCGGCGAGGAGGTCGTTCCCGTGCTGCGCAAGGAGTTCGCCGCGCTGCGCCCCGCGCACGTCCCGGCGGGTCCCACCCGATGACCACCATCGCCGTCGTCTCGGCAGGGCTGAGCGAGCAGTCGTCAACGCGGCTGCTCGCCGCCAAGCTCGCCTCGGCCACGCTCGACTCGTTGCCGCACAAAGCTTCCTCGCAGGTGATCAACCTGCGCGAGCACGCCCACGACGTGACCAACGCCCTGCTCACCGGAGTGCCGACCGGCGCGCTCGGCGGCTTGGTGCGCGCGGTCGCCGACGCGGACGCGCTGATCGCGGTCACGCCGATCTTCAACGCCTCCTACAGCGGCCTGTTCAAGTCGTTCTTCGATGTGATCGAGCCGGATTCCCTTGTGGGCAAACCCGTTCTGATGGGCGCGACCGGTGGCACCGAGCGGCACTCGCTGGCGTTGGAGCACGCGTTGCGGCCCATGTTCGCCTACCTCAGGGCCGTCACCGTGCCCACCGCCGTCTACGCGGCAACCTCGGACTGGGGCGCGGAGAGCGGCCTGGAGAGCCGGATCGCATTGGCGGGCAAGGAACTTGCCGACCTGCTCGCGCACCGTGCCCCCACCCCCAAGCCCGACCCCTACGCCGACGTCACCCCGTTCGCCGAACTCCTCAACCGGCAGGCCAGAACGCAACCGAAGTAGCCCAAGGGTTTGCGGCAGTTAACGACATCCGCGACGGGGGTTCGGCGTACTTGAAGACTGGCAAACCCCTGCCACCCACCACAGCCTCAGGAACGCAAGCCCCACCAAACCGCAAGCCGCACAACACAACCGAGGCTTTACCTGGGGTGCGCGTGCCATACGCTCTCGCGAGGGCCGGGGTTTCATCCCGTGCCCCTGCAAGGCCCAGGGGCACGCGCAAGGGGCCCCAGGTCAAGCCGAACCCACGCTGGAACCGGCGCACGGAACCAGCCACCACCCTCTAACCTGCGAGACATGACTGCCATCGCGGCCGATCTTCGGCGCTACTTCCAGGAATCGCGCGAGAGCCTGCTCCGCTCCCTCGACGGGCTCTCCGAGTACGACGTCCGGCGGCCGATGACGCCCAGTGGCACCAACTTGCTCGGGCTGGTCAAGCACCTCATCGGCATCGAGTTCGGCTACCTCGGCGACTCGGTCGGCCGCCCCGCCCCGGTTGTGCTGCCGTGGATCGAGGACGATTCGGTGTGGCAGAACGGCGACATGTGGGCGAAGGCCGACGAGAGCCGCGAGTACCTGGTGGAGCTGTACCGGACGGCATGGCGGCACTCCGACGAGTCGATCGCCACGCTCGGGCTGGACGCTCCGGCGAGCGTGTCGTGGTGGCCGGAGAAGCGAAGGAAGACCACGTTCGGGCACGTGCTCATCCGGACCGTGGCGGAAACGGCGCAGCACGCGGGGCACGCGGACGTGATCCGCGAGATGATCGACGGACGGGGCGGCGGCGGGCAGAACGAGCTCGGCGACGAGAACTGGTGGAAGGACTACGTCGCGCGCATCCAGGCCGCGGCGGAGGAACACAAATAGATTTGCGCCCCAACGACTCCTCGGTCAGGATGAACGCGAACGAGGCCCGTTGCGCAGGCGAGGGTTACTTCGGATCTTGAGGTTGCGGGTTCGAATCCCGTTCAGGCTTCGGCCTGGTAGCTCAACTGGTAGAGCACAGGACTTCTACCTTCACCGACTTGATCTCGGGCCTCGTTCGTCCATCTTTGTAGGGGGTGCCATGTCCAGGTTCAACACGTCCGGCGTGCGCGCCCACGAGGGCAGCTCGCTGTACGCGCGCGACGCGAGGACCGAGCTGTTCCTGCTGGCCGTCAGCAACATGGTCGGCCAGTACACGTTCTACGAGAGCGCCGACGAGCGCGATTCCCGTTACGCGGAACTGGTCCGCACCGTCGGACTCATCGATCCACAGTGGACGGCCCGGTTCCTGGCGTGGTTGCGGAGCGCGGCGAACATGCGCACGGCGGCCATCGTCGGCGCGGCGGAGTTCGTCAAGGCTCGCCTCGACTCCGGCGCGGTGACCGAGGGCGTCAGCAACCGCGCGGTGATCGCTTCGGTGCTCCAGCGGGCCGACGAGCCCGGAGAGCTGTTGGCGTACTGGGTTTCCCGCTTCGGGCGGTCGCTGCCGATGCCGGTCAAGCGCGGGATCGGCGACGCGATGCTGCGCCTGGTCACCGAGCGCAGCTACCTGAAGTGGGACTCGCCGGAGCGCGGCTACCGCTTCGCGGACGTCCTGAACCTCACCCACCCCCGTGCTCAGCGCGAGCTGTTCGGCTACATCGTCAAGGCGCCGCACCAGCCCGATCTGCCGATCCCGGCGTCCCTGCCGGTGTTGGCCAAGCGCGCGGAGCTGATGGCGCTGCCCGTCGCCGAGCGCGCCGCGCTGTTGGAGGACCCGGAAGCGTTGCGCGCGGCCGGAATCACCTGGGAGGCGTTGTCGGGGTGGTTGCAGGCTCCGATGGACGCGCGCGCCTGGGAGGCCGTCATCCCGTCGATGGGCCTGATGGCGCTCACGCGGAACCTGCGGAACTTCGACGCCGCAGGGGTTTCCGACGAGGTCGCCGAGCGCGTCGCGGCGCGGCTGGCTGATCCCGACGAGGTCGCGCGGTCGCGGATGCTGCCGATGCGGTTCCTGTCCGCCCATCGCGCGGCGCCGTCGCTGCGTTGGGCGTGGGCGTTGGAGAAGGCGTTGCAGCACTCCCTCGCCGGAGTGCCCGCGCTGCCGGGACGCACGCTCGTCCTGGTCGACACCTCGGGCTCGATGAACGTCCGTCTCTCCCAGCACAGCGACCTGCTGCGCTGGGACGCGGCGGCCGTCTTCGGGATCGCGCTCGCGTCCCGGTGCGCTGACGCCGACATCGTGTCGTTCTCGGCTCCGCTGAGCCGGTATCCGCAGGGGTGGCTGCCGTTCCGGCTGTCCAGCGGCGAATCGGTGCTGCGCGCCGTCGAGCGGTGGATGACCGGCGGCTACTTCATCGGTGGCGGCACGAACACCGAGGACGCGGTGCGCGCGCACTTCGCAGGGCACGACCGCGTGGTCATCCTGACCGACGAGCAGGCGACCAGCGGCGATGTCGAGCGCGCGCTGCCTGCGTCGACGCCGCTGTACACGTGGAACCTGGCGGGTCACCGCCTCGGCCACGCGCGCGGGGGTGTGCCGAACCGGCACGTGTTCGGCGGGCTGAGCGACCAGTGCTTCGCGATGATTCCGCTGCTGGAGCGGGGTGAGCGGGCCGAATGGCCGTTCTGAGCGTCCACGATGTGAGACGGGGAATCGCGCTGAGCCAGCGCCGGTTTCCCGTCTCATGACGATTGGTGTGATCCTCGACGCGGCCGGGCCCAACGCGGTGGACGACCTGGTCGCGCAGGGCCGGGCGGCGAAGGACTACGGGCTGGGCTCCGCCTGGTTCGCGCAGCGCTTCGACGTGGACGCGATCGGTGTCGCCGGGCTGATCGGCCGCGAGGTGCCGGGCCTGCGGGTGGGCACGTCGGCGGTCCCGATCTTCGCCAGGCACCCGATCCTCGTGGCCTCGCAGGCGGCGACCGCGCAGGCCGCGACGCACGGCCGGTTCTCGCTCGGCGTCGGGCTCGGTGCGAAGGGGCTCGTCGAGCCGACCTTCGGGATCGGCTACGACCGGCCCATCGCGCAGCTGCGGGAGTTCCTCACCGCCACGCGCCAAGCCCTGGAGACCGGCTCCGCCGAGGTTCGCGGCGAGACGCTGACCGCGGTCACCCCGTGGCCCTCCCCGGTCGCGGGAGCCCAGCCCGCTCCGCAGATCCTCGTCGCCGCGATGGGTCCGCAGGCGTTGCGCGCCACCGGCGAGCTGGCCGACGGGACGTTGCCGTTCCTCGCCGGGCCGCGCGCGCTGGGCGAGCACATCGTGCCGACGATCACCGCGGCGTCGTCCACCGCACCGCGCATCGTGGCCCTCGTGCCGACGATCATCACCGACGAGGTCGACGAGGCCCGTTCGCGGTTGGCGGAGAACTTGGCCTTCTACGACGGGATTCCCTCCTACCAGAAGGTGATCGAGCGCTCCGGCGTGGAGAAGGCCGTCGATCTGGCCCTCATCGGCGACGAGGTCAGCGTGGCCGCCGCGATCCGCGGGTACTTCGACGCCGGGGCCACGGAGGTCGTGCTGTCGCAGACCGCGCTCGGCGGGGAAGCCGCGCGGGAGCGGACCTGGCGCTTCGGCGGCGAGCTGGCTCGTAGTATCTCCGCGTGAGCATGGAGATCTGGATCAACCCGGCGTGTTCCAAGTGCCGGTCAGCGCTGTCCCTGCTGGACGCCGAGGGCGCGGACTACACGATCCGCCACTACCTCCAGGACCCGCCGAGCGTGGCGGAGCTGGAGCGCGTGCTGGAGCGGCTCGGCCTGGAGCCGTGGGACATCGCGCGCCTCGGTGAGCCCGTCGCGGCCGAGCTGGGCTTGAAGTCGTGGGAGAGGACGGCCGAGTCGCGCGCTCAGTGGATCGAGGCGATGTCCGCCAACCCCAAGCTGATCCAGCGGCCGATCATCACCGCCGAGGACGGCACCGCCCGTGTCGCGCGCACGCCAGAGGCCGTTCGCGAGGCGCTGGGGTCCTGAGGTTCAGTCGATCGGCTCGCACGCGGCCAGCCACTCCGGCGGCACGCCGTCCAGGCCCGTGCGAGCCGCCACGACCCCGCCGACGATCGCGCACGTCGTGTCGACGTCGCCGCCCGCGGCTGCCGTGGCCCACAAGGCTTCCACGAGGTCGTCGAGGTGCCGCGCCGCGCACCACAATGCGAACGGCACCGTGTCCACCGCTGAGATCCGGCGCCCCGTGCCCAGCGTTGCGCCCGCGTTGCGCGAGTCCGTGCCGAAGGCGATCTTTGTCGCTCGGAGCACCCCCGTGCGCACCTCGCTCTCCGGCAGCCGCTGCGCCACTTCGCCGAGCAGGTCCGCGTTGTCGACCCCGCGCACGCTCAGCGCCGTCGCGAGTGCCACCGCGACCGCGCCGGTGATCGCTTCCGGGTGAGCGTGCGTCACGCCCGCCGATTTCCCGGCCTGCACAAGGAGTTCGTCAAGGTCGTCGGCGAACCACGCGCCCAGCGGAGCCACCCGCATCGCCGCTCCGTTGCCCCACGAGCCCTGCCCGTCGAACTGCCTCCGCGCCACGTCCCGCCACGACTGTCCACTGTGGATAGCCGCGAGGACCTCGTGCATCGTCGCGCCGTAGTCGCGGTACGGGTCCGCCGTGTACGTCGCGCCGAACTCCGCCGCGAGCGCGTCCTGGTCGACCTTGCCGTGCGCGCTCAGCACCCGGAACAGCGCGAGCGCCATCGCCGTGTCGTCGGTCCACCGCCAGTGCCCCGGCGCCACCCGCCGCCTCCTCAGGTCGCCCTCCCTCGCGAACCACGTCTGCCCGAAGGCATCGCCCAGCGCAAGACCACGCAGGGAGGACTCAGCTGACCGACTCGGTGACATGACCCGATCGTGCACGGTAGAGCCGCGGATTTCACGAACTTTGTCAGGTTGGGGCGTCCTCGTTCAGCTCAGCGGGCTCGATGCCGAGGTGATCGCGCAGTTCGGCCAGGCCCAGCGGGGTCACGCGCACGGCGCGCTGCGAGCCGATCCGCACGGCCCACCCGCGCTCCAGAACGAGCAGGCACAACTGCGCCGCAGCGGGTCCGGCGAGGTGGTCGCGGCGCTCGGTCCAGTCCAGGCACGGCTTCACCAGCGGTCGCTTCTCGCTGCTGGGCAAGGAGATCTCCAGCTCGGAGAACCAGTCGACCCCGGTGTCGGTGAGCGCGAAGCCGGTGTCGCGGCGGAGCAGGCCGCGCGTGGTCATGGCGTCGGTGATGGCCACGCCGAGCCTGCCCGCGAGGTGGTCGTAGCAGGTGCGACCCCTGGCGAGGGCGGCGCTCGCGCGGTGCTGGCGCAGCCCGGAGACGGGGGCGGGCCGCACGTGGGCGGACATCGTCTCGATCAGGCTCGCGACGTCGTCGTCGGCGAGGCGGACGTAGCGGTGGCGCCCTTGACGGCGCTCGTCAAGGAGCCCGCCCTGGACGAGTTTGGAGATGTGCTCGCTCGCGGTGGACCGGGCGACTCCGCACAGTGTGGCCAGCTCACCGGCGGTCCACGCACGCTTGTCGAGCAGGGCGAGGCACATGGCCGCCCGCGTCTCGTCGGCGAGCAGCCCGGCCAGCGCGGCGAGTTCCGGTCCCACGGCGGTCATAGTCCCAGCATGTTCACGGTCTCGTCGTATCCGGGGATGCCGGGAGGTACTGGGTGCTCGTCGCGCACGGCCAGCGCGGTGGCGACGGTCGCGTGCACGGCGGCGCGGAAGAGCAGCGAACCGGTGCTGATCCGGCTCACACCGAGCCCGGCCAACTCGGTGACGGTGTGCTTGCCGGGAAGGAAGAGCAGGTTCAGTGGCGCGTTGACCTGCTCGACCACGGTGGCGATCTCCTCAGGTTTCGCCATGCCCGGTACGAAGACCCCGTCGGCACCGGAGTCCACATAGGCCTCAGTCCGGACAAGGGTCTCCTCCAGCGAGGAGTCGCCGAGCCAGTACGTGTCGGTGCGCGCGTTGACGAACAGCCCGGGGACTCTGCGCTTGATGGCCTCGATCAGCCCGCACAGGACCTGGGGATCGATCATGGCGTCCTCAAGGTTGACCCCGACCGCGCCTGCGTCGGACAACTGCGCGGCCAGGTCGGCGACCTCGGCGGGATCGGCGCTGAAGCCGGATTCGATGTCCACGGTGACCATGCCGGGCAGCTTCGCGATCAGTTTCGTCAGCGCGATCGTCTCGGCGCGCGCCGCACCGGTCGCGTCGGGCAGGCCGTGCGCGGCAGCCACGCCGAGGCTCGTGGTGCCCACCGCCGGGAACCCGGCGTCGAACAGCGCGGCGGCTGACGCGTGGTCCCACGCGTTCGGCAGCAGCAGCGGTGCTCCGGGTCGGTGGAGATCGGCGAAGGCGGTCATCGAGGACTCCCTTCCAGGACACCGGCGGCGATCGCCAGCGCGTGGTTGTCACCGGGGCAGGGCCGCAGCCCCGCGCCGAAGATCAGGTGCACGTGGTTGTTCGGCCGGCTCACGTCGAAGGTCTCCGGGTCGGTGAACACCGCCGGATCGCGGTTCGCCGCAACGAGATCCAGCTCGACCAGCGTGCCGTCCAGGTGTTGCCTGCGCATCACGGGGATCGGCGGCGAGTGCCTCAGCGTCTCGGTCAGCACGGCCTCGGGTGTCCCGAAGTCTTTGTACGGCAAGGCGTTCCTGATGAGCGCGGCCGTCGATGCGGCGGCTTGGAGCAGCACGCAGGCGCGCGCAGCCGTGGGCTCGTCACGCGTCCCGCCCAGCGCCGCGATGAGGCTGTCGACCGCCGCGTCGTCGGCGGGAGTCGGCTCCACCGGCGGCAGGTAGGCGCGCGCCGCCGCGAGCACCACTGCCGGTTCGACCGCGATGCCCAGGGCTTCGGCCAGCACCTCCACGGCGGCGGTCTCCGGCGAGCGCCCGCTCGCTCGGCGCCGCAGCGCGTCCGGGGAGAGCGCGCGGAGCGGCGCCTCGACCAGGGCGCGGCGGCGCGCGTGCGCGGCACCGGAGCTGAAGCGGCACACGGCTGAGCGCAGCCAGCCGAGCGCGGAATCGCGCTCCGGGGGCGGCACAACGCTCAGGTCCGGGTCCGCCAGCGCGGCGCTGACCTGGTCGTACGTCCGAAGAACGAGCATGCGTAGACGGTAGAGCGGGAACTGTTCGGTGGCCGCCGAACGTACTGTGGGCTCATGGCGGTGGCCGAGCCCGCGCGGTACTGGCGGCATCCGAGCGTGCCCGAGCTCGACCTGTTGGCGGCTCGGTTCGTCCGGCACGCGTTCACCCGGCACAGCCACGAGACCTACGCGGTCGGCGTCGTGGTGAGCGGCGCGGAGCTGCTGCTCGTGCGCTCCGACGCGCGGACGATCGGTGCGGGCGGCATCGCGTGCATCAACCCCGGCGAGGTGCACAGCGGCCACGCCGCCGACTCCGCCGGGTGGGCTTACCGCGTGCTCTACCCGACCGTCTCGCTGGTGTCCGACGTCGTGCGCGAACTCGGCGGTCCGACCGGAACTCCCGCTTTCACCGCCGAGACCAGCTACGACCGCGCCGTCGCTTCAGCGGTCCTCGCCGCACACCGCTCCGCCGAGCACTCCGAGCACCTGGCCTCAGAAACGCTTCTGTACCAGGCAGTTCAGCTCCTGTGGCAGACGCGCGGCACTCAGGCTCGCGAACCCGTCCAGCGGAGGGCGGGCGACCGAGCACTTGACCGCGCCCGTCACGTGCTCCTCGACCGGATGAGCGCGCCCCCGAGCCTGGACGAACTGGCCGCCGAAGTCGGCCTGGGCCGCTTCACCCTGCTCCGAGGCTTCCGCGAGCGCTTCGGCCTGCCCCCGCACGCCTACCTCAACCAGGAACGCGTCCGCCGCACCCGCGCCCTGCTCGACTCCGGCACCCGCCCGGCCGACGCCGCCACTGAAGTCGGCTTCGTCGACCAGGCCCACCTCTCCCGCCACTTCCGCCGCATCCTCGGCGTCGCCCCCGGCGCCTACCTCCGCGGCCGGTGAGCGCAGAAAAGAATCAGCCGCGCAGGCAGGGCGCGGGGATGTAGCCGATCCTGTTCTTCTCGGCAACCCACACGGTCTGGTACCAGGTGTTGTCCTCGTTGGAGCATGCGCGGTGGTTCTCGCCGTCGCGAACGAAGTACGTGCACTGGCCGAGCTGCTTGTCCCAATGCCCGTTCACCAGGGTGACGGTCTGGCCCTTCGTGATCGTTCCGAGGCTGTTCGCGTCGCTCTTGACCGGGTTCGGCCTGATCTTCACGTCGTGGCTGGCCTTGGCCGGGCCGTAGGTGGTGTGAGTCGCCGCGCAGTCAGCAGTCACGGTCGGGGCGGCCTGCGCGGAGGGCACGACGAGGCTCAGAGAAGCGACCGCCACACCGACGACGGCTGCGGCGAGGGGACGCGCGAAAAGCGTGATCATCAACTACTCCAGAATGTGAAACGTATTTGCGCGCGAATCGACGCGCAATACGGAATAACCTAACACCCGACTCGAATCACAATTGCGCAAGCGGACCATTGGAACCCGATCGACGGATTCACGCCTGCATGAACTCACAATGCAGGGTGCAATAACGTACAAGACGGGGTCCACCTGGGATTTCTAGCCTGGCAGACATGATCTTCGATCCTGAACGGGACCAGCTGGCGAGCATGATGGCGGCGACGCGGGACTTCGCGGCGGAGTTCCTGGAGGGGCTGCCGACGGCGCCCGCGTCCCGCGTGACGGCGGCTGTCAAGTACGACGGGCCGGAGGAAACACCAGGGGACTTCGCGGAGCTGCTGGAGACGTTCAAGAGTGCGGCGCGGAACGCGGTGGAGACGGCGGGGCCGGGGTACCTGGCGTACTTCCCGGCGGGCGGGTTGGTGTCCTCGGCGCTGGGCGAGTTCTTGTCATTGCTGGTCAACAGGTTCACGGGCGTGGCGTCCATGGCGCCGGACCTGGTGGCGATGGAGGACAGCGTCATCCGGTGGCTCTGCCGCGAGTTCGGGTTGCCGGACGGCGCGGGTGGAGTGATCACCACGGGCGGCTCGCTGGCGACGCTCGCGGCGGTGGTCGCGGCCCGGGAGAGCAGAACGCCCGAGAACGGGACGATCTACGTCACGGAGCACACGCACCTCAGCGTCGCGAAGGCCGCGCGGATCGCGGGGCTCCGAGCGGACCAGCTGCGGATGGTGCCGGTGACGGAGGACCAGCGCATGGACGCGGACGTCGCCGAGGAGCTGATCACGGCCGACCGCGCGGCGGGACGCGAGCCGTTCCTCATCGTCGGCACGGCGGGCAGCACGAGCACGGGCACGATCGACCCGCTGGACGCGCTCGCGGGGATCGCGGAGCGGCACGGGTTGTGGTTCCACGTCGACGGCGCGTACGGCGGCGGGTTCCAGTTGACGGAGCGCGGGCGGGCGAAGCTGCGCGGCGTCGAGCGCGCGGACTCGATCACGATCGACCCGCACAAGACGATGTTCCTGGCCTACGGCACGGGAGTCCTGCTCGTGCGCGACCCGGCGACGCTGCGCACGGCGCACACGGTCGACGCGACCTACCTCCAAGATCTCCAACGCGACCCGTGGCCGCCGGACTACTGCGACTTCGGGCCGGAGTTGACGAGGGAGTTCCGGGGCCTGCGCATGTGGCTGCCGCTGCACCTGCACGGAGTCGCCGCGTTCCGCCACGCCCTCGACCAGAAGCTGGACCTCGCCGAGGACGTGCACCGCGAGCTGAGCGCCCTGCCCGAAGTGGACGTTCCGCTGAAGCCGGACCTCACGGTGAACGTCTTTCGGCTGAACGGAGCAGGCGATGCGGAGAACAGACGCTTACTGGAGAGCATCAACGCGACGGAAAGGGTTTTCCTGTCCAGCACACGTTTGCGCGGCGACTATCTGCTGCGGATGTGCGTGCTGAGCCACCGAACCGAACCGTCCAGGGTGACCGAAGCACTCGCGATTGTTCGGTCGTTGGTTCGGTAGCCACTGGCAACTGTCGGCAGTTAATCTTCCCAGTGCACGAGCCAGCCCCGACGTGATGCCGCCGCGCCGGGTATGCGCCCCTCATCTCCCTGCCACGTATGAGGAGCACCATGAAGCGGCACGTCATCCTCAGCATGTCCGTGTTAGCCATGACCGCTTTCTTAACGGTCCCGGCGACCGCCCAAGAACTATCTCCGGGCCTCGTCTCAGCGATGCAGCGCGATCTCGGCATGACCGAATCGCAGGCGCAGCAGCGCATCCGCCAGGAAGCGGAGATCCGCAAGATCGAAACCTCCGCCGAACAAGCAGCGGGAAAGGCGTTCGGCGGTTCCTGGTTCGACCCGGAAAAGGGCAGGCTCGTCGTCGGCGTGACCGACGACAAGGCTGCCGCCGCCGTGCGTGCGACCGGGGCAGAGGTCGCCAGGGTGAGCCGGACCGCCGCCGAGCTGGACGCGGCGCAGAGCCGGATCGACGGCGTCGCGAAAACGACGAAGGCGCCCGACGCGGTGCACAGCTGGCACCCGGACCCCAAGTCGGGCAGCGTCGTCGTGACCGTGGGCGCGGAAACGCCTGATGTCGAGGCGTTCCTCGCCGAAGCTCGCAAAGCCGGACCCGTCACGGTGCGCAAGAACGCCGCGCAGCCGAAGACCTACGCGGCGGGCACGGTGGGCGGCGATCCGTACTACGTGCCGGTGTCGGGCGGCTACGTCCGCTGTTCGATCGGGTTCTCCGTGCACGGCGGCTTCGTGACGGCGGGCCACTGCGCGGGCACGGGCGCCAACACACAGGGCTGGGACTGGTCGGCGCAGGGCCAGTTCGCCGGATCTTCCTTCCCCGGCAACGACTACGCGTTCGTCCGCACGGGCAACGGTTGGTGGACGGTTCCGGTCGTGCTGGGCTGGGGCGCGGTCTCCGACGTGCTCGTGCGCGGCCAGTGGGAGGCGCCGGTGGGCAGCTCGATCTGCCGTTCCGGCTCCACGACGCACTGGCGTTGCGGCCAGGTGCTGGCCAAGAACGAAACGGTCAACTACGGCAACGGCCAGCTCGTGCACCAGCTGATCAAGACCAGCGCGTGCGCGCAGGGCGGCGACTCCGGCGGCTCGTTCGTCACCGGCGACCAGGCCCAGGGCATGACCTCCGGCGGCTGGGGCGACTGCAACTCCGGTGGTGAGACCTGGTTCCAGCCGCTGACCGAGGTGCTCAACGCCTACGGGCTTCGGTTGCACACCGGCTGACCTGGGTGTCGTCTCGGACCCCGTACAGTCTTTCCGGCAGGTACGGGGTTCGAGACGACGGTAAGTGGTTATGGCGACGGCGGACGTGGACACGGTGGGCATCGACCCGGCGAGGCTTGAGGAATGCCTCAAGGTCCTGGCGGAGGCGGACGAGCTGCCGCCGGAGCACCCGGACGTCGTCCGGCTCCAGCGCGCGACATCGCGGCTGTACAAGGGCGTCAAGAAGCGCAAGCGCACGATCCGGCGCGACGCCGTGACGGCCGCCGACAACGCGGTGACCGCCGCGACGGCGACCGGCTCGCCCACGCGCATCGACGACGAGACCGAGGGCATCCCGCTGGTCTCCAACGTCACCGGAGCCACGGCGGGCACCCTGCTGCGCGCCCGCGCTTGCTACACCTGCAAGAACCGCTACCACGAGGTCGACGCCTTCTACCACCAGCTCTGCCCGCCGTGCGCGAAGCTCAACCGCGACCGCCGCGACGCGCGCACCGACCTCACCGGGCGCCGCGCGCTGCTCACCGGTGGGCGGGCGAAGATCGGCATGTACATCGCGCTGCGGCTGCTGCGCGACGGCGCGCACACCACGATCACCACGCGCTTCCCCAACGACGCCGTCCGCCGCTTCGCCGCGATGCCGGACAGCGCGGACTGGCTGCACCGGCTGCGCATCGTCGGCATCGACCTCCGCGACCCCGCGCAGGTGGTGGCGCTGGCCGACTCGGTCGCCGAGCAGGGGCCGCTGGACATCCTGATCAACAACGCCGCGCAGACGGTGCGCCGCTCCCCCGGCTCCTACGCCCCGCTCGTGGCCGCCGAGTCCGACCCGCTGCCCGCGGGCGAACTGCCGGAGATGATCGCCTTCGGCCACATCAGCGACGCGCACCCGCTGGCGCTGACCGAGCTGACCAGCAAGAACCACCTGGACGTGACCAGCCTGGCGCTGCGCGCGGGCTCGGCCTCGCTGGAGCGCATCGCCGACAACACCGCGATCGACGCGGGCGGGCTCGTCCCCGACCTGCACGACATCAACAGCTGGACGCAGAAGGTCGAGGAGGTCGAGCCGCTGGAGATGCTGGAGGTCCAGCTGTGCAACGCCACCGCGCCGTTCATCCTGGTCAGCAGGCTGCGCCCGGCGATGGCCGCCTCGACCGCGCGCCGCAAGTACGTCGTGAACGTCTCCGCGATGGAGGGCCAGTTCAGCCGCGCCTACAAGGGGCCGGGCCACCCGCACACGAACATGGCCAAGGCCGCGCTGAACATGCTCACCAGGACCAGCGCCCAGGAGATGCTGGACAACGACGGCATCCTGATGACGGCGGTGGACACCGGCTGGATCACCGACGAGCGCCCGCACCCGACCAAGATCCGCCTGGCCACGGAGGGCTTCCACGCCCCGCTGGACCTGGTGGACGGCGCCGCGCGGGTCTACGACCCCATCGTGCGCGGTGAGGCGGGCGAGGACATCTTCGGCTGCTTCATGAAGGACTACGCGCCCTCGGCCTGGTAGGCCAGCTCCGCGACCACGGCGCGGTGGTCGGTCCCGGGCAGCGTGTGCTCGGAGGCCGAGACCGCGCGCAGCGACCGGCCGTGCAGCACGTGGTCGATCTGGATCACCGGGCGGTCGGCGGGCCACGTCGGCGCCCACCCGCGCCCGAGCTCCGCGTGCACGTCGGCCAGACCCGCTGCGAGCAGCTCGCGCATGGGCGTGTGGTCCAAGGTGGCGTTGAAATCGCCCAGCATCACCACGTTCGGCCCGGCCTCGGCCCGCAGTGCGCGGAGGTCGGCCGTCCACGCGGCGGGCTTCTCCACCGGCCAGAGCGTGTGCACGCCGATGATGCGCACCGGATGCCCGCCGACCACGACCGTCGCGGTGGTCTGCGGCCAGGTCGTCGGCTGGTTCACGAGTCCGCCCGCGCTCAGCGGCAGCCGCGAGTAGATCGAGGTGTCGATCTCCGGGTGGAGTTCGCGGTGCGGCATCAGCTCGCGCATGCCCGCCTCGTCCAGCAGTCGCACGCCGTTCGGGCCCAGCTCCTGCACCGCGAGCACGTCGACGCGCTGCGAACGAACCAGCTCCACCAGTGCTCTCGGGTCCACGTTGCTGTGCAGGGAGTTGCTGGTCGCGACCCGCAGCCTCGGCGCGTCGGCGGCGACCTCCGCTCCGTCGGCGACGAAGCGCGGCGCGAGCCACAACACCTGCAACGCCACGAGAGCCGCCGCTGCGACGGAGAGCCACTTGGCACGCAGTGCCAGCAACGCCGGAAGAACGATCACGGTTCCGACCGCCGCGAAGGGCAGCCCGGAGATCGGCAGCGCGAACGGCGTACCCGCGTCGAGCCCGACCAGACGCACCACCACCAGCACGAACACGGCACCGAGCGCCACGGCGCAGAGCACGACGACCACCTTGCGGACCTTTGATCCCACGAACAGTGGACGCCGTCGGCCGCCTAGGGTTGGCGGCGACGTGACCCACGACATAGCGCGGGCCGCTCAGCACGCCCTAACTTCGAGATGTCCGGTTTCCCCTGCCCCAGATCGGTCGATGAACACTCATGGCTGAGATCGTCTACCCCCCGGTGATCGCGCTCGCGAAGACGATGTTCCGCGTTCTGGACATGCGGATCAGGGTCGAAGGCGCAGAGCACGTCCCCAACGAGGGCGCAGCGGTGCTGGCGAGCAACCACGTGAGCTACCTGGACTTCATCTTCTGCGGCCTCGGCGCGCAGCCGGCGAACCGGCTGGTGCGCTTCATGGCGAAGAAGGAGGTCTTCGACAACGTCGTCGCGGGGCCGCTGATGCGCGGGATGCACCACATCCCGGTCGACCGCAAGGCCGGGGAGGCCGCCTACGACGAAGCGCTGGCGGCGCTGCGCGGCGGCGAGGTGATCGGGGTGTTCCCCGAGGCCACGATCAGCCGCTCGTTCACCGTGAAGGACATCAAGTCCGGGGCCGCCCGCATGGCAGCCGCCGCAGGCGCGCCGCTACTGCCGATGGCCGTCTGGGGCACGCAGCGGATGTGGACCAAGGGCCGTCCGCGCGCGCTCGGCACGCGGCACCTGCCGATCACCATCCTGATCGGCGAGCCGCTGCACCCGACTCCCGAGCAGGACCCGAACGAGGTCACCGCCGAGCTGCGCGAGCGCATGACCGAACTGCTCGACAAGGCGCAGCGCTCGTACCCGGAGAGCCCCGCTCCCGACGAGACGTGGTGGCAGCCCGCGCACCTCGGCGGCTCCGCGCCGACGCCGGAGGAAGCGGCTGAGCTGGACGCCCGCTAACCGGCGAGCGCGCGGAGGTAGCGGCCGGTGACGGCGTCCTGAACCAGTCGCGCCAGCGGACCGGCGAGCTTGGCCAAGGTGCTCGCCGGTCGGGAGAACGCGCTGATCGTGAACGTGATGCTGCCGTCATCCTGTTGCTGTAGAACGAATTCCTCCTCGCCGCACTCCGGATGTCCTGGCAGCGTGCCGTAAGCGAAGCCGCTCTGCCGTGGCTCAGCGATCACGCGAACGACTCGGCACGGAGCACGCACGAAGCCGATGCGCAGGACCACGACGGTGTCCAGCCGCAGCGGCTCTTCGGAGGCGACGACGTGCAAGCCCGCGCGCCGATGCACCTGCCAGCTGAGCAAATCCCTTGTCGCTGAAGCGAAATCGGCGCCTTCGGGCAGCACCGCGCTGTGCGTGAACGTCCGAAACCCCGGCGGCGGCGCCCCTTCGGACGGGTAGGTCAACGGCGCGGCCCGCAGTGCGGCGACTCGCTCGGCGTCACGTTGTTGGGAGCGCACTAGCCGCGCAGCTCCGGCAGCGGCGTCGCGCCCTCCGGGCGGAGGCCGTCCAGCACCAGCGCGAGGTAGCGGCGCCAGTCCCACTCCGGCGAGCGCACCACGCGCAGCGCGCCCATCACCATGTACGTCAGCGGCGGCAGGTCCTCCGGGGTGAGGTCCGCGCGAACGCACCCGGCGGCCTGCGCCCTGGCGACGATCACGTTGAGCGCGCTGAAGAAACGCTCGTGCAGGCTCTCACCGACCGCGCCGAGGTTCTTCGCCGCGAGGAAGGTGCAGTGCTCCTCGCAGGCGAGGTTCAGCGCCGACTCCAGGGACGACACCACGCCTTGCCACGGGTCCTCCGACACCAGCGCGGACTCCAGCACCGGCGCCACGCGCTCGTCATAGCGCCACACCAGCACGGCCGCGACCAGGTCGTCCTTGCTCGCGAAGCGGCGGTAGAGCGTGGCGACGCCGACCCCGGCCCTGCGCGCGATCTCCTCCAGCGAGACCTCCGGCCCGTCCTCGGTGAAGGACTGGCGCGCGGCGATCACCAGGCGCTCCGCATTGCGCAGCGCGTCCGCGCGCAGGGGTCGCTGACCTGGGGCGTTCATGGACGTGACGGTATCAGATGAGAGTGGGCTATCAGTTGTGCTAGCTTCGGTGGGGAGCTAACCGAGAGTTCCATATCGGATTAGCGGTTGACCCACCACAGGAACGGGACCGCGATGACCGACAGCCCTCTGCCCGTGATGACCGAGGCCCCCGTGCACATCCGGCGCGACGCCTTCGACCCCACCCCCGAGCTGGCCGCGCTGCGCGAGCGGGCCCCGGTCACCAAGATCCGCACCATGTGGGGCGCGGACGCCTGGCTGGTCACCCGCTACGAGCTGATCCGCGAGGCGCTGGGCGATGCCTCCCGTTTCGCCAACAACCCCCGGCACGCCGCCGATCTGCCGCCGTTCGCGCGGCAGGAGGCTTCCGGGATGCTGCTCAACTACGACCCGCCGGAGCACACGAGCCTGCGCAGGCTGCTCACGCCGGAGTTCACCGTGCGGCGCATCCGCAGGCTCCAGCCCAGGATCGAGGCGATCGTCGAGGAGCACCTCGACGCGATGGAGCAGGCCGGGCCCCCGGTCGACCTGGTGCAGGCGTTCGCGCTGCCGATCCCGTCGCTGGTGATCTGCGAGCTGCTCGGCGTGCCGTACGAGGACCGCGAGGACTTCCAGCGGCTGAGCAACCTCCGCCTGGACATGTCGGTCGCGATGGAGGAGCGGCTCTCCGCGACCCAGGAGTCGTTGGCGTACATGGCGAAGCTCGTCGAGAGCCAGCGCGCGGACCCCGGCGAGGACATGATCGGCATGCTGATCCGCGAGCACGCCGACAAGGTCACCGACGCCGAGCTGGTCGGGGTCGCCGACCTGTTGTTGCTGGCAGGGCACGAGACCACCTCGAACATGCTCGGCCTCGGCACGCTGAAGTTGTTGCAGCACCCCGACCAGCGCGCGCTCGCCGCGTCCGACGAGCACGTCGACGCGGCCGTCGAGGAGCTGCTGCGCTACATGTCGATCACCCACACCATCGCCCCGCGCTGGGCGATCGAGGCCACGGAGCTCGGCGGCCAGCGCATCGGCAAGGGCGATCTGGTGATCTTCTCGATCCCGGCGGGCAACCGCGACCCGGCGATGGGCGAGAACCTGGAGCAGCTCGACATCGGCCGCAAGACCGCCCCGCACCTGGCGTTCGGCCACGGCGTGCACCACTGCCTGGGCGCGCCGCTGGCCCGGATGGAGATGCGCGTGGCCTACCCCGCGCTGCTGCGACGCTTCCCCAAGCTCCGCCCGGCCGTCCCCGTCGAGGAGGTCGAGTTCCGCGCGTTCTCCGTGGTCTACGGCTTGGCGTCGCTGCCCGTCACCTGGTGAAGCTCTAGCTGAGCGAGTCCAGCGCACTTCGCAGGAACGCGTCGCGCCGCGCGGTCAACGTCGCGCCGTCGAGGTCGGCTCGCCCCTGGTCCTGGATCGTCGATTCCCAGTCGGTCAGGTCCGGGGGCGTGGCCAGCGCGGCCACCACGTCCCAGTAGGCCACGTCCTCGGCGGCTCGCCCGGCCCGTTGCCGCCATCCCGTCAACACCGCCGCTGCCGCCCCTCCGCCGAACATCAGTTCCGCGTCGCACCGCAGCGATCCCAGGTCCACCCCGGGATGCCCCACCCCAGCGCAGTCCCAGTCCACAATGGACGTCAGCGCCCCGTCGAGCCACATCGTGTTGCCCTGCCACAGGTCCCCGTGCACGAACACGCTCACCCCTGTCGGCTCAGCCACCTCGGCCACAGCGGCCGCCGCCTCCACCAGCAACGCCGAGGCCCCGTCCCGCTCCCGCCACCGATCGAAATCGGCGAGTTCGATCGGCCGCCTCCGCACCGGCAAGTCCTTGCTGGGAGCCATTTCCACCCCGTGCACCCCGGCCGCCGCCGCGCCCAGTGCCACCAACCGCTCCGCCGTGGCCCGCTCCGGGATCTTGCTGCTCCCCGCCACCACCGTGAGCAGCATCAGCCCTTCACCGACCGCGATCAGCCTCGGCGCCGGGACACCGTTCTCCTCGGCCACCCGCAGCGCCGCCACCTCCGTGACGAAGCCTTCTTCTCCCCCGCGCAGCACCGCTTCCGTGCCGTCCGTGTACGTCAGCAGCCACGGCGCACCGCCTTCGCGCAGTCCACGGGAACTCACGACCCGTTGTCCCACCACGGTTTCAGCCCAGCTCAGCGCTTCACCCATCTTCGGAGCCTAGTGCTCCCTAGAACGGCGCCGGTTCGGCGATGGGCACCGGGTGCACGTCCTCGGTCTTCCCGTTGGGTGTGGTCCAGGTGTGTGTCCCGTCGGGTTGGTTGGTGCACTTCCAGTTGGAGTGGGTCTTCATCCGATGATGGCGCCTGCATTTCGGCCGCAGGTTGTTGAGTGTCGTGTTCGTCCCGTCGAACGGGCAGCAATGATCCAGGTCGCAGCGATGAGCTGGCTGGTTGCAGCCGATCGCCATGCACGTGGGATACCGGGCGGCGATGAGTTCGCGTTGTTGCGGGGATGGCCGGTAGACGTGGCTGATCTCTTCAGCCATGCCGGTCATGGGGTCGGTCAAGATCCGCTTCCAGATGCCGCCTGCGGCGATGTCCCGGCCGATGCGGGCCGGGATGGGGCCGTAGCCGCCGAGGATCGCGGGGTCGTTGGTCATACCGAAGGCTGAGGTGATCGGCATCGTCAGATACACCATCGTCTGACCCTGCGGCGCCGGAGTGTCATGGCCCAACAACAAGTCCCGGGCGACATCGGACCGCTTCTGATCCAGAGTCCGGTCATCCTTCGGGAGGGATCGGGCGATGCGGTTGACGTGGTCATAGACCATCGCCGCGTCATGGGCGGTCATCATCAACCGGATGAGAGCCATGCCGTCGTCGAGGTTGATCTTCTCGACCATGCGGGCCTTGCGCTTCTCCGTGAACCTACGCTCAGCAGCCTTCGGATCAAGTCGGTGGATGAACCGAACCGCGTACTGCCGCGTGGTCGAGTAGGAGTTCTTCTCCGCATGCGCCAACAACGCCTCCTCAGCGACCGCCGCGTGTGCGGCCGAGAGAACCCGCAGCAGATCGATGATCATGAGCGCTTTGCCCTCATCAACTCGGCCTTCGACCATCGCCTTCAACACTCCCGGGCGGGAGGTGAGGTCGGTGGCACGGTCAATCAACCAACCCGCTTTCACCCTCGACACGCGCAGTTCACGCATCAACAGCTCTTCAGAAAATTCCCGATCACGAGGCTCAAGATCAGATACATAGTGGAGCAGGGTCACCGAAAACTCAGCCACGGCTTTACCCATACCCACGAAGGCCGCCTTCAGGACGGCATCAGGGTCCATACTCCTATTCTATACGAATAAAATAGACGATCATGGCTCTAAAGGATGAATTGCCAGGCGTCGACAACGCCGAAAAAGCCCCACGCTGGAACGTAAGTCGCACAACAAAACTGGGTCGGCTTTACCTGGGGTGCGCGTGCCATACGCTTGTCCGCGAGGGCCGGGATCCATCCCGTGCCCGCCCGGCCTACCACGGCACGCGCAAGGGGCCCCAGGTCAAGCCGACCCCCACGCTGGAACCGACGCGGGCTGGAAGCCCAGCCGTCCCCCCGCTGGAAGCCCAGCCGGTGCCAACTGGAAGCCCAGCCGTACCCCACCAGGAAGCCCAGCCGGTGCCAGCCGGAAACCCAGCCGTCCCCCGCCGAAAGCCCAGCCGTACCCGACCAGAAACCCCAGCCGTCCCCCACCAGAAACCAGCCAAACCCTCACTTACACCGAATACCAGAGCTCAACATCAAGAACGAAGCAACCTTCCCGTCCTCGACATCAAAAGCCAGCTTCCACTCCGGCTTCCCCTCCACGGCCACCGAGTACCGCCCCCGGTCCTCCACCATCCCCCGACCCTCATAAGCCTTCTTCAAATCCGCCACGGACGTCCCGCGCCCCACACCTTCCTCGGTCTTCGCGAACGGTGGCGCCGAGATCAGCCTCAATTTCCCGCCCCCGAACGACACACCCCCGAACTCGTTCGACCGCCGAATCCGAAAAGACGACCGCGCCGAAGACTCCGCCGAGGCGACGGACATCTTCTTCAGCGCCTCCGCCGACTTCGCGAACAGATCCGCCGACACGGCGTAGTCCTCGGCCGACTTCCCGCCCTTGGCGCGGTGCTCGTCGAGTTTGACGCGGATGTCGTCGTTCTCCTTCTTGGCCGCGTCGTAGCTCTTCTCCGCCGCGGCTTCCAGTGCCATGCGCGCGGGCTCGGGCAACGGGCCGCCGACGAAGGAGTAGTCCTCGCAGCCGGTCACCACAGCCACCGGGCCGGGGCCGAGCGCGCCGGTGGCGATGGCCTCGTCCTTGGTCATGCCGATCTTGAGTTTGCCGAAGCGGTCGGGGCCGAAGGCCGTTGCCTCCGCGCCCTCCTTGGTGCCGAGCGGCAGGTCCTCGTCGAAGAGCCAGATCGCCCCTCCGGCGACCAGGCCTGCCACGACGACGCCCGCGGCGATGCCGATCCAGATCTTGCGCGTGCTTCCCCCAGTGCTCATGACGGGATCCTAAGTCAGCGGATCCAGCGGTTTTTGCAGGTGAGCGCGTCGTCACAGGGGGCACGGCTATGCTGACCGCGTGATCGAGTTCCGGATCGACCAGCGGTCCGGCGTCGCGACGTACGTCCAGCTGGTCCAGCAGGTCGAACAGGCCCTTCGCCTCGGGATGCTCTCCCCCGGCGACCAGTTGCCGACCGCGCGCGAGGTCGTCGAGGCGACGGCGATCAACCCCAACACAGTGTTGAAGGCCTATCGCGAGCTGGAGCGCGCCGGGCTGGTCGAGGCCAAGCGCGGCATGGGCACCTTCGTGCGCCGCTCGCTGGGCTCGGGGCAGACCGGCCGCAACTCACCGCTGCGCTACGAGCTGGCGAAGTGGATGGGGCACGCGCGCGCCGCAGGCCTGGGCAAGGCGGACCTGGACGCGCTGTACACGGACGTGCGCGCGGAGCACTTCCCCGGCCCCTGACCACCCTTTCACTACTTAATTGGTGAAAGGGTGCAACCCTCGCTCGGACGGCGCGTCCTCTGAGCATGAAACGACGCACGCTCCTGGTCGTGGCACCGGTGGTGACCGCGGCCCTCGCCGTCGCACTCGGCGTCGCACTGTGGCCCAGCCGGGACGCGTGGGCCTCCTCGTGCACGGGAGAGATCTCGCCCTCCCGCCAGTCCGCCGAGGTCAAGGACGCCGCGCGGGCGATCCAGTCGGCCGCGCGCGGCGCGTCGGCGGGCATCGCGATGGTGGACCTGACCGGGTGCACCGACGTGGCCGGGGCGAACGCCTCCGCGCTGTTCCCCTCCGCCTCGGTGGTGAAGCTGCTCATCGCCCTGGATGCCTTGGCAGGCAAGGAGTCCGATCCCGCAGGGCTGGAGCGGATGCTCTCGCTCAGCGATGACAAGGTGGCCAGCGAGCTCTGGACGGCCAACGGCGGCGCGGCGATCGTGCGCAGGATGAACGAGCGCATCGGGCTCCAGCACACGCGCCCGCCCGCCAGGGCAGGCCGCTGGGGCGAGACGTTGACCTCGGCCGCCGACGTGGCCCGGATCTACCAGCACATCTCGGCGAAGCTGCCCAAGGAGCGGCGCATCGCGCTGACCGACGCGCTCTCCTCGGCTCCGCGCACTGCGGCGGACGGGTTCGACCAGTACTTCGGCATCCCCAGCGGGCTCTCCGACCGGGAGTGGGCGATCAAGCAGGGCTGGGGCAGCACGGACGACCGCGTGGTGCTCAACACGACGGGAATGGTTGGCGGCAAACACAAGTACGTGGTCGTCGTGCTGACGAGCTGGCCGAAGAACACCTCGTGGCCCACCGCGACGAAGGCGGTCACGAAGGCGGTCAGCGAGCTGCACGGACTGGTCGGCTCGACGAGCCTGCCGTGACCGCCGGCGCGACGAGCGCGACACCGGCGGCGACCGCGAAGGCGGGCAGCCACCCCGCCGCGTCGATCAGCCAGCCCACCACCGCGGCGCCGACGACCTGACCGGTCGACAGCGCCAGGAACGACGCCGCGACGGCAGAAGCGTTGCCAGCGGCCAACACCATGACCGCGGTCAAAGCAACGTAGCTCGCACCAAAGACAGCAGCCGCAACGAACGCCACACTTGGCGTCACAGCAAGGAAAACCGTGGCAGCGGCGAGTGCGGCGGTCAACGGCCGCCAAGCTCGCTCAAGTCCGACCTTCGCCACCACGTCACCGGTCATCGCGGCCACGATCCCAGCCGCACCAAGCACGATCCAGAACAGCGCCGAGCGCCCGCCGTCGAAGCCGCCAACGGTGACCACGAGATCCCTCCCGAAGGTCAGGAACGCCGCGCTCGCAGCACCGACGACCGCGCTGGCGATCACCAACCGTACGGGTGTCCGCCCAGCACGCACCACTTTTCCTTGGCTCACCGGCAAATCCCGGCCCGCGACGAAGACGGCGACAGCCGAGGCGAGGCTCAGCGCGGAGAAGAACACCCACGCCACCCTCCAGTTCCCACTGGCGAGCAACGCCGACGGTCCGCTCACGAGCACTCCGACTCCCGTGCCCGCGTTGACGATCGCTTGCGCCGCACCACGACGAGCCTCAGCGACGCCCCGGTTCACCATGGACACCAACGGCGGCGTGGCCAGCCCGGTGCTCGTGCCCGAGACGAGCACGCCGAGCACGAAAGCCGTTCCCGAACTCGCGGTGGCGATCAACGCGGTCCCGGTCGTCGCGGTCGCCGCCGCCAGCACCGCGGTCCCCCGGTCGCTCCACCGCGCCGTCAGCAGCGCGCTGAGCACGACAGCGAAGCAGTAGGCGGCGTAGCCCGCCGACGCCAGAGCACCGGCCGTGGCCGCGCTCATCCCGAACTCGGCCCGGAACTCCGGCAGGTACAGCCCGTAGGCGTAGCGGCCGAGCCCGTAGGTGACGGCGATGACGGCCACTCCGGCCGCGACCAGCCGTGCTTCGCCAGGTCTCACGCATCCTCCTATAACGCCCGTTCTACTAGAACGCACGTTATACTCACTCGCATGCCGACGAAGCGCAAGCCCACCCCGCCGCGCGGCACCGCCCGCGAACGCCTCATCGCCGCGGCCGACGAGCTGTTCCGCAGGGACGGCATCGCCGCGACACCGGTCGACCGCGCCGTCGGCAGGGCGGGCGTGGCCACGATGACGCTCTACCACCACTTCTCGGGCAAGGACGGCCTCGTGGTCGCCTACCTCGAACACCGGCACGAGCGCTGGACGCGGAACTGGGCCGAACGCACCGACGCCGCCGAGTCCACAATGGACAAAGCACTGTCCGTCTTCGACGCGCTGCGGGCGTGGGCGGACTCCGGCGAGGTCGAGCGCGGCTGCGCCTTCGTCGACGCGGCGGCCGAGCTGACCGACCGCGAGCACCCCGCGTGGGCGGTGATCAACCGGCACAAGGCGGAACTGCTCGCCCGGCTGAGCGAGCTGACGGGATCGGCGGAGGCGGGCGAGCGCGTGCTTCTGCTCTACGAGGGCGCGCTGATCGGGTTGCTCATCGGCCACCTCGACGACCCCGTCGGCCAGGCGAGGGCCGCCGCGCAGACAGTGCTGGAAAGGGCTCAGCACCAATGAAATCCTTCTCACCGGCGCACGAACTGTCCGCCCTTCCAGCCGGTGCGGCGATCGACGAGGAGTTGGCCGCCAAGGTGGGGTTGCGCCCGGGGACACGCCTGAGCCGATTGAGCTCGCAGTGGGCAGACCGGCCAGCACCGGGTCCGCTCGGTGGCGGCGTGCTGCCCGAACTGGAGCTGCACGGGGGCGCCAGCCGCCATCCCCACGTTCCGGCGTGGGTGGCCCTGCTGGGCAGTGAGATCGAGTGGATCAGGCAGGAAGCGGCCCGGGGTCTGCGTTGGCTACCTGTCGAGGGGGTGCCGGGGAAGGACCGCAACTCCCTCGCCGAGCTGATGCGGGCCGTGCGGCGCTCACGCATGCCGGTCAAGGCGCGCAACGCCGCGCTCTACTTCTTGGCCGAAATCGGCTGGTACGAGATCGAACCGGCCGACCGAGCGCTGCTCCAGCGGCTGATCCGGACCAAGCTGGCGCAGCCCGAAGTTCCCGCGCTGGTGACGTTCCACGACGTCACGTGGTTCGCGGTGTCCACGAGCGACCAAGCCGCCGTTCTGGACGCGTTGGGCCTGTGCGATCCGCTACCGGTGACCCTGAGCATGGGTCTCGGTCTCTTCACCTCCGGCTGGGACTGGCACCACGACCAGGTCTTCGTGACTCCCGTGCTGGACGGGTGGACTCTCCTGCTCTCCCGAGATTTCCTCGTCGAGGACGCCGGCCGCCTGTGCGAAGAACTCAGTCGTCGCTTCGGTACCGCTCACCACTACACGGAACTGACGGATGCCGGGGGCGGCGAGCACACGAGCTGGCGTGTCGCCGAATCTGGTGTCACGGTGCTGACGTGCGGGCACGGCGAAGCGATTCCGCGCATCGGACCTCCGGACCCGGTGACCGGCCGCACGCCGACCGTTGACGAGCTGCGCGTCCGGATCGGCCGGCGCGGACATCACCCGAACCCGCCGCCTCCCTTCCCCGGATGGGAGTTCGCGGCGAGGACCGTGGCGGGAAGCTTGTCGGTGTGCCCTCGGACGCTCGGTCCGCACACCCGCGTCGAAGGAACCGGGGTCATCGCGGCGTGGAGACAGACGAGCTTCCGCCGCGCGGGCGCGTTCCCGCTCGGCGACGGAGCGTGGTCCTTCGGGTGATGACAGCGCTTCTCGACCTGCGGGATTCGGCCTCGGGTTGAACGTAGGCGATGTGCAAGTGCACCCGCCTACCGTCATTGGGCATTCGCTTTCCCAACCACACCAGGAGGGTTCGAATGCACCGCACCACCATCGGCGTGTTCACCGCGATCCTGCTCTCGGCAGGTCTGCCCGCGCTCGCCAACGCGGCGCCCGCCCCGGACGAGGCGTCCATCGCCGCCAGGCCCGCCTTCCAGCTCCCGTTCGACTGCAACTCCAAGTGGCGCCTGGACACCTGGGCCCACGCTCCCGCGCTGGACATGGTGAAGGAGCCCAACCAGGTCGGCACCGAGGGCGCCCCGTACCGGGCGTCGGCCGACGGCGTCGTGCGCCAGTCCTTCTACCACTCCAACGCGGGCAACATGATCCAGATCAACCACGGCGGCGGCTGGTTCACCACCGGCATCCACCTCCAGTCGCGGGCCGTCGCGGTCGGCGCGCGGGTCACCCGCGGCCAGATCATCGGTCGCGTCGGCAAGACCGGGCCGACCTCGAACGGTCACCCGCACCTGCACTACGAGCAGGCTTTCGACCGCAACGGTGACGGCTTCGCCTCGTGGGGCGGGCCGGGAACCGAGCGCGTCCGCCCGTTCTTCAACGGCGTCGAGTACGGCCAGGCCAACGGTCGCACCTGGCGCAACGTCGTGAGCCGCAACTGCTAGAGGTTCCGAGTCGGACCGCGTCGAAGTCGGCACCCCCTGCACGCCTTCTCCGCGGTCCGGCATTTTCCCTGCGCGCCAAGGACTACGCCCGGCACCGACGACCGTCCGGTTGAGCCGATCCCGCCCGCACATCATCTTCGGCGGAAGATTTTCCCTTGCCCGTCAGACATCTTGGCGTTTGCCCTAGCCGGAGGGCGCACGAGCCTCCCCGCCGGAACGT
The DNA here is from genome assembly GCF_039537405.1 of Allokutzneria multivorans. NCBI lineage: Bacteria > Bacillati > Actinomycetota > Actinomycetes > Pseudonocardiales > Pseudonocardiaceae > Allokutzneria > Allokutzneria multivorans. The sequence goes on along the minus strand of NZ_BAABAL010000003.1, from coordinate 162,337 downwards.
CCCTTTAGTCGATCTTCACCCGAAAACGCACTCATGATCCAAAAGGCGCATGTGGTTGCGACGAATGGTCGAGCATTCGCCTACACTGCGCACGTGAGTCATATGCCCGTGATCGCGGCGCTGCGCCAGGTCGTCGACGACATGGTCCGAGGCCTGCGCGCCCTCTCCGGCCACCAGCTGCCGATCGCCGCGATCTCCGAGCTCGTCATCCAGTTCGAGGCCGAGCTCGCCGTGATCGAACCCTCCCTGACCGCGCTCGCCGTCCGCGAACCGCACGGTGCCGTCACCGACACGATCGCCCTGCTGGCCAAGGCCCGCGCCGCGCTGTCGGCGGAGACCTTCGACCCGGCGGCGATGCAGCCCGCGCTGCTGCGCCTGCGCACCGCCGCGCGCCGGCTCGAGGAGGAGGACGCCGCACCGATCCCGGTCGGCGCCCACCGCGCCTCCTGAACCACCGCGCTTCCTGATCCCCCTACCGCAGGTACGGCGCGATCAGCAGCATCGCCTGCTTGTCCGAGGGCGCGGGGTCGGTCTCCACGCACTCCGCCAGCGCGGCCCGCACGGCGTCCGCGTCGATGCCCGATCCGATCAGCACCAGGTGGGTGTGGTGTGCCTGCCCCTCCTCCCACCGTGAGCGCTCGAACCGCAGGAACCCGCCGACGGTGTGCAGCACGTGCTTCTGCCGGTGCCCCGCCAGTCCGAAGTGGACGAACCCCTTCACGCGGTACAGCCCGGCCGGCCTGGAGTCCAGGAAGGCCATGAGGCGCCTGGGGTTCAGCGGTAGCGCCGAGCTGAACTCCACGCTCTCGTAGGCCGCGTGCACATGACCGGAATGGTCGTCGTCGTGCGCCAGGTCGTCGAAGGACAGCTGCCGCACGACCTCCTCGCGCCTCGGCCGCTGCTCGAACAGCAGCGCGGGATCGACGCGGCCGTGCGAGGTCGGCAGCACCGGCTTGCCCTCGCTCAGCTCGATCACCTTGGCGCGCAACGACTCCTGCCGTTCCGCGTCGACGCGGTCGATCTTGTTGAGCACCACCAGGTCCGCGTACCTGAGGTGCTTGTCCAGTTCGGGGTGGCGCTGCCTGCTGGACTCGAACTCGGCGCCGTCGACCACCTCGACCAGCCCGCCGTAGCAGAGCCTCGGGTTGTCGCTCGCCAGCACCATGCGGATCATGTCGCGCGGTTCGGCGAGCCCGCTGGCCTCGATGACGATCACGTCGATGCCCGCGCCGGGCCGGGCGAGGCGCTCCAGCAGCTCGTCCATGCCGGAGGCGTCCACCAGGCAGCACAGGCATCCGTTGCCCAGCGAGATCATCGAGTCGACCTGCCCTGCCACCTGCATCGCGTCGATGTTGATGCTGCCGAAGTCGTTGACCACCACGCCGATCCGCGTGCCACCACTGGCCGAGAGCAGGTGGTTGAGCAGCGTCGTCTTGCCCGAGCCCAGGAACCCGGCGACGATCACGACCGGGATCTGCTCGCGCCCCAACGCTTCTCTCCTCTGCTAGCGGACGTTCAGGAACCTGGTCAGGATAAGGCGGAGCATCTCGACCTCCTCGGCCACCACCAGGTTCCGGTCCATGCTCACCCTGAAGAACGCGGCATCCACCAGCGCGGCGATCCACCCGGCCGCGCGCCCCGGGTCGAGCCCGGTATCGATCAGCCCCTTCCCGGCGGCGCGCACCAGCAACCCCTTCAGCCCGTCCTGCAACTGGATCTCGTTGCGCGCCAGCACTTCCGCCAGTTCAGGATCGCGCCCGGCCTGCGCGGAGACCTCGGCGACCAACCCGGGCGCGCTCGGATCGGACAGCGGTCCCACCAGCCCGTCCACCACCGCCAGCAGCCCGGCGACGGGGTCCTCGACCTCGTTCGCGCGCTCCAGCAGTTCGGCGTGCTCCCGCCCGTCCAGCTCGAAGATCCCGACGAAGATCGCGCGCTTGCTGGGGAAGTAGTGGAACAGGCTGCCCGAGCTGATCCCCGCGCGCCCGCAGATCTCCGCGGTGGTGGTCCGCTCGAAACCCTTGCGGGCGAAGCACTCCGCAGCCGCTTCGAGGATCAGCAGTCGCTTGGCCTCGTGCTTGGCCGGATCGACCGTGCGAGCCATCACCCGGTGCCGGTCATCCGCCAGTACTGGCGTTTGCCGTCGTCGCGCACCACCACGCCCAGCCTGCCCAGCTCGGAGCGCAGCAGCCGCACGTCCTCGCTCTCGCCGCCGCTGATCGCCCGTTTCCTGGCCTTCAGCAAGGCATCCGCGCCCGTGGGCAGATCCGGGGTGTCCTCGACCCAGAGCCGGTACTCCGCCGCGTGCGGGTCACCCTCGTCCAGCCAGCGGTAGCCGCTCGCCCCGAACGCCTCGCGCAGCTCCGCCGCAGGCAGATCGGTCTTCTCCGCCGCCAACTCCGCCCCGTCCGGGCCGAGGAGCACAAGTCGTTTGCCGTCAAGGAAAACCGCGTCGACCTCGGTGCCGTCGACCTCCGTGGTGTTGTCTCCGCGCCGGAAGACCACGCGCTCGCGGGAGACCGAGACCTCCGTCATGTCCAGTGCTCCCAGGAAGGCGAACCCCAGGCCGAGCACCGCACCGCCGCAGACCAGCACCCACGATGGCGCCTGCTCCGCGAGCTTGAAGGGCCCTTGCATCGGCACCCATCGCAGGGTCAGGACCCACTCCGCGAGCGGCTTCACCAGCCAGCCGAACACCGCCCCCAGCGCGGGCGCCCCGAACCACAGGAGGTTCCGTTCCCACTGCTTGTGAGCGACGACGCGCTCCCCCGAACCGGTCACGCCGACAATACTAGAGCAGCCGCTCTGTTTATGACCCACGACCCCGTCCCCCGCGTTGTTGATCACCACCCTGACCGGAGGGATCACCAAGCGACGCAAGGAGGTCGCTCTTCGAAAAGCTTGATTTCACCCTGCACTGAAGAAATCACGGGCGCAGAATGCAAGGCCCGGGAGCGTGCATGTTGCAGTGCCCGAATGGGCTAACCAGACCCGCCTTCAGGGCGAAGGACGGGGTTGGCAAGATACGGCTCTCGGCAACGGGCACGGTGACGACGGAAGGACCCGGGTGAACTCTGACACCGCACAGGTCGACGACCTCCAACTCATCGCGCTGCCCAGCGCAGTGAACTGCACGGACCTCTTCGTCCGGTTCACCTTGAGCGAGTGGTCGCTGCGACCGATGGTGGAGGAGACCAGCCGCGCCGCCTGCCAGCTCGTCGCCGAGAAGGTCGACGACGCCGACCCCAAGGCGCCCGGCCTGGTCACCGTGCGGCTGCTGGTCAGCGGGGACCGCCTCATCGTCGAGGTCGACGACGGCAGGCTCGTCGCGCACGAGCTGCCGCTGCCCGCCGGGCTGACCGGTTCCTCCGTACCGCTGCCGCGCCGCGAGCGCAGGCGTTCCCGTGCCGCGGAGCGCATCGCCGCCGAACAGCCCGAAGACGACTCCGAGATCGGTCACGAGGTCATGCAGCGCATCCTCTACGGCCTCAACAACCGCGAACAGCGCGACTAGCGCCTGTCCTGCGAGTGGTTGCGCCGTGTGTTCCGGTCACGGTGCCGCCGGGGTTGGGGCGTCTTCAAGACCCGCAAACCCACCTGTTGATCATCGTTAACCGCCGCAAACCACGCGGTCCTGCGGGGTTTGCTGTCGTTGGAGACGGTGGGCGTGGGGGTTGGGCGGTCTTGAAGACCGGCGAACCCCGGTGCCACCGGCCGGGGCTACTGCTTGGCGTCGCCGCTGAGCATGGCCATTTCCTGGTCGAAGTCGAACCAGCGCGATTCCTGGCCCGGCTCGACAAGCTCGTAGGTCTCGTTGAGGAAGTCGACGAGGTCTTCGGGGTCGGCGCCGAAGCGGGCCTGCCCGGCGGGCGTGGTGAACTCCAGCACCACCACGTCCAGCTCGTCCATGACGGGCCAGATCCGCACGTCGCCCTCGCCGGCCTCGGCGAGCAGTCCGTCGGCCAGCAGGTCGCGGGCGAGGATCCACTGCACGCTCTGGTCGCCGTAGGGGTTGAACAGCACCTGGATCGCGTACGGGTCGCGGGTGGAGTAGCTGAACTCCACCTCGACGGCGACCGGCGTGGAGGTCAGCAGGTCGAACATCGCGGCGGAGCGGATCTCGGTGTGTTCGCTGTTCATGGCCCTCGTCCTTCCCTCGCCCTTGCTGGCGGCACGGACGTGACGACGGGGTTCCCCGACTCTGACGCGGTTCGACCCACGTCACACCCGATCGTGGCAACGGTCCCGAGAAAATGGGCTCCGGCCTCACCGGGCCGAGTGACAGACTGCGGCGGTGTTGTTGACGATCTCCTCCACCGCCGAGCACGCGAGCGACCTGGGCTTCCTGCTGCACAAGCACCCTGAGAAGGCCCAGACGTTCGCCGTGTCCGGCGGCTCCGCCCACGTCTTCTACCCGGAGGCCACCGACCGGCGTTGCACCGCCGCGCTCCTGCTGGAGGTGGATCCGGTCGCGCTCGTGCGCGGCCGTCGCCCCAGCGACGGTTTCTCGTTGACCCAGTACGTCAACGACCGGCCGTACGCGGCGTCCTCGATGCTGGCCGTGGCCATGGGCAAGGTCTTCCGCACGGCCATGTCCGGCCAGTGCAAAGCCAGGCCGGAGCTGCCAGGACGACCTCTTCCTCTGGAGATCAGGATTCCCGTGCTGCCCTGCAAGGGCGGGGCGGACGTGGCGCGGCGCGTGTTCGAGCCGATGGGCTGGGCCGTGGACGCGCGGGCGGTGCCGTTGGACCCGGAGATCCCGGCGTGGGGCGACTCCCGCTACGTCGACCTGACGCTGACCGCGGAGATCCGGCTCGCGGAGGCGCTGAACCATCTCTACGTGCTGCTTCCCGTGCTGGACAACACCAAGCACTACTGGGTCAGCACCGACGAGGTCGACAAGCTGATCCGCGCGGGCGAGGGCTGGCTGGCGGCGCACCCGGAGCGCGAGCTGATCACGCGCCGCTACCTGGCGCACCGCCGGGAGCTGGTGGTCACCGCGACCGGCAGGCTCGCCGAGGTCGACGACGCCGAGCCGGAGTCGCTGGACAACGCGGTTCCGGAGTCCGAGGCGGAGGTGCCGGAGCGCAAGGTCTCCCTCGCGCAGCAGCGGCGCGGTGCCGTGCTCGCGGCGCTGCGGGCCGCCGGAGCGTCGCGCGTGGTGGACCTCGGTTGCGGTGAGGGCGCGCTGCTGCGGGACCTGCTGGCGGACGCGTCCTTCAGCGAGGTGCTCGGCGTGGACGTCTCGCACCGCGCGCTGCAGATCGCCGCGCGCAGGCTCCGCATGGAGCGCATGCCGGACCGCCAGCGCGAGCGCCTGACGCTGGCGCAGTCCTCGCTGACCTATCGCGACGAGCGGCTGCGCGGCTACGACGCCGTGGTGCTGGTGGAGGTCGTCGAGCACGTCGACCCACCTCGGCTCGGCGCGCTCGCCGCGACGGTATTCGGGCACGCACGCCCGAGCACGGTGATCGTGACGACGCCGAACGTCGAGTACAACGTGCTGTACGAGGACCTTCCCGCAGGCACGATGCGGCACCGCGACCACCGCTTCGAGTGGACTCGCGAGGAGTTCCGAGCGTGGGCGTCCGGTGTGGCGACGGCGCACGGCTACGGCGTCAGGTACTTGCCCGTAGGACCTGAGGACCCCGCATTGGGGTCGCCGACGCAGATGGCCGTGTTTTCCCTTCTGGGGGTGGAGAAATGAGCACACTAGAGGTTCCTGAGCTGTGTTTGGTGGTGCTCGTCGGCGCCTCCGGTTCGGGCAAGTCGACGTTCGCGCGGGAGCACTTCGGTCGCTTCGAGGTGATCTCCAGCGACATCTGCCGGGGCTTGGTCGCCGACGACGAGAACGACCAGGCCGCGAGCGCTGACGCCTTCGACGTCCTGAACTTCATCGTGGGCAAGCGGCTCACGGCCGGGCGGCTGACGGTGATCGACGCGACGAACGTGCAGCCCGAGTCGCGCAAGAAGCTCGTCGAGCTGGCTCGCGCGCACGACGTGCTGCCGGTGGCGATCGTGCTCGACCTGCCGGAGAAGGTGTGCCACGAGCGCAACGCCTCGCGGCCGGACCGCGACTTCGGCGAGCACGTGGTGCGGCGTCAGCGCGCGCAGTTGCGGCGGTCGCTGCGCTTCTTGCAGAAGGAGGGCTTCCGCAAGGTCCACGTGCTGCACAGCGAGGAGGAGGTCGCGGAGGCGAAGATCGTCCGCGAGCGCCTGCTCAACGACTTCAAGCACGAGACCGGACCGTTCGACGTGATCGGTGACATCCACGGCTGCCGCTCCGAGCTGGAGAGCCTGTTGGTGTCGCTGGGCTACACGATCACCCGGGACTCGGTGGGCCGCGCTGTCGACGCCGCGCACCCTTCGCGGCGCGCGGTGTTCGTCGGTGACCTCGTCGACCGCGGCCCCGACTCGCCCGGCGTGCTGCGCCTGGTGATGGGCATGGTCGGCGCGGGGCACGCCTTCGCCGTGCCGGGCAACCACGAGAACAAGCTCGTGCGCGCCTTGCAGGGCCGCAACGTGCAGGTGACGCACGGGCTCGCGGAGACCTTGGAGCAGCTGGCCGGGGAGAGCGAGGAGTTCCGCAAGGAGGTCCAGGAGTTCTGCTACGGCTTGGTCTCGCACCTGGTGCTGGACGGCGGAAAGCTCGTCGTCGCGCACGCCGGGCTGAAGGAGTCCTACCACGGCAGGGCTTCCGCGCGCGTGCGAAGTTTCGCGCTGTACGGGGATTCCACGGGCGAGACCGACGAGTTCGGCCTTCCGGTGCGGTACCCGTGGGCGGTGGACTACCGGGGCAAGGCGATGGTCCTCTATGGACACGTGCCGACGCCGGAGGTCGAGTGGATCAACAACACGCTGTGCCTCGACACGGGCTGCGTGTTCGGCGGCAAGCTCACCGCGCTGCGCTACCCGGAGAAGGAGGTCGTCTCCGTCCCAGCCGAAAAGGTCTGGTACGAACCGACAAAGCCCTTTCCAGCGTCCGCAGTGGACGCTGCTCCGGCGCGTCGAGACCCTGACGCGCTCGACGTCACGGACGTGCTCGGCAAGCGCGTGGTGGAGACGGCGCACCACGGCCGGATCAGCATCAGCGAGGAGAGCGCGGCCGGAGCCCTTGAGGTGATGAGCCGCTTCGCCATGGAGCCGAGATGGCTGCTCTACTTGCCGCCGACCATGGCGCCGAGCGCCACGACCGCGCTGCCCGGCCTACTGGAGCACCCGACCGAGGCCTTCGACGGCTACCGGGCCGACGGCATCGCGCAGGTCATCTGCGAAGAAAAGCACATGGGCTCGCGCGCGGTCGCCATCGTGTGCCGCGACGAAACCGTTGCGGCGTCTCGGTTCGGGGCACGCAACGGGGCCACGGGCGCGATCTACACGCGCACCGGCCGCCCGTTCTTCGACGGCGACATGACCGAGCGGTTGCTGGCCCGGCTGCGCTCGGCCGTGGCGACGGCGGGGTTGTGGGCGGAGCTGGGCACCGACTGGCTGATGCTGGACTGCGAGCTGCTTCCCTGGTCCGCCAAGGCAGAGGACCTGCTGCGCAACCAGTACGCCGCCGTCGGAGCTGCCGCTCGCACCGCGCTGCCCGTCGCAGTATCCACTTTGGAGAGTGCGGTGGCTCGCGGGGTCGACGTGACCGCGCTGCTGGCGCGGACCACATCGCGGTCGTCGAACGCCGTCGCCTTCACCGAGTCCTACCGACGGTACTGCTGGCCGACCTCGGGCCTCGACGGCATCTCGCTCGCGCCGTTCCAGGTGCTCGCGACCGAGGGGGCGACCTACCACGACCGCGACCACTCCTGGCACCTCGCGATCGCCGATCGGTTGGTGGAGGCCGATCCTGAGCTGGTGCGCCGCACCGCTCGCCTGCTCGTCGACACCACCGACCCGGAGTCGATCGCGGCCGGGACCGCGTGGTGGGAGTCCCTGACCGCAGCGGGCGGCGAGGGCATGGTCGTGAAGCCGCACGCCAACCTCAGCCGTGCCCAGCGCGGCCTCGCGCAGCCGGGCGTGAAGGTCCGAGGGCGCGAGTACCTGCGGATCATCTACGGCCCGGACTACACCGAGGAGGTCAACCTCTCGCGGCTGCGCGAAAGACGCTTGGGGCACAAGCGATCCATGGCGCTGCGCGAGTACGCGCTCGGCCTGGAGTCCCTTGACAGAGCCGTGCGCGGAGAGCCGCTGTGGCGCGTGCACGAACCCGTGTTCGCCACGCTGGCCCTGGAATCCGAACCCGTGGACCCGCGCCTGTAGGTGAAGTCCGCGAAGGGCCCCGCCGAGATTCCGGCGGGGCCCTTCCGCAACTAGGGCTCGTCCTGTAAGTGGTTGCGTTGTGTGTTCCGGTCACGGTGCCGCCGGGGGTTGGGGCGTCTTCAAGACCAGCAAACCCCGCTGTTGATCATCGTTAACCGCCCCAAACCCTGCGGTGTTGCGGGGGGGTTTGCTGTGGTTGGAGACGGTGGGGTGGGGGTTGGGTGGTCTTGAAGACCAGCAAACCTGATGACTGACAGGACAGGGCCTAGCTGTGCGAGGCGCGAGTGGCCATCGACTACAGGCTTGAGATCGCGACCCCGCTGCCGCCCGCCGAGGTCGCGAGCGCGCTCCGCGAGGTCATCTGGCTCAGCCGCGCAGTTCGGCCAGCAGCGCCTCGATCTGCTCGCGCTGACCGGCGGCCTCCTCCGGCACGTCGGCGAGGGCGGCGGTCAGCACGGTGATCGCCTCCTCGCGGCGCTCCAGGTTGGCGAGCAGCCTGCCGCGCATGACCTCGGCGATGACGGCCTCGGCGGTCGCTTCGAGGGCGCGGAAACCCTTGATGGCGACCAGGGTCCGGTTGAGCGCGACACCGAAGTCGCCGACGTTGGCGAAGATCCGCGCGCCGTCGTAGTTGAGCAGCGTGCGCTGCCACAGCGCGTGCGGATCGTCCTCGGGGAGCCCGTCGGCGAGACTGTCCGCAGTGGACAGTTCGGCCATGCTGCGCTCCATGTTCTGCGCCCAGTGCCAGGAGAGCGCGGCCTCCCTGCGGTTGGCCACCTCCTCCAGCCGCATGTCCCCCGCGGCGTCGCAGGCGTCCGCGGCGGCCGAGTAGTGGGCCCCGGCCTCACCGTCGCGGTCGAGCCGGTCGAGGATGACGCCTCCGTTGGTGAACATCTGCGCGGCGGCGACCATGTTGCCGGTGGACACGAAGTGCGCGGCGACCTGGTCGAGCAGATCGACGGCTTGGCCGGGCTGCCCCAGGTTCTCGTAGGCCTTGGCGAGCAGGAAACGCGCGCGGAAGATCTCATCGACGTCGCCGGAGCGCTCCAGCACGGGCAGCGCCTCCTCGGCCGCGTCGGCGGCGTCGGAGAACTGCTCGTTGTTCAGCGCGGCCGCCGCGAGGTCGACACGCACGTTCGCGGCGTGCACGGGCTCCCCCGCATTGCTGAACACCGCCACGGCGTCGGTGAGGTGGTCGACCGCGTTGTCGAAGCGGTTCTGGTCCAGCGCGACGCGGCCCCGCGTGTGCAGGACCGCCGCGCGCAGCAACGGCGACGTGCTGTGCGCGGCCTCGGCCAGCAGCGCGTCGGCGGCGTCGAACTCGCCGGAGCCCGCGCGCAGGTTGGCTGCCATGAACTGCGCCTGCCGGATGCGGTCGGTCCCGGGAACGCCGCTGTACAAGGAGATCGCGCGCTCGGCGGCGGCGAGCCCGTCGGGCATCGCACCGCGCTGCACGAGCAGCGGCGCCATGGCCAGGACGATGTCCGCGAGCAGTTCGGGATCACCGGCGGCCTCGGCGAGCTTCTCCGCGCGCACCAGCAGATCCCATGCCTCGTCGAACTCCTGGCGCAGCTGGTGGCAGGTCGCCAGCCGGGACAACGCGCGGACGAGCTGGTCGGTCTCTCCCTTGTCCGCCAAGCCGTCCACGGCCTCGGCGGCCAGCGGCAGGCCCTCGTCGTCGCGGCCGAGCAGGCAGCGGATCATGCCGATGCGGCTGCGCACCGACAGCGCGAGCGCCCCCTCCCCCGCCTCGGTGAACAGCTCCAGCGCGCGCAGCCAGTGCCGCTCGGCCTCCTCCGGCTCCTCCCGCGCGGCGTGCGCGCCGAGGCCGGTGACGCGGCGGGCGAGCAGCACGGTCGTGGGCTCCGGGCACAGCTCGTCGAAGCGCTCCCACGCCAGCAGCGAGGCTTCGTCGTTGTCCCGCAGGAACTCCAGCTCCGCCAGGTCGGCGAGCGCCGTCGGGTCCACAATGGACTCAAGCTCGGTCGTCCGCAGCGGTTCGGGTTCGGTCTCCTCCAGCAGCTCGGCGCGGCGGGCCACCCCGGACAGCGGCAGGTACTCCACGACGGACGCGCTACCGATGAACAGTTCCAGGCGCTCGCTCTGCTCGCTGGTGCCGTTGCGCGCGTCGAAGCGCGCGGCGATCGCCCGCGCGCGCTCCGCCAGCTCGGCCAGCAGGGCGCGGACCTCGACCTCGCCGCCCTCGCGCTGCACTGTGATGTCCTCGTAGCCCGCTTCGACGAGCTGGGTGAGCAGGTTCGCCGCCGAGCAGCAGAACCACATCTCCGACGACGGCGTCGGCGGCTCCTCCAGCCAGCCGATGTGCCGCTCCAGCAGTTCGAGGCCACGGGAGTGGTTGCCGGTCAACGCGCAGAAATGGATGTGCGTGCCGATCGCGTGCAGCTCACCGCGGTCGTGCTGCAGGGCGCGGTAGGCCCTGCGATGCGCGTCGACCGCCTCCTCCAGCCGCCCGGTGCGCAGGTACGGCAGCAGCAGGTTGGTCAGGATGCCCTGCGGCTGCTCGGAGCAGTCGGAGTCGCTGACCAGCGCGGGCTGGGCGACCGCGACGGCTTCCTCGTCCATGCCGAGCCGGACGAGGTGGACGACCTTGGAACTGGGTTCGCAGCGCACGCAGTCGGCCATCCCGTCACGCGGAGCCGCGTTCCACATCCGGTACTGCTCGCGCGCGGTGCCCAGGTCGCCGACGTGGCGCGCGAGCTGCTCGCGACGCTGGTGCACCGGACTGAGCCCGTGCCCGGCGGCCTTGTAGCGGCGCTCCATGTCGTCGAGCACGGCGTGCGCCCGCTCGAGCGGGACCTCCGGGAACTTCGTCATCGATCCCGCGATCCACTTGAAGTACCAGAACAACTGGTGGTCGAAGCGCGGGTCCGCCTCACCGCGGTCGTACGCGCTGAGGCACCAGGAAAAGGTGACGAACGCCTTGGACGGCTCCGCGCCGAACTGGTAGCACCGCGTGGCCAGGATGCGGCCCGCGTACTGGAGGTCCTTCCACATGTTGGCGTCGGCGTGCCGGACGATCTCCTCGGCCGCGGCCGTCGCCGAGGGGCCGAAGGGCAGCCGCCACGCGGCCGTCATCATCTCGTCGAGCTGCTGATGCGTCATGCTCACGGCTGGTCCTCCAGGGGAACGGCCTGGTCGAGCAGGCCGAGGAAAGAGCGGTTCAGCAGGGCGGCGTCGGCGGGGCGGATCGGGTGGTACCCGAGCAGCAACGCCTGGCCGTACAGGGATTCCACGGCGAGTGCGACCTTCTCCGGCTCGCGCAGCGCGCACACGCGGCGCACCAGGGCGTTGCGGTGGTTGAGCACCAGCTGCGGGCGGTCGTCGGTGGGCTTGTCGAAGGCCGCGAGCACGCCCGCCCACAGCTCGTCCACTCTGTCCTTCGTGGACCGCAGCTCGGCCTGGAACGCGGCGGCGCGGTCCACCAGGTACAGCACCGGCAGCGACGCGGGCTCGAAGGAGCGCAGCACGACCTCGCAGCCGAGCTGGTCCATGGCGCGCTGCGCGGTGGTCAGGAACGGCCGCAGCTCCAGCTCGGTGGTGGAGGGCACCGAGTCGAAGCGGGTCATCAGGTCCGTGGGCTCCAGGCGCCGCACCGACTGCTCCGGGTCCAGCAGCGGCAGCCTGGCGATGATCTCGGAGTCGTAGGTGTAGCCGCCGTTGACCACCGCGAGGCCCTGCGCGGCGGCGACCGCGGCCATCTGCCGGAAGTCGTCGGTGGTGAGCGTGTAGCGCACGTCCCCGTGGCGGGCGCGGAAGTCCGCGAGCGTCATCCTGCCCACGTTGGTCTCCATCGGCATCCACTGCTCGACCAGCCGCAGCATCTCGTCGTCGTGCAGCGCCAACGCCTTCACGCCGAGGTGGTGGATCTCCAGGAACCGGCCCAGCCGCGCGGGATCGGTGCGCGCCAGGCCGACCAGCCAGCCGCGCAGGTGCTCGCCGAGCGCCTCCCGCGTCGAGTCCAGCAGCCCGTCGGCGTACAGCGCTTCACGGCTCGCCGTCGGTCGCAGCTCGCCCGCGTCGACGACGCAGCGCGCGAAGAAGGCCCACCCCGGCAGGAGGCTGTCGGAGCTCTCCGTCAGCAGCATCCGCTTGAGGTACACGCGGTGCCCCGCGTGCTCGGCGGGGTTGGCCGGGAACGGCAGCACGTAGGCCACGCCGGTCAGCCCGGCCTCCGGCACGTTCAGGTCGATCACGTCGAAGGGCGTGAAGCCGAGCACGTCCTGCGCGTGGCCCACCAGGTCTGCCATGCGCTGCCCGGGGGCTCGATCGTCCTTGCGCCAAGGGGTTCCCGTGCCGCTGACCGCCTTGCCCTGGACGGTGACCGTGAACGGCAGCATCGATCCGAAGAGCGCGCACAGCTCGGTGACCGTGTCCTCGGCGAACCACTGCTCCGAGCCCTGCCGCGCCGTCAGCTCCACCGTCGTCCCCGGCGCCTCGCGCTCGGCCGGGCCGATCCGGTAGGTGCCGTCCGAGCGCCCGACCCACTCCACCGCCGCACCGCCCTCGACCGAGCGGGTGATCACGCGCACCTCGTCGGCCACCAGGAACGCCGACAGCAGGCCGATGCCGAACTGGCCGAGGAACTCGTGCCTGGCGAAGCCCAGCTGGTCGCGCTTGGAGCTGCGGCCGATCGTCGCCAGCAGCTCGTGCACCTGCTCCTCGGTCAGGCCGACCCCGGTGTCGGTGATCGTCAGCGTCCGATCCTCGATCACCACCGCGATCTCCTCCGGCGCCTCCCCGTCCACCGCGCGCCTGGCGGTGACCGCGTCGACCGCGTTCTGCATCAGTTCCCGCAGGTAGACGCGAGGGCTGGAGTACAGGTGGTGGCTGAGCAGGTCAACGACGCCGCGCAGGTCGACTTGAAAGGTGCGGTTCACAGTCGCCTACCCTAGGCCGTGCACCCCCGCGCAGGCGCCCGCTTTCAGCTTCTCCAGGCCCGGGGCGGTTCGCCGGTCTTCACGTCCCGCACACCCCCCCCGCCCCAGCGGCCTCCCACGACGACACGCCATCGGAGCCGTCCGGGTAGGGGGCGGTTGACGATGATCGAAAGCGGGGTGTGGTGGTCTTGAAGACTGCCGAACCCCGGCGTCGCCGCTCAGGAGCCCGCCTTCAGCTTCTCCAGCACCCAGGTCGCGACCCGGTCCGACGCCTTGCACGGCTGCTCGTAGTCGGGATTCGGCTGGTGCGTGACCGCTTGCACCTTGAAGGCGACCAACGGGGCGATACCGACCGTGGTGAAGCACATCCCGACCGGCGTCGCCCGTCCGACCGGTTTGACGTTGTCGGTATGGATCGCCGGATAACCGCCGATCGTGGTCTCGGCGAAGTAGCCCCAGCCCCGGTTCTGGTAGGCCGGACCCAGTCCAGCGCCCTTGTCCAGCAACGACACCGCGATCCCGGTGTCCATCGACCTGTCGGCCTGCCACACGCAGTCAGGGCCGAGCGGCGAAGCCTCGACCTTGCCCGGATCAGCGACGATGCCGATCGTCACCAGCTGTTCACGCGAGAGCAGATCGCACGGATTGGCGAGAAACCTCTTGAAGGACAGCTCCAGCTGCGTGATCGGCGGCGGGACCGTGCTGTCGGCACCTCTGACGAACTCAGTCGGCTGCCCGACGGTGACCTGACCGCATGCAGCCAACACCAGCAGGCAGCACAACGCCCAGCGCCGCATCACACCCCCCGGCCGAACTTGCGACGGTTCCGCGCCTCGGCGTCCTGGTAGATCTTCAGCGTCGCCTCCAGCTTCGCGATCATCGCGTCCAACTGCGTGATCGCCGCCTTGTTCGCCCAAGCGTAGCCACCGGGCTCATCACCCAGTCGTCGCATGATCACTTCGACTGCCGCAGTGCTGTAGGGATCTTCGGGCTTAGGCACATCCCTAAGACCTTCGTGGAGTCGACTGATGCTCGCGAGCTTCTCGCGGGCTTCTCTCAGTGCGCGGATCAGTCTCGGGGCGCCGTCGGGGTCGACGGTGTAGCCGCCGCCCGTGCCGGGACCACCGAGGGTGACCTGCGGAATCTCCGCTGCTTCGTAGGCGGATCCGCCCTGTTCCGAACTCGTTCCCGACACGCCTGCGCCTCCCCGCGGTGTGCACCTCGTGCACCACTCAAGCAGAGAGGCGGCACCCTGACCCGGCCGCGAGCGCGGAACGCGGCCGGGTCAGGGCCCCTGGCCGGGCCGGTCGGTCGGCGAGATCCCGCCGCGTCGCCGCAGCGGTCGGGTGATCTTCCTTGCCGGTGCCGAACGGCCCACGAACAGTGCTCGACCGCACCGGCCGCGCAATGTCGGCCAGTACCGGAAAACCCGTGTGCGGAACGGTTTCCGCTGGAGAAGATGACCACGCTACCGGCGATCGGCACGGGTGGGACAGCAGCGAACGGGGGAACGTGCGCGGGTGGGATTCGGCCCCTCGCACCAACATCACCGGTGCCCGCCGAGCGGGTGTCGCGGGGCGGGGGGCAGACTGCTGGCGATGCTCAGCACAGCCGACGGACTCGTCCTCTCCCCGACCGACCTGGTCGATCTGATGGAGTGCGACCACCGGAGCCTGCTCACCCACGCGCTCGCGACCGGCCTCCGGGGGGCGCCGAGGCCGGATCCGAGCGGGGCGCAGCTGGTGGCCAAGCACGGGCTCGCGCACGAACAGGCGGTGCTGCAACGCTTCCGCGCGCGCCACGGTGCCGGGGTGATCGAGATCGAGCAGCCGGCGCCGACGCCGGGGGCGTTGCACAGGGCGGCGGAGCAAACGCGAGACGCGCTCAAAGCGGGCGCGCTCGTGGTCTACCAGCCGGTGTTCTACGACGAGGGCTTCCACGGCCGCGCGGACTTCCTGGTACTGACCAGCACGGGCGAGTACGAGCCCTATGACGCGAAGCTCGCCAGGCACGCCCGCCCGGCGGCGGTGCTCCAGCTGA
Source organism: Allokutzneria multivorans (assembly GCF_039537405.1). Taxonomy (NCBI): domain Bacteria; kingdom Bacillati; phylum Actinomycetota; class Actinomycetes; order Pseudonocardiales; family Pseudonocardiaceae; genus Allokutzneria; species Allokutzneria multivorans. The sequence continues at coordinate 147,143 of NZ_BAABAL010000003.1, read as the reverse complement.
CGGCCTACGCGGACGCGCTGGCGCGGGCGGGGCACCCGGCGGGGCCGGACATGCACCTGATGCTGGGCGACGGAACGCAGCACACGTTGCGGGTGGCGGATTTCCTGCCGTTGCTGACGCACCTGCGCTCGCGGCTGCGCGAGCGCCTGGCCGCGCCGGTGGAACTGCCGGAGCGGCTGTGGGCGGACGAGCGCCCGGCGTGCGCTTCCTGCCGCTTCGCCAAGCACTGCGAGAGCGGGCGCACGGAAGCCCGCGATCTGTCGCTCGTCGCGGGGATGCGCACGGATCAGCGGCGCAAGCTCGTCGCGGCGGGCATCGACACGATCGACGCGCTGGCGGTCGCGACACCGGAGGATCGACCGTCCACTTTGTCCATCGGGACGTTCACCGGGCTCCGCGCGCAGGCGACGTTGCAGATCCGCCAGGACGCGACGCGCACGGAGGACGACCCGGTCGGCGAGGTGAGCTACGAGATCGTCTCCCCGGAAGCGTTGGCGGAGCTGCCCGCGCCGAGCCCGGGCGATGTGTTCTTCGACATGGAGGGCGATCCGTACGCGCTCGGTGGAACGGGCCTGGAATACCTGTTCGGCGCGGTCACCGGTTCACAAGAGACCTTCACGCCGTTCTGGGCCCACACGCGCGCGCAGGAGAAGAAGGCGTTCGAGGACTTCGTCGACTTCGCCCGCGAGAGCCTGGCCGAGCACCCGGGCGCGCACGTCTACCACTACGCGCCGTACGAAACTTCGGCGCTGAAACGCTTGGCAGCACTGCATTCCACGCGTGAGGACGAGGTCGACGAGCTGCTGCGCGCCGGTGCGCTCGTCGACCTGTACGCGGTGGTGCGCAAGGCGTTGCGGGTCTCGCAGCGGTCGTACTCGATCAAGTACCTCGAACCTCTCTACATGCCGACCTCACGCGCGGGTGACGTGCAGACGGCGGCGTCGAGCATCGAGGCCTACGAGGACTACCTGTCGCTGCTGGAGCACGAGCCCGAGCGCGCGGCGAGCGTGCTCGCGGCGATCAGCGACTACAACGAGTACGACTGCGTGTCCACGCACCGGTTGTACGAGTTCCTTTTGCGCGCGCGGGAAGAGGCGGGGATCGAGCCCGCTCCGCCCGTCGAACTGTCCTTTTTGGACGCTGCGATCGAGTCGGCGAACGACGAGCAGGCGGCAGCCCGCAGGGCCGAGCGCGCGGCGCGGCTCGCGGCCATCGTCGAGCCGCTGGTGGCCGATCTCCCGGACAGCCCCGCGCACGCCAGCGACGACGAGCGCTCGCGGGAACTGCTCGCCGCCGCCGTCGGATACCACCGCAGGGAGACCAATCCGGCGTGGTGGGACTTCTTCCGCCAGGTCACCTCCGCCCTGCCCGACCTGGAATCCGACAGCAAGTGCGCGGTGCCGGTCTCGGTGTCGGTCGAGAACTGGACGATGCCGTCGGGGCGCGTCAAGACGGCCAAGCGCGTGGTGCGCGCCTCCTGCGACCCCGAGCGCCCGCACCCGTTCTCCGTCGGTGACAAGGTCCGCCTGCTCTACCAGGGCTGGACCCGCGACGCGGAGGTGCAGGAGGCCGGGACGGACGCGATCGTGCTCCAGGAGAGCGCGCGCCCGGACGAGCTGGACCAGCGCGCGGTGCCGGTCGCGGTGCTCCCGGGCAGCCCGGTTCGCCCCAGTCCCAAGGACGAGGCCGTCGCCGAGCTCGCCGAACAGGTCGTGCGGCTGCTGCCGCTGCTGCCCGCGCACCCGGGCGTCGACCTGCTCGGCCGCACGCCGAGGCTGCGCGGCGGACGGCCGCTGCCCGCGCCGGGGCCGGACCTGGTGGAGACGGTGATCAGCGCGGTCGACCTGCTGGAGAACTCGGTGCTCGCGGTGCAGGGGCCGCCGGGCGCGGGCAAGACGTACCTGGCCGGGCGGCTCATCGCGCACCTCGTCGGCAACGGCAAGAAGGTCGCGGTCACCTCCACCAGCCACAAGGCGGTGGAGAACGTGCTCAGCGCGGTGCGGCGGACGGGCGCGGCGGTCCCCTCGGCCAAGCGCCCCAAGAAGGCGGCCGATCCGGCGAACCCGTGGGAGCAGCCGAAGAGCAACACCGCGCTGGCGAGCTGGCGGGCCGATCACCCGAACGGGCACCTGGTCGGCGGGACGGCGTGGACGTTCGCGAACGCGGCGCTGCGCGCGGACCCCTTCGACGTGCTGATCATCGACGAGGCCGGGCAGTTCGCGCTGGCCGACGCGCTCGCGGTGTCCACGTGCGCCCGCAACCTGGTGCTGCTCGGCGACCCGCAGCAGTTGCCCCAGGTGGTCCAGGGCACGCACCCGGCGGGGGCGGATGCGTCCGCGCTCGGGCACCTGATCGGTGAGGCCGACGTGATCCCGCCGGGGCTGGGCTACTTCCTGGACCAGTCCCGCCGCATGCACCCCGAGGTCTGCCGCCCGGTGTCGGAGCTGTCCTACGCCGGCAGGCTGCACGCGCACCCGTCGGCGGCGAGCCGTGAGCTGGCCGGGGTGCGGGCCGGGCTGCGCCTGCGCACGGTGGAGCACCGCGACAACATCACCTGTTCGGTGGAAGAAGCGCGAGCCGTGGTGGAGATCGTGTCCACGGTGGTCGGCCGCACCTGGACCGACGGCGAGCCGCGCCCGCTGACCTCGGCGGATGTGATGGTGGTGGCGCCGTACAACCTCCAGGTCCGCGTGGTGCGGCGGGAACTGGAGGCGGCGGGGCACGGTGACGTCCGGGCGGGGACGGTGGACCGCTTCCAGGGCCAGGAGGCGCCGGTGGTGATCGCGACGATGACCTCCTCGACGGCGGTGGACCTGCCGCGCGGATTGGATTTCCTGCTCTCGCGCAATCGGTTGAACGTGGCGCTTTCCCGAGCTCAGGCCGTGGCGGTGCTCGTGTGCTCACCACGGCTGGCCGAGGCGGACATCCGCACGGTGGACCAGATGAGGTTGATCTCGGGAATGCTCGGCCTGCTGACCAATACCATCCCCTGGCCGGACACCAATTCCCCGAAAGAGTGATGCGAGGACATTGTGCCGCACATTCGCACAATGCAAACGTTGCACTCGCATTCGGACGCCGCACAAAAGAAAGAGCCCCGTCCGCGCATCGATCGCGGAGGGGCTCGGGCACGAGCTGGGAGCCGTCAGGGCGACGGCGGCCACGCGGCGGCACGGGGGCGGCGGGAGGCGGGCTCGGGCGCGAGCGGGCGGCGAGACCTGGGAGAAGTGATCACGCCGGAGGTGAACCAGAAGTTGCCGTGCTGACGGGTCTTGGCGGCGACGCACGCGAGGAAGCAGCTCGCGTTCTCGCACTGGGAGCGGCAGCTCGCCCCTTGCCTGGATATCCGCGCCGCGCTCACGTTCGTCTCCTGGTTGCCCACTGTTCCCGCTCCTCTTTCCGATTCCCCCATTGCCCCTCGAAAAAGGTGGCAGGAATCAAGGGCAGCGTCAAGCAACCTTAACCTTCGCTTGATAACACTTGGCGCAGCTTCGATTTTCGGTCTCAACCAAATGTAAAGAAGGTCACTTTTAAGACATCAATACGAGGATTACTCGAAAGTAACCGGGCGGGGGCGCGCGGGAGGCTCGCCGCCCCCGCCGGGGAAGCCGGACATCAGGCCAGGGTGACGACCTCGTCGTAGTCGAGCCGGGGCAGGCGGTCGAACCACGGGTTCTCGCCGGGCTTGCCGATGTTCACCACGAGGATGGACCGGTGGCGGCCGTCGGCGAAGAACTCGCCGTCGACGCCCGCGCGGTCGAAGCCCGCCATCGGCCCGGCGGCCAGGCCGGCAGCGCGCACGGCGAGCAGGAAGTAGCCGGCCTGCAGCGCGGAGTTGAAGTCGGCGGTGTGGGTGCGCGAGACCTCGTCGCCCGCGAAGTGCTCGCGCATCCCCTCGATGACCGGGAACAGGCGCGGCAGGTGCTCGTGGAACTCGGTGTCGGCGGCGAGCACCGCGACCACGGGTGCCGTCGAGGTCTTGGCCCGGTTGCCCTCGGCCATGTGCGGGGCCAGGCGCGCCTTGGCCTGCTCGGTGCGCAGGTAGAGCACGCGCAGCGGGTTGCTGTTGACGGCCGTCGGCGCCCACTTCGCCAACTCCCAGATGGCGCGCAGTGTCTCGTCGGGCACCGGCTCCGGGCTGAACGAGTTGGCGGTGCGCGCCTCGGTGAACAGCAGCTCCTGCGCGGCCTTGTCCAGCTCCAGGTGCTCGCTCATCTCAGGGTCTCCTCGGGCTCGACCGGATCGGTTATCCGGAGTCACTCTGGAAAACGTAGCACTACTAGATTCGAAGCGGCTACCCGTTCAGTAGTTCAGATAAGCTGAGGTCGTGCCCAGAACCCGCAAGGACGCCCCCAGCTGTGACGGGGACCTCTCCCGCGCCTTCGACTTCCTGGGCAAGCGCTGGAACGGCGTGATCATCGGCACGCTGGCCTCCGGCCCGGCCGGGTTCGCCGAGCTCAAGCGCGCGATCACCGGGATCAGCGACTCGATGCTCTCCGACCGGCTCACCGAGCTGACCGCGGCGGGCTTGCTGACCAGGGAGGTCAGCCCGGGACCGCCGCTGTCGGTGAGCTACCGGCTGACCACCAGCGGCGAGAACCTCCAGCCGGTACTGCAGAGCCTGGCCGACTGGGCGGCGGCGAACCTGCCGGAGAAGGCCTGCCGCGAGCGCTGCTAGGCCTCTCGCACGGGCACTGCCAGGGCTCAAATACCCTGGAGCCGAACGAGCTCGGCTCACCAGAAGGGCGATCGATGACCGACGCAGTGATCACCGGCCTTGGCGCGACCACACCGCTCGGCGGGGACGTCGCCTCCACCTGGGCGGGGTTGCTGGCCGGGCGCTCCGGTGCCGCCGCGCTGACCGACGAGTGGGCTGAGCCGCTCAAGGCGCGCATCGCGGCGCGGATGGCGCAGGACCCGACCGAGAAGATCGACCGCGTCGTCGCGCGCAGGATGGACCGCTCCACCCAGGCGGCGCTCGTCGCGGCGCGCGAGGCGTGGGCGGACTCGGGTCTGTCCGAGGGGGACGTCGCGCCGGACCGCCTCGCGGTCGTGGTGGCCACCGGCATCGGCGGCATCAACAGCCTGCTGGAGAACGAGGAAGCGCTGCGCACCAAGGGGCCGCGCCGGGTCTCCCCCCGCATGATCCAGATGATCATGCCGAACAGCAGCGCGGCCGTGGTCAGCCTGGAGTTCGGCGCGCGGGCCGGGGCGATCACGCCGGTCAGCGCCTGCGCGTCCGGGGCGGAGGCGGTGGCCCACGCGCTGGACCTGATCCGGCTCGGCCGCGCCGACGTGGTGATCGCGGGCGGCACCGAGGCGTGCGTGAACCAGCTGACCATGGCGGGCTTCGGCCAGGCGCAGGCGCTGTCCACGCGCAACGACGAGCCGGAGACCGCCTCGCGGCCCTTCGACAAGTCCCGCGACGGCTTCGTGCTCGGCGAGGGCTCGGCGATCCTGGTCATCGAGCGCGCCGAGTTCGCCGCCGCGCGCGGCCGCACGCCCTACGCGCGGCTGGCCGGGGCGCGCGTCACCTCCGACGCCTACGACATGGTCGCCCCCGCCGAGGAGGGCCAGGTCAGGGCCATGCGCCACGCGCTCGCCGAGGCCGGACTGTCCGAAAAGGACATCGTGCACGTGAACGCGCACGCCACCTCGACCCCGACCGGCGACGGCAACGAGGCGCGCGCGATCCACGAGGTGTTCGGCGACGCCGCGCTGGTCTGCGCGACCAAGTCGATGACCGGGCACCTGCTCGGCGCGGCCGGGGCGCTCGAAGCCGTCGCGACCGTGCTTTCGGTGCACCACAACGTGGTTCCGCCGACTCCGACCCTGGTGGACCCCGACGACGACCTGCCGGTCGAGGTGACCAGGGCGCAGGCGCGGCAGATGGAGGTCCCGGCCGCGCTGAGCAACTCCTTCGGCTTCGGCGGGCACAACACCGCGCTGGTGTTCACCTCGGTCTGAAACTCCCCTTGGGCCAGTGCCGCGCGGCCACCGGATGCGGTTGGTCGCGCGGGCCCTACGGCGAGGCGGTCACGACGCTGGCCGGGCTACTGGGCTTCCACCCGCCCAGCCAGGCGGAGCGCGAGCTGCGTCCTGCTGGTGCTGTGCGTCTTGGCGAGCGCCCGCGAGAGGTGCTTCTTCACGGTGCCGAGTGAGATGCCCAGCTGGAGCGCGATCTCCTGGTTCGGGTGCCCCTCGGCGGCCAGCCGGGCGACCAGGGTTTCGCGCTCGGTCAACGGGGTGTGCCGCGTGTCCGCTGGTGCCGGGTGCTGGCGCAGGAACGGCACCAGCATCTTGGAGAGCTTCGCCAGCACGGCGCGCTCGCGCGGGGCGTTGTCGGTGTAGACGCACAGCCCGAGCCCGCCGCGCGCCCCGGCGTCCGTTGCCGTGTACAGCACGTCGCCGACCTTGCGCGGGCCGACGTAGCTGTCCACGTAGTGGCGCACCGCCTCGTCGGTGTCGGCGGGCACCTCGGACGCGGCGATGGTGTCGCGGCGCATCAGGCCGACACCGATGGCGGGGCCGAGCGGGTGGTGGTCGCCCCAGCGCTCGATCACCTCGTCGACCAGGCTGGGCCGGATGTTGTGGTCGAAGGGGACCCTGTGCATGTTGACCCGGCCCGCGCGGAAGTCGCTGAAGTCGGCCGGGGAGAGCTGGAAGATCATCGAGCGCCAGCCGAAGCCGCGCGCCAGGTGCTCCACGATGGTCGCCGGGAAGCGTTCGGCCGTGTCCAGCCGCTCAACGGCCTCCAGGATCCGGAACATCGCGCGGTAGTCGGCGGCGTCCAAGGGCTCCGCGTGCATGCGCGGAGCTTACTCCGAGCGGGTGATCGCCGCGCGCAATTGCGAACGCCGGGCAACGCCCAGCTTCGGGAAGACCTTGTGCAGGTGGCGGCCGACCGTGCGGGGGCTGAGGAACAGCCGCTCGCCGATCTCGCGGTTGCTCAGCCCGGCTGCCGCGAGCCGCGCGACCTCCCACTCCTGCGGGGTCAGCTCGGTCCCGGTCGCCCCGGTGGGCGCGCCGCACGCGCGTAGTTCGGCGCGGGTCCGCTCGGCCCAGGGGACGGCGCGGAGCCCGTCGAACAGCTCGACGGGTTCGCCGCCGGAGTCGCTTTGGTTCAACGCACAGAGCCGACGCCCACCATCACGCCGTCGGCCACGCGGCGCTTCACCGGCAAGGTCGTCGTGCTCACCGGGGCCACCAGCGGCATCGGGGGCGCGGCAGCCGTGCGCTTCGCCGCAGAGGGCGGCAGGGTCGGCTTCTGCGGCAGGCGCGAGATCCGTGCTGCGGGCGGCGAAGCCATGTACGTGCGCGCCGACGTTCGCGTTGAGTCGGACGTGCAACGCTTGGTCGACGAGGTCGCCTCGGCCTACGGCGGGCTCGACGTGTGCTTCAACAACGCGGGCATCACCAACCAGAAACCCTTGCACGAGTTCACTTCCGCCGAGTGGGACGACGTCCTGTTCCTCGCGATGAAGTACCAGATCCCGCACCTGCTGCGGCGCGGCGGCGGCAACATCGTGGGGTGAGCGGGACGGACCGGAGCGCTTACGCGGGCTCGCCGGAATGGGGGCAGTGGGGTTTCTTGGTCGGGTACGGGTGGGGTTCCAGCTTGGCTTCCGGATCGCGCCGGTTCCAGCGTGGGGTCGGCTTGACCTGGGGCCCCTTGCGCGTGCCCCTGGGCCTTACAGGGGCACGGGATGAAACACCCGGCCCTCGCGCGAGCGTATGGCACGCGCACCCCAGGTAAAGCCGACCGTTCCAGCCGCGTGTCGCGTTTTGTTTGGGGCGCCTGGGCTGGGTGTCGCTGGGAGTTAGTCCATTGTGGACGTTACTCGAATGCGCTCGGTTGGCTGCTGGGGGTATCACGGGCTGGAACCGTTGGTGGACAGGGGAATCACCCGCTGGTACTTCGCCATTTCCGTCTCCTCTTTCTACTATTGAAGGAGGAGGGGAACATATGGAGATCACTGATTTTATAGATCATCTCACAGGGTTTCAGCCGTATCAGTTGCCGGAGGAAGAGATCCTGCCGATGGTGCGGGAACTGGAGACGGTGCAGCGGATGGTGGTCGCTGTCATGGCCGACCTCGCCGCTGAGGCCGAGACCCGGAGTCTGCATGTGGTGCACGGGTGCCGGAGCTTGGCGGTGTTGTTACGGGACACTCTGGTCCTGTCGCCGTATGAGGCCCGGCGTCGGGCGCGGTTGGTGAAGGAGCTGCCGTCCCTGCCCGAGACGGCGAGGGCGTTGCGGGAGGGCGATATTCAAGCCGAGCACGTGTTCGTCATCGCCGATACCCTGCGTGCCCTGCCCGTTGAACACCGTGACGATGCTGAGCGGGAGTTGGCTAAGCATGCCCGGACGTTGAACCACAAGGAGTTGGAGAAGGCCGGGAAGTATGTGCGGGCGTTGCTGGACCCCGACGGCGTCTTCGCGGAAGAGCAGGACAGCATCGCCAAACGCGGCTTGAAGGCGCATCAGGACGCCAACGGGAACACAGTCATCCGAGGCGTGCTGGACCCCGAGGCGGGTGAGGCGTTCATGACCGCGATGCAGTCCCTCGCGACGCCCCGCAAGGACGACGACCGGACACCCGAGCAGCGCAACGCCGATGCCCTGGTCGAGCTGGTGCGGGTCGCCATGGCTAGCCAGGCGCTGCCGATGCAGGGCGGGGAACGACCGCAGGTGATCATCACGATCTCCTACCAAGCCCTCCTCGCCGGGCTCTCGGTCGGCTGGACCTCCTGGAGTGGACCGCTGTCGGCACAGTTGGTGCGCAAGATCGCCTGCGACTCCACCGCCATCCCGATCGTCCTCGACGGCAACGGGATACCTCTGGACTACGGGCGAGAGAAGCGGACCGCGCCGAAGGCACTCCGGAAGGCACTGGCGGTGCGGGACAAGGGGTGTGCCTTCCCGGGCTGCGACCGGCCCCCGGCATGGACGGAAGCCCATCATGTCGTGCACTGGATCAACGGGGGCGAGACGAGCCTGGGCAACATGGTCCTGCTGTGCTCGCATCATCATCACGTCATCCACCAGCAAGAGTGGGAGATCGTCTTCGAGGCGGGGTTGCCGGTGTTCCTGCCGCCCGCCTGGATCGACCCGGCACGCGAGCCACGCAGGAACATCCGGCTCGCGGCAGCGTTGTGAATGGCTATGACGGACAGCCGCAGCTACAACGAGAAGGTCATCGACGAGTTCCGCAGCAACGGTGGGGTGATGAGCGGGAACTACGCCGACGCGCCGTTGCTGCTGCTGACGACGGTGGGGGCGCGCAGCGGGCAGGAGCGGACGTCGCCGGTGCTCTACCTGGCGGACGGGGAGCGGTTCGTGGTGTTCGCTTCCAACGGGGGCGACGCGCGGCATCCGGCCTGGTACCACAACCTGGTGGCCAACGGGCGGGCCGTGGTGGAAGTGGGGGCGCAGCGGTTCGAGGCGGCGGTGGAGTTCACCTCAGGGGCCGAGCGCGACGAACTCTTCGCGAAGCAGGTCGCGGTCAACTCGGCGTTCGGGGACTTTCAGCGGCGGACCTCGCGGACGATTCCCGTTGTGGCGCTCTCTGTACGTTCGTAGAGGATGTAATCCTTCGCCCACTGGACGGTAGCCGCAGGTCAAGGGCACGGTTACTCGGGTTCCCGTCGGCTGTCAAGTGCCGAACGTAATCGCGCGAGATTCAGGTACAAAATCCAAGATTCCCCTAGTTCCATTGCGGGTCCGAGCCCGTCCGGCAACTCTGGGATGGGCTGGAACACCTGGGGCCGTGAACTGGGGTAGTCGTATGCAATTCAGTGTGCTGGGTTCTCTCGAAGTGGTGGACCGCGGAGTGGTGGCGCCCCTCAAGGGGACCAAGCAACGCGCGGTCCTCGGCTACCTCCTGTTGCACGCCAACGAAGTGGTGGCGACGAGCAGGCTGCTCCGGGCGCTGTGGCCGGACGACGTGCCCTCGACGGCGCGGAAGATGGTGCAGAACGCGGTGTCGGGGTTGCGGACCGTGCTGGCGTCGAACTCCGACGGGACGCACACGCCGCTGTTGCTGACGCACGCGCCTGGATACGTGCTGCGGGTGGAGCCGGAGCGCATCGACCTGTCGCGCTTCGAATCGTTGGCGCAGGCGGGGCGCGTGGCGCTCACGGAGGGCCGGGGAGACCAAGCGGCGCAAGCGTTGCGGGAAGCCTTGGCGCTGTGGCGCGGGCCGGTGCTGGCGGACCTGGTGGAGACCGGGGTCACCTGGCCGGAACTGGCGAAGCTGCGCGACATGCGGGTCTCGGTGATGGAGGACTACTTCGACGTCGAGCTGGCGCGCGGGCGGCACCCGGACGTGCTCGGCGAGCTGGAGCCGCTGTTCGAGGCGGAGCCGCACCGGGAACGGCTGTGCCGTCAGCTGATGACGGCGCTCTACCGGTGCGGGCGGCACGTCGACGCGTTGCAGGTCTACCGGCGGACGCGGACGGCGCTTGTCGACGGGCTCGGCCTGGAGCCGGGGCGCGAACTCCAAGAGCTGGAGCGGGCGATCCTCGACCACGACGCCGCGTTGCAGTTGCCGCAAGGGGCCGCATCGGTGACGCCGCTGGTGATCCCGGAGAAGCAAGCACCTCCGAGGGCACTGGCCGCGGTGGTCAACCTCCGTCAGGAGCCGGAGCCCAGCGCGACCGGCCTGGTCGTGGAGCCGTGCGCGGAGCGCAAGCTCGTCAGCGTCATGGCGGTGGCGCCCCGGCAGCCGACGGGCAAGGACCCGGAAGACGTGGACCAGACCTTCCTGGACATCAGCGTGACGGTGCGGGCAGAGGTCGAGCGCGCGGGCGGAACGGTGATCGGCGCGGTCGGGTCGGTGCTGCTCGCGGTGTTCGGGGTGCCGAGGACGCGCGAGGACGACGCGACCCGCGCGGTGCGGACGGCGCTGACGATCAGGGACCGGCTCGTGGGGCAGGACCCGGCGGCGCCGAGCGGGGCGGACCTGCGCATCGCGATCGCGACCGGCGAAGTGCTGGCGAAGTTCCGGCCGGGCGAAGCCGCTCCAATGGTGGCGGGAGCGGTCGTGGACAGCTGCGTGCTGATGACGACGGTGGTGCGCTGCGGGCCGGTGTGGGTATGCGACACGACGCGGCAGGCGAGCGCCCCGTTGATCGTCTACTCCACGACCTCCGAGGTCCCCGCGGTGTGGAAGGCCGAAGCCGTGCGGGAGAAGCCGGTGGTGGGCGTCGGGCGGCACACGAGCGTGCCGTTCCTGGACCGCGAGCGGGACCTGGAGCTGTTGCGCGCCACCTTCGCCCAGGTGCGGCGCAGGCAACGGCCGCAGCTGCTGACGGTGCTCGGCGAAGCGGGGATCGGCAAGACGCGACTGCTCGCGCAGTTCTCCGAGGACGCCAAGGTGATCAGCGCGCGCGTGCCGTACTTCGGCGAGGACATCACCTCGCGGACGTTGACCGAGCTGGCCAGGGCGTGCGTCGGCATCGAGCACGGTGACTCGGCGGCTGCGGCCGAGACGAAGCTGAACCGCCTGACGCACAAGCTTTTCGGGCCGGGTGAGCCCGCGAAGCGGACGGTGGCGGGCCTGCTGCCGCTGACCGGTTTCCCCACGCGGCCGTGGCACCTGGTGGACTCGGCGGAGACCTTCGCGGCGCTGCGCAGGCTGCTGGAGGAGCTGGCGGCGGAGGAGCCGCTGGTGACCGTGGTCGAGGACCTGCACCGTGCCGACGACGAGCTGCTGGAGTTCGTCGCGGGGCTCTCCGACGGCGTCGGACCGGTGCCGCTGCTGGTCGTGGCGACCGCACGACCGGAACTGTTGGAACGGCGGCAGGGCTGGCACGGCGGCGCGCGCAACGTCACCACGATGACGCTGGACCCGTTGTCGGAGCACGCTGTTGGCGAACTGCTGGACTCGATGCTGGACGACGGGACCGCGCACGGCGGTTGGTCCGCGCAGCACCGGCGGGCGCTGGTGGGGCGCGTCGGCGGAAACCCGTTGTTCGCGATCGAGTACGCGCGCATGATCCGCGTCGGTCGCTCGCGAGAGGACTTGCTGCCGCCGAACCAGGTGCGCAGTGTCGTGGCCGCGCGGCTGGACACGTTGTCGGTCGCGGAAAAGGCCGTCGTGCAGGACGCGGCCGTGTTCGGCGAAACGGTGACCGCTTCGGCGCTGGCAGCCGTGGGCGGGCACGACGAGGTCGACGGAATCGTGCAGTGCCTTGAACAATTGGAGCGCCGCGAAGTCCTGCGCAGAGTTCGCACCCGCGGAATCGGCGGCGAGCAGGGATACGTGTTCTGCCAAGCGCTTGTGCGCGACACCGCCTACGCGCAGCTCCCCCGCGTCGCGCGCGCGGAGAAGCACCGGAACGCCGCGGCCTGGCTTGACGGCGTCGCGGCCGAGCACGGCGAGGATCTGCGCGAACTGCACCACCGGCACGTGGCGGCCGGACTCGGTGGCCCGCCCGCGCCGATCACGACGATCGCCCCCACCCCGGAGTGGAGCAGGATTCGAATTCCTTCATAAACGGAATTGTCCCCAAAAATGGTCACTTGTCGCCCTTTTGCGGGGTCAGTTTAATTTTCACCCTCAAGCGGTCATCTCGACCGGATGCAATTATTTTTCATGGGGAGAAAAGCCGTGCTCAAGGGCATCGCAATTCTGGGATCTGCACTGGCCGTCGCCGCGGGCGTGACGGCACCGAGCGCCATCGCCGCGCCGGCACCCACGCCGTGCGGCGGGTACTCCACCCTCGGCTACCTGCACTACAACCACTGCGACCCGAACACCCGCGTCATGATCTGGGTGGACCGGATCAACATCGGGCCGTACAAGGACTACGCGAAGTGCGTCGGCTTCGGCGACCACCGCATCGGCCCCAAGCCGGAGTTCATCGACGCGTGGTACCACGGCAAGACCTGCTGATCGGTCGCATCGGGGTGATGGGCGAACGGGCCGCCCATCACCCCGGCGCCGCCTGCGCGACCGGCCCCTGCCGAGGCGAGCGGGTCCCGACACAGTTTCATGATCAACTGAAGTCCCTTGCGGCGTCACCCGTTCGGCCGCCATGTTCCCCTCAGTCGCAAATGCGGCGAATCAGACACCAGAAGGGGACTGCGTGCTGAAGAAGATCGGGGCGTTCACCGGGGCGGCCGCACTCGCGGTCGGACTCGTGACGGGAACGGCGAGCACGGCCCAGGCCGCCGAGTGCGGCGGCTACGTGACCTTCATGGGCAATGTGGAGTACAACCACTGCGGCACGGGCAATGTCTTGATCCACGTGGACCGCTTGAACATCGGCGGGATCAAGGATTATGAGAAGTGCGTCCCGCCCGGTATCACCAAGCTCGGCGCGTGGCCGGACTGGAAGGGCGCGCACTACCTGCGTCCCTGCTGAGCGGGGACCAAGCCCGCTGTCGCACCGCGAGCGGCGGGCCGGGTGACACCACGGCTCCGGAATACCCTTGGGGCAGAACGAGTTCCGCCACCGACCAGCGCTCACCGCGCACGGTCAGCGCTCCGGCGGCGTACTCCGGCCCTGGAAGGCCGCTGAGCCCCACGCCGGTCACCTTCACGAAAGCCTCTTTGACCGTCCAGTAGCGGAAGAACTCCGCCGCCTGGTCGCGCTGCGGCAACGCGGCGATGCGCGCGTGCTCTTGAGGGAGGAGCACGCGCGCAGCCATGCCGAGGTGGTCGAGTTCGCGGTGCTGCTCGATGTCGATGCCGACGCGGCGCTCCCACGACACGGCGAGGACCGCGAGGTCGCCGGAGTGCGAGAGGTTGAAGTCCGGTCCGCCCACAACACGGGGACGGCCGGACTCCTCGCGGACGATCTCCGCACCAGGCCCGAGCACGGCGCGCAGCATGTCCTTCGCCGCGTCGGCGGGCCCCAGCCAGATGTCCACTGTCAGACGTCCACTGTCACACGTCTACTGGGCAGCGAGTTCGGCGGCGAAGATGTCGATCAGCTCGCCGGCCTTCTTCTCCAAGTAGAAGTGGCCGCCGGGGTAGGTGTGCAGCGCGAACCGGTCAGCGGCCAGCTCACCCCAGGCCTTCAGCTCGTCGTCGTCGGCGCGAGGATCGCCGTGGCCGCCGAACGTGGTCAGCGGGATCGGCAGCGGGTCCTCGGCGCGGTGGGTGTAGGCCTCGTTCACGGTGAGGTCGGCGCGGAACAGCGGGACGAACAGCTCCAGCAGCTCCGGCTCGTTGAGCACCGCGTCCGGCATGCCGCCGAGCTGCTTCAGCTCCGCGATCAGCTGCGGTTGCGGCAGGGCGCGCAGCTGCTTGCGGGTGTCGGGCAGCTGCGGGGCGGCGCGGCCGGAGACGAACAGGTGCTTCGGCAGCTGAGCACCGAGCGCGCGCAGCTTGCGGGTCACCTCGAAGGCCAGCAACGCGCCCATGGAGTGCCCGAAGAACGCGTAGGTGCCGGTGAACTGGTCACCGATGTCCGCGACCAGCTCGTCGACCAGGGCGTCCACCGAGGTGAACGGCTTCTCGCGGAAGCGCTCCGCCCGGCCCGGCGGCTGCACGGGGCAGATCGCCAGTCGGTCGCCCGCGAGGGCTCGCCACGGGGCGTAGACGGCGGCGCTGGCGCCCGCGTGCGGGAAGCAGTACACGCGGTGCTTCCCGGGCTCGCCGCCGCCGAGCGGCAGCCACCTCAGTGCGTTCGGTCGTGTCATGCCGGCTCCCTAGATCAGTCCGTGTCCACCACAAGATAAGCAGGCGGGGGCTGGATCCGGGCCAGGTCTGATTCAAACACCAGATGTGAACCGTCCCGCTCGACCTCGCTGAACCCGGCGAAGGCGTAGGTGACGTACATCATTCGGTTGCGGCCCGTTTCGACGAACTCCGCGCGCAGCTTGGCGCCGTCGGCCTTGGCCAGGCCCATGATGTGGTTCAGCAGCACCGTGCCGACACCGCGCGACATGACCCGGCAGGACATCAGCATCATCCGCAGGTGCCACGCGGGCTGACCGCGCTCGACCAGGGCGAGGCCGATCTTGCCGTAGCTGCCGTAGCGGTCGGTCAGCGACGCGACGAGCAGCAGGTGGTCGGGCGAGGTGCGCAGCGCGTCGAGCTCCTCGTAGGAGTAGGTGCGCCCGGTGGAGTTGAGCTGGTTGGTGCGGACGGTCAGCTCCTCGGCGCGCTGGAGATCCGCCTCCTGCGCCCGCGTGATGGTGAAGCGCATGTCCAGCGTGGCAAGGAATTCCTCGCTGGTGCCGCTGTACTCCTGCTCGATCACGTCGCGCTGCGCCGCAGCCTGGTACATCTCGCGGCGGATGCGGGACTCGTCGGTGACGAACTTCGGCCGGAAGTCCTCCTGCGCCAGGATCGTCGGCAGATCGCCGAGCGCGTCCACGGTCAGCACCGCGGGCAGGACGTGGGCGACCTCCTCGCGCTCGAAGGGCTGGTCGTCGACGAAGGCGATCGCGTCGAGGCCGATGTTGATGGACTTGGCGATCTGTTCGATGGAGCCGGACTTCGCGTTCCAGTTGATCTGCGGGTACAGGAAGTACTCCGCGAGCCCGAACTCGTGCAGCTTGGCCATGGCGGCGTCGTGGTCGTTACGGCTGGCCACCGAGTGCAGGATGCCCAGCTCGTCGAGGCGGCGGATCTCCTCGGCCACCTCGTCGCGGAGCTTGACGTCGCCGTCCTCCAGCAGGATTCCCTCCCAGACGGTGTTGTCCAGGTCCCACACCACGCACTTGATGCGCCCGAGCTTGGGTTTCACAGCGCTACCTCTCGATATGCCACGTCGGCGATCGTCAGCTGCTGGAGTTCCGTGCTGCCTTCGATGATTTCCATGACCTTGGAGTCGCGGTACAGCCTCGCGACGGGGTGGTCCGGGCTGCACCCGTTGGCGCCGTGGATCTGCACGGCGTCGCTGGCGGCCTTGGTGGCGGCCGTGGACGCGTGGTACTTGGCGATCCAGGTGGCCATGATCGTCTCGGGGTCGTCGGCGTCCTTGAGCGCGCCCGCCCGCTCGCACAGCAGCCGCGCCGCGTCGCGGGCGGTCACCATGTCGCTGATCTTGGCGCGCAGCTGCGGCTGGTCGCGCAGCAGCTTCCCGCCGGCCGAGCGCTCGGCGGTGTAGCGCGCGCTGGCCTCCAACGCGGCCTGCACGATGCCGAGCGATCCGCACGCGACGCTGTAGCGGCCGATGTCCAGCGCCCCGGTCATCACCGTGCCCGCCGCCCAGCCGCGCGGGCCGAGCAGGGCGTCCGCGCCGAGCTTCACGTCGGTGAAGGTGATCTCCGCGATCATGCTCGCCGCGGTGCCCATCATCCTCGGCAGGGGCGTGACCTCGACGCCAGCAGCGTTGCGCGGCACCAGGAACGTGCTCATCCCGGGTCCGGTCCTCGCGAAGACCATCATCAGGTCGGCGACCTGCCCGCCGGTGATCCACTTCTTGCGGCCGTTGAGCACCCAGCCCTCGCCGTCCGGCTCGGCGGTGGTGCCCTCGGCCTTGGAGTCGCTGCCGCTGCTGTCGGGCTCGGACAGGCAGAAGACGCCGAAAGTGTTGCCGGAAGCCAACTCCGGCAGCCACTGCGCTTTCTGCTCGTCGGTGCCCCAGCGGTTGACCGACCAGGACACCATGCCGTGCACGGTGAGCATGCTGCGCAGGCCGGAGCAACCGCGGCCGATCTCGGTGTGCAGGCGGCCGACGGTGACGTAGTCCGTGCCGGAACCGCCGACCTCCGAGGGCAGGAACGGCGCCCAGAGGCCGAGCGAGCCGACCTGCTTGAGCAGCGATCCGGGCAGCTGCTCGGTGCGGTCGAACTCCTCGGCGCAAGGGGCGACCTCGGCGTCGACGAACTCCCTCGTCAGCTCGGGCGTGACGTTCATAAGGATCAGCCCGTCACAGCGCTGATGCTCGACCCCGCAAGCGGATCTTCGGACTGCTGGCGCGCGATCAGTTCGGTCATCGCGTCGATGCTGCGGAAGTTGTCCAGCTTCAGCTCGTCGTTGGGGATGCGCACCGAGAACGCCTTCTCGATGAACATCACCAGCTCCATGGCGAAGAGCGAGTTGACGAAGCCGAGCGCGAAGATGTCCTGGTCGTCGGCCAGTTCGATCTTCGGGAACTTGCCGACGATGAACTGGCGCAGCTCGGCGCGGGCGTTGTCGGACATGGGAACGCTCCTTGAGGATCAGTAGGTGTAGAAGCCCTTGCCGGACTTGCGGCCGTGCAGCCCCGCGTCCGTCATCTGCTTGAGCAACGGGCACGGGCGGTACTTGCTGTCGGCGAAGTGCTCGTAGAGGACCTCGACGCTGTAGAGGATCGTGTCGACGCCGATCAGGTCGGCGGTCTCCAGCGGGCCCATGGGGTGGCCGAAGCAGCTGCGGAACACGTCGTCGACGGTCTCGGCGCTCGCGACGCCCTCGTACACCAGGTACGCGGCCTCGTTCACGGTCAGCATGAGCACGCG
Organism: Allokutzneria multivorans; assembly: GCF_039537405.1. Lineage (NCBI taxonomy): Bacteria > Bacillati > Actinomycetota > Actinomycetes > Pseudonocardiales > Pseudonocardiaceae > Allokutzneria > Allokutzneria multivorans. The sequence continues at coordinate 129,739 of NZ_BAABAL010000003.1, read as the reverse complement.
GTTGGACACGAAGCCGCTGGCGTCGTTGACGTCGATGCCGCGCTTGCCCGCCGAGCTCAGCAGCTCGCGCACGGTCTCGATGGTCTCGGGTGCCGTGTGGTACCCCTTGATCAGCTCGGCCGCGGGCTTCATCGGTACCGGGTTCATGAAGTGCACGCCAGCGACCTGGGTGGGCCGCTTGGTCAGCGAGGCGAGCTTGGTGATCGGGATCGCCGAGGTGTTGGCGACGAAGATCGTCTCCGCCTTGCAGGTGGCCTCCAGCTCCTGCCACACCGCCTTCTTGATCTCCCAGTTCTCCGTGACGTTCTCGATCACGATGTGCGCCTCGGCCAGCAGCGCCAGGTCGGTACCGGTGGTGATGAGCGAGAGCACCTGCTCGTGGTCGACGGCGGGGCCACCCATCATCCGGCTCATCCGCGCGTTGAGCTCGATGGCGTTGAGGGCCTTGGCCAGGGCGACGGGATCGTTGTCGATCAGCACGATCTCGTGCCCGGCCTGGGCGAAGGTCTGCGCGACGCCCGAGCCCATCACGCCCGCGCCGACCACTCCAACAAGACTCATCGGTTCTCTCCTCGTTCCTGTGGGTCAATCCAGTGGCGCTGCCGCTCGAAGGCGTGCGCGGGCGCGGTCGTCTTCCGCGCGCCCCGGCCACGGTGGTAGGCGGCCCAGTCGATGTCGGCCCCGGTGAGCCAGAGCTTGCCGAGCGCCCCGGTCAGTACGGACTGAGTCCCACTCGGGTCGGACTCCCCCGGCAGCGTCGGAAGCAGCAGTGACCACCGGCTGGACGGCACGTCGGGGTGCCCCCGGAACATCGCGCCGAGCGACTGTCCGGCGCCGAGCTCGACCATCGCGGCGTCCGGGTGCTCGGCGGCGAGGTGGCCGACCATGTCGGCGAACTGGACCGTGCGGCACATGTGCTCGGCCCAGTAGCCGGGGTCCTTGAGCTGGCGCTCCGTGATCGGCGCGCCCGTCACGTTGGACAGGTACGGGATCTTGGGCGCCTGCGGGTCGAGGTTCTGCCGCGCCCACGCGGTCAGCTCGGCGGCGACCGGGCGCAGCGCGCGCGAGTGGAACGCGTGCGTGGTGCGCAGGTAGCGGGCAGGAACCGAGTCCGTGATGGACCCGAGTTTCTCGGGCGAGCCGGAGAGCACGATCATCGCGGGCCCGTTCACCGCGGCGACGTCGATGTCGTCGAGCGGGCCGACCTTCGCGGTGAGGTCTGCGACGGAGAGCGGGACGGCGGCCATGGCGCCCTGCGGGAGCTTCGCGATCAACTTCGCGCGCACGGCGACCAGGCTCGCGGCCTCGGTCAGGGTCAGGGACTCGGAGAGCGCCGCCGCGACGAATTCGCCGACGCTGTACCCCGCGAGCACGCTCGGCGTGATTCCCCAGTCCAGCACCAGCTTCCCGAGCGCGTACTCCACTGCGAAGACAGCGGGCTGGACGATCTCGGTGGCTGCCGTCTCGGTGTCGTCGGTTCGGCCGAGGAGGCGCGCGAGGTCGTTGCTGGCGGCTCCGCGCGCGGCGATCATGTCCGCGATCGGTTCGGTGCCGAGGTGGTCGCGGAAGATCGCCGAGCACTCGTCGATCGCCTCGCGGAACACCGGCTCATCGCGGTAGAGATCGCCGACCATGCCCTTGTACTGCTCGCCGACCCCCGCGATCAGGAAACCGACCTCGCGGCCTTCGATCACGTTGCTGTCGGCGAGAACTCTTCCGTCGGCGCCAATGTCCTCAATGGACTCCACCACGGCCATGCGCCGGTGGCCGAAGGCTCGGCGGCCGATCTGGAGCGTGTAGGCGAGGTCCTCCACGGGCTCGGTGCTCGCGGCGATGCGCTCGGTCAGCGCGTCGGCGGCCTCGGCGGAAGTGCCGGACCAGACGAGCAATGAGTGCGCACGGGGGTTGGGCTCGGCCTCGGGCTCGGGGGCTTCCTCCAGCACGACGTGTGCGTTGGTGCCACCGAAACCGAAGGAGTTCACGCCCGCGACGCGAGGCCGTTCGCCGCGCTCCCACGGCTCGGTCGAGCTCGGCACCTGGACGCGGTCGCCGGTGCGCGCGAGCTGCTTGTTGGGAGTGGTGAAGTTCAGGGTGCCCGGCAGCTCCTCGTGGTGCAGCGCGAGCACGGTCTTGATCAACGACGCGATGCCCGCTGCCTGGTTGAGGTGGCCGATGCCGGACTTCGCCGAACCGATCTTCAACTGCGCGGACTCGGCGAAAACCTGTTGGATGGCGGCCACTTCGGCCGCGTCACCGAAGACCGTGCCGGAGGCGTTGGTCTCGACGAAGTCCACCTCGTCGGCCTCGACACCAGCCGCGCCGAGGGCTTCGGCCATCACGGCGGCCTGGCCCTGCACGCTCGGCGCGGTGAAACCGGCCTTGTCGGAGCCGTCGTTGTTGACCGCCCAGCCCCGGATGACCGCGTAGATCCGGTCGCCGTCCTCCAGCGCGTCCTCCAAGCGGCGCAACACGACCGCACCCGCGCCGTCGCCGGTGATCTTGCCGTTGGCCTCGGCGTCGAAGGGGCGCACGACGCCGTCCGAGCTGAGCCGGTTTGCCTCGGAGTACCAGTAGCCGGGCGGCTGCACGAGCAGCGAGACGCCACCCGCGACCGCGACGTCGGTCTCCCCCGCCGCCAAGCTCGTGCAGGCCGTGCACACCGCGACGAGCGAGGTGGCGCTGTGCGCCTGCACGGTGACGGCCGGGCCGGTGAGATCGAGCGAGTACGAGACGCGACCGGCGAGGGTGTCTTTGTCGTTCAACAGGATCAGGTGCTCGGGGCCGACCTTGACGAACAGGTCCTCGTGGGTCATCAGGTTGAGCATGAGGTAGGTCGACGGCCCGCAGCCCGCGTAGACCGCGACCGTGCCGTCCACAGTGGACGGATTGATGGCAGCGTCCTCCAACGCGTGCCAGACCGTCTCCAGGAACACCCGGTGCTGCGGGTCCATCAGCGCGGCTTCCTCGGGATCGACCCCGAAGAAGCCCGCGTCGAAGGCGTCCACTCCGGACACCCCGGCCGAGACCGGGACGTACTGCGGGGCGTTGGCGTGCTCGGCGGGAACTCCGGCCGCGATCAGCTCTTCCTTGCTGTGCTTGACGATCCCGGAGCGACCCGCCACCAGGTTCGCCCAGAAGCCCGCCGCGTCGTCGGCTCCCGGGAACCGCCCGGCGAGCCCCACGACCGCGATGTCGCCGGAAAAGCCAGTGTCCTGCGGGATACCCGCACCCAGTCGGTCCTCGCGTGCGGGAAGATCGTCGCACGCAGGAACCTCCTCTTCAAAGCTCTCTTCGCTCATCGCTTCCCGCTCCTCCTGCCGCGCGCCATGCGACGGCGTTCCCCGCGCGCCGCACTGCCCTTGAGCACCTTGGCCGGGCTGTCCCCGCTCGGCGCCGCCTCGTCGCGGAGCAGCTCCGCGAACTGGGCGACCGTCGGCTTCTCGAACAGGCTCGCCGCGGCCAGCTCCACGGAGAACTCCTTGGCCAGCCTGGCGATCACCACCAGGCCGATCAGCGAGGTCCCGCCCAGCTCGAAGAACGGGTCGTGCGCGCCGACCTGCTCAAGGCCGAGACATTCCTGCCACACCAGCGAAACACGGCGTTCCACGTCGTCGCGCGGGGCCAGGTAGGCCACGCGCAGGTCCGGCCTCGGGTAGCGCTCGGAGACCGGCACGACACCGACACCGTCGGCGACCGCGTCCATCGAGTTGACCTCGGCGAACGTGCGGACCGCCTCCGGCAGGGGCCGGGTGAGCACCAGCACCTGGGGGGCGCCGGATGCCACGATCCTGCTCAGCTCGTCGACGCCGTCGGTGCCGCGGATGCCGTACTTGGCACGGTAGTCGCGAACGGCCTGCTGGAACTCGGGTGAGCCGGAAAGCGCGTCGTTTGACCAGTTGTCGTACAGCCAGGCGCCCCAAGCCACAGACACGACGTGCTTGGCTGTGCTACCGGTGACCGATTCCGCGGCGGCGAAGGCGTCCAGGAACGCGTTGGCGGCGGCATAGTCGTACTCGCCGACCGCGCCGACCACGGTCACGGCGGAGGAGTAGAGCACCAGCAGCTCGACCGGATCGGCTCGCAGCTCCTCGGCCAGCGCCAGGGTGCCGTTCACCTTGGGCGCCAACACCTCTGCGGCCTGCTCGCGGCTCTTGGTCTGCAACAGGCCCTTGCCCGCCACGCCCGCCGCGTGCACGACTCCGTGGAGTTCACCGAAGTGCTCACGCGCCGTACGAAGCATCGCCTTGACCTGCGCGGGATCGGAGACATCGGCGCTGATCGGCAGCACCTCCGCGCCCAGGGCGATGAGGTCCTTCATGTCGAGCAGGGTCTTGCTGGTCTTGTCGTCCGGGCCGTGCGCCTCGATCCAGGAGTTCCACTGCGCGCGCTCCGGCAGGGTCCTGCGGCCGACCAGGGCCAGCTTGGCGCCGAGCCCCGCGAGCCTGCGGGCCAACATCAACCCGAGACCGCCGGTGCCACCGGTGATCAGATAGGTGCCGCCCTCGCGCCAGGCCACCGAATCGTCCACTTCGGACAGTGGAGTGACCTCGAAGTCCCGCAGCCATCGGCGTCCGCGCCGCCACGCCACCGGAGCGTGCGCGGTGCCCGCTTCGGTTCCCTGTGCGGCGATCTCCGGCGCGAGCAGATCGGACTCGCGGAGCAGCCGTGCGGCGATCGTCGCGGGCTCGGTGGTGGACTCGACGTCCACGTAGCGCGGGTAGATCAGCGGGTACTCGTGGTCGATCGCACCAACCGCGCCGAACACCATGGCGGACAACGGATTGGCGGCGTCCTCGCCGAGCACGTCGAAGGTGTCCACGCCCGCCGCGACCAGGCTCACGACGCGGTTCGGCAACGCCGAGCCCACGGCCTGGACGAGTTCCATGAGGTGGTAGAAGCCGTTCTCCACGGCGGTTTCCGGCTCCGGGAGTCCCTTGTGGACCCCGAAGGCGTGGATGATCCGCAACGGGGCGCCAGCGCGGTCGGCAATGCCATCGAGAGCCGCACGCGAGTCCTCCCCCGGCTCGACGATCCGCACCTCGTGCCCGGACTCTGTGGCGAGGTCCGCGAGGTGGTCGCCGATGTGCGCGCGGTCCGCGAAAACGATCACTGTGGTGGGGGCGGCACCGGCGAGCGCGGACTTGGCGTCCTGCCTGCGCCAGATCGGCGTGTGCGAGAACATCCCCGGCTTGCCCTGGACCTTGGGTTCTGGTTCGGAAGCAGGCCTGGTGTCGTACTCCGGCCAGTAGCGAACCCGCTGGAAGCGGTAGCTCGGCAGGTCGACCGGAGTGCGCTCCGGCGAGTGCCCGGCGGTGAAGTCCACCTTCACCCCGCTCTGCCACAGCTTGCCCAGCAGCACGAGGAAGTCGTCGTTCTGGTCGACGGTGACGTCCGCGTCGTCGATCAGCTCGACGCCCCACGTGCTCAGGCGCTCCGCGAGGTCGGGGCTGACGTTGCCGCCTGCTCGCGTCCTCGTGGTGGGGGCGTCGACGGGCGTGACGCCCGCGCGGAGCTTGGCCACCGCGTCGGCGATGTCGTGCGCCACGACGAATCCGCGCAGCGGGTGGCTCGTGCGGCGGGCCTGCGTGGTGTAGGCGACGTCCGCGAGGTCGAGTGCCGGATTGGCTTCGAGGTGGTCGGCGAGCGCGGTGACGGCCTCGGTGAAGGCACTCGGGCTCTTCGCGGAGACGGTGATCAGCTGCGGGGCTTCCGTCGAGGCGATCTTGACCTCATCGGCTGGAACCTGCTCCAGGACGAAGTGCGCGTTGGTACCCGACCACCCGAAGGAACTGACGCCCGCGAGCACGGGGCCGTCACCGGCGAACGGCGTGAGGCCCTGGACGGGGCGCACAGTGCCGTCGACGGTGACGACGTCGTTCGGCTGCGTCATGTTGAGGTTGCCGGGCATCTCGTTGTGCTGCAACGCCAGCACGGTCTTGATCAAGCCCGCCATGCCCGCCGCCGCGAGCGTGTGCCCGACGTTGGACTTCACCGCGCCGACGTAGAGCGGGTGGCCAACCGCGCGCTGCTCGAAGATCTCGCGGAGCACGCCGAACTCGATGGAGTCGCCGAGCGGAGTGCCGGAACCGTGCGCCTCCACGAAGGAGATCTCGTCCGGAGTGACACCGGCCGCCGCGTGCGCGGCCTTGATCACCGCGAGCTGAGCGGCGCGGTTCGGGGCGGTGAGCCCGTTGCTCTGCCCGTCCTGGTTGGTCGCGGTGGCCTTGATCAGCGCGCGCGGGCGGTCACCGGCGCGCACCGACGAAGCCCTGCGCAGGATGACCGCGCCGCCGCCCTCGCCGACCACGTAACCGTCGGCGGAGGCGTCGAAGGTCTTGGTGCGGCCGTCCTCGGCGAGCATGCTCATCTTGCACGCCTGCACAAAGGTCTCCGGCGTCAGAATCCCGGACGTGGCGCCGACGATCGCGATGTCGCACTCACCGCGCTGGAGGCTCTGCACGGCCAGGTGCATGGCCACCAGCGACGAAGAGCACGCGGTGTCGACGGTGAGGCACGGCCCGTGGAGGTCCAGGTGGTACGCGATGCGCCCGGCCGCAGCGCTGAGGGAGTTCCCGAGGCTGAAGTACGGGTCGTTGGAGCAGGCCTCGCCGTCCACCTCCAGCTGGCGGAAGGAGTACTGAAGGGAGTCGATCAGGCCCGCGAAGACACCGGTACGGCTGCCGCGCAGCTCCTCGGCGGTGATCCCCGCGTCCTCGATCGCCTCCCAGACCAGCTCCATCAGCAGCCGGAACTGCGGGTCGAGGCGGCGCGCCTCCTGCGGGGAGAGGCCGAAGAACGGCGCGTCCCACCCGGCGATGTCGTCGATGAAGCCACCGGCCTGGGTGTAGGCCTTGCCCGGCGCGGTGCGGTCGGGGTCGAAGAACTTCGAGGCCTCCCACCGGTCGGCGGGCACCTCGCGGATGACGTTCCCGCCCTCGGCCAGCATGTCCCAGTACTGCTCGGGGGTGTTGCTGCCGCCCGCGAACCGGCACGCGATGCCGGTGATCGCGATCTGCTCGTCACCGGCTACCTGTGCGGTGACGACCGGGACCACGTCGCTTTCCACTCCAGAAAGCGATGCGAGCAGGTGCGCGGCGAGCGCCGTCGGCGTCGGGTGGTCGAAGACCAATGTGGGCGGCAGTACCAGGCCGGTCTCGGCGTTGAGCCGTCCGCGCAGCTCCACAGCGGTCAGCGAGTCGAAGCCGAGCTTGGTGAACGGCTCGTCGGGCAGGATGTCGTCGATCCCACCGTGTCCGAGGACCTGCGCGGAGTAGGTGCGCACCAGCTCCAGCAGCACGCGGTCACGCTCGGCCTCGGAGAGCCCGGCCAAGCGGTCGCGCCAGACTCCGGCTTCGGCTGTCTCGCGAGCGCGAGCGGCCTCCTCCTCGGCGATGGCCAGCACGGCGGGCAGGTCCGCGATGAGCGGGGCCGGGCGCATCGCGGTGAAGGTCAGCGCGAAGGCCCGCCAGTCGATGTCCGTGACGGTGACGGTGGTGTCGTCGGTGTCCAGGGCCTGCTGCAACGCGGCGACGGCCAGGTCCGGCGCCATCGCGGGCACGCCCAGCTCGGTGAGGAAGGCGTCGATCTCCTCGCCGACGCTCATGCCGACCTCGCCCCAACGACCCCAGGACACCGCGGTCGCGGTCAGCCCCTGCGCCCTGCGGTACTCGGCGAAGGCGTCCAGGAAGGTGTTCGCGGCCCCGTAAGCGGCCTGGCCGCCGTTGCCGAGCACGCCGCCGATCGAGGAGAACATCACGAAGGCGTCCAGCTCGGTGCCCTCGGTGAGGCGGTGCAGGTTCAGCGTTCCGTCCACTTTGGACCGGAGCACGTCGGTGAACCCGGCCGCGGTGGCCTCGTCGATCTGCTCCATCCTGAGCACACCGGCCGCGTGGATGATCGAGGTCGGCGGCTCGTCCAGCTCCGCGAAGAGCTTGGTCAGCGCGTCCAGGTCCGCCACGTCGCACGCACGCACCGTCACGCGGGCGCCCAGCTCGTTCAGCTCAGCGACCAGTTCCGACGCTCCGGGCGCGGTGTCACCGCTGCGAGAGGTGAGCACGAGATGCTTGGCGCCGTTGCGCGCCAGGTGAATCGCGACCTTGCCGCCGATGCCGCCCGTGCCGCCGGTGATCAGGACGGTGCCACCCGGGCGCCACGCGCGCTTGGGGATCGCCGCACCGGCTTCGCTGAACCGCCGCGCCAGCAGGCCAGAGGGCCGCACCGCGAGTTGGTCCTCGTTGGACACTCCGCCCAGCGCCGTCGCGAGGAGCTGCTTCGCCCGCTCGCCGACCTCGGCCGGCAGGTCGATGAGGCCGCCCCAGCGCAGCGGCTGCTCGATCGCGGCGACTCGGCCGAAGCCCCACAGTTGCGACTGCCCCGGAGCGGTGACGGTGCCGTTCTCGCTCGCGGCGACCGCACCCTGCGTGACGGCCCAGATCGGCGCGTCGATCTCCTGCCTGAGCAGGCTGATCGTGTTCTCGATGGCGGTCGATTCGTCCAGCCCCAGCAGGGAAAGCACGCCCCGCGCTTCGCCGCTGACCTGGTCGACCGTGACGGCTTCGACGGTGGCTCCGGCGGCGGTCAGGGCTTCGGTGGCACCGGCGACCCAAGGGTGGTCCTGGCGCGTGGCGGGCACGACGAGCAGCCACCGTCCGGCGACGGAGGAGCCACTGCCGCTGACCGGCTTCCATGTGACGCGATAGCGCCAAGTGTCCACAACGGACAGTTGTTGCTTCGCGCGGCGCCAGTTCGCAAGGGTCGGCAGTACCGCACTCAGCGTGGCTTGGCCGCTGGCGTCAGCGACCGCGAGTTCCGCTGCGAGGGTTTCGAGGTCGCCCTTGTCGACGGCATCCCAGAACCGCTTCTCTTCGGGGCTCGACGCCGGGGCTTCTGCGTCCTCTCCGGAGAGCCAGTAGCGCTTGCGCTGAAAGGCATACGTCGGCAGGTCGACGCGCTGCGCGCCGGAGCCCGCGAAGAACGCCGACCAGTCGACACTGATGCCTCGGGCGTGCGCACGAGCCGCCGCGAGGGTCGCTGTGTGCGCTTCGTCGCGGTCCTTGCGCAGGAAGGAGAAGAACGAAGACCTGCTTGCAGGGTCGAGCTTTGATGCTGTGCGGTCGTCGATACAGCCCTCACCCATGGCGGAGAGCACTCCGTCGGGGCCGATTTCGAGGTAGGTGCTGACACCGAGTGCCGCCAGGGACTTGATGTTGTCGGCGAAGCGCACGGCGTCGCGGACGTGGTTGACCCAGTAGTCGGCGGTGGTGATGTCACCGCTCGCGACCATGTCGAGCGTCGGCTTCGCGTAGGTGATCGACTCGGCGACCTTGCGGAAGTCCGCCAGCATGCCGTCCATGAGCACGGAGTGGAACGCGTGCGAGACGGTCAGCTTCTTGGTCTTGCGGTCGGTGAAGTGCGCCGCGACGGCCTCGGCCTCGGCCGAGTCGCCGGAGATCACCACGGACGTCGGGCCGTTGATCGCGGCGATGCTCACGCGGTCGGTGAGGTGCGGAAGGACCTCGGCCTCGGTCGCCTGGATCGCGATCATGGCTCCACCACTGGGCAGAGCCTGCATGAGGCGGCCCCGCTCGGAGACCAGCCGCGCCGCGTCTTCGAGGGAGAACACACCCGCGACGTGCGCGGCGGCGATCTCGCCGATGGAGTGCCCCGCGACGAAGTCCGGCTTGATGCCCCAGGACTCGACGAGCCGGTACAGCGCGACTTCGAGGGCGAACAGCGCGGGCTGCGCGTTGCCCGTCTGGTTCAAGTCGGCTTCTGAGATCGCCGGGAGGTGCGCGCACACCTCGTCGTAGGCCTTCGCGAAGGCCGGGAAAGCCTTGTACAGCCCGCTTCCCATGCCCACGCGCTGCGAACCCTGGCCGGCGAACAGGAACGCGGCCTTGCCGTCTCGGATCTGGTCCTGCACCACGTCGGTGGTGGCGGTGCCTTCGGCCAGCGCGGTCAGCGCGGCGAGCAGTTCGTCCCGCCCGGCGGCCACCACGGCGGCCCGGTGCTCCAGCGCGGCGCGCCCGGTGGCCAACGAGAACGCAATGTCCACATCGGACAGTCGGTCATTGCTGTCTACAAAGGACTTCAGCTGCTGGGCCTGCGCCTCGAGCGCGCGGGCGGAGCGGCTGGAGAGCACCCACGGCACCACCGGCAGCTCGCCGATCACCTGCGGCGCAACCTCTTCGACGGCAGGCGCCTGCTCAAGGATGAGGTGCGCGTTGGTACCCGATACCCCGAAGGACGAGATCGCAGCGCGGCGCGGGCGATCGACCTCCGGCCAGGGGCGTGAGTCGGTGAGCAGAGACACCGCACCGGCACTCCAGTCCACTTGGGACGAAGGTTCGGTGACGTGGAGTGTCTTGGGCAGGACGCCGTTGCGGATGGCCTCGACCATCTTGATGATGCCGGCGACGCCCGCAGCGGCCTGGGTGTGGCCGAGGTTCGACTTCAGCGAGCCGAGCCATAGTGGACGGTCCTCGGCACGGCCCTTTCCGTACGTGGCAAGGAGAGCCTGCGCCTCGATCGGATCACCGAGCGGCGTGCCGGTTCCGTGCGCCTCCACGGCGTCGATGTCGCCGGGCGCGAGGCGGGCGTTGCTCAGCGCCGCGCGGATGACGCGCTGCTGCGCCGGGCCGTTGGGTGCGGTGAGGCCGCTGGAGGCACCGTCCTGGTTGACGGCGGAGCCCCGGATCACCGCGAGGACCTGGTGGCCGTTGCGCTGCGCGTCGGAGAGCTTCTCCAGCAGCACCATGCCGACGCCCTCGCCCCAGCCCGTGCCGTCGGCGCTGTCGGAGAACGCCTTGCACCGGCCGCTGGGGGAAAGCCCGCGCTGGCGGGAGAACTCGATGAACGGTCCCGGCGTCGCCATCAGCGTGACTCCGCCAGCCAGTGCCAGCGAGCACTCCCCCGCCCGCAGTGCGTTGGCCGCCAAGTGAACCGCGACCAGCGACGAGGAGCACGCGGTGTCGATGGAGACCGCAGGGCCTTCGAGGCCGAAGGTGTAGGCGACGCGCCCGGAGGCCACGCTGCCCAGGCTGCCGGTGCCCAGGTAGCCCTCGAACTCCGGCGGCGGCACCTGCAACCGTGACGCGTAGTCGTTGTAGATCACACCGGCGAAGACTCCGGTGGAGCTGCCCTTCAACGACGCCGGGTCGATGCCCGCGCGCTCGATGGCCTCCCAGGAGACCTCCAGCAACAGCCGCTGCTGCGGGTCGGCCGCCAGCGCTTCGCGCGGGGACATCCCGAAGAACTCCGGATCGAACTCGGCGGCGTCGTGCAGGAAACCGCCCTCGCGGCTGTAGGAGGTGTGCGCCACCTCGGGATCGGGGTTGTACACCTCCGGGCTCCAGTCGCGGTCGACCGGGAAGCCCGAGACCGCGTCCGTGCCGTCGGCGACCAGGCGCCACAGGTCCTCCGGAGTGCGGACCTCACCCGGAAAGCGACAGCTCATGCCGACGATCGCGATCGGCTCGAAGTCCCGTTCCTGCGCGTCGTGCAGACGACGGCGGGTCTCCCTGAGGTCGGTGGTCAACCGCTTCAGGTATTCGAGGTACTGCTCTTCTGTCGCCATGTATGCCGCAACTCCCTTGAAGCCCGGTTCCGGGGCGCACGCGCATGGGTTCCCCTGCTCCAGACCACCACATCGGCACGGCACTTGTTAGTGCACAATCGCCTAGAACCTCGTCCGTCCACAGTGGACCATTCAGCCTCCTTTCCGAGAGCTTCTTTCGGATTCCCGCGACCGCGGGATACGCCAGAACGAGATTCTGCACCACCTTTTCCGACTCCATCCACCACGATTCCAGCACGGCTGAACAGGCCTTGATCGATCACGGAAAACCGGTATCGTCCACACTCCCCACCAGCGAACGCGCATTTTCTGAAATGAATTCATGGGAGTGCCATGTTTGTGGACGAGTCACCGGGTACCGATCGCCTGGAAGACCTGCGCGCGGAACTCGACGAGATCGACGGCCGCCTGCTCGACGTGGTCCGGGAACGCATCGAGTGCTGCGTGCGCATCGCCGGGCACAAGCTCGAACACGACGTCCCGATGATGCAGCCGCACCGCATCGGCCTCGTCCAGCGACGGGCGGCCGAGTACGGCAGGGCGCACGGGGTCGACGAGGACTTCCTGCGCAGGCTCTACGACCTGCTCATCGGCGAGACCTGCCGGGTCGAGGACCTGGTCATGGGCAACACCCCGGCCCAGGAGCGGCCCCCGTGCGCACCCTCCTGATCGACAACTACGACTCCTTCACCTACAACCTCCACCAGCTGATCGGCGAGGTCACGGGCACGCCACCGGTGGTCGTGCGCAACGACGCGCACTGGACCGAGGTCGCGCTGGAGGACTTCGACGCCGTCGTGATCTCCCCCGGCCCCGGTCGGCCCGACCGTGCACGGGACTTCGGGATCAGCGCCCGCGCCCTCGACTGCGGCCTGCCGGTGCTCGGCGTGTGCCTGGGCCACCAGGGCATCGCGCACCTCTTCGGCGGCCGGGTGGAGCACGCCCCGGAGCCGGTGCACGGCCGCGTCTCGTCGGTGCACCACACCGGGACCGATCTCTTCCAGGGCGTGCCGAGCCCGTTCGACGCCGTGCGCTACCACTCGCTCGCGGTCACCGAGCTGCCCGAGGAGCTCGAAGCCCTCGCGTGGACCGAGGACGGCGTGCTGATGGCGGCGCGGCACCGCAGCCGACCGATCTGGGGCGTGCAGTTCCACCCGGAGTCCATCGGCAGCCAGTACGGCCGCGAGCTGCTCGCCAACTTCCGCGATCTCGTGCTGGGCCTCCGGGTGCACGTTCGGCGGCTCGACGGGCTGCCCGATCCGGAGACCGCCTACCGCGAGCTCTTCGCCGGCGGAGAGTGCGGTTTCTGGCTGGACAGCAGCGCGGTCATCGACGGGCTGTCCCGCTTCTCCGTGCTGGGCAACGGGAACGGCCCGCTCGCCGAGCACGTCAGCTACCGCGTCGCCGACGGCTGGGTCGAGGTGCGCCGCCGCGACGGCTCGACGGAGGTCGTTCGACAGCGCTTCTTCGACTACCTCGACGACCAGTTGAGCAAGCGCGCCTTGCCCGTCCCGCCGGGCCTGCCCTTCGAGTTCAACCTCGGCTACGTCGGCTACCTGGGCTACGAGCTGAAGGCCGACACCGGCGGTCAGGCCGCGCACCAGGCCGAGACGCCGGACGCCGAGATGCTGTTCGTCGACCGCGCGGTCGTTCTCGACCACCTCACGGGGACCACGTACCTGTTGGCACTCAGTCGTGGGGATCTCGCTCAGGCGACCGCGTGGTTGGAGGAGACCAGCCGTCGGTTGCTCGCACTGCCGCCCCACGAGCCCCGTCCGGCCGACGTGCTCGTCGACCTGCCCGATGTCCCCGTCGAGATGCGGCACGACCGCGAGGCCTACCTCAAGCGCGTCGACGCGTGCCTCGCGGAGATCCGGGACGGCGAGTCCTACGAGATCTGCCTGACGAACTCGATCGAGGTCGCCGCCGAGGTCACGCCGCTGAGCGCCTACAGCCGGTTGCGCGGCGTCAGCCCGGTTCCCTACGGCGCGCTGCTGGACTTCCCCGGGGTCGCCGTGTTGAGCGCGTCCCCGGAACGGTTCTTGTCGATCACCGCATCCGGCGTCGCGGAGTCCAAGCCCATCAAGGGAACCCGGCCGCGCGGCGCCACTCCCGCCGAGGACGAGGCGCTGCGCCAGGACCTGCTCACCCATGAGAAGGACCGCGCCGAGAACCTGATGATCGTCGACCTGGTGCGCAACGATCTCAACGTGGTGTGCGAGACCGGCTCGGTCCACGTGCCCGCGCTGTTCCACGTCGAGACCTACGCCACGGTGCACCAGCTGGTGTCGACCGTGCGCGGTGAGCTGCGGGCCGGGGTGTCCACAGTGGACTGCGTGCGGGCCGCCTTCCCCGGTGGGTCCATGACGGGCGCGCCGAAGGTCCGCACGATGGAGATCATCGACCGGTTGGAGGAGGGGCCGCGCGGCGTCTACTCCGGCGCGCTCGGCTGGTTCTCCCTCGGTGGCGCGGCCGATCTGAACATCGTGATCCGCACGCTGGTGATCACCGGCGGTGGCGTCAGTTTCGGGGTGGGCGGCGCGGTCGTGGCGTTGTCCGACCCCGCCGAGGAGTTCGAGGAGACGATGGTGAAGTCCCGCGCGATGCTCGCCGCCGTGGCACAGCGGGAGACGTCGTGAGGTGCGTGGTGGCCGGAGGCGCCGGCGCGGTCGGCGGCCTCCTCGTCGAGCTGCTGCGCGGCTGCGACTTCGAGGTCCACGTCCTGGACATCGCCACCGGCGCGGACATCACCGCGCCGCCCGCAGAGGTCGGCTCGGCCGACGTGGTCGTGCTCGCAGTGCCGGAGCCGGTCGCCCTCGCGGCGATCGAACCGCTGGCGGCGGCCATGAAACCGGGTGCGCTGCTGGTGGACACGTTGTCCGTCAAGGGACCCGTGGTCTCCGCGATCCGCGAGCACATGGCGGACTTCGAGGCGCTGAGCATCAATCCGATGTTCGCGCCGTCGCTGGGGATGCGCGGACGCGCGGTCGCGGCCGTCTCCGTCCACAGTGGACCGAGATCGGTGCGGCTGCTGGAGCTGATCGAGGGCTGGGGCGCGCGCGTCGTGTTGGTCGGCGCGGAGGAGCACGACCGGCTGGCCGCCGCCGCGCAGGTGCTGACGCACGCGGCCGTGCTCGGGTTCGGCGTCGCGCTCACGGAGCTGGACGTGGACATCGCCGACCTGACCGCCCTCGCACCGCCGCCGCACGCGATGTTGCTGGCGCTGCTCGCCAGGATCGCTGGTGGCACACCGGAGGTCTACTGGGACGTGCAGTCGGCGAACCCGCAGGCCCCGGCCGCTCGCAAGGCGCTGGCCAGCGGGGTGCGCAGGCTGGCGGAGGTGATCGAGAACGGTGGTGAGGAGGAGTTCACCGGGCTGCTCGGCACGCTGACCGACTTCTTCGGGACCGATCTCGGCCGCTACCGCGACCTGTGCGCGCGGACGTTCGCGGGGATGGAGCAGGCGTGACGAGCTACCTGGCCAAGCTCGGCCTCACACCGGAGCCTCCGAGCGTGCAAGGACTTCACCGCTTGCACGCCGCCCACGTCGAGCGAGTGTCGTACGAGATCTTCGAGGACCAGATCGGCCTGCCGACCTCCGCGGAGCCCGACGACGTGGAGAAGCGGATCGTGCACCACCGGCGCGGCGGGAACTGCTACCAGCTGAACCTGATCTTCGCGAAACTCCTTGCCTCACTGGGCTATTCCGTGCAACTGCACCGCAGCGACGTTCGGTACACCGAGGACGACCTCTCGCCGTTGCGGTGCACTCACGTGTGCCTGACGGTGGGCCCCTTCCCCGAGGACCCCGACACGCGGTGGCTGGCCGATGTCGGTCTCGGGGACGGGTTGCACCAGCCGCTGCCCCTCCGCGTCGGCGATCACCGACAGGGTCCGTTCGCCTACCGCTTGGCGCCTTCTCCCGTGGTAGACGGG
The DNA here is from genome assembly GCF_039537405.1 of Allokutzneria multivorans. NCBI lineage: Bacteria > Bacillati > Actinomycetota > Actinomycetes > Pseudonocardiales > Pseudonocardiaceae > Allokutzneria > Allokutzneria multivorans. The sequence continues at coordinate 114,228 of NZ_BAABAL010000003.1, read as the reverse complement.
GGTTGGCGGTTCTTCCACGACCCGCGCGGCTCCGTGTTCAGCGTCGACATCTCCCCGGAGACGAGCCCCGCGGCCGAGTTCGTCGAGCTGCACCGCGCCAGGGCGAACCTCCGGCCGATCTCCGCGGCGCTGCGCAGGCACGCCAACGGCTCCGACACGCTTCGCGCGCTGACGTTGACGCGGTGGATGGGCGAGGAGTGCGAGACCTCGCGGCTGTCGTCGCGGGCGGAGTGGTTCGACGCGCTCGACGGGATCTTCGACGTGGGCCTCGACGATCTGTCCGAGCACGACCGCGACCGGTTGTGGGCCTCGTTGAACTCGCAGCAGGAGCAGCTCGACCGCTTCTCCTGGCGGTAGTGCCCGGCTCCGCGTCCGGTGTCGCGGGGCCGGGCACCACCGGTGCTCAGGCGCCGAACTCGCTGTCGATCAGTGCGAAGATGTCCTCCGCCGTCGCCGACTCGACGTCGGAGGCGTCCTTGCGCTCCCCCTTGGCGTTCCACGTCGCCAGGAGCTTGCGGAGCCGGGCGTCGATGTCCGCGCGCTCGGCCTCGCCCGGGTCGGCGGAGGAGATCAGGTTCTCCAGCCGGCTGATCTCGTCGGTGAGCGGGACCGCCGCCGCGGCCTCGTCCGGAACGACCTCGGTCAGCAGGTACTTGGCCAGCGCGTCGGGGGCGGGGTAGTCGAAGATCAACGTGGTCGGCAGCTTCAACCCCGTTGCCGCGCCGAGGGAATTGCGCAGCTCGACGCCGGTCAGGGAGTCCAGGCCCAGCTCCAGGAAACCCCGGCTGGCGCCGACGGTCTCCGAGGAGGAGTGACCGAGGACCATCGCCACCTGCGTGCGGACCAGCTCCAGCAGGTGCCGCTCGCGCTCGGCCTCGGAGAGCCCGGCCAGGCGCTGCCGCAGCTCTTCCGCCCGGCCCGCCACGTCGGCTCGGGCGACCCGGCGCGACGGGGCCTTGACCAGCTCGCGCAGCAGCGGTGGAACGACCACGTCGGCACGCGCGCCCGCCCGCAGGAACGGGAGGTCGATCTTCATCGGCACCACGACCGAGGCGCCGAGCGCGGCGGAGGCGTCGAACAGCGCCATGCCCTCCTGCCCGCTGAGCGCGCCGAACCCGTTGCGGGTCATGCGGTTCACGTCACCGTCACCGAGCCCGACGGTCATACCGTCCTCCCACAGCCCCCACGCCTGGGACTGGGCGACCAGGCCGTGGGCGCGGCGGTGCTCGGCGAGGGAGTTGAGGAAGACGTTGGCCGCCGCGTAGTTGGCCTGCCCCGGCGTGCCCATGACTCCGGCCGCCGAGGAGAACAGCACGAACATCGCCAGGTCCTGCTCCAGCGTCAGCTCGTGCAGGTTCCACGCCGCGTCCACCTTCGGCCGCAGCACCTCGCGCACGCGCTCCGGGGTGAGCTGGCCGATCAGTCCGTCGTCGAGCACACCTGCCGTGTGGATCACGCCGGTGAGGTCGAAACGCCCCAGCAGAGCCGAAAGAGCGTCGCGGTCGGCCGCATCGCACGCGGCGATGGTCACCGTGGCACCCAGTTGCTCAAGCTCCGCGCTGAGTTCGGCGGCACCCGGCGCGGACGAGCCGCGGCGGCTGGTGAGCAGGAGGTTGCGCACGCCGTGCTCGGTGACCAGGTGCTTGGCCAGCCTGCCGCCGAGACCGCCCGTTCCACCGGTGATCAGGACCGTGCCTTCGGGTCGCAACGGCTGCGGGATCGTCAGCACGAGCTTGCCGATGTGCTTGGCCTGGCTGATGAAACGGAACGCCTTCGGCGCGTCGCGCACGTCCCAGGTCTTGATCGGCAGCGGGGTGAGCGCGCCCGAGTCGAAGAGCTCGATCAGCTCCTTCCACATCTCGGCGGTCCGGTCCTCGCCCGCCTCGTAGAGGTCGTACGCCTCGTAGGTGACGTTCGGGTGTTCGAGCGCGACCTCATCCTGGGTCCGGATGTCGGTCTTGCCCATCTCCAGGAAGCGCCCACCGCGCGGCAGCAAGCGCAACGACGCGTCGACGAACTCGCCGGTCAGCGCGTCGAGAACGACGTCAACGCCCTCACCGCCAGTGGCAGCAAGGAACTCCTGCTCGAAGTCCAACGTCCGCGACGACGCGATGTGCTCGATCCCGTTGTCCCGCAACACGTGCTGCTTCGCGGCGCTCGCTGTGCCGAAGACCTCCGCACCGTAGTGCTGGGCGATCTGCGTCGCGGCCATACCGACCCCGCCCGCTGCGGCATGGATCAGAATCCGCTCACCAGAACGCAAACGCGCAAGGTCGTGCAATCCGTAGTAGGCGGTCAGGTACACCACCGGAACGGAAGCCGCCTGCTCGAAGGACCAACCGTCCGGGATGTTCGTCACGTAGGCGCGGTTCACGACGCTGACGGGGCCGAAACCGCCGTCCAGCAAGCCCATCACCTTGTCCCCGACGGCCAGATCGGCGACCGAGGAGCCGACCTCGGTCACCACACCGGCGGCCTCGTAGCCGGGTCGGCCGGTGTGCTCGCCGAGCATGCCGAGCACGTTCAGCGCGTCGCGGAAGTTCATACCGGTAGCGCGAACGTCGAGGCGAACCTGGTTGGGCTGCAACGGTTCCAGCGCGTCCGGTGCTGGCAGCAGCTCCAGGTCGTTGAGCGAGCCCCTGACCTTGACGCCCGCGCGCCACGCGGTCTCGCCCTCCGGCGGCGCGATCGTGCCCCCGTCGGCGGCCGACACGAGGCGGGCCGCGAAGAACTCGCCGTCGCGGTGCAGGATCTGGGGCTCCCCGGTCGCGATGGCCGCACCGACCACAGTGGACAGTTCGGCGTCCGGGAGCGACGGATCGACGTCCACCAGCACGAAGCGCTCGGGGTTCTCCGACTGCGCGGAGCGGATCAAGCCCCACACCGCGGAGCCCGGCAGGTCGGTGACGTCGTGACCGGTGTCCGGGACCATCGCGCCCCTGGTCAGCACCACGAGCGTGGCGTCGTGGTCGGCTTCGAGCCACCGCTGCGCGATGTCCAGGACGCGGACGACCTCGCTGTGCGTCCTTTCCACCACCGCGTCGGTGCTCGGGTCCAGCGCGAGCACTACCGCGCCGGATTCGGATTCGCCTTCGCCGTAGTGGCTGAAGGAAACCGGGTCAGCGCTCGGAACCGGGGACCAGGCGAGCTTGAACATCGAGTCGGCGCCGGGGGCGGCCGTGCGCACGAGCTTGTCGGTGGAGAAAGCCCGCACAGCAAGGGAATCCACGGTGATCACGGGCGCGCCGCTGGAGTCCATCGCGACGACGGTGGCCGAGTCGGGGCCGGTCGGGGTGATGCGGACGCGGAGGATCTTGGCGCCGGTGGCGCGCAGGGTGACACCGCGCCAGGCGAACGGCAGCGCGCCTTCGCCTCCGTCCTCGCGCAGGAACATCCCGTGCAGCGCGGCGTCCAGCAGCGCCGGGTGGATGCCGAACTCGCCGCCCTTCGCCTTCGCCGCGTCCGGCAGCTCAACCTCGGTGTAGATCTCCTCTCCCGAGCGCCACGCATTCTTGAGGCCCTGGAACGCCGGGCCGTAGGCGAAACCGCCATCGGCCAGCTCGGCGTAGAGGCCGTCCAGCTCGATGCTGCGCGCACCGGCGGGCGGCCACTCCGCCAGACCGGCGGGCTCGGCCGAGCCGGACTCGACGAGGCTGCCCTGACCGTTGAGGCTCCACGGAGCGCTACCGTCCCCGCGCGAGTAGATCGAGACCGAGCGCTGGCCGTCCTCGGAGCCGCCGACGACGACCTGGACGTCGATCGTGCCCGTCGCGGGCAGAACCACCGGCGCGAACAGGGTCAGTTCCTCCACGGTGGCGCAGCCGAGTTCGTCACCGGCGCGGATGGCCAGCTCGACCAGTGCGGCGCCGGGCACCAGCACGGTGTCGCCGACGGCGTGGTCGGCCAGCCACGGCTGCGTGGCCAGCGAGATCCGGCCGGTGAAGACCAGCCCGTCGCCCTCGGCGAGCGACAGGGCCGCCCCCAGCAGCGGGTGACCGGCGGGCTGAAGGCCGGCGCGCTCGACGTCAGCCACCTGCTCGTCGCGCTCCAGCCAGAAGTGGCGGTAGTCGAAGGCGTAGGTGGGCAGGTCGACGCGGCGAGCTCCCGTCCCCGCGAAGAAAGCCGCCCAGTCCGGCTCGTGACCGGCGCAGTGCGCGGCGGCGAGCGCGGAGACGACAGCGGCAGGCTCCGTGCGGTCGCGGCGCAGCACCGGGACGAACACGGCGGGTCCCTCGACGCAGTCCACGCCCAACGCCGACAGCGCGCCACCGGGGCCGACCTCGACGAAACGCGTCACCCCCTTGGACTCCAACGTCCGGACACCGTCGAGGAAGCGGACCGCGTTGCGGATGTGCCGCACCCAGTAGTCGGGGTCAGCCAGTTCCGCGCCGGTCACCACGGAGCCGGTCAAGGTGGAGACGATCGGCACGCGGGGCTCGTTGTAGGTCAGCGACCCGGTGACCTCGCGGAAGTCGTCGAGGATGCCGTCCATCAGCGCGGAGTGCGAAGCCTGGCTGATCACCAGACGCTTCACCTTGCGCCCCCGCTCGCGGAAGATCTCGGCGACCGCGGCGGCCTGCTCCTGGTCGCCGGAGACCACGACGGAGTTCGGGCCGTTGATCGCCGCGATCCCGACGCGGTCACCGGAAAGGGCTTCGAGGACCTCCTGCTCCGTGGCCTGGATCGCGATCATCGCACCGCCCTCGGGCAGGCTGTTCACCAGCTGGCCGCGCCGGGCGACCACGCGCACCGCGTCCTCCAGCGACCACACGCCCGAGACGTAGGCGGCGGAGAACTCGCCGATGGAGTGCCCGGCGACGAACGCGGGGTGCACGCCCCACGACTCCAGCAGGCGGAAGAGCGCGACCTCGATGGTGAACAGGCCGGGCAGCATGAAGTCGATGCGGTCCAGCAGCTCGGACTCGCCGAACATCACCTCGCGCAGCGACTGCGACAGGTGCTTGTCGAACTCGGCCGTGATCTCGTCGAAGGCCTCGGCGAACACCGGGAACGCGGCGTGCAGCTCGCGCCCCATGCCCAGGTACTGCGAGCCGCCACCGGTGAACAGGAACGCGGTCTTGCCCGCGACGGCCTCGCCGGTCACGACGTCGGAGGCGGACAGCCCGTCGGCGAGCGCCCGCAGCGCGGCGCGGCGGTCCCCTCCGACGACGGCGGCGCGGCGCTCGTGGCTGGTGCGCGTGGTCAGCAGCGAGAAAGCAATGTCCAGCGCGGAAACGTCCGGGTTGGCGTCCACATGGGACAGAAGCCGTTCCGCTTGGCGGCTCAGCGATTCGGTGGTCGTGGCGGAGAGCACCCACGGCACCTCCGGCAGTTCGGTGACGACCTCGGGCACCTCCTGCTCGACAGCGGGAGCCTGCTCGATGAGCACGTGCGCGTTGGTGCCGGAGATGCCGAAGGACGACACGGCGGCGCGGCGCGGGCGGCCGGTCTCCGGCCACGGCTGCGTCTCGGTGAGCAGCGCCACCTCACCCTCGGACCAGTCGACCTGGCTGGAGGGCTTGTCGATGTGCAGCGACTTCGGCAGCACGCCGTGCTCGATCGCCTTGACCATCTTGATGATCGCCGCGACACCGGCGGCGGACTGCGTGTGGCCGATGTTGGACTTCACCGAGCCGAGCCACAGCGGGGCGCTCTCCCCCCGCTCCCGGCCATAAGTGGCCAGAAGTGCTTGTGCCTCAATGGGATCGCCGAGCGCGGTGCCCGTGCCGTGCGCCTCCACAACGTCGATCTCGTGCGAGGCCAGGCGCGAGTTGGCCAGCGCGGCCCTGATCACGCGCTGCTGCGACGGCCCGTTCGGCGCGGTCAGGCCGTTGGACGCGCCGTCCTGGTTGACCGCGGAACCGCGCACGACGCCGAGCACCTTGTGCCCGTTCCGCACGGCGTCGGAAAGGCGCTCCAGCAGCACCATTCCCGCGCCCTCAGACCACATCGTGCCGTCCGCGCCGTCGGCGAAGGCCTTGACGCGGCCGTTGCCCGCGAGCCCGCGCTGGCGGGAGAACTCGACGAACGCGTGCGGTCCGGCCATCACCGCGACACCGCCCGCCAGCACCAGGGAGGTCTGGCGGTTGCGCAGCGCCTGGACACCGAGGTGCACCGCGACCAGCGCCGAGGAGCAGGCGGTGTCCACGGAGACGGCCGGGCCCTCCAGGCCGAGGGTGTAGGCGATGCGCCCGGAGAGGACGCTGCCCGAGACCCCCGTCGCCAGGAACCCCTCGACCTCGGCCGGCACCGCGCCCGCGAGGCTGCTGATGTAGTCCAGGTGCATGACGCCCGCGTAGACGGCGGTGTCGCTGCCCTTGAGCCTGCTCGGATCGATCCCGGCCCGCTCGATCGCCTCCCACGTGACCTGGAGCAGCAGCCGCTGCTGCGGGTCCATCGCGACGGCCTCGCGCGGGCTGATGCCGAAGAACTCCGGGTCGAACAGGGAGGCGTCGTGCAGGAAGCCGCCCTCGCGCACGTAGGTCGTGCCGGGGTTGTCCGGATCGGGGTGGTACAGCGCCTCGTTGTCCCAGCCGCGGTCGGTCGGGAACGGCGTCATGCCGTCCACCTCCCCCGCGACCAGGTCCCACAGCTGTTCCGGCGTGCTGACGTCGCCGGGGTAGCGGCAGGCCATGCCGACGATCGCGATCGGCTCGGTGTCCTTGGACTGGGCCTCCCGCAGCCTCTTGCGGGTGTCGCGCAGTTCGGCCGTCATCCGCTTGAAGTACTCAAGGCTCTTGTCGTCTGCGTTCACAACTGACTCCTTCAGGATGCGCCGAGCTCGTCGTCGAGGAGCTGGAAGATGTCGTCCATGCTGTTCACCGAGTCGAGGTCGGCGTTGTCGTCGGAGTGAGCCGTGCCCCGTGCCGCGCGCGTGCGCTCCTCCCACAGGGCCACCAGGGACCGCAGCCGGTGTTCGACGTCCTCCGAGCCGGTCGACGCGGGATCGGTGGAGGACAGCAGCGCTTCCAGCTTGGCGATCTCCGAGACCACCGGCGCTCCGCTCGGCGCCGCCGGGACGACCTCGGCCTGGAGGTACTTCGCCAGCGCGTCCGGCGCCGGGTAGTCGAACACCAGCGTCGTCGGCAACCGCAGACCGGTCGCCGCGCCGAGGGAGTTGCGCAGCTCCACCGCCGTGAGCGAGTCGAAGCCCAGGTCGTTGAAGGCCCGGCCCGGCTCGATCTCCTCGGCGGAGGCGTGGCCGAGCACCGCGGCCACCTGCGTGCGCACCAGGTCGACGAGCACCTCCAGCGCCTCGGCGTCGGAGAGCCCGGCCAGCCGCTGCTTGAGCGCGTCAGCCTGGCCTTCGGCCGCGGCCTGCGCGAGCCTCCGTCCCGGAGCGCGGACCAGTTCCCGCAGCAGCGGCGGCACCGCGCCGAGCTTGCTCACGTCGAGCTTGACCGGCACCACGACGGGCTCGCCGTGCGCGAGAGCGGCATCGAAGAGCGCCATGCCCTCCTCGATTCCGAGCGCGCCGAACCCGTCCCGGCCCATGCGTGCGGCTTCCTTCGCACCGCCCATGCCGTCGGCCCACAGGCCCCACGCGAGCGAGGTGGCCGCGAGGCCGGAAGCGCGCCTCTTGGTCGCCAGCGCGTCGAGGAAGGAGTTGGCCGCCGCGTAGTTGCCCTGCCCCGGCGCGCCGACCACACCGGCGAAGCTGGAGAAGAGCACGAAGTGCGCCAGGTCCCCGGTCAGCTCGTGCAGGTTCCACGCGGCGTCGACCTTGGCCCGCAGCACCGCGTCCACCCGCTCCGGGGTGAGCGAGCTGATCGCGCCGTCGTCCAGCACACCCGCGGCGTGGATCACGCCGGTCAGGTTCGGGATGGTGCTCAGCAGCGCGCTGAGGGAATCCCGGTCCGCCGCGTCGCACGCCGCGATGGTCACGGTGGCACCGAGTTCCTCCAGTGTGGTCCTGAGTTCCAGCGCACCGGGCGCGCTCTCGCCGCGGCGGCTGGTGAGCACCAGGTCACCGACACCGTGCTCGGTCACCAGGTGCGCGGCCAGCTTGCCGCCGAGGCCGCCGGTGCCGCCCGTGATCAGGACCGTGCCCGTCCAGTCGGCGGCCTCTCCCTCGGGCGCCGCCGCCTTGACGAGGCGGGGCGCGCGGAACTCGCCGTCGCGCACCGCGATCTGGCTCTCCCCGGTGCCAACCGCCGCACCGATCAGGTCATCGGCGTCGGTATCGGTGTCCACCAGGACGATCCGGTCCGGGCTCTCCGTCTGCGCCGAACGCAGCAGGCCGAGCGCTGTGGCCGCCGCGATGTCGCCGCCGCCGGTCGCTCCGACGGTGCGGATCACCAGGATCGACTCGTTGTCCGAGGCGATCCATTCCTGAGCGACCTCCAGGGCCCGGCGGGTGCAGGCGTGCGCCTCGGCGACCACGTCGTCGCCCCTGCCGTCCACCGAGAGCACCACGACCGGAGGGACTTCTCCCCCGTCGAGGTCCTCATAGGACACCCAGGGCACCTCGGCGGCCGACTTCACCGGCCGCCACACGAGCTGGAAGAGCGACTCGCGGTTGGCCGATGCGAGCTGAGCGGCCGTGACCTCGCGCAGCGCCAAGGACTCCACCGAGGCGACCGGGGTACCAACGCCGTCGGCGATCTCCAGCGAGACGGAGTCACCGCCGGTCGGTGCGATCCGGACCCGCAGCGAACTGGCGCCCGTGGCGTGCAGTGAGACTCCGTTCCACGCGAACGGCAGGCGGGCCGAGGAGGAACCGCCGGTGAAGCCGATCGCGTGCAGGGCCGAGTCCAGCAACGCCGGGTGCAGGCCGAAACCCTTCACGTCGGTGCCGGGGAGAGCGACCTCGGCGAAGATCTCGCCGTCGCGGGACCACGCCGCCTTGAGGCCCTGGAACTGCGGTCCGTACTGCATTCCCGCTTCGGCCAAGCCCTCGTACGCGCCGTCGATGTCGACCTCGGTCGCTCCGGCCGGAGGCCACTGCGCGAGGGTGAAGGCGGTGGAGGTGTCCTGCACCGCAAGGGAACCGCTCGCGTGCAGCGTCCACTCGCCGTTGTGCTGCCGCGAGTGGATCGACAGCGCGCGGTGCTCCCCGTGCAGTTCGCCGACGGTGACCTGGATCGCTACCGCGCCGGAGGTCGGCAGTACCAGCGGGGACTGGAGCATCAGCTCATCGACCGCCGCGCAGCCGACCTCGTCGGCGGCCCGGATCGCCAGGTCCAGCAACGCCGTTCCCGGCACCAGGACCTGGCCCATGATCGCGTGATCGGCCAGCCACGCGTGCGTACCCAGCGAGATCCGGCCGGTCAGGACCGCACCGTCGCCCTCGGCGAGCGCGACCGAGGCGCCCAGCAGCGCGTGCTCCGCCGAGACCAGACCGAGGTCGGCCGCGTCGGCGATGCCCTCCTTCGACTCCAGCCAGTAGGTCTTGCGCTGGAAGGCGTAGGTCGGCAGATCGATCCGCGAACCGGTGCCGTCGTAGAAGGCGTCCCAGTCCACCGCGACGCCGAGCGCGTCCAGGTGCGCCAGCGCGCTCACGGCGGTCCGGGCCTCGTCGCGGTCCTTTCGGGCCGCCGACACGAAGCTGGCCTTCTCCGAGGCAGCCGCAGCGCCCATCGCGGAGAGCGTGCCGTCCGGACCCAGTTCCAGGAACCGCGTCACACCGGCGTTCTCCAGCGCCACGACGCCGTCGGCGAAGCGCACGGCGTCGCGAACGTGCCGCACCCAGTACTCCGGGCTCGCGATCAGCTCGTCCGTCGCGAGGGCGCCGGTCACGTTGGACACCACGGGAATGCGCGGGGCCGCATAGGTGATCGACTCCGCGACGCGACGGAACTCCTCAAGCATGTCGTCCATCAGCACCGAGTGGAACGCGTGCGAGACGGCCAACCGCTTGGTCTTGCGTCCCTGCCCGTCGAACACCTCCGCGATCTGCTGCACCGCGTCCTCGGCACCGGAGATCACCACGGCGGTGGGGCCGTTGATCGCGGCGATACCGACCCGATCGTTCAGGTGCGGCAGCACCTCCTCCTCCGTGGCCTGCAACGCGATCATGGCTCCACCGCTGGGAAGCGCCTGCATCAGGTGACCACGGGCGGCGACCAAGCGCGCCGCGTCCTCCAGCGAGAAGACCCCGGCCACGTGCGCCGCGGCCAGCTCGCCGATGGAGTGGCCCGCCAGGAAGTCCGGTCGCACGCCCCAGGACTCGAAGAGCCGGAAGAGCGCGACCTCGATCGCGAACAGCGCGGGCTGAGCGTTCCCGGTCCGCTCCAACGCTTCCGCGTCCGAACCGAAGATCACCTCACGAACGCCGGGCAGCAGCTCGCACACCTCGTCGAAGGCGGCGGCGAAGACCGGGAACGCGGCGTGCAGGCCGCTTCCCATGCCCAGGCGCTGCGAACCCTGACCGGAGAACAGGATCGCGAGACGTCCGCCGGAGGCGCTACCGCGCACGACGTTCGGCGCGGCCTCACCACCCGCCAGCGCCGTCAGGCCCGCGAGCAGCTCGTCGTGGTCCTTGCCGATCACTGCGGCACGGCTGTCCAGACGCGCCCTCGTCGTCACGAGCGAGTAGGCAACGTCAAGGTCGGTTTTACCGTCCACAAAGGACAGGAGGCGGGCGGCCTGCTCGCGCAGCGCACCGTCCGACCGAGCGGAGAGCACCCACGGCAGCACCGCAGGCGCGAGCCCGACCCGCTCGGCGCGCACCGGCTTCGCCGCAGGGGCCTGCTCGATGATCACGTGCGCGTTGGTACCGGAAATGCCGAACGAGGAGATTCCCGCGCGGCGCGGACGGTCCTGCGCGGCGACCCACGGAGCGGCTTCGGACAGCAGTTCGACCGCGCCCTCCGACCAGTCCACGTGCGGGGACGGGGCGTCGATGTGCATGCTCTGCGGCAGCACGCCGTGCTCCAGCGCCTTGACCATCTTGATCAGCGCGGCGACACCGGCGGCTGCCTGGGTGTGGCCGATGTGCGACTTCACCGAGCCGATGCGCAGCGGGCGGTCCTCCGGCCGGTCCTGGCCGTAGGTGTTGATCAGCGCCTGCGCCTCGATCGGGTCCCCGAGCCTGGTGCCGGTGCCGTGCGCCTCAACGGCGTCAACGTCCGAAGTGGACAGACGCGAGTTGGCGAGCGCCTGGCGGATGACCCGTTGCTGTGAAGGGCCGTTCGGCGCGGAAAGGCCGTTGGATGCACCGTCCTGGTTCACCGCCGACCCGCGCAGCACCGCGAGCACCGGGTGGCCGTTGCGCTCGGCGTCGGAGAGCTTCTCCAGCAGCACCATGCCCGCACCCTCGGACCAGGCGACACCGTCGGCGGCGTTGGCGAAGGCCTTGCACCGGCCGTCGGAGGCCAGGCCGCGCTGGCGGGAGAACTCGATGAACGGCGACGGCGAGGACATCACCGTGACACCACCGGCGAGCGCGAGACCGCACTCACCGTTGCGCAGCGCCTGCATCGCCAGGTGCACCGCCACCAGCGACGAGGAGCACGCGGTGTCGACGGAGACGGCCGGTCCCTCGAAACCGAAGGTGTAGGCCACCCGGCCGGAGGCGACCGAGCCGAGGCTGCCGGTGCCGAGAATGCCCTCGAAACCGTCCGGGATCTGGCTCATCCGCCCGGCGTAGTCGTTGTACATGACCCCGGCGAACACGCCGCTCATCGAGCCCTTGAGCGAGGCCGGCGGGATGCCCGCGCGCTCCAGCGCCTCCCAGGAGACCTCCAGGAGCAACCGCTGCTGCGGGTCGACGGCCAGCGCCTCGCGCGGGCTGATGCCGAAGAACTCCGGGTCGAAGTCGGCCGCGTCGTGCAGGAAGCCGCCCTCGGTGGAGTACGTCGTGCCCTGGTGGTCGGGGTCCGGGTGGTAGAGGCCCTCGACGTCCCAGCCGCGGTTGTCCGGGAACCCCGACATCGCGTCCTCGCCGCTCATCAGCAGCTCCCACAGCTGCTCGGCGGTGGTGACGCCACCGGGGAAGCGGCAGCCCATCGCGACCACGGCGATCGGCTCGTCCACCTCGTCCCGGGTGAACGCCGAGCCCTCGGTGATCACGGTCTCCGAGCCCAGCAGCTCCGAGCGGACGTACTCCGCGAGCGCCAGCGGGGTCGGGTAGTCGAAGGTGACCGTGGCGGGCAGGCGCAGACCGGTCGCGGCGCCGATGGAGTTGCGCAGCTCGACGGCGGTGAGCGAGTCGAAGCCCATGTCGTTGAACGCCCGGTCCGGATCGACGACGTCCGATCCGGCGTGGCCGAGGACCATCGCGGCCCGGCCGCGGACCATCTCCACCAACGTGCGCAGCTGCTCGGCCGAGGGCAGCGCGAGCAGGCGCTGCCGCAGACCGGCGGTGTCGGCCGCCTGCGCGGCCCGCCGCGCCGAGACCCGGACCAGTCCGCGCAGCACGTGCGGCACCGGCTGGGTCCGGGCGTTGGCCTGCACCGTCGGCAGGTCGACCTTGACGGGGACGGCGATGGCCTCGCCGTGGGCTAGCGCGAGGTCGAACAGCGCCAGGCCCTCGTCGGGAACCAGCGCGCCGAAGCCGTCGCGGCCCATCCGGGCGGCCTCCTCCGCGCCACCCATGCCGTCCGCCCACAGTCCGTAGGCGATGGACGTGGCGGCCAGCCCCCTGGCGCGGCGGTGCAGCGCCAGGGAGTCCAGGAAGGTGTTGGCGGCGGCGTAGTTCGCCTGGCCCGCCCCGCCGAGCACACCGGAGACCGAAGAGAACACCACGAACATCGCGAGGTCGCGGTCCTCGGTCAGCTCGTGCAGGTTCCACGCGGCGTCGACCTTCGGGCCGAACACCCGGTCCACCCGCTCCGGGGTGAGCGCGGTGATCAGGCCGTCGTCGAGCACACCGGCGGTGTGCACCACACCGGTCAGGTTCCCGATTCCGCTCAGCAGCGCGCTGAGCGAGTCGCGGTCGGCCGCGTCGCACGCGGCGATCTCGACCCGGGCTCCAGCCTCGTTGAGCTCGGCGACCAGCTCGGCGGCGCCCGGCGCGTCGGCACCGCGACGGCTGGTCAGCAACAGGTTCTGCACGCCGTGCTCGGTGACCAGGCGCTTCGCCACGAGCTTGCCGAGCCCGCCGGTGCCGCCGGTGACGAGCACCGTGCCCTGCGGGTCCAGCTCGCGCGGGACGGTGAGCACGAGCTTGCCGATGTGCTTGGCCTGGCTGATGAAACGGAACGCCTTGGGGGCTTCGCGGATGTCCCAGGTGCGGATCGGCAGCGGCTTGAGCACGCCCTGCTCGAACAGCTCCAGCAGCTCCGACCACATGGCCGCGATGCGCTGCGGGCCTGCCTCGAACACCTCGAAGGCCGTGTAGCGGACGCCCTCGTGCTTCGCCGCCACCTCCGCGCTGTCGCGAACGTCGGTCTTGCCCATCTCCACGAAACGCCCACCACGCGGCAGCAGGCGCAACGACGCGTCGACGAAGTCTCCCGCCAGCGCGTCGAGAACGACGTCAACGCCCTCTCCGCCGGTAGCAGCAAGGAACTCCTGCTCGAAGTCCAACGTCCGCGACGACCCGATGTGCTCGATCCCGTTGTCCCGCAACACATACTGCTTCGCGGTGCTCGCGGTACCGAAGACCTCGGCACCACGGTGCCTGGCGATCTGCGTGGCGGCCATGCCAACGCCGCCCGCCGCCGCGTGAATGAGAACCCGCTCGCCAGAACGCAAACCAGCGAGATCGTGCAACGCGTAGTACGCGGTGAGGAACACCAGCGGAACCGAAGCCGCTTCCTCGAAGGACCAGCCGTCCGGGATGCGAGCGAGGTTGCTGCGCTCGGTGATCGTGACGGGGCCGAAACCGCCGTCGAGCATGCCCATCACCTTGTCGCCGACGGCCAGATCGGTCACGTCGCCGCCAACTTCGACGACGACGCCCGCCGCCTCGTAGCCGGGCATACCGGCCTCGCCCATCATGCCGAGCACGTTGAGCGCGTCGCGGAAGTTCACACCGGCGGCGCGCACCCCGATGCGCACCTCGTCACCCGCGAGCGGTCGCAGCATCTCCGGCGCGGGCAGCAGCGCGAGGTTGTCGAGCGCGCCCTTCGTGTGCACGTCCACCCGCCACGCGGCTTCACCGGCGGGGGGCAGCAGTGATCCTCCGGAGGCCACGGTGGCCATGCGGAAGGCGAACAGCCCGCCGTCGCGGATCGCGATCTGGGGCTCGCCGGTGGCGACCGCCGCTCCGATGAGCGCGTCGTCCTCGGCGTCGACCAGGACGAAGCGACCCGGGTTCTCCGACTGCGCCGAGCGGACAAGACCCCACACCGTGGAGGCGGCGAGGTCGGTGACGTCCACGTCGGCGTCGACCGCGACCGCTCCGCTCGTGCGGATCACCAGCGTCGCGTCGTGGTCGGCGGCGAGCCACTCCTGCACGACGTCCAGCACCTGGTGCGAGACGGCGCGTGCGTCGGCGGCCACGTCACCGGTGCTCGGCGCGACGGTGTAGACCACGGTTTCGTCGGTGAGATCGGTGAGATCGGCGTGCGCGATCCACTCCACGGGCTCGCCGATCGCGAGCGGCGTCCAGTCGACGCGGAACATCCAGTCCTGTTCGGACGGACCGGCCGCCTTGAGCTGGTCCTGCGAGATCGGCCGCAGGACAAGGGAATCGACCTCGGCGACGGGAGCGCCCGCACCATCGGCGATCTCCAGGCGGAAGCCTCCGGGAGTTCCGTCAGCGGGGGTGATGCGCACCCGGACCGCCGTCGCGCCCGTGGCGTGCAGCGAGACACCGTTGAAGGCGAAGGGAAGCATGGCCCCCGAAGCCTCACGCCCGGTCTCGCTGAAGCCGATCGCGTGCAGCACGGCGTCCAGCAGCGCGGGGTGCACACCGAACCGGCGCACGTCGGTGTCCTCGGGCAGCGCGACCTCCGCGTACACCTCCTGGTCGGAGGTCCACACGGACCTCAGTCCCTGGAACAGCGGCCCGTACTCCAGACCGCTCGTCGCCAGCTTCTCGTAGACGTCGCTGAGGTCCACGGCGGTGGCCCCGGCGGGCGGCCACTGCGCCAGGCTGAAGGACGGCGGCGGCCCCGCAGGAGCCAGCACACCGGCCGCGTGTTCGGTCCATGGCGCGTCGCCCTGGCGGGAGAAGATCGCGACGGAACGGCGTTGCGACGCGTCGAGCGCGCCGACCGCGACCTGCAACAGCACCGGCGCGGAGTCCGCGAGCACCAGCGGCGCCTGAAGGGTCAGTTCCTCCAGCACTCCGCAACCGGCTTCGTCCCCGGCACGCACGGCCAGTTCCACCAGCGCGGTACCCGGTACCAACACGGTTCCCATGACGGCGTGGTCGGCCAGCCAGGGGTGGGTCCCGCGCGAGATCCGCCCGGTGAACAGGAATCCGTCCCCGTCGGCGAGCGAGACCGCCGCGCCCAGCAGCGGGTGGTCCGGCGACTCCAGCCCGGCAGAAGCCACGTCGGCCGCGGCGTCGGCAGAGTTCAGCCAGTAGTGCTTGTGCTGGAAGGCGTACGTCGGCAGGTCGATCCGCGCACCCTGGAGCAACGCCGTCCAGTCGATCTTGACGCCGTGGTTGTGCAGCTCGGCGACGGCGGTGCGCGCCGACGCGTCCTCCGCGCGGTCCTTGCGCAGCAACGGGACGAAGAGCCCGTCGACGCAGTTCGCGCCCATGCCGGAGAGCGTGCCGTCCGGCCCCAGCTCCAGGAAGCGCGTCACGCCTTCGGCGGCCAGCCAGCTCATGCCGTCGGCGAAGCGCACCGCCTCGCGGACGTGCCGCACCCAGTACTCCGGCTCGGTGACCTGGTCGGCCAAGCACCCGGTCACGTTGGACACCACCGGAATCGTCGGCTCGGAGTACCTCACGGACTCCAGTACCGCGCGGAACTCCGTCAGCATGCCGTCCATGTGCGCGGAGTGGAACGCGTGCGAGACGGCCAACTGCTTGGTCTTCGCGAAGTTCTTCGCGATCTTCTTCGCGGCCTTCGCGTCACCGGAGATCACCACGGACTCCGGCCCGTTGATCGCCGCGATGCCGACCTTGTCGTTGAGGTGCGGCAGCACGTCCGCTTCGGTCGCGCGGATCGAGATCATGGCTCCGCCACTGGGCAGAGCCTGCATCAGCCGCCCGCGCGCCTCGACGATCTTCGCCGCGTCTTCGAGCGACCAGACGCCCGCGACGTGCGCGGCGGCCAGCTCACCGATCGAGTGCCCGACCAGGAAGTCCGGACGCACACCCCACGACTCCACCAGCCGATACAGAGCCACCTCAAGCGCGAACAACGCAGGCTGCGCGTTCCCCGTCTGGTCCAGCTCACCGTCATCGATCGCGGGAAGGTGCTTTCGAACCGCGTCGTATGCTTCGGCGAACACCGGGAAGGCGTCGTACAGCTGCCGCCCCATGCCCGCGCGCTGCGAGCCTTGCCCCGTGAACAGCATCGCGAGCCGTCCTGCGGTCGCGGTGCCCCGGAGCACGTTCACCGCAGGCTCGCCCGCCGCCAACGCCGCCAGCCCCGCCAACAGCTCGTCCCGCTGCCCCGTGACCGCCGCGCGGAACTCGTGATGCGGCTTCGCCGCCAACGACACCGCCACATCGTTGAGCCGGGCTTCGGTGTCCCCGTCCAGGAACCCCTTCAGCTTCGCCGCCTGCCCCTGCACCGCCTCCTCGCTGCGCCCAGAAACCACGAGCACCAGCTGCTCATCCCCCGCCAACGCCTCCTTTGACGCGTTGGAGGAGCTGAACGACCCGTTCAGTGCGTTGGGAGCCCTCAACGGGTCGTTTAGTGCGTTAGACGCACCAAACGGGTCGTTCAGGGCTAAAGCGGGGGGTTGCTCGATGATGACGTGGGCGTTGGTGCCGGAGATGCCGAAGGAGGAGACGGCGGCGCGGCGGGGGCGGTCCACATCGGGCCAGGTCTGGGCCGAAGTCAGCAAGGAGACGTCGCCGGAGGACCAGTCGACGTGCGGCGACAGCTCTCCGAGGTGCAGGCTCTGCGGCATCAGGCCGTGCTCGATGGCCTTGACGACCTTGATGATGCCGCCGACGCCGGCCGCGGCCTGGGTGTGGCCGATGTTGGACTTGATGGAGCCCATCCACACGGGCGCGGAGCGGTCCTGGCCGTAGGTGGACAGCACGGCCTGCGCCTCGATCGGGTCGCCGAGGACGGTGCCGGTGCCGTGCGCCTCGATCAGGTCCACATCGGAGGAAGTGATGCCCGCGTTGGCCAGAGCCTGACGGATGACTCGTTGCTGGGAAGGGCCGTTGGGCGCGGTGAGACCGTTGGAAGCACCGTCCTGGTTCAACGCGGAACCGCGTACCACCGCGAGCACGGGGTGGCCGTTGCGGACGGCGTCGGAGAGCTTCTCCAGCACGAGCATGCCCGCGCCCTCAGCCCAACCGGTGCCGTCAGCGCCCGCGCCGAAGGACTTGCAACGGCCATCGGCGGCGAGGCCGCGCTGACGCGAGAACCCGATGAAGGTGTCCGGAGTGGACATCACGGTGACACCACCGGCCAGCGCCATCGAGCACTCGCCGGAGCGGAGCGCCTGTGCGGCCCAGTGCAGCGCGACGAGCGACGAAGAGCACGCGGTATCAACTGAAACCGCCGGTCCCTCGAAGCCGAAGGTGTACGCGACGCGGCCGGAGAGGATGCTGCCCGACGTGCCCGTGCCGAGGAAGCCTTCGACCCCGTCCGGCACGGTGGTCAGCCGAGAGCCGTAGTCGTAGTACATGACGCCCGCGAAGACGCCGGTCGAAGAGCCCTTCAGCGAAGCGGGGTCGACACCCGCGCGCTCCATGGCCTCCCACGACACCTCCAGCAGCAGTCGCTGCTGCGGGTCCATCGCGAGCGCCTCGCGCGGCGAGATCCCGAAGAACTCGGGGTCGAACTCGGCCGCCTCGTGCAGGAAGCCGCCCTCGCGCGTGTACGAAGTTCCTTGGTGGTCGGGGTCCGGGTGGTACAGGTTCTCCAAGTCCCAACCGCGATCGGTCGGGAACATCGAGACCCCGTCGGTACCGGATGCCACGAGCTGCCACAGCTCCTCCGGCGTGGTGACCCCGCCCGGGTAGCGGCAGCCCATGCCGACGATCGCGATGGGCTCGTCCGAGCCGACCGCCGCGACAGCGGAGACCTCGGCGATCTCGCCCAGCAGCTCGGTGCGCACGTAGCGCGCGAGGTCGAGCGGCGTCGGGTAGTCGAAGATCAGCGTGGCGGGCAGCGGCAGACCCGTTGTGCCACCGACCCGGTTGCGCAGCTCAACGGCGGTCAGCGAGTCGAAGCCGACGTCGCTGAAGGCGCGCTCCGCCTCGATCGCGGCCGGGTCGTGGCCGAGGATCAGTGCGGCCTGGGTGCGGATCAGCTCGACGATCACCCGCTCCTGCTCCGCGTCCGACAGGCCCGCGAGGCGCTGCCGCAACCCGGCGGCTTCCGGGGCCTGCGCCGCGCGGCGGTTGCTGACGCGCACGAGCGAGCGCAGCGTGTGCGGCACGTCGCCGTTGCGCAGCGCGGGCAGGTTGAGCTTGACGGGAACCGTCAAGGGGTTCCCACCTGCGCAAGCGGCGTCCAGCAGGGCCAGCGCCTCGGTGGGCTCCAGCGCGGCGAAGCCGGTGTGCGCGAGGTCGATCGTGCTGCCCATGCCCGTGGTCCACAGGCCGTAGGCGACCGAGGTCGCGGGCAGGCCCTGCTCCGCCCGGAGCGCGGCGAGTGCGTCCAGGTAGGCGTTGGCGGCGGCGTAGTTGCCCTGGCCAGGCCCACCGAGCACACCGGAGACCGACGAGAACAGGATGAACTGCTCCAGGTTCTCCGTCAGCTCGTGCAGGTTCCGCGCGGCGACCGCCTTCGGCCCGAGCACGGCGTCCAGCCGCGCAGGGGTGAGCGCGGTGATCACGCCGTCGTCCAGCACACCGGCCGCGTGCACCACGGTGGTGAGGTTCGAAATTCCGCTCAACAGAGCCGAAAGCGCTTCCCGGTCAGCAACATCGCAGGCTTCGACCCGAACCGAGGCACCGAGGTCACTCAGCTCCTCGATCAGGGACGAGACGCCAGGCGCGTCAGCACCACGACGGCTGGTCAGCACCAGGTCGCGGGCTCCACGCGCGGTCACGAGGTGCTTGGCCACCACAGCACCGAGCCCGCCGGTGCCACCTGTGATCAGCGCTGTCCCCGACACCGTCCAGTCGGTGTTCTCCGGAACCGCAGCGCGAACGAGGCGCGGCACGAACAGCTCTCCGTCGCGGACAACGACCTGCGGCTCACCGGTGGACACCGCCGCGCCGACCGCCGACGCGGGGCCGTCGACCAGCACGAACCGCCCGGGGTGCTCGGACTGCGCGGAGCGCACGAGGCCCCACACCGCCGCCACATCCGGATCGGTGGCGAAGCCCTCCGTGCGAATCACCAGCGGCGAGTCGTCTCCAGCGAGCCATTCCTGAAGCACACCAAGGGTTTCGTGCACGCCCTCCGCAAAGTGAACCTGCGCGGACACCTCGCCGGAGGCCACAACCGGAATCCAGTCGAGCGAGTACAGCGAATCGATCCGAGCGCGGAACTGATCCGCCGAAACCGCCCGCAGCGCAAGGGCATCGACCGATGCGACCGGCGCTCCGGTGCCGTCCGCGAGCTGAAGCCGAACGCCCGAGCCCGCCGGAGTGACGCGCACGCGCAGCGCCGTGGCTCCCTCGGCGTACAGCGAAACCCCGCTCCACGCAAAGGGAAGCCGCGCCTGCTCTTGGCCGTCGAGGCCGATCGCGTGCAGAGCCGCGTCCAGCAACGCCGGGTGCAGCCCGAAGCCGTCCGCCGAGGTGTTCTCCGGCAGCGCGACCTCGGCGAAGATCTCCTCGCCGCGCCGCCACGCCGCGCTCAACCCCTGGAACACCGGGCCGTACGAAAGCCCGGCACCAGCAGCGTCCGCGTAGAAACCGCTGACGTCGATCGCGGTCACGCCAGTGGGCGGCCACTCGGCCAGGTCGAAGTCGGCAGCGCCCGCGTCGCCGAGCACACCGGTGGCGTGCAGCGTCCACGGCTCTCCGACGGCGTCCTGCAAACGTGAGTAGATCGACAAGGAACGATTCGCGGGGTCGAGCGTGAGCCGCAGCTGCACACCACCGCTCTCCGGCAAGACCAGCGGTGCCTGCAACGTCAGGTCGCGAACCGAGCCCAGGCCGAGTTCATCGCCCGCGCGCACGGCAAGCTCAACGAAAGCCGTTCCGGGCAACAGAACCGAGCCCATGACAGCGTGGTCGGCGAGCCAGCGGTGCGAGTCAAGCGACAGACGCCCGGTCAGCACGAGGCCGTCGCTGTCGGGCAGCGTGACGAGCGCGCCGAGCAACGGGTGCTCCGCCGCGCCAAGTCCGAGACCGGTGGCGTCGCCAGGAGTCGACGGCGAGTTCACCCAGTAACGCTTGTGCTGGAAGGCATAGGTCGGCAGGTCGACGCGCTGCGCTCCGGTGTCGGCGTAGATCGCCGCCCAGTCGATGTCGATCCCGTTGGCGTCCAAGGCAGCGAGCGCGGTCGTCGCACTGACAAGATCGTCACGATCCTTGCGCAGCAACGGAATGAACACGCCGTCGGCCACGCAACCCGCGCCCATCGCGGAGAGCGTGCCGTCCGGGCCCAGCTCGACGAAGCGCTGAACTCCGGCCGCCTCCAAGGCAGCCATTCCGTCGGCGAAGCGCACCGCGTCGCGGACGTGCCGCACCCAGTACTCCGGCTCGGTCACCGAGGTACCGATAGCGCCGGTCACGTTGGACACCAGCGGAATCGTCGGCTCGGAGTACCTCACGGACTCCAGAACCGCGCGGAACTCCGCCAGCATCCCGTCCATGTGCGCCGAGTGGAACGCGTGCGAAACCTTCAGCCGCTTGGTCTTCTCGAAACGCGAAGCGACGCTCGAAGCAGCCGAAGCGTCGCCGGAGATCACGACCGAGCGCGGACCGTTGATCGCCGCGATGTCCACACCCGGCACAAGCGCCGCGCGGACCTCGTCCTCAGCAGCCTGGATCGAGATCATGACTCCGCCGCTGGGCAAAGCCTGCATCAGCTGACCACGAGCGGTCACGATCCGCGCCGCGTCCTCCAACGACCAGACACCCGCGACGTGCGCGGCGGCCAGCTCACCGATCGAATGCCCAACCAGGAAGTCCGGACGCACACCCCACGACTCAACAAGCCGATACAGCGCCACTTCGAGCGCGAACAGAGCGGGCTGCGCGTTCCCCGTCTGGTCCAAGTCATCGGACAGAGCAGGCAGCAGCGCCCGGACTTCGTCGTACGCGGCGGCGAACACCGGGTACGCGGCGTACAGCGCCTCCCCCATGCCGACCCGCTGCGAGCCCTGGCCGGTGAACAGGAAGGCGACCGGGCCGCTGCCCACGCGCCCCCGCACAGGAGCTTCCCCGTCAGCCAGCATCGCCAAGGCGGACAGCAGCTCATCGCGGGAAGCACCGACGACGGCAGCGCGATGGTCGTGGCGAGGCTTGTTGACCAGCGAGAACGCCACGTCGAGCGAGTCGAGGTCAGCGTCTGCGAGGTAGTCCCGCAGCTTCGCGGCCTGTGCCGGGAGCGCGTCGGACGTACGCGCGGACAGCGGCCAGGCGAGGACTGCAGGAGCGACGCGCTCGACCTCGGACTCCACCACGACGGGAGCCTGCTCGATGATCACGTGCGCGTTCGTGCCGCTCATGCCGAAGGACGAGACACCGGCACGGCGCGGACGCTCGACCTCAGGCCACGAAACCGGCTCGGTGAGCAGCGAAACCGCGCCCGAGGACCATTCGACCTGCGGCGTGGGCTCGTCGATGTGCAGCGAGCGCGGCAGCACTCCGCGCCGGATGGCCTCCACCATCTTGATCACGCTGATGACGCCCGCGGCGCCCTGCGTGTGGCCGAGGTTGGACTTGATCGAGCCGAGCCACAGCGGCAGGTCCGCCGGGCGGTCCTGGCCGTAGGTGGCGAGGATCGCCTGAGCCTCGATGGGGTCACCGAGCTTGGTGCCGGTGCCGTGCGCCTCGACGGCGTCAACGTCCGAAGTGGACAGTCCGCCGTTGGCGAGCGCCTGGCGGATGACGCGCTGCTGCGACGGGCCGTTCGGCGCGGTCAGGCCGCTGGACGCGCCGTCCTGGTTGACGGCGGAACTCCGCAACACAGCAAGGATCTGGCGGCCGTTGCGCTGCGCATCGGACAGGCGCTCCAGCATCACCAAGCCCGCGCCCTCCGACCACGCGGTGCCGTCAGCCGAGGACGAGAAGGACTTGCAGTGCCCGTTCGGCGCGAGGCCGTTCTGCTTGCTGAAGTCGATGAACGGATCCGGCACCGACATCACCGTCACACCACCCGCCAGCGCGAGATCGCACTCCCCGCTGCGCAGTGCCTGCGCTGCAAGGTGCATCGCGACCAGCGACGACGAGCACGCGGTGTCGATGGAGATGGCGGGGCCCTCGAAGCCGAAGGTGTACGCGACGCGGCCGGACAGGATGCTCATGGAGGCACCCGTGCCCAGAAAACCCTCGATCTCTTCTGGTACCGCGTTCAGGCGCGAGGCGTAGTCGTTGTAGATCACACCCGCGAAGACGCCGGTCGCCGAGCCCTTCAAGGAAGCGGGGTCGATCCCGGCGCGCTCCATGGCCTCCCACGACACCTCCAGCATGAGGCGCTGCTGCGGGTCCATTGCCAGGGCCTCGCGCGGGGAGATCCCGAAGAACTCCGGGTCGAACTCGGCGGCCTCGTGCAGGAAGCCACCGGTCTTGGCGTAGGACGTGCCCTGCCTGCCCGGCTCCGTGCTGAACAGGCCGTCCAGATCCCAGCCGCGGTCGGTCGGGAAGTCCGTGATCGCGTGCTCGCCGCCCATGACGAAGCGCCACAGGTCATCCGGCGTGTTGATGCCGCCGGGGTAGCGCAGCGCCGTGGCCACGATCGCGATCGGCTCGTCGCTCGCAGCCGTGGACTTGACCACGGTGGCCAGTCCCGCGGCGCCGATCAGCTCGGAGCGCACGTAACCCGTCAGCGCGACCGGTGTCGGGTAGTCGAAGATCAGCGTCGACGGCAGGCGCAGCCCCGTCACGGCGCCGAGGCGGTTGCGCAGCTCGACGGCGGTCAGCGAGTCGAAGCCGATCTCCATGAAGCCGCGGCCCGGCTCGACCGTCTCCGGCGTGACGTGACCCAGTACCAACGCGACCTGCGTCCGCACGAGATCCAGCAGCAAGCGGTCCTGCTCGGCCTCGGTCAGCCCAGCGAGGCGCTTCGCCAGCGACGATCCCTGTGCCTCCCCCGACTGCGCGGCGCGACGCGTCCCCCGCACGAGACCGCGCAGCAGGGGCGGCAGCGAAGCCGTGCGCGCGAACGCCTCCAGCTCCGGCAGGTCCAGCTTCATCGGCGCCGCCACGGAAAGGCCCGTCGCGTGCGCGGCGTCGAACAGCTCGACGCCCTCTTCATGAGTCAGCGCGCCGGTACCGGAGCCCTTCATCCGCGCCAGCTCGGCCTCGGACAGCGTGCCCGCCATGCCGCCGACCCACAGGCCCCACGCCAGCGACTGCGCCGGAAGTCCCTGGTCACGGCGGTGCGAAGCGAGCGCGTCCAGGAACCCGTTGGCAGCCGTGTAGTTGCCCTGTCCGGGGTTGCCGAGCAGCCCGGCCGCCGACGAGAACAGCGCGAACATCGCGAGGTCACGGTCACGGGTCAGCTCGTGCAGGTGCCACGCCGCGTCGACCTTCGGCCCGAAAACGGTGTCGACGCGCTCCGGGGTGAGCGAGGTGATCATGCCGTCGTCGAGCACACCGGCCGTGTGGATCACGCCGGTCAGGTCCGGAATGCCACCCAGCAGAACCGAGACAGCGTCCCGGTCGGCGACGTCGCAGGCAGCGACGCGCACGGAAGCGCCGAGCGAGGACAACTCCTCGACGAGCGCGGAGGCACCGGGCGCGTCCGCGCCACGACGGCTGGTCAGCACGAGGTTCTTCACGCCGTGGGAGGTGATCATGTGCCGCGCGAAGAGCTTCCCGAGGCCACCGGTGCCACCGGTGATCAGCACGGTGCCCTCGGGGTCGAGACCGCGCTCAACCGTCAGGACGACCTTGCCGATGTGCTTGGCCTGACTGATGAACCGGAACGCTTCGGGAGCGCGGCGGACGTCCCAGGTCTTGATCGGCAGCGGCTTCAGGACGCCCGCGTCGAACAGCTCGATCAGCTCGGCCCACATCGACGCGACCCGCGACGCCTCGGCCTCGATCAGGTCAAAAGCCTGGTACTCCACGCCCGGGTACTGCTTGTCGATCTCATCCTGCTCGCGGATGTCGGTCTTGCCCATCTCCAGGAAGCGACCACCGCGCGGCATCAACCGCAGCGACGCGTCCACGAACTCGCCCGCGAGCGCGTCCAGCACCACGTCAACGCCGCGACCGTCCGAAATGGACAGGAACTCCTGCTCGAAGTCCGTCGTGCGCGAGGACGCGATGTGCTCGATCCCCTGCTCTCGCAGCACGTGCCACTTGCCCTTGCTGGCCGTGCCGTAGACGGTCGCACCCAGGTGCTTGGCGATCTGCGTCGCGGCCATGCCGACACCACCGGCGGCGGCGTGGATCAGCACCGACTCGCCCGCCTTCAGACCGCCGAGGTCGCGCAGCCCGTAGTACGCGGTGAGGAAGACCAGCGGCACGGAGGCGGCTTCCTCGAAGCTCCAGCCATTCGGCACGCGGGTCAGCATCGGCCGGTCGGTGACCGCCATCGGCCCGATCCCGCCGAACGCCAGACCCATGACCTTGTCGCCGGGCGCGAGGTCGGTGACGTCGGAGCCGACCTCGGTCACGACACCGGCGACCTCGTTGCCGAGCAGTCCGGCGTCACCCGGGTACATGCCGAGGACGTTGAGCACGTCGCGGAAGTTCACCCCGGCCGCGCGCACGCCGATGCGCACGTGCGTCGGCTCCAACGGCTTCCGCTCGATGGGCTCCAGTACCAAGTGGTCCAGGGTGCCCTTGCCCGACATGCCCAGGCGCCAGGTCCCCTCGGCGGGCGGGACGATCACGCCACTGCCCGCCATCGTGGTCAAGCGCGGCACGAACACCTCGGCACCGCGCACCGCGGCCTGGGCTTCACCGCTGGCGACGATCTCGTCGAACTTGGCGGTGTCCGGCGCGTCGATCAACACGATGCGGTCCGGGCTCTCCGCCTGCGCGACGCGCACCATGCCCCACACCGCGGCGGCGGGGAGGTCGGTGACGTCCATGACCGCGCCGGTGGTGTGGATGACGAGCTTGGATTCTCCTTCAGCAGCAAGGAAATCCTGGAGCACGCGCAACACGTCGTGAGTGGCCGTGTGCGTGGCGCTGACGACGTCGCCGTCCTCGCCGACAACGCGGTGAACCGCGTAGGCGGGCGCTGCCCCCTGAGCGAGCGGAACCTGAGCCCAGTCGACGCGGTAGAGCGAGTCCTGCTCGCCGGCACCCGCCGCCTGGATCTGCTCGGCCGACACCGCGCGCAGGGCGAGAGAGTCCACGGTGGCCACTGGAGCGCCCGTGGTGTCCGCAACCCGTAGGGACACAACGTCCTTGCCGGTGATCTTGACGTGCACACGCAGCGCGGAAGCTCCGGAAGCGTGCAGCGACACGCCACTCCACGCGAATGGCAGCCTTGCCCCCGAGCCGGATGATTCGCCGACCACGAGCGAGTGCAGCGCGGCGTCCAGCAGCGCCGGGTGCAGGCCGAACTTGCCCGCCTCACCCTGAACGGCTTCGGGCAGCTCGACCTCGGCGAAGATCTCCTCATCCCGGGTCCACGCGGCGGTCAGACCACGGAAGGCCGGGCCATAGCTCAGACCTGTGGCGTCGAAGTCGTCGTACAGCGACTCGACAGCGGCCGCGGTGACCCCGGCGGGCGGCCACTCCGCGAGCGAGAAGTCCGCCGGAGCCGCAGAAGGCGTGACAGAGCCGATGGCGTGCAAGGTCCACGCGCCGTCATCACGACGAGAGTGCAGGGTCAGCGTGCGACGCCCGGCTTCGTCAGGAGCTGCGACGGCCAGCTGGACCTGAACGCCGCCTTCCTCCGGCAGCACGAGCGGGGCCTGCAACGTCAGCTCTTCGAGGACGCCGCAACCCACCTCGTCGGCGGCGCGCACAGCCAGCTCGACCAACGCGGTACCGGGTACCACAACGCGGCCCAGTACCACGTGATCGGCCAGCCACGAGTGCGTGGAGGTGGAAAGCCGCCCCGTGAACAGGAATCCATCAGCGTCGGCCAAAGACACGGACGCACCGAGCAACGGGTGATCGAGCGAACCGAGGCCCAGTCCGGACGCGTCGCCAGTGGCGCGCTGCATCGGCAGCCAGTAGTGGCGACGCTGGAAGGCGTAAGTCGGTAGGTCGACATGACGGGCCGGGCCTTCGAAGGCCGCCGCCCAGTCGACGGTGCCACCGTCGACGAACAGCGAGGCCAGAGCGTTCACGAAGGTCTGCGGCTCGTCGCGGTCCTTGCGCAGCACGGCGATGAACGTGCCGTCGGCGCTGTCCGCGCCCGCAGCGGAGAGCACGCCGTCCGGGCCAAGCTCCAGGAACTTCGTGACCCCGGCCTCGCCAAGCGTGACAACGGCATTGGCGAAGCGCACCGACTCACGGACGTGCCGAACCCAGTAGTCCACAGAGGACAGTTCTTCGGTGCTCGCGGCGCGACCGGTCAGCGTGGAGACGATCTGAATGGTCGGCGCGGACGCGGTCGCCGATGCAACGACCTTCCCGAACTCCCCCAGCATCCCGTCCATCAAGCCGGAGTGGAACGCGTGCGACACCGAGAGCCGCTTGGTCTTGCGTTCCTTGAACTGCGCCGCAACCGCCAGCACGGCTTCCTCAACGCCCGAGATCACCACGGCGCGAGGCCCGTTGATGGCCGCGATGTCCACGCCCGGGACGAGCGCAGCACGAACCTCATCCTCAGTGGCTTGAACAGCGATCATGGCTCCGCCGCTCGGCAAAGCCTGCATCAGCTGACCACGAGCGGTCACGATCCGCGCCGCGTCCTCCAACGACCAGACACCAGCGACATGCGCGGCGGCCAGCTCACCGATCGAATGCCCGGCGAGGAAGTCTGGGCGCACGCCCAAGGACTCGATCAGCCGGTAGAGCGCGACCTCCAGTGCGAAGATCGCGGGCTGAGCGTTGCCGGTCTGATCCAGGTCACCGGTGAGCGGAGGCAACAGCGCCAGCACTTCGTCGTACGCGGTGGCGAACACCGGGAAAGCCTCGTAGAGCGCCTTCCCCATACCCAGCCGCTGCGATCCCTGGCCGGTGAACAGCACCGCGAGCTGACCGCCAGTAACCTGCCCGGTCACCGCACCCGGCGAGCCGTCCGCCAGAGCGCGCAGCTGCTCAACACCGAAAGCCACCGCGCGGTGGTCCAGCCGAGCCCGCGTCGACGCCAGCGCCCGCCCAAGGTCAATCGGGTCAACGGAGTCCACAATGGACAACAAGCGAGCGGCCTGCGCCTGCAAAGCCTCCGGCGTCTTGCCCGACACAACCCACGGCACGTGCGACCCCAGCAGCGAGGCGGTCGGCTCCGACGCCTCCTCAACAAGGGCAGGCGCCTCCTCGACGATCACGTGCGAGTTCGTGCCAGAGATACCGAACGACGAAACACCCGCGCGGCGCGGACGATCCACCGCAGGCCAGTCGCGGGCAGTAGAAAGAAGGGAAACGGCGCCAGCGGTCCAGTCGACGTGTGGCGTCGGCGCGTCGATGTGCAGAGACTGCGGTAGCACACCGTGCCGGATGGCCATCACCATCTTGATCACACTGGCCACACCGGCGGCGGCCTGTGTGTGCCCGATGTTGGATTTCACCGAGCCGACCCACAGGGGCTCGGCGCGCCCCTGGCCGTAGGTGGCGAGCAGCGCCTGAGCCTCGATGGGATCGCCGAGCGTGGTGCCGGTGCCGTGCGCGTCAACGGCGTCAATGTCCTTGGTGGACAAACGTGCGTTGGCCAGCGCCTGACGGATCACGCGCTGTTGCGACGGCCCGTTGGGCGCGGTGAGGCCGTTGGAGGCTCCGTCCTGATTCACGGCGGAGCCGCGCAGGATGGCCAGCACGGGGTGCCCGTTGCGGCGCGCGTCGGAGAGCTTCTCCAACAGCAGCATGCCCGCACCCTCCCCCCAACCGGTGCCGTCGGAGGACGCCGAGAACGCCTTCACGCGGCCGTCACGGGCGAGGCCGCGCTGGCGGGAGAACTCGACGAACGCGTCCGGGCCCGACATCACGCTGACGCCACCGGCGAGCGCGAGCGAGCACTCACCGGAGCGAAGTGCTTGCACGGCAAGGTGCATCGCCACCAGCGACGACGAGCACGCGGTGTCGATGGTGACCGCCGGGCCTTCCAGACCGAACACATAGGACAGTCGGCCGGACAGCACCGAGCCGGAGATACCCGTGCCCAGGTAGCCCTCGATGCCCTCCATGGGCTCGGTGATCGTGCGGCCGTAGTCCTGGCCGTTGGTGCCCGCGAAAACTCCGGTCCGGCTGCCCTTGAGGGAGGTCGGGTCGATGCCCGCGCGCTCGAACGCCTCCCACGAGGTCTCCAGCAGCAGCCGCTGCTGCGGGTCCATGGCGAGGGCTTCGCGTGGGGAGATCCCGAACAGCTCGGCGTCGAACTCCCCCGCCGCCGCCAGGAAGCCCCCGCTGCGCACGTAGGAGGTGCCGAGGTTGTCGGGATCGGGGTTGTACAGCCGATCCAGGTCCCAACCGCGATCCGTGGGGAACTCGGAGACGCCGTCCACCCCGTCGGCGATCATCCGCCAGAACGACTCCGGCGAGTCCGCTCCGGGGAAGCGGCAGGCCATGCCGACGATCGCGACCGGCTCGAAGTCCTTCTCCTCGGCCTCGCGCAACCGCAGCTTGGCCGTGTGCAGCTCGCCCGTGACTCGCGTCAGGTAGTCCCGGAGCTTGTTGTTCTCGGCTGTGGAGGCTCCGGCGTGCGACTCTGTTCCCGCACGCGCGGGCCGACCGGGTGCGGGTGTCCCGCCAGTTGCAGAAGACATCAGAGATCCCCACTACTCAATTTCCGAGCTGCTTGTCGATGAAGTCGAAGAGTTCGTCGTTGGAGGAGGACCGCAAGGAGTCGATCAAGTCGGTCTCCTCCTCCCTCGGCGACGAGGAAGACACCAGGGCCTTCAGCCGCCCGATCAGCCGCTCGCGCAGCGCGTCACCGGGCGGCAGGGCCAACAGCGTGTCTTCAAGCCGGTCAAGGAGCTGGTCGCCGTCACCGTCCACTCCGGTCAGTTCCTCGCGCAGGAACGCCGCCAGGGCAACAGGTGTCGGGTAGTCGAACACCAGCGAGGACGGCAGCACCAAGCCGGTCGCCGCGTTCAGCCGGTTGCGGAACTCCACCGAGGTGAGCGAATCGAAGCCCAGCTCGGAGAATGCGCGCTCCGGCTGAACGGCCGCCGTCGTGGCGTGACCGAGCACAGTGGACACTCGTGCCCGCACCAGCTCCACGAGCACGCGGGTCTGCTCGGCCTCGGGAGCGCCGTCGAGCTTGCGCAGCAGTGCGGCCGACTCGTCCTCGGCGAGCACGGGCTTCGCGGTTTCCGGGAGAGCGTCGAAGAGCGTGCCGGGCATGTTGGGCGCGAACAGGCTCCAGTCGATGTCCGCGACGGTGACCGCCACGTCCTGCTGGTCCAACGCGGTTTGCAGCGCCGCCAAGGCTTTCTCGGGACTCATCGGCCGAATCCCGAAGCGCCGCAGCTCCTGCTCCAGCGAGGCCGCCATCCCCGCCTCGGCCCAGGCGCCCCACGCGATCGAGGTCGCGGGCAGCCCGTCGAGGTGCCGCTGCTCGGCGAGCGCGTCCAGGTGGGCGTTGGCCGCCGCGTAGGCGCCCTGCCCAGGGTTGCCGCAGACCCCGGCGAGCGAGGAGAACAGCACGAACGCGTCCAGTTCCAAGGACTTCGTCAGCTCGTGCAGGTTGTGCGCAGCGGTGACCTTGGGCCGGAGCACGCTTTGGAGGCGCGTGCCGTCGAGCTCGTCCAACGGCCCGTCGTCGACAACGCCCGCGATGTGCATGACGGAGCGGATGGTCTCGCCGTCCGCGTGCAGCTTGTCGATCAGCTCGGCCAGCGCGTCGCGGTCGGCCACATCACAGGCGGCCACGGTCACCCGCGCACCGAGCTCAGTCAGCTCCGCGCTCAGCTCTGCCGCACCGGGTGCGTCGTTCCCTCGGCGGGACAGCAAGACCAGGTGCAAGTCGGAGGAGTCCGCGCGCGACGCTGTTCCCGCGTGTGGGGGCCGACCGGGTACGGGTGTCCCGCGAGACGCTGCGCCGTTGCGGGCCAGCCACCGCGCGGTGAACGAGCCCAGCGCGCCCGTGCCCCCGGTCAGCAACACGGTCCCGCGCGGTTTCCAGTCCCGTTTCGCCGCCCCGGGCGCAGAGTGCACCAAGCGCCGCGCCACCAGGCCGTTCTCCCGGATCGCGACCTGGGACTCAGTACCACCGAGGACGTCGGCCAGCAGTTCGTAGTCCTGCTCGCTCGGCGTCGCCGGGAGTTCGACCAGGCCGCCCCAGCGCTCCGGGTGCTCCAACGCCGCGACCTGGCCGAGGCCCCACACCTGCGCCTGCTCGGGAGCCTGCCCGACCGTGACGCTCCAGACGGGCGCCTTCGCCTGCTGGAGGATCTCCAGGGTCCGCGCCAGGTCAGCGCCCACGGACACGATCCCGTCCACCTCGGACAGATCGGTCGAGATCAGAGCGCCCCGAGCGGCCAAGACGGCTTCGAGCTTCGGGTCTCCGAGGACGGCCCACGTGCCGAACAGAGTCGAGCGCGGCACGCTGATCGCATCCCACCGAACTCGGTACCGCCAGGAACCGCGTTCCGGCCGCTCGGGCTTCAGCCAGAATCGCTGCTGCTGGAAGGCGTATGTCGGCAGGTCGACGCGACGGGCGCCAGTACCAGAAAACACCGCGGCCCAGTCAACGGGCGCCCCGGCCGCGAACACCTGGCCCACTCCGGCGAGCAGCGCCTCGGGCTCCGGCCGGTCCTTGCGCAGCACCGGCGCGAACGTGCCCACTGCACAGTCCGCGCCCATCGCGGAGAGCGTGCCGTCGGGACCGAGTTCCAAATAGCGCGTGACACCCTTCTCCGCGCAGGTGGCGATGCCGTCGGCGAAGCGCACCGCACCGCGCACGTGCCGCACCCAGTACTCGGCCGACATCAGCTCGCTGGCCTTCGCGACCGTCCCCGTCACGTTGGACACGATCTGCACGGTCGGCTCGGAGTACTTGACCGACATCGCGACCTTGGCGAAGTCCGCGAGCATGCCGTCCATCAGCGACGAGTGGAACGCGTGCGACACCGTCAACCGCTTGGTCTTGCGATCCGGGAACTGCGCGGCAACCGCGAGCACGGTCTCTTCTGGGCCGGAGATCACCACGGCACGCGGGCCGTTGATCGCGGCGATGTCCACGTCGTGCGCGAGGACCTCGTCCTCGGTGGCCTGGATCGCGATCATGGCGCCACCACCGGGCAGCGCCTGCATCAGCTGACCGCGAGCCGTGACCAGCCGCGCAGCGTCCTCCAGCGAGAACACCCCGGCGACGTGCGCCGCAGCCAGCTCGCCGATCGAATGCCCAACCAGCAAGTCCGGCTTAATGCCCCACGACTCAACAAGCCGGTACAGCGCAACTTCGAGCGCGAACAGGGCGGGCTGAGCATTCCCGGTCTGATCCAAGTCCTCCGAGGAGGCGGGCAGCAGCGCACGCACCTCGTCGTAGGCGGCAGCGAACACCGGGTAGGCCGCATACAGCTGCTCACCCATCCCACGCCGCTGAGAACCCTGGCCGGTGAACAGGAACGCCGTCTTGCCCTTCACCACGCGCCCCCGCGCGATGGGTTGCCCGGACAGATCACCGAGGAACACCGCACGCTCGTCCAGTGCCGCGCGCGTAGTGGCCAGCGAGAAGGCAATGTCCACATCGGACGCAGATTCATTGCTGTCCACAAAGGACTTCAGTCGCGAGGTCTGCGCTTCAAGAGCAGCCGGAGTCTTCCCTGAAACCACCAGCGGCAGCACGGGAGGCGCGACGACCTCCCAGGAGGACGCCGGAGCTTGCTCAGTGTCGTGCGGGACACCCGCACCCGATCGGCCCGCACGTGCGGAAACAGAATCGCACGCCGGAGCCTCCTCCAGGATCACATGCGAGTTCGTGCCGGAGATGCCGAAGGACGACACGGCCGCGCGGCGTGGGCGGTCCACGGCAGGCCACTCGCGCGCGGAAGTCAGCAGCGAGACAGCTCCGGCGGTCCAGTCCACGTGTGGCGAAGGCGAGTCGATGTGCAGCGACTTCGGCAGAACACCGTGACGCAGCGCCATCACGGTCTTGATCACACCCGCCACACCGGCTGCGGCTTGGGCGTGCCCGATGTTGGACTTCAGCGAGCCAAGCCACAACGGTTCCGAGCGGTTCTGGCCGTAGGTCGCCAGCAGCGCCTGAGCCTCGATCGGATCGCCGAGCACGGTCCCGGTACCGTGCGCCTCCACAGCGTCCACATCGGACGGTCCGAGCCCGGCGTTGCTCAGGGCCTGGCGGATGACTCGCTGCTGAGAAGGACCGTTCGGCGCGGTCAGGCCGTTCGACGCGCCGTCCTGGTTCACCGCCGAGCCGCGCAGCACGGCGAAGATCGGGTGCCCGTTGCGCTCCGCGTCGGAGAGCTTCTCCAGCAACAGGATTCCCGCGCCCTCGGACCACCCGGTGCCGTCGGCCGCCGCCGCGAAGGACTTGCAGCGGCCGTCGACGGAGAGCCCGCGCTGCCGGGAGAAGTCGACGAAGGTGTCGGGCACCGACATGACGGTCACACCGCCGGCGAGGGCCAGCGAGCACTCGCCGGTGCGAAGTGCTTGCGCCGCAAGGTGCATCGCGACCAGCGAGGACGAGCACGCGGTGTCCACGGTGACGGCGGGGCCTTCGAGGCCGAAGGTGTAGGAGATCCGGCCGGACAGGACGCTGCCGGTGGTGCCGGTGCCGAGGAAGCCCTCGACGCCCTCGGGCAGCTCGCCCAGGTTCTGGCCGTAGTCGTTGTACATCAGGCCCGCGAACACCCCGGTCGGGCTGCCCTTCACGGTGCCGGGATCGATGCCCGCGCGCTCGAACGCCTCCCACGCGACCTCCAGCAGCAGCCGCTGCTGCGGGTCCATCGCGAGCGCTTCACGCGGACTGATCCCGAACAGCTCGGGGTCGAACTCGGCGGCGTCGTGCAGGAAGTTGCCGCGGCTGGTGTAGGAGGTGCCGCGGTGATCGGGGTCGGGGTGGAACAGCGACCCGAGGTCCCAGCCGCGGTCGTCGGGGAAGTCCGAGACGCCCTCGCCGCCCCTGGCGACCAGGTCCCACAGCTGCTCCGGCGTGCGCACCCCGCCGGGAAAGCGGCAGCCGATGCCGACGATCGCGACGGGCTCGGTCGCGGCAGCCACCAGCTCGCTATTCCGCCGCTCCAGCCGCGCGTTTTCCTTCAGGGACTCACGCAGTGCCGCGATGAGCTCCTCGGAGGAATTCGCCATGCCAGTCTCCCGATTCTGTACAAATGGCCAGACACGTGCCCTGAACAGCGAAACTGCCCACCCAATGTCCTTGTTCAGAACCATTGGATGGGCAGTCGCGGTGTGCGGTCAACCATTGACGCGGATGTCGCACGGACTAGTAGTAGAACGCATAGACAGTGGCTGAACTGCGCTTTTAACCCGTATCAGCTGCCCTTTGCCGATGCCATGGCGCGCTGCACGAGGTCGCTGACGTCCATCTCATCGATGGCCGCCACGTCGGCGTTCTCCGGCCCCACGGAGCCCGCCAGGCGCACCAGGGCGTCGAGCACCCCGGCTTTGCGGAAGTCCTCGATCGAGATCTTCGCCAGCGCCGCGCGGACGGCCTTCTCGTCGACCTCCACCGGCTCGGGCTCTTCGGGCAGCAGCAACGGCTTCAGGTGCTCGGCCATGGCCTGCGGCGTCGGGTGGTCGAACACCGCCGTGGCCGCCAGGCGCAGTGACGTGGCCGTGGTGAGCCGATTCCGCAGCTCCACCGAGGTCAGCGAGTCGAAGCCCAACTCGGTGAACGGACGATCCGGATCGACGTCCGCGCCGGAACCGTGTCCCAGTACCGCGGCGACCTGGGTGCGCACGACGTCCAGCACCGCCTCGGCCCGCTCCAGGACGGGCATCGACGCGAGCCGTTGCGCCAGTGAGACGGTCTCGGCGACGGCGGCCTGCGCAGCCCGGCGCGCCGGGGCACGCACCAGGCCGCGCAGGATCGCGGGCACCGAACCGGCGCGCAGTGCGGTGCGGTCGAGCTTGATCGGCACGAACAGCGGCTGGTCCAGCGCGACGGCGGTGTCGAAGACGTCCATGCCCTCGGTGTGGCTCAGCGCCCCGAAACCGTCGCGGCTCATCCTGTCCACGTTGTGGCTGCCCAGCTCCCCGGCCATGCCACCGTCCTGCTCCCACAGGCCCCACGCGAGCGACTGCCCGGGGAGCCCCTGCTCCCGGCGCAGCCGCACCAGCGCGTCGAGGAACGAATTCGCCGCCGCGTAGTTGCCCTGCCCTGGTCCGCCGAGCACGCCGGCAGCCGAGGAGTAGATCACGAAGTGGCTCAGGCCCTCGGTCAACGAGTGCAGGTTCCACGCGGCGTCGACCTTCGGCCGGAACACTCCGTCCACGCGCTCCGGCGTCAGCGCGGAGATCACGCCGTCGTCGAGCACACCGGCCGTGTGGATCACCGCGGTCAAGTCCGGAATTCCGCGCAACAGAGTCTCAAGTGAGCCTCGGTCCGCCGTATCGCACGCTTCGATCCGCACAGTGGCACCGAGTTCCTCCAAGGACTTCTGGAGCTCCTTGGCGCCCGGCGCTTCGATGCCGCGACGGCTGGTCAGCACGAGCTGCTTGACCCCGTGCCGCGCAACGAGATGCTTCGCCGCGAGCGCGCCGAGGTCGCCAGTACCACCGCTGATCAGCGTCGTGCCTTCGGCGTTCCACGCGACCGGATCACCCGCTGCCTGCGGCTTCGCGAGCCTTGGCGCGTAGAGCTTGCCGTCGGTGGCGCGCACCTGCGGCTCCCCCGTCGCCACGGCCGCACCAATCTCCGACGCGGGCCCCTCGAAGAGCACGAACCGCCCAGGGTTCTCCGACTGCGCGGACCGAATCAGGCCCCAAACAGCGGCCGTGGCCAGGGTCGGCTCGGACGTGTGGATCACCAGAGTCGAGTCTTCTGCCCGCTTCTGAACGGCCGCAAGAACCTCGTGGGTCAGCCGGTAGGTCTCGCCGACCACATCGTCCTTTGTGGACTCCAAGCTCAGCACCTCGTGCTCCGGCGCATCACCAGTGGACTCCACCGGCACCCAATCGACCTGGAACAACGCGTCGCTGTCGGCGCGCAGTTGGTCGGCGGAGACCGCGCGGACCGCGATCGACTCGACAGTGATCACCGGGTTCCCGCCACCATCGACGCCGACTAGTCGGGCGGAGTCAGGCCCTGTTGGACTGAGCTTGACGCGCAGCGTGCTCGCCCCGGTCGCGTGCAGCGTCACACCCGACCACGCGAACGGCAGCGCCGCCCCGGCAGGATTACCCTCCCGCAGGAACATCCCGTGCAGCGCGGAATCCAACAACGCCGGATGGATACCGAACGAGCTGGTATCGGTATCGGCGGGCAGCGCCAGCTCTGTGTACACGTCGTCGCCGAGCTTCCACGCGGCCTGAATCCCCTGGAACAACGGACCATAACCGAAGCCCGAACCCACCAGGTCCTCGTACAACGTCTCGACGTCAACCGTCTCGCCAGCAGGCCACTCAAAACTGTCCACAGTGGACTTCTCGGAAGTGAGCGAGCCGACGGCGTGCACGGTCCACGGTTCCTCACCACGCCGTGAGTAGATCGACACCGCACGACGCCCATCAATGTCAGCGCCCACAACCACCTGCACCACAACAGATCCGCTCTCAGGCACGACGAGCGGAGCCTGAAGGGTCAGGTCCTCCACAGTCCCGCACCCGACCTCGTCACCCGCGCGGATGGCCAGCTCGACGAGCCCGGCGCCAGGCACGAGCACCGTGCCCATCACCACGTGATCAAGCAACCACGGCTGCGTGGCCAACGAGATCCGGCCGGTGAACAGCACGCCGTCACCGTCTGCCAGCGGCACGGAAGCGCCGAGGAGCGGGTGATCAGCGGAGACGAGTCCAGCCGCCGTCACGTCCGCGCTTCCCGTGCCCTGCATCAGCCAGTACGAACGGTTCTGGAACGCGTACGTCGGCAGATCGACGAGCTGCGAACCTGACGGGAAGAACGCCGTCCAGTCAACCTTCGCGCCCACGACGTACAGCTGAGCGAGCGCGCGCAGCACAGCCTGCGACTCGTCCTGGTCCTTGCGCACCAAGGGAACGAAGACCGCGTTGTCCGGGTTCTCCACGCAGTCCTGCGCGGCGGCGGTGAGCACGGCGTTCGGGCCGATCTCCACGAACTTCGTCACGCCCTCGGACTCCAGCACCCGCACGGCGTCGAACAACCTGACGGGCTGCCGGATGTGGCGCACCCAGTACGTCGGGTCGCCGACGTCGGCCAGCGTGGCGGGCTTGCCGGTGAGCGTCGAGATGATCGGGATTCGCGGCTCGGTGTAGGTCAGGCTCGCGGTGGCCTCGCCGAACTCGCCAAGCAGGCCGTCCATCAGCGCGGAGTGCGAAGCCTGGCTGACCACGAGCTTCTTCGCCTTGCGACCGCGTTCCTTGAACCCGGCGGCGATGCGCAGCGCGGTCTCCTCGTCACCGGAGATGACCGTCGACAGTGGACCGTTGAGCGCCGCGATCCCCACGTTGCCGGTGAGTTCGGGCAGCACCTCCTCCTCGGAGGCCTGGATCGCGACCATGGCCCCACCCGGCGGCATCGAGTTCATCAAGCGACCGCGTACCGATACAACGCGAACTGCGTCCTCTAACGACCACAGTCCCGCGACGTGCGCCGCGCCGAACTCGCCGATGGAGTGCCCGGCGACGAAGTCCGGTGCGATTCCCCACGATTCGAGGAGCCGGAACAACGACACCTCGATGGTGAAGAGCGCGGGCAGCATGTAGTCGATGCGGTCCACCAGGTCGGGCTTCTCGAACATCACCTCGCGCAACGGCTCCGCGAGGTGCTTGCCGAACTCCGTTGTCACCGCGTCAAAAGCTGCCGCGAACACCGGGTACTTCTCGCACAGCTCGCGACCCATGCCGAGGTACTGCGCGCCACCGCCGGTGAACAGGAACGCGGTCTTGCCGCTGTTGACCTGACCGGTGAGCGCAAGTTCTTCAAGCCCTGCAAGCAGTCCAGCGCGGTCCGTGGCAACGACAGCCGCTCGGTGCTCCAGTGCGGCGCGCCCGGTCGCCAGTGAGAACGCGGGGTCGTCGTCGGTCGAAGAGGCCCATGCGTGCAGCCGCGACGCTTGAGCCTGCAACGCATCCGGCGTCTTGCCCGACAGCACCCACAGCGGAGCACCTTCGCCAGCCTCAACCTCGCGATCAGGTCCCTGCTCCAGGATCACGTGCGCGTTGGTGCCGGAAATGCCGAAAGACGACACCGCGGCCCGACGCGGACGCTGTACCGACGGCCACTCGATGGACTCCGTCAGCAACGACACCGCGCCCGCCGACCAGTCCACGTGCGCGGTCGGCTCCTCGATGTGCAGCGACTTCGGCAGCACTCCGTGCCGCATCGCCTGCACCATCTTGATGATCCCGCCGACACCCGCCGCCGCCTGCGCGTGACCGATGTTGGACTTCAGCGAGCCCAACCACAACGGCTCCGAGCGCTCCTGCCCATAGGTGTTGAGCAGCGCCTGCGCCTCGATCGGGTCGCCCAGCACAGTGCCGGTTCCGTGCGCCTCCACCGCGTCGACCTCGTCCGAGCGAAGCCCGGCGTTGGCCAGGGCCTGGCGGATCACGCGCTGCTGCGAAGGACCGTTCGGCGCGGTCAACCCGTTCGAAGCACCATCCTGGTTGATCGCGGAACCGCGAACCACGGCGAGCACCTGGTGTCCACTTCGGACGGCGTCGGAAAGGCGCTCCAGCACGAGCATGCCCACGCCCTCCGACCACGTGGTGCCGTCGGCCGACGACGAGAACGGCTTGCACCGCCCGTCCGGCGCGAGGCCGCGCTGCCGGGAGAACGCCACGAAGGACTCCGCGGTCGGCATGACGGTCACGCCACCGGCGAGGGCCAGCGAGCACTCACCGCTGCGCAGCGCCTGGGCCGCCCAGTGCAGTGCCACCAACGACGACGAGCACGCAGTGTCGACTGAGACCGCGGGCCCCTCGAAACCGAAGGTGTAGGCGATCCTGCCCGAGGTGACGCTGCCCGAGGTACCCGTGCCCATAAAGGCTTCGAGCTCTTCCGGGACGGAGTCCACGTGGGACCCGTAGTCGTAGTACATGACGCCCGCGAAGACCCCGGTGTCCGAGCCCTTCAGCGACACCGGGTCGATCCCGGCGCGCTCGACGGCCTCCCACGAGACCTCCAGCAGCAGCCGCTGCTGCGGGTCCATGGCCAGGGCTTCACGCGGCGAGATCCCGAAGAACTCCGGGTCGAACTCCGCGGCGTCGAGCAGGAAGCCGCCCTCGCGGCTGTAGGAGGTGCCGGAGTGCTCGGGATCAGGGTGGTAGAGCCCCTCCAGGTCCCACCCGCGGTTGTCGGGGAAGAGAGTGATGCCGTCGCCACCGGAGGCGACCAGCTCCCACAGCTGCTCCGGAGTGCTGACACCGCCGGGGTAACGGCAGCCCATGCCGACGATCGCGATCGGCTCGTCGGAACCCACGGCGGCGGTCGCGGTTACCTCGGCCAGCTCGCCGAGCAGTTCCGCGCGGACGTGCCGGGCCAGGTCGAGCGGCGTCGGGTAGTCGAAGATCAGCGTCGCGGGCAGCCGCAGTCCAGTCGCGGCGGTGAGCCCGTTGCGCAGTTCCACGGCGGTTAGCGAATCGAACCCGAGGTCGGTGAACGCCCGTTCCGGCTCGATCGCCCCGCCACCGGCGTGCCCGAGCACCTGAGCGACCTGGTTCCTGACCAGCTCCACCAGCGCGCGGTCCTGCTCGGGCGGGGTCAGCGACACCAGCAGCTCACGCAACCCGGCGGCTTCGGCGGCGTTCGCGGCCCGGCGCACGGGAACACGCACGAGGCCGCGCAGCACCTGAGGCAGGGAACCCGTGCGGGCAAAGGATGTCAGCGACGGGATGTCGAGCTTGACCGCCGCGAGGAACGCGTCGTCCTGGGCGAGCGCGGTGTCGAAGAGCTCCAGGCCTTCCTCAGGCGTGAGCGCGCCGTAGCCGTCCCGCCGCATCCGCGCGAGCTCGTCCTGCGACAGCTCGCCGCTCATGCCGCTGTCCTGCTGCCACAGGCCCCACGCAACGGAGCTGGCGGCCAAGCCCTGCGAACGGCGGTGCCGTGCAAGGGCGTCCAGGAACGAGTTCGCCGCCGCGTAGTTGCCCTGGCCAGGCGCGCCAAGCACGCCGGCCGCCGACGAGAACAGGACGAAGTGCTGCAAGTTCTCCGTCAGCGAGTGCAGGTGCCAGGCCGCGTCGACCTTCGGCCGGAACACCCCGTCCACCCGCTCCGGCGTCAGCGCGGGCACCACGCCGTCGTCGAGGACACCAGCCGCGTGCACCACGCCGGTCAGGTTCGAGATCCCGCTCACCAGAAGCGAGACAGCGTCCCGGTTGGACACGTCGCACGCCTCAGTTCGCACCGAGGCCCCGAGATCCCTCAACTCGGCAACAAGCGCGGCGGCCCCAGGAGCGTCCAGGCCACGACGGCTGGTCAGCACGAGACTGGTCACTCCGCGCTCGACCACCAGGTGCCGAGCCACCAGCGCCCCGAGCCCGCCTGTGCCACCAGTGATCAGCACCGTCCCCTCGGGATCCCACGAGGCCGGAGCGGCGGCGACACCACGCGACAGACGCGGCGCGAACAGCGTCCCGTCGCGAACCACGACCTGGCTCTCGCCCGTGGCCACCGCCGCGCCGACCTGGGAAAGCGGCCCGTCCACCAGCACGATGCGATCCGGGTTCTCCGACTGCGCCGACCGAACGAGACCCCACACAGCGGAGGCCGCCAGGTCGTGGGCATCCGGGCCAGCTGCACCGTCGGTGAGCACGACGAGCTTGGCGTCAGTCTCCTCCGTCAGAAATTCCTGCACGGCGGCGAGAACACCTGCTGTGATCGCGTGCGCGTCGGCAACGACATCTCCCGAGCCAGGAGAAACCGATAGCGTCCGGAAACCGTCCGCTGGGGACGGCGACCCAACAGGAACCCAGTCAAGCCGGAACAGCGAGTCCTGCTCCAGAGCCGCAGCCTGCACCTGCTCAGCGGAAACCGCCCGCAGCGCAAGGGAATCCACCGAGATCACCGGAGCGCCCGTCGGGTCAACGGCGGTCAGCGACACGGACTCAGTCCCAACGGGCACCAAGCGCACGCGCAGCGCAGTGGCTCCCGCAGCGTGCAGCGTCACGCCGCTCCACGAGAACGGCAGCGAAGCGCTCGCGTTCTCGCCGAGCCCGGTGGCGTGCAGCGCGGCGTCCAGCAACGCCGGGTGTATCCCGAACTTGTCACCGTCCTCCGCAGGCAACGAGACCTCGGCGAACACTTCCTCACCGCGCGTCCACGCTGCGCGCAGCCCCTGGAACAGCGGTCCGTAACGCAACCCAGCCGACGCGAGGCGGTCGTAGGCACCATCCAACGAGACGGCCACCGCATCAGCAGGCGGCCACGCCCCGAAGTCAAAGGCAGCCGGAGTCCCCTGCACCGCAAGCACACCGGAAGCGTGCAACGTCCACTGGTCCTCGGAGCGCGATGAGTAGATCGACACCGAACGCCGCCCGGAGTCATCGGCTCCACCCACCGCGACCTGGACCATCGTCGCGGTCGCGAGCACCAGCGGAGCGTGCAGCGTCAGCTCTTCGACAACGCCGCACCCGACCTCATCACCCGCACGGATCGCCAGCTCCACCAACGCGGTGCCCGGCACGATCACCGAGTCCATCACCACGTGGTCGCCGAGCCACGCGTGCGAGCTGAGCGACAACCGCCCGGTGAACAGGAAGCCGTCCCCATCGGCCAGGGAGATCGCCGCACCGAGCATCGGGTGCTTGGCGGCCGTCAGCCCGGCGGCGGCCACGTCGGCAGTACCACTTGGGCCGTTGAGCCAGAAGTGCTGGTGCTGGAAGGCATACGTGGGCAGGTCGACGCGTCGCGCGTTGGTCGGCTCGAACACCTTCGCCCAGTCGACCTTGCCACCGGCCACGTGGTAACGCGAGAGCGCCGTGATCAGCGTGTGCGCCTCCTCGCGGTCGCGGCGGGACAGCGCGACGAACGTGCCCTCGTCCACGCACTCCGCACCGGCCGCGCTGAGCACGCCGTCCGGGCCGACCTCGACGAACTTGCTGACGCCGAAGGAGTGCAGCGTCCGCACCGCATCCGCGAACCGAACGGATTCGCGGACGTGCCGCACCCAATAGTCCACAGAGGACAGTTCAGCGGCCGAAGCCGTCCTGCCGGTCAGCGTCGACACGATCGGCACGGACGGCGCCGACGCGGTGGCCGACGCCACGATCGAGCCGAACTCCGCCAGCATCCCGTCCATCAAGCCCGAGTGGAACGCGTGTGACACCGAGAGCCGCTTGGTCTTGCGTTCCTTGAACTGCGCCGCAACCGCCAGCACGGCCTCTTCGACACCCGAGATCACCACGGACGCAGGACCGTTGATCGCCGCGATGTCCACACCCGGCACAAGCGCCGCGCGAACCTCGTCCTCAGAGGCCTGAACAGCGATCATGGCTCCACCGCTCGGCAAAGCCTGCATCAACCGGCCACGAGCAGCGACGATCCGCGCCGCGTCCTCCAACGACCAGACACCAGCGACATGCGCAGCCGCCAGCTCACCGATCGAATGCCCTGCCAGGAAGTCCGGGCGCACACCCAAGGACTCGATCAGCCGGTACAGCGCGACCTCGAACGCGAACAACGCGGGCTGCGCGTTCCCCGTCTGGTCCAAATCTTCAGAGAGCGGAGGCAGCAGCGCGAGCACTTCGTCATACGCAGCCGCGAACACCGGGAAGGCCGCGTACAACGAGCGCCCCATCCCGAGCCGCTGAGCCCCCTGCCCGGTGAACAGGAACGCCGTCTTCCCCTTGGTAGCGCGCCCTTGGCCGGAAACCTGCGAAGCCAGCGCGGTCAGCCCTGCGATTAACTCCTCGCGCGAAGACCCGACAACGGCCGCGCGAACATCCAGCGCGGCCCGCCCAACCGCGAGCGACAACCCGACATCCACCGGGTGCGCCGAAACAGCGGACAGCAGCCGCGATGCCTGAGCCTGCAACGCCTCCTCGGTCTTCGCGGACAGCAGCCACGGGATCGGCGTGGTGAACGCGCGCGGAGCCTCCCGCACTTCAACGACCGGAGCCTGCTCAAGCACGATGTGCGCGTTGGTGCCGGAGATCCCGAAGGACGACACAGCGGCCCGGCGCGGGCGATCCACCGCAGGCCAGTCGCGCGCCTCGGTCAGCAGCGAGACCGCTCCGGCGCTCCAGTCCACGTGCGGCGTCGGCTCGTTGACGTGCAACGACTTCGGCAGCCGACCAGCGCGCAGCGCCTGCACCATCTTGATCACGCCACCGATACCGGCAGCGGCCTGGGCGTGCCCGATGTTGGACTTGAGAGAGCCCAACCACAGCGGCTCCGAACGCTCCTGACCGTAGGTGTTGATCAGTGCCTGAGCTTCGATCGGATCGCCGAGCACGGTCCCGGTGCCGTGCGCCTCGACAACGTCAACGTCCCTTGTGGACAGTCGAGCGTTCTCCAGCGCCGCGAGGATGACGCGCTGCTGCGACGGGCCGTTCGGCGCGGTCAAACCGTTCGAGGCGCCGTCCTGGTTGATCGCGGTGCCGCGAATGACCGCCAGCACCTCGTGTCCATTTCGGACAGCGTCGGAGAGCTTCTCGATGAGGATCATGCCGACGCCCTCGGACCACCCGGTGCCGTCAGCGGAGGCCGCGAAGGACTTGCAGCGGCCGTCCGGGGAAAGCCCGCGCTGGCGCGAGAACTCCACGAA
The DNA here is from genome assembly GCF_039537405.1 of Allokutzneria multivorans. Classification (NCBI taxonomy): domain Bacteria; kingdom Bacillati; phylum Actinomycetota; class Actinomycetes; order Pseudonocardiales; family Pseudonocardiaceae; genus Allokutzneria; species Allokutzneria multivorans. The sequence continues at coordinate 71,229 of NZ_BAABAL010000003.1, read as the reverse complement.
GATGCCCGGCGCTCCCATGATGTTCGCGCCACCCGCGAGCGCCATCGAGCACTCACCAGCGCGCAGCGCCTGAACGGCCCAGTGCAGCGCCACCAACGACGACGAGCACGCGGTGTCGACTGAGACTGCGGGCCCTTCGAAGCCGAACGAGTACGCGACGCGTCCAGAGTGGACAGAGCACGTGGTGCCGGTGAGCAGGTAGCCCTCAACACCCTCGGCGGGCTCGTGCAGGCGCGGACCGTACTCCTGCGAAGCGACGCCCGCGTACACGCCCGTCGAGGAACCCTTGAGCGACAAGGGATCGATGCCCGCGCGCTCCATGGCCTCCCACGAGACCTCCAACAGCAGCCGCTGCTGCGGGTCCATCGCGAGCGCTTCGCGCGGGCTGATCCCGAAGAACTCCGGGTCGAACCGCGCGGCCGTGTGCACGAACCCGCCCGTGCTCGCGTAGGAGGTGCCGGGGTTGCCGGGATCGGGGTGGAACAGGCCGTCGAGGTCCCAGCCGCGGTCGTCCGGGAACCCGGTGATGCCCTCGCGACCGGAGTCGACCAGGTCCCACAGGTCCTCGGGCGAGTCGACGCCGCCGGGGAACCGGCAGCCCATCCCGATGATCGCGATCGGCTCGGTCTCGGCCGACTCCGCCTCCCGCAGGCGCGCCCGCGTCTGCTGGAGATCCGCCGTCACCTTCTTCAGCAGCCCGAGGAGCTTGTCTTGATCCGCCATCTCACAACCCCACTCGTCAGGAAATGCCGAGTTCTCGTTCCAGGAAGTCCACGACCTCGTCGGCGGAGGCGTCCTCAAGCCCGCTCGCCTCCGGCGCGCCGGTGCCCGAGAACTTCGACACCAGTTCCTCAAGCCGCAACGTGATCGACAGCCGGCCGTCCGCGCCCACGGCGTCCAGGCTGGCCTCCAAGCGGTCCAGCTCGGCCAGCACCGACGCCGCCGACAGCGTGGTCGTCGCCGCGGGCGCCACGGTCTCGCGCAGGTGCGCCGCGAGCGTCGTCGCCGTCGGGTAGTCGAAGACCGCCGTCGCCGACAACCGCACTCCGGTCGCGCTGGTGAGCCGGTTGCGCAGCTCCACCGAGGTCAGCGAGTCGAAGCCCAGCTCGGTGAACGCCTGCTCCGCGTCGATCGCCGAAGCACCGCTGTGCCCGAGCACCGCCGCCGCGTGCGAGCGCACCACGTCGAGCAGAATCGCTTCCTGCTCAACAGGAGCGAGCCCGGTCAGCCGCTGAGCGAGCGAGGAGGCCTTGTCCTCCCCCGACTTCGCCGCACGCCGCGCCGGTGCACGCACGAGCCCGTGCAGGATCTGCGCCAAGTCGTTGTCACGCGCGTAGGTCTGCAACGCCGCGCGGTCCAGCTTCACCGGCGCCGCAACGGTTTCACCAGCGGCAACGGCGGCGTCGAACAGCGCCATGCCTTCGTCCTCGGTCAGCGCGCCGAAGCCTTCGCGAGCCATCCGCGCAAGATCAGCGTCGGTGAGCCCCGCGCCCATGCCTCCCGCCCACAGGCCCCAAGCCTGCGACTGCGCGGGAAGCCCTTGCGCGACGCGGTTTTCGGCCAGTGCGTTCAGGAAGGCATTGGCGGCGCCGTAGTTCGCCTGGCCCGCCGTGCCCATAAGCCCGGTGATCGAGGAGAACAGCACGAACTGCGCCAGGTCACGGTCACGGGTCAGCTCGTGCAGGTGCCACGCCGCGTCGACCTTGGGTCGCAACACCTTGTCCATGCGCTCAGGGTTCAGCGAAGCCAGCAGCCCGTCGTCGAGCACGCCCGCCGTGTGGATCACCGAGCCCAAGCGGGGAATCCCGCTCAGCAGATCCGAGACGGCGTCCCGGTCAGCCACGTCGCACGCGACGACCTCAACCTGCGCGCCCCTGTGGGTCAGCTCCGCCGCCAGGGCAGCCGCGCCGGGCGCCTCCGGACCACGTCGGCTGGTCAGCACCAGGTTGCGCGCGCCGTGCTCCACCAGGTGCCGGGCCAGCACTCCGCCGAGCCCGCCGGTGCCGCCGGTGATCAACACCGCGTCGGAGGGGTCGACCACGCGCGGCAGGGTCAGCACGACCTTGCCGACGTGCTTGGCCTGGCTGATGAACCGGAACGCCTCGGGCGCCTGGCGCACGTCCCACGCCTTGGTCGGCAAGGGCTTCAACGCCCCCTGAGCGAACAGCGCGTCCAGCTCGCCCCACATCTCGCCGATGCGCTCCGGACCCGCGTCGATCAGGTCGAACGCGCGGTACTCAATCCCACTGGGTACTGAGTCTGCCGAGCGCACGTCGGTCTTGCCCATCTCCACGAACCGGCCGCCCTCCGCGACCAGCCGCAGCGACGCGTCCACGAACTCGCCCGCGAGCGCGTCCAGCACCACGTCGACACCCCGGCCACCCGTGGCGGCGCGGAAGGAGTCCTCGAACTCCAACGTGCGCGAGGAGGCGATGTGCTCGATCCCCTGACCCCGCAACACGTCCCACTTGCCCGGACTCGCGGTGCCGAACACCGTCGCTCCCAGGTGCTGCGCGATCTGGGTCGCCGCCATGCCCACGCCACCGGCCGCGGCGTGGATCAGCACCGACTCCCCCGCCCGCACCCGACCGAGGTCGCGCAGGCCGTAGTAGGCGGTGAGGAACACCAGCGGGACCGCCGACGCCTCCTCGAAGCTCCACCCCTCCGGAATCCGAGTCACCAACCGCCGGTCGGCATCGGCAACAGGCGCGATACCGCCGATCACCAGGCCCATCACCCGATCACCGGGCTTGAGGTCGGCCACGTCGGCGCCCACGTCGAGCACCACGCCCGCGGCCTCGTTGCCGATGATCCCCGCGTCACCGGGGTACATGCCCAGCACGGTGAGCACATCGCGGAAGTTCAGCCCGGCCGCGCGAACACCGATCCGGACGTCACCGGGCGCGAGCGGCTCAAGCACGCCCGGGTTGGGCTCCAGGACCAAGTGGTCCAGAGTTCCCTTGCCCGACATGCCCAACCGCCACGCCTCGGTTCCCGCAGGTGGCAGCACACGGTCGTCCTTCGCGGGCACGAGTCTCAGTCCGTACGCGGTACCGTCCCGAACCACGACCTGCGACTCACCCGTGCCGAGCGCCTCGCCCAGGAGTTCGCCGTCGCCTTCGACCAGCACGAACCGGCCGGGGTTCTCCTGCTGCGCGGTGCGCACGAGCCCCCAGGCGGTCGACGACGCCAGATCACCGGGCTGGGTGTGCACGACGAGCTTCGAGTCCCCCGAAGTCCACCCCTGCACGACCTCCAGCACCTGGTGGGACACCGCCCGCGCAGCCGAAGGCACATCCCCTTCAGCCGGCTCGATCGCGAGCACGACGTAGGGGGCTTCGCCCTCGCCGTGAGCAACCCACTCGACGGCTTCGCCCAGTTCGACCGGCACCCACTCCGGCCGGAACAGCTGGTCCGACCCCGCCGTCAGCTGCTCCGCCGAGACCTCGCGCAACGCCAGCTCATCAACCGACATCACCGGCGCACCGGTGCCATCGGCCAGCTCGATCGACACAGAACCGTTGTCCCGCAGGGAGAGCCGCACACGCAGCTCGCTCGCTCCGGAGGCGTGCAGCGTGACCCCGCTCCACGAGAACGGCAGCGAAGCGGGCGTGTCCTCGCCGATCCCGATCGCGTGCAACGACGCGTCGAGCAACGCGGGATGCAGCCCGTACTTCGAGCCGTCGCCCTCGCCGAGCGAAACCTCGGCGTACACGTCCTTGCCATGCCGCCAAGCGGCGCGCAGCCCCTGGAACGTCGGCCCATAGACGAGCCCGGTCTCGGCGAGCGTGTCGTACTGGTCCTCAACGGAGATCGCCTCAGCACCAGCGGGCGGCCACGTCGCGAAGTCGAACTCCGGCGCGGCACCGCTCGGCACGATCGCCCCCGTGGCGTGCAGCGTCCAGTCCACGCCGTCCTGCTTGCGGGAGTGCACGTTGATGCTCCGCCGACCGTCGTCGTCCGCCGACCCAACGTGCACCTGGACCTGAATGGCACCGGATTCCGGCAGCACGAGCGGCGCCTGAAGCATCAGCTCCTCAACCGTCCCGCAGCCCGCTTCATCCGCCGCGCGCACCGCCAGCTCGATCAACCCAGCACCCGGCACGAGCACCTGGCCCAGGACCGCGTGATCCGCGAGCCACCCGTGCGTGGACAGCGACAGCCGCCCGGTGAACAGGTACGAGTCGGTCTCCGCCAGCGCCACGGCCGCGCCGAGCAGCGGGTGATCAGCCGAAGCGAGACCGAGACCCGTGGCGTCTCCGCCGGGACCGGCCGCGCGGAGCCAGTAGCGCCCGTGCTGGAAGGCATAGGTCGGCAGGTCAACACGCTGCGCTCCGGGGAACACCGCGTTCCAGTTGATCCCCACACCCGCCGTGTGCAGCTGCGCCAGCGCGGCAGTCGCGGTGGTCTCCTCATCGCGATTCCGGCGGAGCACGGGCACGAACACGCCGTCCGTGCACTCCGCGCCCATCGCCGAAAGGACGCCGTCCGGGCCGATCTCCACGTACTTCGTGACGCCTTCGGCCTCCAGCGTCGCGATCCCGTCAGCGAAGCGCACCGCGTCCCGCACGTGCCGCACCCAGTACTCCGGGTTCGACACGGGCTCCCCGAGCGCGCCAGTCACGTTGGACACCAAGGGAATCGTGGGCTCGCCGTACGAGATCGACTCCGCAACCGCCCGGAAGTCCGCGAGCATGTCGTCCATAAGCGACGAGTGGAACGCGTGCGACACCGAAAGCCGCTTGGTCTTGCGATCCGAGAACTGCGCCGCAACCACCAGCACAGCCTCTTCAACACCGGAGATCACCACCGAGCGAGGCCCGTTGATCGCCGCGATGTCCACACCCGGCACAAGCGCGGAAACAACCTCATCCTCAGTGGCCTGAACAGCGATCATGGCTCCACCACTCGGCAAAGCCTGCATCAACCGACCACGAGCAGCCACCAACCGCGCAGCGTCCTCCAGCGAGAACACCCCGGCCACATGCGCGGCGGCCAGCTCACCGATCGAATGCCCGACCAGGTAATCCGGCCGAACGCCCCACGACTCCACCAGCCGGTACAGCGCCACTTCGAGCGCGAACAGAGCGGGCTGAGCGTTCCCGGTCTGGTCCAAGTCGTCGGACAGAGCAGGCAGCAGCGCCCGAACCTCGTCGTACGCAGCCGCGAACACCGGGAAAGCCGCGTGCAGCTGGTCGCCCATGCCGAGCCGCTGAGACCCCTGGCCGGTGAACAGGAACGCCAGCCGCCCTGCCACCGCGGACCCGCGCACAACATTCGGCGCGGACTCACCAGAGGCCAGAACATCAAGCGCCGCAAGCAGTTCCTCGCGCGTCGAACCGACGACCCCGGCGCGCACGTCCAACGCCGCCCGAGCCGTGGCCAGCGAGAAGCCGATGTCGGCGAGGTTGCCGGACGCCTCGCGGAGCCGTCGAGCCTGAGCCCGCACGGCCTCCTCGGTCTTGCCCGAGAGCACCCACGGCGTGACTGCCGGGACCGCCGTCGAAGCCGGAGAAACGGCCGGCCCCTGCTCCAGGATGAGGTGCGCATTGGTCCCGGAGATGCCGAACGACGACACCGCGGCCCGACGCGGACGCTGTACCGACGGCCACGTGACGGCTTCCGTCAGGAGCGAAACCGCTCCGGCCGACCAGTCCACGTGCGGGGTGGGCGAGTCCACGTGCAGGCTCTGCGGGAGCAGGCCGTTGCGCATGGCGTGCACCATCTTGATCACGCCCGCGACACCGGCGGCGGCCTGCGTGTGACCGATGTTGGACTTGATAGAGCCGAGCCACAGCGGCTTGTCCTCGAAGCGGTCCTGACCGTAGGTCGCCAGCAACGCCTGCGCTTCGATCGGATCGCCCAGCCGGGTCCCCGTGCCGTGCGCCTCCACAGCGTCCACATCGGACGGTCCGAGCCCGGCATTGGCCAGCGCCTGGCGGATCACCCGCTGCTGCGAAGGACCGTTCGGCGCGGTCAACCCGTTCGACGCGCCGTCCTGGTTGATCGCCGAGCCCCGGACCACCGCGAGCACCTGGTGTCCATTCCGGACAGCGTCGGACAGGCGCTCCAGCACCACCATGCCAACGCCCTCGGACCAGCTGGTCCCGTCCGCCGCAGCAGCGAAGGACTTGCTCCGCCCATCAGCCGCGAGCCCGCGCTGACGGGAGAAATCCACAAAGGTCTCCGGGGTGGACATCACCGTCACACCACCGGCCAGCGCGAGCGAACACTCGCCCGAGCGCAGCGCCTGCGAGGCGATGTGCATGGCCACCAAGGACGATGAGCACGCGGTGTCCACGGTGACCGCCGGGCCTTCGAGGCCGAAGCTGTACGCCACCCGCCCGGAGAGCACGCTCGCCGAGGTGCCCGTGCCGACGTACCCTTCGACCTCTTCGGGGATCGAGCTGAGGCCGTGCGCGTAGTCGTAGTACATGATCCCGGCGAAGACTCCGGTGTTGCTGCCCTTGAGCGACATCGGGTCGATTCCCGCGCGCTCCAACGACTCCCACGACACCTCCAGCAGCAACCGCTGCTGCGAGTCCATCGCGACCGCCTCGCGCGGCGAGATCCCGAAGAACTCCGCGTCGAAGGCGTCGGCGTCGTGCAGGAACCCGCCCTGGTCAGCGTACGAAGTACCACGGTGGTCAGGGTCCGGGTGGAACAGCGTGTCCAGGTCCCACCCGCGATTGACCGGGAAGCCCGAGATGCCGTCAGTACCGGTCGAGACCAGGTTCCACAGGTCCTCCGGCGAGGTCACACCGCCCGGGTACCGGCACGCCATGCCCACGATCGCGATCGGCTCGTCCAGCCCGACGGCCGCCGCGACCGTCTCCGTGACCGCTTCGTCGGCTCCCACCAGCTCGGAGCGGATGAAGGCGGCCAGCGTCGCGGGCGCCGGGTAGTCGAAGACCAACGTCGCCGGGAGCCTCAACCCGGTCGCGCTGTTGAGCCGATTGCGCAGCTCGACGGCAGTCAGCGAGTCGAAGCCGAGGTCGGTGAACGCCCGGTCCGGCTCGATGGCGCCGGTCGTCGCGTGACCCAGTACCGAAGCGACCTGAGTCCGCACGAGGTCGAGCAGCGCGCGGTCCTGATCAGCCGCCGACAGCCCGGCAAGCCGCTGCGCCAACGGTGAATCGCCGCTGTCGCCCTGCGCAACCCGCCGCGTCGAAGTCCGCACCAGACCGCGCAGCAGAGATGGCACCGAGCCGTGCCGTGCGTGCGCCTGCAAAGCGGCGGTGTCGAGCTTCATCGTGACCGTGACCGCGCGATCGCCAGCGATAGCGGCATCGAACAGCGCGAGACCGTCCTCTTCGGACAGTGCGCCGAAACCCTGCCGTGCCGCGCGGTCCACATCGGACTGAGCGAGCTGGCCACCCATGCCCGAAGCCCACAAGCCCCACACGAGCGAGTGCGCGGGCAGCCCCTCGCTGCGCCGCTGAACCGCGAGCGCGTCGAGGTAGGCGTTGGCAGCGGCGTAGTTGCCCTGCCCGGCGCCCTCGAAGAGCCCAGCCGTGGAAGAGAACAGCACGAACATCGAAAGATCGAGTTCACGCGTCAGCTCGTGCAGGTGCCACGCGGCGTCCGCTTTGGGGCGCATCACCTTCTCGACCTGCTCAACGGTCAGCGAGGTGATCAGACCGTCCTCAAGCACACCGGCCGCGTGCACGACACCGACAAGCGGTTTGTCGGCCGGGACTGCGTCCACCACGGACTCCAGTGCAGCGCGGTCAGCCGCATCGCACGCGGCGATCGTCACGTCAGCGCCGAGTGCGGCCAACGAGGCCTTGAGATCCGCGGCACCCGGCGCCGCACCGCCACGACGGCTGGTCAGCACCAGGTTGGTCACACCGTGCTTGACCACCAAGTGCTTGGCCAGCAAGCCTCCCAGGCCGCCCGTGCCGCCGGTGATCAGCACCGTCCCGTCGAGCACCGGCTTCTCGCCCTGCGCCACAACCTTCACGAGCCGAGGCGCGAACAACGAGCCGTCGCGAACTGCGACCTGCGGTTCGCCAGTCCCGACCGCGCGACCAACGTCCTCCAGCGGCCCATCTACGAGCACGAACCGGTCCGGGTTCTCCGACTGCGCCGACCGGATCAGCCCCCACACCGCCGCGCCACCGAGGTCCGCGCGGTTGGCAACGACAACGAGCTTCGAGTCCGCGAACTTCGAGTCGGCCAGGAAGGCCTGCACAGCAAGCAGAACGTGGTTGACGTCGTCGCTCGACAAGACCGCGACCGCAGGCACCGTGTCTCCGACCGAGTCGAGCGCGGTCCACTCAACGGCCGGACCCACGACCGGAACCCAGTCCACGCCGTACAACGGGTCGCTCGCCCGAAGCTGCTCGGAACTGACCGCCCGCGACACCAACGACTCCACGGTGATCACCGGCGCGCCGGTCGCGTCAACGGCGTGCAGCGAAACCTCGTCGGCGCCGTCCGAAGTCACCTTCACGCGCAGCGAAGTGGCCCCGGTCGCGTGCAGCGTCACGCCGGACCACGCGAAAGGCAGCCGCGCCTGACCGTTGTCCTTGCCGACCCCACCGAGCCCCATCGCGTGCAGCGCGGAGTCCAGCAACGCCGGGTGCAGCCCGAACTCCGAGTCGCCTTCCAGAGAGACCTCGGCGTACACGTCGTTGCCCTGGGCCCACACGGAACGCAGTCCCTGGAACAGCGGCCCGTAGGTCAGTCCGGTGGCGGCCAGCTCCTCGTAGACGCCCTCCAACGACACGGCCTTCGCACCGGTGGGTGGCCACTGCGACGGCGCGAACGAAGGCTCTCCCGCCTGCACCGCGAGGGTGCCGGACGCGTGCTGAACCCAGTCCTCGTGCCGCGAGTGAATGCTGAGCGCCCGCCGACCGGTCACGTCCGGCGGCCCCACCCACACCTGCACCTGCACGGAACCGGACTCCGGCATGGTCAGCGGAGCCTGGAGCGTCAGCTCCTCCACCTGCGCGCACCCGGCCTCGTCGGCGGCGCGCACGGCCAGCTCGACCAACGCGGTACCGGGTACCACAACGCGGCCCAGTACCACGTGACCGGCCAGCCACGGGTGCGTCGCCAGCGACAGCCGCCCGGTCAGCACGTACCCGTCGACGTCGACCAGCGGGACCGCCGCGCCGAGCATCGGGTGATCGGCCGCGCCGAGCCCGACCGAGGCGAGGTCGCCGGTCACGGCCGAGCCCTGGAGCCAGAAGTGCCGGTGCTGGAAGGCGTAGGTCGGCAGATCGACCTTGCGCACGTCGGCGGGGAAGAACGCCGCCCAGTCCACGTCGGCACCGCGCACGTGCAGCTGCGCGAGCGCCGCAAGCACCTCCGGCTCCTCCGGCCGGTCCCTGCGCAACGCCGACCGGAACACCACGTCCGAGCCCGAAACGCTCTCCTGGGCCATCGCGGTGAGCACCCCGTCGGGACCGAGTTCCAAATAGGTCGTGACCCCGGCCGCCTCCAAGGTCTGCACGCTGTCGTGGAACCGCACGGCGGCGCTGACATGCTGAACCCAGTACTCCGGCGAACGCAGTTCCGCCCCGGCCACCTGCCCGGTCACGGTCGAGACGAACGGGATCTTCGGCTCGGAGTACGTCAGCAGCGCGGCGAGCTCACCGAACTCGCGCAGCATCGGCTCCATCAGCGGCGAGTGGAACGCGTGGCTGACGGTCAACCGCTTGGACTTGCCCTTCCACGCCTCCGCGATCCCGACGACCACGTCCTCAGCCCCGGAGATCACCACCGACGACGGCCCGTTGACGGCCGCGATCCCCGCGAGCGAGTGCCCGGCAAGCAGCTCCCGAGCCTCACTCTCGGAAGCGCGCAACGACACCATGGCGCCACCGGCAGGCAGCGCCTGCATCAGCCGACCGCGCGCGGCAACGAGCGTCGCGGCGTCCTCCAGGTTCAGCACTCCGGCGATGTGCGCAGCCGCGATCTCGCCGATCGAATGCCCGGCGACGAAGTCCGGCCGCACACCCCACGACTCCAGCAGCCGGTACAGCGCCACCTCAAGCGCGAACAACGCAGGCTGCGCAAACGCAGTCTGATGAAGCAGATCCGCCTCAGGCTCGCCCTGTTCGGCGAACATCACGTCCAACAGCGGAAGATCAAGCTGGATGTCGAGGTAACCGCACGCCTCATCGATGGCGTCGGCGAACACCGGGAACCGCTCGTACAGATCGAGGCCCATCGCCCAGCGCTGCGAGCCCTGCCCGGTGAACAGGAACGCGAGTTTGCCCGGCGAGACAACGCCCCGCACAGTCGGCTCAGCGAGCCCGGCCAGCAGTTCGTCCCGTCCAGACCCGATCACCACGGCCCGGTGGTCGAGCGCGGTGCGAGTGGTGGCCAACGACAACCCGACGTCGGCGGGCCGCAGCTGCATGTTCTCGTCCACAAAGGACTGAAGCCGCTCCGCCTGCGCGTCGAGCGCCTCAGCGGTCTTGCCCGAGAACACCCACGCTGTCGGAGTGATCCGCGCGCGCAGCGCCCCCTCCGGCTCAGTCACCTCAGCGACCACCGGCGGCTGCTCGATGATCACGTGCGCATTGGTGCCGGAGATGCCGAACGACGACACCGCGGCCCGCCGTGGACGCGATACCACCGGCCACGCGACGGCTTCCGTCAGGAGCGAAACCGCCCCCGCCGACCAGTCGACCTGCGGCGTCGGCGAGTCGATGTTGAGCGACTTCGGCAGGACTCCGTACCGGATCGCCATGATCATCTTGATCACACCGGCAGCGCCCGCCGCAGCCTGAGCGTGCCCGATGTTGGACTTGATGGACCCCAGGTACAGCGGCTCGTCACGGTCGCGGCCGTACGTCGCGAGCAGCGCCTGCGCCTCAATGGGATCCCCCAGCCGGGTCCCGGTGCCGTGTGCTTCGACGGCATCGACGTCCGAAGTGGACAGTCCGCCGCTGGCGAGCGCGTCGCGGATGACCCGCTGCTGCGCGAGACCGTTCGGCGCGGTCAGCCCGTTCGACGCACCATCGGAGTTGATCGCCGAGCCCCGCACGATCGCGAGCACCTGGTGTCCATTTCGGACGGCATCGGAAAGCCGCTCCACCACTAGGATTCCGACACCCTCGCCCCACCCGGTGCCGTCAGCCGACGCAGCGAAGGACTTGCAACGCCCGTCCTGCGCCAGGCCCCGCTGCCGCGAGAACGCGGTGAACGTGCCAGGGCTGCCCATCACCGCGACACCGCCGGCCAGCGCGAGGTCGCACTCCCCGGACCGCAGCGACTGAGCCGCCACGTGCAGTGCGACCAGCGAGCCGGAGCACGCGGTGTCCACGGTGAACGTCGGACCTTCCAGCCCGAACAGGTATGCGATGCGCCCCGACACCACGCTGGGCGCGTTGCCGGTCATCAGGTGGCCCTCGAAACCCTCGGGAGCTTCGAACAGCCGGGGCCCGTACTCCTGCGGCTCGACGCCGACGAACACGCCGGAACGGCTGCCGCGCAAGGTGTTCGGGTCGATGCCCGCGCGCTCAAGGGCTTCCCAGGACGCTTCGAGCACCAGGCGCTGCTGCGGGTCCATCGCGGTGGCTTCACGCGGGGAGATCCCGAAGAACTCGGCGTCGAAGGCGCCCGCGCTGTGCAGGAAGCCGCCCTCGCGCGCGTAGGTCTTGCCGGGCTTGTCCGGGTCCGGGTCGTAGAGCCCGTCCACGTCCCACCCGCGATCGGTCGGGAAGCCGGTGATCGCGTCGACGCCCTCGGCGACCACGCGCCACAGTTCCTCCGGGGACGTTGCCCCACCGGGGAATCGGCATCCGATGCCGACGATGGCGATGTCCTCGCCCGGCGCGACGGCCCTCGGCGGCGGGGCTTCCTCCGGCGAATCGCCCGAGCCCAAGCGCCTGGCCAGCGCGGTGGGCGTGGGGTGGTCGTATACGACGGTCACGGGCAGGTCGAGCCCGGTCGCCGCGACCAGGCGCGCGTGCAGTTCGACCACCGCCATGGAGTCGAAGCCGAGTTCGAGGAAGGTCAGCCGCGCGTCGAAGCCCGACGCGTGCGGAAGCATGTCGCGCAGGACCTCGGTCGTGACCGTCCGGACCAGGTCGTCGAACTCGCTCATCAGCGCACTCCACAACTACATCGGCGGGCCAGTGTTTAGCGGAAACCGCACGCTTTTATGCATGACAAGTGCGGAATGCGTTCTCAACCTACCTTCGGGCAGCGAACACAACCGAGGGGTCGTCACTCCACCACCGACCCATCACCCGGTAATTCAACCCCCATCAGCGCAGGTCAACGGGTGCAGTCTAAACGAGGACACCGGCGAAGAGCACTGGTCATACGCCTACTGATCCAGACACGAGCCGGGTCGAGTTTCCCGTTGATGGGCGAGGCGCGGAACACCGGTCCTACACATTAGACGAAGCCGAGTTTTACGTTGGAAATCGCTGCCCTCACCTTTGTCAGGTCGTTTTTCCAGTTCGGAGGAGGTACCCCGATGGTCTCGACGCACGCCGACGAGGACGACCAGCCGACGCCGACCACGGTGCTGTGCCCCGACTTCCCCTTCGCCTACGACGACTGGGTCCGCCATCCCGCCGGGCTCGGCGAGCTGCCCGCGCACGCGCACGGCAGCGAGGTCGCGGTCATCGGCGGCGGCATCTCCGGCCTGGTGACCGCTTACGAGCTGATGAAGCTCGGGCTGCGCCCCGTCGTCTACGAGGCCGAGCAGCTCGGCGGCCGGATGCGCTCGGTCGGCTTCGAGGGCCACCCCGAGGCGAAGGCGGAGATGGGCGCGATGCGCTTCCCGCCGTCAGCGACGCTGTTCCACTACGTCAACAAACTGGGACTCAGGACCAAACCGTTCCCGAACCCGCTCTCACCCGCGACGCCGAGCACCGTGGTGAACCTGCGCGGCGAGTCGCACTGGGCGCGCACGCAGGAGGACCTGCCCGAGGTCTACCAGCAGGTCTCCGACGCGTGGGCGAAGGCCTTGCAGGAGAAGGCCGACATGTCGCTCATGGAGGACGCGATCGCGCGCCGCGACGTGCCCACCATCAAGGCGCTGTGGAACCACATGGTGCCGGAGCTGGACAACCAGTCCTTCTACGGTTTCCTGGCGTCCTCGGCGGCGTTCTCCTCCTTCGAGCACCGCGAGATCTTCGGCCAGGTCGGTTTCGGCTGCGGCGGCTGGGACACCGACTTCACCAACTCGATGCTCGACATCCTGCGCGTGGTCTACACCGAGGCCAGCGACCGCCATCACCGGATTCTCGGTGGCTGCCAACAGGTTCCGGTCGGTCTCTGGAAGCACCAGCCGGAATCGCTCACGCACTGGCCCACCGGCACGTCGCTGGCGTCGCTGCACGGCGGCTCCCCTAGGCCCGCCGTGGTCAGCATCGACCGCACGCCATCCGGCTACGTCGTCGAGGACACCACCGGCGAGGTCCGCGAGTTCCCCGTGGCTGTCTACACCGCGCAGAGCTGGAACCTGTTGTCCCGCATCAAGAGCGATCCCGCGCTGCTGCCGCAGTCACTGTGGACCGCCGTGGAGCGCACCCACTACATGGGCTCGTCGAAGCTGTTCGTGCTGACCGACCGCCCGTTCTGGCGGGACCGCGACCCCAAGACCGGCCGCGATGTCATGAGCATGACGCTCACCGATCGGTTGCCGCGCGGTGTCTACCTGTTCGACGACGGCCCCGACAAGCCCGGCGTGATGTGCTTGTCCTACACGTGGAACGACGATTCCCTCAAGGTCGCCACGCTCACGGCTGAAGAGCGCCTCGACGTGATCTTGGCTTCACTGCGCCACATCTACCCCGATGTCGACATCCGCTCGCACATCATCGCGCCGCCGGTCACCATCACGTGGGAGACCGAGCCGTACTTCATGGGCGCGTTCAAGTCGAGCCTGCCCGGCCACTACCGCTACCAGCGGGAGCTGTTCACCCACTTCATGCAGGCCGAGTTCGCCGAGCAACACCAAGGCTTCTTCATGGCAGGCGACGACGTCTCCTGGGTCGCCGGTTTCGCCGAGAACGCCGTGACCACCGCGCTGAACGCCGTGTGGGGCGTGCTCAACCACCTCGGCGGCGCCACCCACCCCGACAACCCCGGCCCCGGCGACCTCTTCGACGCACTCGCCCCGCTCAAGATCTGACCGGGGAGGAGAGCGCCCCGGCTCCGAAGAGCAGGCACAGCGCCAGGAACGCCCAGGCCGTGTCGCCGTCGACCACGCCGAACACGATGCAGCCGAGGAGGGTCACCACCATCACGGCGTTCTGGGCTCGCCCGGAGCGCCACCACGGCGGCCGAGCCGGTTCGTGCCCGGCCAGCTCCGCCGCGTACTCCTCGGCAGTGCCGAACTCCTCCTCGGCCGTGTTCCCGCTGGCCGTGACGTGTTGCCCCGCCTCCGCGGCCAGCTCCACCGCGCGAGCACGAGGAAGGTCGTGCCGTCCTTCGAGCAGCCCTGCCAAGCGCTTCTCCCAGTCCCCCGCACCGGTGCTCAGCACGCGGGGTTCGTACCGCAAACCCCACCACACCAACGCAATCCCGAGAACCGCGACGATCGGCGCCGGCAAGGTCCCGAGCGAGGTCTTCGGCAAGCCGGTGAAAGCCAGCGCCGTGAGCACGGTGAGCACCCCGACCACGGCGAAAGCCCACACCACCGCCCGAGGCCGTCCGCTCGGCCGCAGCTCGAACGCCGTGACCACCACACCCACCGCCGCCGCGAGCCCCAGCACCGAGCCCACCACCCCCGCCAAGGTCAACGGCACAGTGAGGCCCACCGCCGTCCACAGCACCACGCCCAGCACCACCACGTGCGCACCGAGGAAGACGATCAACGCCCGCCGTCGGCTCCGCGCGGTCATCCCGTCCCGGTCGCGCTCCGCCCGCTCAGCGATCGGAACCCGTTCCACCGCAACAGAACTCGCGAACTCCTCCGGCGTCCCGAACACCACCTCGGGCGTCTCACCGCTGTCGGAGCAGTGCTGCTCCACCTCGCTCAGCACCGTGTCGGCGAGCTCGCGCCGCACGCCGTTCCTGGCGAGCGCCAGCCGCGCCCGGTCATCCCACTCACTCATGCCCGTCCCTTCCCCACGAGGCGATCCATGGCGACGGAGAAGTCCTGCCAGCGCTCGGTTTCCGCCACTAGCCGCTGATGTCCGGCGGCCGTCAGTCGGTAGACCTTGCGCCCCGGCCCGCCCTGCCCAGCCACCCACTCCGCTTCGACGAGGCCAGCGGTCTCCATGCGCCCCAGCACCGGGTAGAGGGCTCCGCCCCTGATCGTGCCCAGCCCCAGCTCCGAGATCCGCTGGATCAGCGCGTACCCGTGCCGGTCGCCTTCCGCGAGCACCGCCGCGAGCACCAGTTCCAGGGTCCCGCGCAGCCACCCCATCGCCGAGTCCGCCACTGTTCTCTCTCCAGGGTATTCGCCATCCAGTACTAGTCCAGATTCAGACTAGCACTTGGCGGCGCCCCTCAGGCCTCAGAAGGGCGCGGGTTCGGCGATGGGTTCCGGGTGCACGTCCTCGGTCTTCCCGTTCGGGGTGGTCCAGGTGTGCGTCCCATCAGGCTGGTTGGTGCACTTCCAGTTGGAGTGGGTCTTCATCCGGTGATGCCTGCGGCACTTCGGCCGCAGGTTGTTGAGTGTGGTGTTCGTGCCGTCGAACGGACAGCAATGATCCAGGTCGCAGCGATGAGCAGGCTGGTTGCACCCGATCGCCATACAGGTCGGGTAGCGGGCGGCGATGAGTTCCCGTTGTTGCGGGGATGGCCGGTAGACGTGGCTGATCTCCTCGGCCATGCCGGTCATGGGGTCGGTGAGGATGCGTTTCCAGATGCCGCCTGCGGCGATGTCCCGGCCGATGCGGGCGGGGATGGGGCCGTAGCCGCCGAGGATGGCGGGGTCGTTGGTCATCCCGAAGGCTGAGGTGATCGGCATGGTCAGGTACACCATGGTCTGACCCTGCGGCGCCGGAGTGTCATGGCCCAGCAGCAGATCGCGGGCGACGTCGGAGCGCTTCTGATCCAGAGTTCGGTCGTCTTTCGGGAGGGATCGGGCGATGCGGTTGACGTGGTCGTAGACCATGGCGGCGTCGTGGGCGGTCATCATCAACCGGATGAGGGCCATACCGTCGTTCAGGTTGATCTTCTCCACCATGCGCTGCTTGCGTTTGGCTTGGAAGCGGCGCTCAGCTGCCTTCGGATCCAAGCGGTGGATGAACCGAACCGCGTACTGACGGGTGGTGGAGTAGGAGTTCTTCTCCGCATGCGCCAGCAGGGCTTCTTCGGCGATCGCGGCGTGCGCGACCGAGAGAACCCGGAGCAGGTCGATGATCATGAGCGCTTTGCCCTCATCAACTCGGCCTTCGACCATCGCCTTCAACACTCCCGGGCGGGAGGTGAGGTCGGTGGCACGGTCGATCAACCAACCCGCTTTCACCCTCGACACGCGCAGTTCACGCATCAACAGCTCTTCAGAGAATTCCCGATCACGAGGCTCAAGATCGGACACATAGTTGAGCAGGGTCACCGAAAACTCAGCCACGGCTTTACCCATGCCCGTGAAGGCCGCTTTGAGGACGGCGTCAGGGTCCATACTCCTATTCTACGTGAATAGAATAGACGATCATGGCCCTAAAGGATGAATTGCCAGGCGCCGAACACGCCGAAAAAGCCCCACGCTGGAACGTAAGCCGCACAACAAAACCGGGTCGACTTTACCTGGGGTGCGCGTGCCATACGCTTCCCAGCGGGCCGGGATTCATCCCGTGCCCGCCCGGCCTACCACGGCACGCGCAAGGGGCCCCAGGTCAAGCCGACCCCACGCTGGAACCGACGCGGGCTGGAAGCCCAGCCGTCCCCCCGCTGGAAGCCCAGCCGGTGCCAGCTGGAAGCCCAGCCGTCCCCGACCTGGAAGCCCAGCCGTCCCCCACCAAAAACCCAAACCCCCACATCAAGCCACAACCCCAGCCCCCGCACACCAAACAGAAGGCGAAACCCCCACAACCCGCACAAAATCCCGAATGAAATGCGACTGATCGCAATACCCCAACTCCGCCCACCCAACCGACTCCCCCGCTGCCAACCGCCCAGCAGCCTCATGCAACCGATACCTCTTCAACACCCACTTGGGCCCCACTCCCACATACCGCCGAAACAACCGCTGCAAAGTCCGCACAGATATCCCGAACCGCTCCGTCACGTCCCCCACCCGCGCAACCTCGCGATCCCGCAACAACGCGTGGACGATCCGCTCAACCAGAAAAACCTCTGGGTCCACCCGGGCAGGCCAGCGCTCCAAGAGGAACCGCTCAGCCACCGCAACCGGATCCGACGCCACCGAGAGCGAAGCAGCGAAGTCGTCGGCCGAAGACCCCCACAACGTCGACAGCGGACGAACCTGATCGGTCAGCTCAGCGACAGAACTCCCGTAGAACGGCTGGAACCCGCCGGGCCGGAACTTGATCCCGAACACGCGCCCGGTCCCCTGGTAGGAGTACGTGAACCGCTCCCGCCCCACGCCGCTGATCAACACCTGGCCACGGTCGTACACGAGGTTCACGCACGGATGCGGCAGCAGCGTCACCGACGCGGTGCGCCCGGCGGGCACGTCCCAGCTCGTCGTCCAGTAGCGCTCGACGAGGGGGAGGCTGGACGGCATGCGCTCCAACCGGAAGCTGGGGTCGCCGGTGTCGAGAACACCGTGCTCACTGGTGGTGGCATCGTCCACAGCCCCAGGATGGCAAACAGGTCTGACAGTGTCGCGTTTGTCCAAGCCGCCGACCCGCCGCCGCGCGCAGGATGAGCGCATGTCGACCAACACCGGCCCGGCTCCGTCCGGGAGCCCCAACCTGACCGTGTTCTTCGCCGTGCCCAACAGTGCGAAGGCACTCGCTTACTACGAGGACGTCTTCGGCGCTGAGGTGATCGAGCGCTTCGACGCGCCGGACGGCTCGGTGGCGCACGCGGAGCTCGCGCTCGGCGGAGGGCGGTTCCAGCTCTCCGAGCCGATGCCGGACTACGGCATCGTCGGTCCGCCCGCTGAGGGCAACTCGTTCACGATCACGTTGTGGACGGCCGATGTGGACGCGGTGTTCGCGAAGGCGATCGCGACCGGCTCGACGGTGCTGACGCCGATCGACGACACGTTCTCCGGCGATCGGATCGGCGTCGTGCGGTGCCCGTTCGGCATCCGCTGGTGCATCGCGCGCCACGACCGCGACGTCCCCAAGGAGGAGGTCGACGCGGCCGTGGCGGCGATGTACGAAGCGGGTTAGAGCGCCGAGTTGAGGGTGCCGAAGTCCAGCGCGTCGGCGGTCGCGGTGTAGGTGCCGCTGGTCAGCATCTCCCGCGCGCCGCGCTGGACGACGGCGTAGGCGGCCTGGCTGAGCCCGGAGCCGAGGCTGGCGCGCGCGACGCCGAGCGCGCCCAACTCCGGCACGGTCGGCGATCCGGGGCCGACGAGCACGTTCAGCGGTGCGCTGATCTCCTTGGCCAGCAAGGAGATCGTCTCCGGATCGGCGACTCCGGGCACGAAGATCCCGCTGGCGCCCGCGTCGAGGTAGGCGCGCGCACGCTCGATGGTCGCCTGGACGCGCGTCGCCGGGTCGCCGACCGCGCGCAGGTACACGTCGACTCGCGCGTTGATGTAGAGCGCGGGGTCGGCCTTGCGCGCCGCCGCAATGCGTTCGGCCTGGTCAGCGATGGGGCGAAGCGGGGAGTCGCCGCCGTGGTGGGCGTCCTCCAGGTTGACCCCGACGGCTCCGGCGGACGCGACCCCGCGAATCGTCTCGGCCACGTCGGCGGCCGTGACGCCGAAGCCGCTCTCGATGTCGGCGGTGACCGGGACGGAGACGGCGCGCACCACTCGCGCCACGAGGTCGATCGCACGCTCGCGGTCGAGCTGGTCGCCGTCGGCGGCACCCAGGCTCCATGCCACACCGGCGCTCGTGGTGGCGATCGCCGCAGCACCCTCCAGCTCGACGAGCCGGGCGCTCATCACATCCCACGCGTTGGGCAGCGCGAGCACGGAACCGTTGTGGTGCAAGGAGGTGAACAGCTCAGCCAGCTCTTGGCGACTTCTCGTCATGGGCACAGTCCACCCCAGCCCGGCACCGGAGTCCAGCAGAAAAACGACATCACCGTTCCGTGTCGTTTTTCCGCTAGCAATACCGCCGCGGCCCGGTAAGGCTGGGGGCATGCACAACGACACGCAGCGCTGCGTCCGCGCGGTCCAGTCGAAGGACTCGCGGTTCGACGGGTGGTTCTTCACCGCTGTGCTGACCACGCGGATCTACTGCCGCGCGAGCTGCCCCGTCGTGCCGCCCAAGCCGCAGAACATGCGCTTCTACCCCACCGCTGCCGCCGCGCAGCAAGCCGGTTTCCGCGCGTGCAAGCGCTGTCGGCCCGACGCCAGTCCCGGCTCACCGCAGTGGAACGAGCGCGCGGACGTAGTGGCACGCGCCATGCGGCTCATCGCTGACGGTGTGGTTGACCGTGACGGTGTCCCCGGTCTGTCCGCGCGGCTCGGCTACAGCACACGGCAGCTCGAACGCCTGCTGCGCGCAGAACTCGGCGCGGGTCCCCTGGCACTCGCGCGTGCCCAACGCGCCCAGTCGGCGCGCATCCTGATCGAAACGAGCGCGCTGTCGATGTCCGACGTAGCGCTTGCGTCTGGCTTCGCCAGCATCCGGTCGTTCAACGACACCGTGCGCGAAGTTTTCGCACTGTCACCGACGGAGCTCCGTAAGCGCGCGAAGCAGACCACGTCCTCCGGAACGCTCTCACTGCGCTTGCCGTTCCGTGCGCCGCTGTGCCCGGACAACCTCTTCGGGCACCTAGCCGCAACCGCAGTACCCGGTGTGGAGGAGTGGCGTGACGGTGCCTATCGCCGCACGATGCGCTTGCCGCACGGGCACGGCATCGTGGCGCTACGGCCGATGCCTGACCACATCGCGTGCCAGCTGACGCTGACCGACCTCCGTGATCTGTCCATCGCGATCAGCCGGTGTCGGTGGATGCTCGACCTGGACGCGGACCCGATCGCAGTGGACGCCCAGCTCTCCGAGGACCCGGTGCTCAAGCCGCTCGTCGCGAAGGCACCGGGGCGACGGGTGCCGCGCACGGTGGACGGAGCCGAGTTCGCCGTGCGCGCGGTTCTCGGCCAACAGGTCTCCACGGCTGCCGCGCGCACCCACGCGGGACGGCTCGTGGCCGCGCACGGAGAACCGATCGAGGACCCCGCAGGTGGGCTGACGCATCTGTTCCCGACACCAGAGGCGTTGGCGGAGGTGAACCCGGAGTCCTTGGCACTGCCGCGTTCCCGAAGGACGACACTGCTGACGCTCATCGGCTCGCTGCACGAAATCGACCTAGGTGTTGGCAGCGACTGGGAGCGCACTCGCGCCCAGCTCGCAGAGCTGCCCGGTTTCGGCCCGTGGACCGTGGAGTCCATTGCGATGCGCGCGCTCGGCGATCCGGACGCGTTCATTCCCAGCGACCTAGGCATCCGCGTCGCGGCCGAAGCACTCGGGCTGCCTTCCACACCCGCAGCGCTGACCGCGCACGCGAGCGCGTGGCGACCGTGGCGCGCCTACGCCGTGCAGTACCTGTGGGCGACCGGCGACCACCCCATCAACCTGCTTCCACAGTAAGGAGAAGATCTCCCCATGGCACAGCGCACGCACACGGTGACTGACAGCCTGTTCGGGCCGCTGACGCTCGTCGCGACCGACGGTGAGCTGTCCGGGCTCTACATGGTCGAGCAGCGGCACCGTCCGGCCGAAGCCACGTTCGGGTCCAGAGTGGACAGTGGTTTCGACGAGGTCGTCGAGCAGCTGGAGGCGTACTTCGCCGGACGGCTGACGGACTTCGAGCTGCCGCTGAACCTGGCGGGAACGCCCTTCCAGCGACAGGTATGGGCCGCGCTGCTGGAGATCCCGTACGGCGAGACCGTGTCCTACGGCGAGCTGGCGGAGCGCATCGGGCGACCGACGGCCTCGCGCGCGGTCGGCTTGGCGAACGGCAAGAACCCCGTGGGCATCATCGTCCCGTGCCACCGCGTGGTGGGCTCCACGGGGGACCTGACGGGCTACGGCGGCGGTATCGAGCGCAAGCGTCACCTGCTTGACTTCGAGCGCGCGACCCGCGATCGGAGGGAGCGCCCGGAGGCGCTCCCCCACCCCTCGATGGCGTGAACCTAGCAACGGCTTCACGTCCGGCCGCCCGGCTTCAAGCAGGGCTGAAACCGCCAGTTGGGGCACGTTTGCGCGCACCGCGACCGTGGCCGGGTTAGCGTGGAAAACGTGCTGAACAAGCTGGCTCTCGTGGTGGTCACGCCGCCGGAATCCGACTGGGACGCGGCCGAGCTGCGCGTGCTCGTGGACGGTCGTGACATCGCGCGCGAGTGCTTCGACGCGGGCCCGAACTACGACCCGGACTACGTGCTGGGCGAGGCGGGCCGCTTGGCGCCGGGCGACGAGCCGCGCACCGTGCGCATCGCCGAGGCCGAGTGCATCGCGGAGTGCTGTGGCGCTCTGTCGGTCCGGATGCGCCGCGAGGACTCGGAGATCGTTTGGTACGACTGGGAGAACACCTCCGACCGCGCTGAGGTGCCGACCGAGGAGTTCCGGTTCTCCGCCGCGCAGTACGAGGCCGAACTGGAGCGCGCGAGCAGGGACCGCTCGTGGGAGTGGCCCGCGCGC
The DNA here is from genome assembly GCF_039537405.1 of Allokutzneria multivorans. Classification (NCBI taxonomy): domain Bacteria; kingdom Bacillati; phylum Actinomycetota; class Actinomycetes; order Pseudonocardiales; family Pseudonocardiaceae; genus Allokutzneria; species Allokutzneria multivorans. The sequence continues at coordinate 49,573 of NZ_BAABAL010000003.1, read as the reverse complement.
ACGCTCTCCCGGCTGCTCCAGGAGGCACTGCGGGCCGACCCGGGCGTGCTGGGCGACTGGGACAGCGAGTTGTGCTTCGCCATCCCCAGGGACGCCTCGGTCGAGCTGACCTTTTACACGCCGCCGCACACGCCTCGGGGTGCCTACTACCACCTGAGCCGGATGATCGGTGTGACCGACGAACCCGCCGAGGAGCAGGTGAAACGTGTCCTGGCGGGGCTGCGCGCACGCGACCCGCGCGACGAGGCGATGATTCTCGGCGGCTCGGCCGGAGCGGGCGCGCTGCGCGGCGTCAGGTATCGGGACAGGTACTAGACCCTGTCCTGCAAGTCATCAGGTTCGCCGGTCTTGAAGACACCCCAACCCCCGGCGAAACCGTCCTCGTGGCCGAAGTGGCGCACGACCTGCATGATCACCAGGACCACGTCCGGTTGGGCGCCCGACCGCACGGTCATCTCCTCCGCTGAGACGGCGGTGCTCTTCACCGCGAAGTAGCTGTACTGCACCGGCGGTTATAGTCGCGTTATCTGCGTCCCGGTTGACGACTCACCCATCGACGAACCGGATTACAACCCCGTGAACTGCGGCGATGTCACCCAGAAGAGTCCCTGACAGACGTCATGGTCGATTGGTGACGGACGAGGTATGTCCGGACGGTGATCTCCCGGCACATTTGTCGTGTGCACAAGACTTCGACCACTTCTTAAGCGATGGGGAACTCAATGATCGAGGTTCACGGTCTCACCAAACGGTATCGGGACGTCGTCGCCGTGGACGATCTCTCGTTCACGGTGTCCCCGGGTCGCGTGACCGGCTTCCTCGGCCCCAACGGCGCCGGGAAGTCGACCACGATGCGGATGATCCTGGGTCTGGACACCCCGACCAAGGGCTCTGCCAGGGTCGGCGGCCGCAACTACCGCAGCCTGGCCGCTCCGCTGCGGGAGGTCGGCGCGCTGCTGGACCCGGCGGCGTTGCAGAAGAGCCGGACGGCGCGGGCGCACCTGCGCTGGATCGCCCAGGCCGGCGGTATCGAGCAGAAGCGCGTCGGCGAGGTGCTGGAGCTGGTCGGGCTCGGCAAGGCGGGTGACAAGCGGGTCGGCGAGTTCTCCCTGGGCATGCGCCAGCGCCTGGGCATCGCCGCCGCGCTGCTCGGCGATCCGGCCGTGCTGATGCTCGACGAGCCGCTCAACGGCCTCGACCCGGAGGGCATCGTCTGGGTCCGCACCCTGCTCAAGGGCCTGGCGTCGGAGGGGCGGACGATCTTCCTCTCCAGCCACCTGATGAACGAGATGGAAGCCACCGCCGACCACGTGCTGGTGATCGGCAAGGGCAAGCTCATCGCCGACGTCAGCGTGCACGACCTGGTCCGCCAGGGCGCCGCCGCGCAGGTCAGCGTTGTCTCGCCCAGGGCGTCCGAGCTGGTCGCGCTGCTGGAGCACACCGAGGCGCACATCGTCTCCGGCGCCGACAACGAGCTGATCGTCAGCGGTGTGGACGCCCCCGCGATCGGTGAGCTGGCCGCGCGGCACGGCATCGCGCTGCACGAGCTCACCCCCCGCCGCCCCGGCCTGGAGGAGGCGTTCATCCACCTGACCCGCGACCAGGTCGGTTACCGCGCGAAGGAGTCCAAGTGAGCACCGCCTCTGTCAATTCCCCCAGGACCAAGCACAAGCCATCGGGCCTGTTCACCACCGTGGGCTCGGAGTGGACCAAGATCTGGAGCCTCGGCACGAGCCGCATCCTGCTGCTGGTCGCGGTCGGACTGGCCGCGCTCGCCGCCGCGCTGTTCGTGCTCACCAGCGCCGTGACCACGGGGACCGACATCGCCAAGCGCGACGTCTTCGACGTGGTCTCCACCAGCCTTCTCGGCTCGGACGCCGCGGCGCTGACCCTGATGGTGATGGCGGCGATGACCATCGGCTCGGAGTACTCCACCGGCATGATCCGGGTGACGCTGACCGCATCGCCCAAGCGCAGCCAGTTCCTGGCGGCCAAGGCCATCGTGATCGCGGTGGTGACCTACGTGGTCGGTGTCGTCGCCGCGTTCGTCGCCTACGGCGTCGGCCAGCTGATCCTGCTCGCGCAGGGCCTGGACATCGCCAGCGTCGCCGATCCGCGCATCCTCCGGCTGATCCTGGGCTCGGCGATCATGGCCCCGCTGTACGGCCTGATCGCGGTCGCCTTCGGCATCGTCTTCCGCAGCACCGCGGGCGGCATCCTCGCCGCGCTGGTCGCCCTGGTGATCCCGAGCATCGTGGGCTGGGTGGGCGAGGCCGGGAACTCGATCATGCCGTACCTGCCGGGCGAGGCACTGCACAACGTGGCCGGTCTGACCGCCGCGACCTCGCCCTACGCGATCAACCCCGGGGTCTCGGCGATCGTGCTGGTCGCCTGGGTGCTGGTGGTGCTGGGCATCGGGCAGAGCCTGCTGGCCAAGCGCGACGCCTGACGCCCCTCGTGGAGCAGGGCCGGTCCCCGGGCGGCGGGGACCGGCCCTTTCGCGTCGCCGGCGGTAGCGTGGACGTCGTGATCCTTCTCGGCCTGCTGCTGTTCGGGCTCGGCGCGTTCGCGTTCTGGAGCATGACCGACCCGGTGCTGGGCGTCGCTCCCACCACCATCGGCACGATCCTGTTCGTGCTGGCCGGTGCGGCGGTCGTCCTCGGCGTGGTGCGGATCGCGCGGGGGCGGCTCGGCCTCATCGCGCGGTTGCGCGTGCTGCCGAGGATGGCGCGGGCGATCCGCGCGGGCACCTACCCCGCGCCGCCGTGGTCCAAGCGGCTGTTCTGGATCTTCGGCGTGCTCTACATCCTGTCGCCGATCGACCTCATCCCCGAGCTGCTCCCGGTGATCGGGCTGACCGACGACATCGGGGTCGGCGCCTTCCTGCTCTCCCAGCTCGGCGTGGAGGCGGGCCGCTTCCGCGCGCACGAGAAGGCGACCGAGTACGGCGATTCGGGGGCATGACAGGATCTCGCGCATGCGAGTGTGCGTCTTCTGCGGTTCCCGGCCCGGCCGGGCGAACGAGTACGTCGAGACGGCGCGGACCTTCGGTCGTCTGCTGGCCGAGCGCGGCATCGGCCTCGTGTACGGCGGAGCTTCGGTCGGCACGATGGGCGAGATCGCCGACGCCGCACTGGCCGCGGGCGGTGAGGTGCACGGCGTGATCCCGCAGCAGCTGATGGCGCGGGAGATCGGCCACAGCGGGCTCACCGAACTGCACGTCGTGGACAGCATGCACGAGCGCAAGGCGAAGATGGCCGAGCTCTCCGACGCGTTCGTGGCGCTGCCCGGCGGCATCGGCACCATGGAGGAGCTGTTCGAGGTGTGGACCTGGTCGATGATCGGCATCCACGCGAAACCCTTGGCACTGCTGGACGTCAAGGGCTTCTACCGGCCGCTGGTGTCCCTCGCCGACCACATGGTCGCCGAGGAGTTCCTCCGCACCGACGCCCGCGAGCTGCTCATCGTCGAGGACGACCCCGTTCGGCTGCTCGACCGCTTCGGAGCCCTCTGTGAGTCTCGTAGCTGAGTACCTCGCCCGCATCGGCGCTGACCGTCCACTTCGGACTGACGCGGAGTCGTTGCGGTACCTGCACGCGCGGCACATCGCCACCGTTGCGTTCGAGAACCTGGACATCCACCTCGGCACGCCGATCGTGCTCGACACCGACGCGGTGCTGCACAAGGTCGTCCGGATGCGGCGCGGCGGTTTCTGCTACGAGCTCAACACCGCGTTCGCGCACCTGTTGACGGAGCTGGGTTTCCGCGTCGAGATGCTGTCGGCGGGCGTGTTCCACAACGGGGTCGCCGGGGCGCCTTTCGACCACATGGCGCTGCTCGTGCACCTGGACGAGCCGTGGCTGGCCGATGTCGGCTTCGGGCGGCACAGCACGTTCCCGCTGCGCTTGAACTCCCGTGACCCGCAAGAGGACCCCGAAGGCACGTTCGTTCTCCAGTCCACTGTGGACGGCGATCTCGACGTGCTGCGCAACGGCTCGCCCGAGTACCGCCTGGACCCGCGTCCGCGCAGGCTGAGCGACTTCGCGCCGACCTGCTGGTACCAGCAGACCTCGCCCGACTCGCCGTTCCTGCGCGGCCCCACGTGCTCCATGGCCGTTCCCGGCGGCCGGGTGACGCTCGCCGGTGACCGTCTCATCAGGACGGTCGGTGGTGAGCGGACGGAGCAGATCCTGCGCTCCGACGAGGAGATCCTCGCCGCCTACCACCAGCACTTCGGCATCACCCTCCCCCGCGTGCCCCGGCCGCCCACGTGATCGAACCTGTGCTGGGCGCAGTGGAGCACAGCTTCGAGGAGCGTCGGCCGGTGCCAGCGCTGCGCGGACTCGTCACCGCGACCTGGACGCAGCGCACCGGCACACGGCCTCATCGGCATCGACACATCCCGAACGGGTCGATTGAGCTCCGTTGTCGTTCCGGTGCGCCAGCGCAGCTCGCCGGACCGCTGACGGGGCCCGTTGTCGAGGTGCTTCCACCGCACACGAGCGTTTTCGGCGTGCGATTCGCCCCGGGCGCGGCGTCCACGGTGCTCGGGCTACCCGCAGCGGAACTGACCGACACGGTGGTCGACGTGGCGGAGATCTGGGGACAATCCTCCACAGTGGACGGTGATCCGCAGCAGATGGTCCTGCACCGGCTCCGCTCAGCCGAGCGCGCCGATCCCGTCGCAGCAGGCATCGTGCGCCTGTTGTGGGCGGAGCGGTCGTCGCTGCCCCTCTCCGAGCGGCACTTCCGGCGTCGGTGCCAGGCGACGACCGGGCTCGCGCCGAAGGCGCTCCAGCGGGTGCTGCGGTTCCAGGTGTTCCTCGCCGAGGTCCAGTCCGCGCTCGCCCGGGGGCGGCGTCCCGGTGGGCTCGCGGCGCTCGCGGCCGCTTCGGGCTACGCCGACCAGGCCCACCTGACTCGCGAGTGCGCGCGGCTGACCGGAATCACACCCCGCGAGTTCCTCCGCGAGACCGAGCGGCAGTGCGGCTGCGGGCACGAACACGAAGCATCGTTCTCGCCGTTGCTGGAGATGGCCGATTTCATCAAGAGAAGGCATCCCGGCGACGCTTAGCGTCCGCGTCATGAATCCGAACACGATCGTCGTGCCCTGCCGTTCCCCCGCCGAGGTCGCCGAGACCATCGCCCGTGCCCGCTCCCATCGCATCCACCTCGTCCCGCGCAGCGGCGGGCACTGCTTCGCCGGGCGCTCGACGACAGACGGCATCGTGCTCGACGTCGGGCCGATGCGGTCGGTGTCCTGCGCGGGCGACGTCGCGACGGTCGGCGCGGGCACCCTGCTGGGCGATCTGTACGACGCGTTGGACGACCGGGCCATCGCGGCCGGGTGCGGGCCGACAGTCGGGATCGCGGGCCTCACCCTCGGCGGCGGTCTCGGTGTGCTCGGTCGCCGCCACGGCCTGACCTGCGACTCCCTCCTCTCCGCCGAGGTGGTGCTCGCCGACGGCCGAGTGGTCCGGTGCGACGAGGAGCGGGAGAGCGAGCTGTTCTGGGCATTGCGCGGCGCGGGCGGCGGCAACTTCGGTGTGGTGACGTCGTTGACCTTCCGCACTGTCGCCGCACCCGAGTTGACGGTGTTCCACCTGCGCTGGCCGGTGCACCGCGCGGCAGAGGTGATCTCGGCGTGGATCGAGGCGGCCCCGGACGCGCCCGACGCCTTGGCCGCGAGCCTGCTCGTCACTCCGACCGGGGCGCTGGTCCTCGGAGCGGCGATCGCGACCGAGACCGAGACGGCCGCGATGCTGGCACCGCTGAGCGGGCTGGCACCGACGAGCGCGGTGTTCCGGCACCTGCCGTTCCGGGAAGCCAAGCGGTATCTCGCGCAACGGCCGACCGAGCCCGGGATCTCCTTGAGCAAGTCGGAGTTCTTCGCGGAAGACCTACCGCAGGAGACGATCACCGCGCTCGTGGCGAACCTGGAGCAGGACCGTCGTGAAAGCGAGGCGCGCGAACTGGACTTCACCGCCCTTGGCGGCGCCTACGCCCGGGTTCCCCGCGCTGCCACCGCATTCGCTCACCGGGACGCGCGCTTTCTCGTCAAGCACGGCGTGACCACGCGATCAGGACTGGATCACGCGCGCACCTGGCTGACGCGGTCGTGGGAGATCCCGCGACCGTGGGGAACCGGCGGGGTGTACCCGAACTTCCCCGACCCGGACCTCCGTGACTGGGCCCGCGCCTACCACGGCGACAACTACGAACGGCTGGTGGCGGTCAAGGACGCGTACGACCCGAGCGGCTTCTTCCGGTTCCACCAGTCCGTTCCCGCCACTCGTCCCGTCTGAACGTCCACAGTGGACAGATTGGTGAACGGAGAGAGCGTTCTCACGCCAACTCGGACCCGCGGTGTCGATCTCATGATCGGTCCCACCACTCGGCGGAACACCTTGGGTGCGAAGGCACGTAGGCTGCCCCGGACGCGAGGATCACGAGGGCACCGACGACCGTCGCGGCGCTCAGCGAAGGATCGTCGGGCGAGCCGGGCGGCACCACGGCGTTCTCCGGCGAACGGGCGGCCGCGTCGATGATTCGTCGGGAACGTGGGTGACGAAGGAGTCGGGATGAACGCTGCCCGGCCGATCGGAGTGATCGGCGCAGGCACGATGGGCGCGGGCGTCGCGCAGTGCCTCGCGGAGGCCGGCCACGAGGTGATCGTGGTCGACCCGGTGCCCGGCGCGCTCGGCGCGGGGCGGGAGCGGCTGCGCGAGGGGCTGCGGCTGGGCAAGCAGCTGCGCAGGCTGCCCTCGGCCGCGCCGCAGGACGCGCTGGCCCACGTGCGCTGGACCGAGGAGGTCACCGAGCTCTCCGACGCCGAGTTCGTCATCGAGTGCGCCCCGGAGCGGTTGGCCCTCAAGGACAAGATCTTCGGCGAGCTGGACGTGGTCTGCCGCCCCGATGCCGTGCTCACCTCCTGCACCTCGACGGTGCCCGTCGAGCGCCTTGCGGCCAACACCCGCAGGCCGAAGCGGGTGCTGGCGACCCACTTCATGAACCCCGCGCCCCTCAAGCGCTCCGTCGAGGTGGTCAGGGGCCCGCTGACCAGTGACGACACCGTGGACCGGACGCTGGAGATGCTCGCGGGCATCGGCAAGCTGGGCATCGTCGTCGGTGACTTCGTCGCCAACCGCGTCGTGCTGCTCGCGGTGAACGAGGCCGCGCACGTCGTGCAGGCGCGCACCGCCGATCCGTCCACTGTGGACAAGATCTTCCAGGAGTGCCTCGGGCACGCGATGGGCCCGCTGGCCACCGCCGACCTGATCGGCCTCGACACGGTGCTGGACTCGCTCGTGGTGTTGCAGGAGTACACCGACGACCCGCGCTTCGCGCCGAGCCGCCTGCTCGCCGACCTCGTGTGCGCGGGTCACCTCGGCCGCAAGACGGGCCGGGGCTTCCACAGCTACCCCACCCGCTGAGGCGGCGCCTCAGCCGCGGGAGCGGCCGAGGCGCCGATCGGTCAGCGAGCCCGGTCCAGCCACCTGGTCAGGCCGGACCCGCCGAACAGCGCGGTCATCACCACTCCGCTGACGAGCGGGCCACTCACCGCGGCCAGCGCCAGCAGCGCGATCGTCGCGACGACCGTGTAGCTGATCAACCGCCCCGCGGTGCTCCAGTCGCTGATGACGCCGGTGACGACCGCCTGGACCGCCGACCACGGACGGCCGGAACCCGCGCAACGCTTCTGGTCCTGGCTGTGCACGTGCTTCGCAGCGCGGCGCTTCCCGCCGTGGTCGCTGCGGGTCGGCGGCGCGATGCGAACGTGTCGCCTGCGCACCTGACCGAGCGATTTGCCGTTCTTGCTTGCCGCACCACTGCCTGGTCGTTCTAGACTCAACTTGCTTTCCTTATCTGTGTATTCGGCGCAACCCGATTCGCACAGCGGAACAGCACCGCGTGGCCCCTGATCTTGTCCATCGGGGGCCACGCGCTTTCTGGTGCTTCTCCCCCCGTGCTTATGCAAATCCTAGGGAATGCTGTTTGCCAGTAGCGCAAACTGGCGTCGAGCAGACCCGGCGGAGCGGTGAGCGGTCCGCGTTCTTTGGCCGAGCCGAACCCGCTAGCCGCGCGGACGGAAGAACGCGGCTCCGCTGAAGAACACGGCCAGGATGATGGCGGCGACGGCGGGGCCCGCGAGCAGGGACACCGCGCCGAAGGCCACCAGCGGAACCAACGTGAACACGACGCGCCGGGTGGTCGGCGACCAGCGGCGGGTGCGGCGCAGCAGCGGTGCGAGCGGGCCGTCCTGGCGCTTGCGCACGGCCGGGCGCTGCGCGGGAATCGCGCTCACCGAACGCGGCCCCCTGCCCGCTGGGCCGAGTTGCACACGGCGGCGGCGTGGCGCGAGCACGGTCGGACTCGGCCGTGACGGCTGCTGTGACACCCGCTCCACGCTCATCTGGCTCCCGTCCCACGCACTCGGCGACAAGCCAATTCTGGCAAGTGGATCTTGCGGGCGTGGCAAACGGCGGATACGGCGCGGCGAGCTGTCGGGTTCGAGCGGTCAACGGCAGGCGGACGTCACCCGGTCAGCCCAACACGCGTTTTACCTAGTCACATTGGGTTCGAGGCGTTTCTCGAACCAGTGCTGGGCGTACGGACCGTGGTTGTAGGCGGGGATCTCGCGATAGCCCTGGCTCGCGTACAGCCGCCGCGCCTCGACCAGATCAGAGCGCGTGTCCAGCCGCAGCGCCGTCACGCCGTCGGCGAGCGCGAGCCGCTCCACCTCGGCGATCAGCAGCGCGCCGACGCCGTGCCCGCGCCACTCGGGCTCGACGAACATCCTGGTCAGCTCGCCCGTCCCGGGTTCGAGCAACCGCATCCCCAAGCACCCGGCCGCGGTCCCGTCCGCGTACGCCACCACGAGCAGCGGCAGGTCGTCGCTCGGGTCGACACCCATCTCCTCGTCGACCTCCGCCCACGTCGCCGACCGCCCGTGGTACCGCCCGATGATCTCCCGGAAGTAGTTCCTGATCATCTGCGTCGCATCGGGGTGCGCGGGTGCCAGTGCGGCGAAGGTCCAGCTCGTCACGCCCCGATCGTCGCCGCGCTGTCCAGCGGATTTCCCAGCGAGCACTGGAGGAGCACGGTGTCCAGCACGCGCCCGTGCTTGCGCCCCACGCGCGCCAGGCGACCGGACTCCACGAAGCCGCACCGCTTGTGCAGCCGCAGCGACGCGGGGTCGCCGCTGTCCACGATCACCGCGAGCACCTCGGTGATGCCGCCGCGCGCGCAGTCGGCCAGCAGTGTGGTGAGCAGCGCGGTCCCGGCTCCCCTGCCCGCGGCCTCCGGGGCGAGGTAGATCGACTCCTCGGCGGTCGCACGGTAGGCCGGGCGGTCGCGCCAGGGCTTGGCGAGCGCGTAGCCGATGACCTCGCCGCGCTCTTCCGCGACCAGGAACGGCAGTCCCGCCGCGGCGAGCTTCGAGTGCGTGCGCAGCCAGTCGGCGCACTCCGGTGGGTGCTCGTCGAAGGTCGCGACGCCGGTGAGCACGTAGTGGGCGTAGATCCGTTCGACCGCGTCGAGATCGTCCGGCCGCGCCTGGCGGATCTCCACACGCACCCCCTTTTCGCTATAGAGAAACTACGTCTACTATAGCGCACATGCTGGACCTCGGAGCGCTCGGCGAGCGCGTGCAGCAGCTGCGCACCGGCCGCGGCCTGACCTTGCAAGAGCTGGCCGACCGCAGCTCGGTGAGCGTGAGCATGCTGTCCTCGGTCGAGCGCGCGGCGAAGGCGCCGACCATCACCGTGCTCTCCCGCATCGCCGACGGGCTCGGCGTCCCGCTGCCGCGACTCGTCGCGGAACCCGCGCAGGACAAGGTGATCGTCAGGCGAGCCGCCGAACAGGAGGTCTCCGAGCACCCCGGAGGCTGGCGGCGCACCATCCTGTCCCCGGTGGTGCCCGGGGTGAACGTCGAGCTGCTGCGCACCGAGCTGCCCCCTGGCTGCGACGCGGGCGACTTCCCCGCCTACGCGCCCGGTTCGCACGAATACGTGGTCGTGCAGTCAGGCACCCTCGCGCTCACCGTGGACGAGCAGCGGCTGACGCTGGACGCGGGCGACTCGGCGTACTTCGCGGCGGACGTGGTGCACGGCTTCGCGAATCCCGGTCCCGAGCCGTGCGTCTACCACCTCACCGCGCTGATCATGCGTCCGCGCCGTTGACCCGGTCCCACTCGGCCATCATGCGGAAGATCGTCAGCATGTCCACGGCGGGCGACGCGGGGTCGACCTCGCGGTAGAGCGCGTGCATCGTGATCACGATCCGCTCGGGGTTCTCCCAGCCGGCGTACGGGCCCGTGTCGAAGCCGTGCGCGGCCTGCTCGACACTCTCTCCCCGCGCGTGCGCGGCCTCGGCGTGCTCGAAGGCGTGCTCCAGGTAGCCGCGCATCGCCAGGACGCCGTCCTGCCCGGTGATCGGGCCGTGGCCGGGCACCACGACCTCCGGGTCCATCGCGATCATGCGGTCGCACGCGGCGATCCAGTTGCTGGAGGGCCCCGCCCACATGATCGGCGTGGCCTCCGCGAAGAGCAGGTCCCCGGCGAAGACCACCCCGGCGTCCGGCACGTGCGCCACCGTGTCCGCCTCGGTGTGCGCGGGCCCGAGGTCGTGCAGGCGCACCTCGCGCCCGCCGACGTCCAGGGTGCGCTCGCCGTCGAAGAGCGAGTCCGGCTCGCGCAGCGTGATCTCGTCGAAGGCGAACGGCCCGAAGGACTTGCGCATGTACGGCGTGAGCACCGGCCCCAGGTCGGCCTTGAGCAGCGCGGACATGTGCTGCGGCGGCGCGTCGTGCAGGGCGGAGGAGCTCCCCCGGGCCGCGTGGACGCGCACCTCGGGCGCCAGCAGCTCGTTGCCGAAGCAGTGGTCGCCGTTGCCGTGCGTGTTGACCGCGTCGGTGATCTCCCGCCCGTCGAGCACCTGTGCGGCCCCTGCCAGGAACTCCCGGGTCAGCCGGAGGTCGTAGAGCGTGTCGACGATCAGCGCTTCTCCTTGGCCGCCAACGACTCCCGCGTTGCTCCACCCCCAACCGCGCCCCGGCCCGACCCACGCCCACACGTCCTCGGCGATCCGCCGCAACTCAGTCACACCGCCGAACCTACGCGATCTTCACATCCCCGCGCGCGGCCCCGCCCCTGCTTCGGTGCCGATCCTGGTGTCAGCGCTGAGCTGAGCGGAGCCAGGGGATGGCGTGTTCGGCCAGGTCGTGCAGCAGGTCAGCCACGATCGGCTCCACGGAGCGGCCGGAGCGCAGGCGCCACCACTTGTCCTCGCCGGACGGTGTGAGTTCGCCGATGCGCGCGCGAGGGACTTCGCGTCCATAGTAGACAGTCGCGGAGGGGCGCTCGCCGAGAAACGGCTCCGCCGCGTGCAAAGAGGCCCATTGCTGCTTGCTGACGCAGAGCAGGTTGACGGTGAAGCGCACCTCGTCGCGGTCGTTGTGGACGGACTTCTGGAAGCCGAGCAGCGCCCAGTGCGACTCCGACGGCAGGACGAACTTGCCGCCGGAGCCGCGAAACCCGGCCTCGCGGAACCACGGTGCGATCCGCGTGCGCATCAGCTCCTGGTAGACGGTGATCACGTCGTGGCGATGGGGACCACGACGGTGCCGGTGGCGCGGGTGACCACGAGCGGTGGATCGAGCACGTCGGCGGAGGACGGGCCGCGGTCGGGGGCGGCGCGGCAGACCACGCGAGCCTCGAAAGCGACTGTGCGCGAACGGTTTCCGATGCGGGTGAGGGTCGCGGCGACCTCGACGACGTCACCGGCGCGGACGGGCGCGAGGAACTCGACGCCCGCGTACCCGGCGAACAAGCCCTCGTCACCGTCGGTCCGGATGCACAGTTCGGTGGCCACGTCGCCGAACAGACCGAGGCTGTACGCACCGTCCACCAGGTTGCCGCCGTAGTGCGCGTGCGAGTACGGGACGTACCCGCGGTGGGTCACGGTGAAGCCTTCGACGAGCGACATCAAGCCACCTTTTCCTTGTTGGACATGGCGTGCACGAGGAAACTGGCGACCTCGCCGGGAGTGGTGCCGCGCCCGAAGACGCGGTCGACGCCGAGTTCGGGTGCCTGCAACGGGTCGAAGCGCGGGCCGCCCGCGACGAGCAGGGGGCGGCGTTCGCCCATCGCCTCGCGGAACGCGGCGGCCATCTCCTTGGTGTTCAACAGGTGCGCGTCGCGCTGGGTCACGACCTGCGACACGAGCACGGCATCGGCCTTCTCCGAGCGGGCGCGCTTGACGAGGTCGGGAACGGCGACCTGGGCGCCGAGGTTCACCACGCGCAGCTCGCGGTAGTACTCCAGGCCCTTCTGCCCGGCGAAGCCCTTGATGTTCAGGATCGCGTCGATGCCGACAGTGTGCGCGTCGGTGCCGATGCAGGCGCCGACCACGACCATCTTGCGCCGCAAGGACTTCTTCACCGAAGTGTTGATCTCGGTCGGGGTGAGCAGCGGGTACTCGCGCTCGACCACCTTGACCTCGTCGAGGTCGATCAGGTGCTTCACCGAACCGTAGACGACCACGAAGGTGAAGTCGGGGCCGATCGCGTGCGAGTGCACCACCATCGCGGGCTCGATGCCCATCTTGGCGGCGAGCTGCGCGGCGGCGCCCTCGGCCTTGGGGCCGTGCGGGACCGGGACGGTCAGCGACATCTGCACCATGCCGTCGCCGGTGGTGTCGCCGTAGGGGCGGACGTAGCGCTTGGTCTCCAGACTCGTCATTTCGTGGCCCCCGTCTCCAGCATCTCGATGGCGGGGTTGAAGTACTCCTCCGCCTTGACCACAACGCCGTCCGCGCCCTTGCCGCCCTCCGGCGGGCGCTTCATCAAGCCGAAAGTGCCCTCGGCGATCGCCTTCAGCAGGCCGTCGCGGCCGATGCGCTCCAGCAGCCCGACCGCCTCGTCGAGCACGAGGTGCGCGCGCTTGACGATGAAGCCGTCCGGGGCGGGGCGGAAGTCCTCGGCGAGGTTGCCCGCCGCGTTGAGCACGTAGCGCACGTTGGCGACGGCGAGATCGCGGTCGGACAGGAACGGCGTCACCACGGCCTCGGTCATCATGCCGACGAGCAGGATGCTCTGTCCTGTGAGGACACCCGCGAGGTTGAAGAAGCCGTCCAGCAGGTGCCCCCGGAACACATCGCCGGTCATGTGCTTGGTGGGCGGCATCCACTTCAGCGGCGCGTCCGGGAAGACCTCGCGGGCTAGCAGCGCGTGCGCCAGCTCCATCCGGAACGAGTCCGGCAGGTCGGGGTTGATCTCGAAGGCGTGCCCGAGCCCGAGCAGCTCGTCCGGCAGCCCGGCCTCGTGCGCGAACCGCTCGTTGAGCAGCTGCGAGACGGTCACCGTGTGCGCGGCGTCCACGGCGTCGTCGGTGGTGAGGTAGTTGTCCTCGCCGGTGTTGATGATGATGCCCGCCCTCGCGTGCACCTGGCGCGAGAACCGTTGGTCCACAAAGGTTCTGATCGGGTTGATATCGCGGAACAGGATGCCGTACATGCAGTCGTTGAGCATCATGTCGAGCCGTTCGAGACCGCCGAGCACGGCGATCTCCGGCATGCACAGCCCCGAGGCGTAGTTGGTCAGCCGGATGTAGCGGCCGACCTCCTTGCTCACCTCGTCCAGCGCCGAGCGCATGATCCGGAAGTTCTCCTGCGTGGCGTAGGTGCCCGCGAACCCGTGGTGCGTCGCGCCTTCCGGCACGTAGTCCAAAAGGGACTGTCCGGTGGAGCGGATCACCGCGATGATGTCGGCGCCCGCGCGCGCGGCGTTGCAGGCCTGCACGACGTCCTCGTCGATGTCGCCGGTGGCGACGATCAGGTAGATCCACGGCCGCTGCTGCGGGTCGCCGATCTTGTCGACGAGCTTGGCGCGCTGGGCCTTGCTGCGGTCGACCAGCCGGATTCCCTTGCCCACAGCCGATCGTGCGGTCTTCGCGGCGAGGGTGCGGTCCTTGCCCTCGGGCTGGACGAACTGGACCTGACCGGCGGCGGTCGCCTCGGCCAGCTCGGTCAACGTGCCCAGATCGTGCTGGCGCAGCGCGTGGAAGACGGGCAGCAGCGCGCCCTGTTCCAGTCCGCAGTGGTCACGAACGGTGTCGACGACCCGGTTCACCCACGGCACGTCACCGGCGCGGTGTGTGGTGTCGGCACCGGTGATCCCGGCCAGTCGCAGCGTCGCGCGCTCGACGGCGACGGTGGTGTGCGCCTTCGCGAGTTCGATCACCGGAGCGGCGGCGGCAGCGGCCAGCTCCCTCGCCCTCGCGACAGTGCTCTGGTCCAGTCCCAACAACGCCCTTGTCATTGGCTTGAGCCTCCGTCATAGATCGTCCGTCCACTCCGGACAGTACGGATACAGCGCGGCAACGGCGTGTCCGCGTCGAGCTTCGGCAGCCCCGGAACTCCGGAGCGCGGGTCGGTGGACCACCGCTGCACGCGGTTGTCCGGCGCCGCAACGACAAGCTCGCCCGCCTCCCACACCGCGTAGGTGGCGTGAGCACCGGGCTTGATCGTGCCGGTGACGCCGTCGTTGACACCGCAGGCGCGCCAGCCGCCACGCGTGTGCGCGGTGAACGCGGCGCGCGGGGAAATGCCGAGACCGGCGGTGCGGTGGTGCACGGCGGCGCGCATCGTGGCCCACGGCGCGGCCGGGGTGACGGGCGTGTCGGAACCGAATGCCAGCACCACACCGGCCGCGGCGAGCTGCGAGAACGGGTTGAGCTGAGTTCCGCGCGGGACTCCGAGCCGCTGTGCGTACATGCCATCGGCGCCGCCCCACTCCGCGTCGAACAGCGGCTGCATCGAGGCGGTGACACCCCAGTTCGCGAGGCGCTCGGCCTGCTCGGGCGACACCATTTCCAGGTGCTCCAAGCGGTGCCGAGCGGCCGAAAGCGCGTGCGCGCCAACGACCTTCTCCGCCAGCGCGAAGCCCTCGATCACCTCGGCGACCGCAGCGTCACCGATCACGTGGAACCCGGACTGCAACCCCGCGCGCGTGCAGCCGATCACGTGCTCGGCGATCTCGTCGGCGCGGAGGTAGAGCACGCCGGAGGTGTCAGCGCGGTCGGTGTACGGCGAGCACAGCGCGGCGGTGCGCGAACCGATCGCGCCGTCGACGAAGAGGTCCCCCGCGAGGCCGCGAACTCCGAGTTCCTTCGCCGTGTCAAAGGCGTTCAGCTCGCCCCAGTAGCCGACGACCTCGGGGACGTCCTCCACAGTGGACAGTTCGAGCAGCTCGGCGAGGTCTTCAGCACTGGAGATGTCCGGCCCTGCGCACTCGTGCACGGACGCGATGCCGTTGGCGGCGGCGAGATCCAGGAACGCGAGCTGCGCCGAACGCCGCTGGCTCGGGGTGAGGGCCTGCTGCGCGGCACGGCGCACGTGGTGATGCGCTTCCTGGGTCAACGGCCCGTCGGCCGACCAGCCGACCGCGTCGCGCGTCTCGGGCGCCTTCTCGATCAACGCCGTGGTGGCGAGCCCGGAGTGCACGTCGATCCGCGAGAGGTAGACCGCGGCTGCCCCGGCCGCGTTGTCCAGCTCGGCGCGGGTCGGCGCACGGCCCTCCGGCCACTTCGTCTCGTCCCAACCCTGACCCCACACCAGGCCGCCGGGGTTGGCGGTGGTGAAGCGGCGCACCGCGTCGAGGCACTCGGTCAGCGACGCGCAGCCCGTCAGGTCCAGGCCCTCGATCTGCAACCCTGCCGAGGTCGCGTGCACGTGCGCGTCGACGAAGGCCGGAGTCACGAACGCGCCCATGAGGTCGATCTGTTCGGCACCGCCGTAGAGCGCCCTGCCCACGGCGTCCTGGCCGACCCACACGACGGTGTCGCCCTCGATCGCCATCGCGGTCGCGTCGGAGGCGGCCGAGCTGTGGATGCGGCCGCCGTGCAACAGGGTCGGGATTCTGCGCGTCATGATCCGGAAGTCTGCCGTTCCCTGGCCTCGAACACGGTGCGGACCCCGGGTTCAGCGCGCCACAGCTCCAGCGCGAACGCCGCGTGACCGGGCACGTAGCCGTTGCCGACGAGCATTTCGACGTCGGCGGCCAGCCCCTCGGCGCCGAGGGCGGCGGCGGAGAACGAGGTCGCCATGGAGAAGAAGATGACCGTGCCGCCGTCCTTCGTGGCCAGCACCGCGCCGTGCTCGCAGCCGGGCACGTCCACGCAGACCACGGTCACGTCCACGGTTTCGCCGACCGCGTTGAGCACCGCGATCGGGTCGCGCGCGTCAGCGACCACGACCTCGTCGGCCAGGCCGGACGCGCGCACGACCTCCGCTTCGGCCTCGAACGGCACGAGCGCGACCAGGCGCTTCGCCCCGGCCCGGCGCGCGGCTGCCAAGGACAGTGATCCGGACTTGCCGCCTCCACCGAGGACCAGCACGGAGGCGTCCTTGCGGCGATCGACGACGCGCGAGGTCAGCGCGGGCGCTCCGCACACGTCGAAGACCGACAGCGCGAGCAGGTCGGGCACGTCGTCCGGCAGCACGGCGGCGATCGAGCGGCCGAAGAGCACGGCGGTGCCCTTGCACGGAACCTGCTCCCCCTGACCGTCCCAGTCCGAAAGTTGGTCGTCGATGCGCAACGGGGTGAGGGTCAGCGAGACCAGCGTGGCCACCCGGTCGCCGGGCTTGAGACCCAATGGGGACTCCGGCCCGACCTCGCGCACGGTACCCAGCAGCATGCCGCCGGAACCGGTCACCGGGTTCTGCATCTTGCCGCGCTCCGCGACGATGTCGAGCACGGCTTTGCGCAGCTCAGGACCGGTTCCGTAGGTCTCGCGGAGCTGACGGTAGGAGGCAGCGTCCAGGTTCAGCCGCTCGACGTCGATCACCACCTCGTCCCGGCCGGGAACGGGGTCGGCGTCCAGCCGCCACGCCTGCTGCGGGAGCACCCCGGCCGGTTCGACCACCCGGTGCAGTCCGAACGGCGAGGTCTGACCCGGCGTTTGACTCGGGGAACCGGCCTCGGTCACGCTAACCTCCGAAAGATTTACGCCATCGCTGCGTTCTGGCAGCATATCTTTACGTCGTCTTGAGGGCGAGGAGTAGTTATGACTGCGGTTCACGACGAGGTGACCACCACCAGCACGACGGTCTCGGCTGCCATCGAGCACAGCGCGCGCCAGCCGTACGAGTACGTGCGGCAGGAACTGCGCGAGCCCGACTGGCGCCGGTTCCCGGGGTGGAAGCACATCACCGAGGCGCAGTGGCGGGACGCGCAGTGGCAGCGGGTGTCCTGCGTGAAGAACGTGCGCCAGCTCCGCGCGCTCATGGGCGATCTGCTCACCGAGCGGTTCTACGACGACCTCGCGGCCGACCAGTCCGAGCTGGCCACGATGTCCATGCTGGTGCCGCCGCAGATGATCAACACGATGGTGCCGGAGGGCGCGGGCTCACCGGAGGAGTTCACCGAGGCCTTCTACGCCGACCCGATCCGCCGCTACATGATCCCGGTCGCCTCCGACCGCGAGCAGGCGTGGCCCTCGCACCCGCACTCCTCCCGCGACTCGCTGCACGAGGCGGAGATGTGGGTCGTCGAGGGGTTGACCCACCGCTACCCGACCAAGGTGCTCGCCGAGCTGCTCTCCACCTGCCCCCAGTACTGCGGGCACTGCACCCGGATGGACCTCGTCGGCAACTCCACGCCGCAGGTCGACAAGCACAAGCTCTCGCTGAAGCCGGTCGACCGCCAGGACCAGATGATCGACTACCTCAAGAAGACCCCCGGTGTGCGGGACGTGGTCGTCTCCGGCGGTGACGTCGCGAACGTGCCGTGGCGGCAGCTGGAGTCGTACCTGATGCGGCTGCTCGACATCGAGACCGTGCGCGACATCCGTCTGGCCACCAAGGCGCTCGCCGGGCTGCCGCAGCACTGGATCCAGCCGAGCGTCGTCGAGGGCATGGAGCGCGTGGCGCGCACCGCTCGCCGCCGTGGCGTGAACCTCGCGATCCACACCCACGTCAACCACGTCCAGTCCGTCACCCCGCTCGTGGCCGAGGCCGCGCGGGCGATGCTGGAGGTCGGCGTCCGGGACGTCCGCAACCAGGGCGTGCTGATGCGCGGCGTGAACGCGGACCCGAAGGCGTTGCTCGACCTTTGCTTTGCGCTGCAAGGGGAAGCGAGCATCCTGCCGTACTACTTCTACATGTGCGACATGATCCCGAACGCCGAGCACTGGCGCGTCGCGGTGTGGGAGGCGCAGGAGCTCCAGCACGCGATCATGGGCTACCTGCCCGGGTACGCGACGCCGCGCATCGTGTGCGACGTGCCCTACGTCGGCAAGCGCTGGGTGCACCAGCTCGCCGAGTACGACCGCGAGCTGGGCATCTCGTACTGGACCAAGAACTACCGCACCGGCATCGAGCTCTCCGACGGCGAGGCGCTGGACCGCCGCTACCCGTACTACGACCCGATCACCACGCTGCCCGACACCGGCCAGAAGTGGTGGGAGGACAACAAGGACGCGTGATCCACGACGAGGGCCGGGCGATCGATTCGCCCGGCCTTCGTCGTTTCGACCGTCCACAGTGGCCCCTCAACCTGCGATCAACGTCCACAATGGACACTCGACTGAAGCCATTCGTCTCGGCGCGCCCGGTGCGCTCGACAGCCACGCCCCGAGGACGAGGTTGAGTCTTCGGGCACGCTCCCGCCCTACCGTTGCGCGGTCGGCTGACGCCCTCGCCGGCCGTCGTCGGCAGACGGCCTGATCTTGAACCTGCTCGGGCACACCGTGAAATTCGCGCACCCGGCAATGCGACTCCTCAAAGGGAATCCGGGGCGCCAATCTCAACGGCTGACCTGGGCAATGCAGAAAGTCGCAAGCCCGCTCCTGCACGGTCGAGCAGTACTCGTTCAGGAGGGAGAACGCCATGGGGAAGATCTTCGCGACAGCGGTGACCGCCGCGATCGCCGCTACGACGCTGCTCGTGCCGGGGAGCGCGTCGGCGCAGGAGGCAGGGGCGCTGGCCGCGTGCGATCCGGACAAGCACGTGCGCATCTCCGTGCAGAAGCGCGGCAACTTCATCGACGGGCTCGGCGGGTTCTTCAACTGCGACCAGGCCACGACCGGCTACACGATCAGGTTGCAGGTGAAGCGGACCATCGGCTGGAAGGACCACGTGACCCGCTCCGGCGTGTGGCGCACCAACCAGTACGCCGTCACGACCTACACCTGCAACGGCACCAAGTCGAAGAAGTGGCGCGCGCTCATCAACAGCGGTCAGCCCGGGCACGAGTGGGTCAAGACCTCCAACGAGATCACCGTGGCGTGTGGTTGATCATGAGGATCACGCGTGCGATCGCGCCCGTGGTGCTCGCGGCCGGGCTCGTGGGAGGGCTTGCCCAGCCGGCGTCCGCGGCGGTGCTGACCCATCGGTTCATGCTCGCCGGGACGAACGCGTGCCTGGACGCGGGCATGGGCGGCGGCCTCGGCGGTGTCCGGCTCGCCACGTGCGGGCCCGGCAACCGGCAGCTGTGGCGCTGGAGTTCGCCGAGCATCTCGACCTCGTTGCAGCACGTCGGGACGGGCACCTGTGCCACCCGCATCCGCACAGAGGTCGGGCTGTCCGGTTGTGGCGGCTCGGCGGCGCAGCGCTGGAACGTGGGCGGCAGTTCGGCCAGCTTGCTGATCAAGGCCGCTGACACCGGCCACTGCCTCAGCAGGACCAGCTCCGTCAACGTCGGCCTACGCCCCTGCGACGGCACTGCCGCCCAGCGCTGGCAACGCGCCTAGCCCTCGGGTTTGCGCGTCTTCAAGACCCCCTAACCCCCTTGCTGATCATCGCCAACCACCCCGAACCCCGGGTTTGCCGTCGTTGATGACCGCAGGGGTGGGGGTTGAGGGGTCTTGAAGACCGGCGAACCGATGACGTGCAGGACACCATCCGGACCGGTGCGCCTCAGCGTCCCCTGAGGCCATCGAGTTCCCGTTTCGTACTCATAGCGGACTCCAGCACCGTTGTGAGTACGAAACGGGTTCCTCCACAGCTGTCAGTTCGCGGGCGGGGTGCCTGCCTTGTCCGCGACTCCGAGGGTCACGGCGGTGAACTCCACGACGGTGCCGGGTTGGAGTCCCGCCCAGTACCCGGTGCCGGGCTTGACCAGCACGCTTCGCCGCCCGATGTAGCGACCTGAGGCCGTGTCGACGATGACCTCATCGCGGAGATCGCCCTCGGTGAGCCCCAACGCCGTCCCCCTGCGCCCGTCCAGGTTGGCGGCGTTGTCGGTGACGTCGAGTCCGGGCAGCTTCACCAACGCGCGGTAGACGGCAGCGCGCAGGTCGGCGGAGGTCTCGGCGGCGCGGAGCACCCCGGAGGCCAGCCGGAGCACGTCCGCGCCGCGCCCCTTGGCGTCCTTGCTCAGCCGCTCGTAGAGCGCGTCCGGATCGCGCGGGAGGTCGGCGAGGAAACGCGGAGTCGGTGCCTCCCAGTGCCCGTAGCGCTCCCCGCACGGCTTGCCGTCATCCGGCGTGCCCCCGAGCTCACGCTGATCGGGGAAGTCCCCGCACAGCCCGCGCTGCACCCGCTCCCGGCTCACGCGCGGGTCGAGCAGCCCCCCGTCGCCCTCCCTGCGCGCAAGATCTTCGTTGCCCACCAACCACTTCCGTGCGCCAGTCTGTCCACTTCGGACAAACCACTCCTCGGCGCGGATCGCGGGGACCCACAGCTGCGTCATGCTCTCTTCCAGCAGCGACAGGGGTTTGCCGGTCGAGGTCATCGAGCTGGCCATGGCCGATTCCCGGGTGGAGGTGTAGAAGAACTGCCCAGGGCCGGGGCGCGGGTCAGGCTCGGCGAGGACGTGTGCCGCCGCGCTGTCCAACGCCTCGGCCGCAGCCGACGGAGCACCGGGAATCGTCAGGACCCCTGCGGTCAGCGCGGCAACGGCGGCGGTCGCCGCGGCCCACGTGTACCTGCGGCGCGGCTTGGGCGGGGTTTCACGGCAAGCGAGCATGAGCGTGGCGCGGACGTCTGCCGACGGCGGCTCGGTCTCTTTGTGCAGCGCGGAGAGCGCGTCGTCCAGCTCAGCGTCGGTCCACATCGCCCGCACGGTTCCGTTCTCACTCATGGCTTTCACTCCCCCACCTTCGGCGCCTCAACGCGCAACTGCCGACGAACTCGGTGCAACCGCGACCGGACCGTGCCCACCGGAATGCCCAGTGCCTCAGCCACTTCGGCCGAATCCAGCTGCGCCCAGCTGGACAGCAGCAAAACGTCACGGTCCCGCTCTTCGAGGCGCTCGATCGCCACCGCGAGCTGTTGCGTCCGGGTCTGCGCGTCGACCTTCTCCGCCACGCGTCCCTCATGGCTCTCCACGCGCTCCGGAAGCCCCTCGGCCGCCCGCACAGCGAGTTGCTGACGCGCACCCAGCCGCGCGGACTTGCGGAGCATGTTGGTGGCGATGCCGAACAGCCACGCGCGCGCCGTCGCCCTGCTCGGGTCGTAGGTCGCACGACTCTGCAACGCCGCCAGGAACGTCTCCGAGAGCAGGTCGTCGGCAGCAGCGCCCGCGCGATTGGCCAGGTAGCGGTGCAGATGATTCGCGTGCCGGTCGAACAGCGCGCCGAACGCGGCCGCGGGCTCCGGGCCGGAGAGGTCCGGCCGATCGTCCTCCCCTGAGGAGGCCGAGTCGGGTGGAGCGTGGTCCATCATCGTTTTCACACCACTACTTGCACGAAACCGCGAGCCGCGTTCACGCGAGCTCCCGACCAACCGTAAGACTGCCCCAAGGTGTCGGCAGGGGCAGGTCGAGAAGGACTTCCGCGGTGCGTGATCACGCCCGACGGCCCCGGTGTCCTGCTCTGGTTCAACTCGGGCTGACGGCGTGGTCGGCGATGGTGGTCGCGTAGTCCTTCCACAGCCGCGGCGGGATCTCGTGGCCCACGCCGGGTAGCGCGATCATGCGCGCGCCGGGGATCTCCGCCACGAGCGCGTGTGCGTTGTCGACGGGGAACAAGGGGTCGACCGCCCCGTGCAGCACGAGCGTCGGTGCGCTGACCCGGTGCAGCAGTTCTCGCCAGCGAGGGCCCTGGTCGGCCATGGGGTGGTTGGTCACCGACGCCTGCATGTCGCGAGCGCGACGCAGGGCCTTGCCGCACATCGTCGTGGCGGCGGCCTCGTCGAAGGGTTCGCCCGCGAGCGAGCGCTCCGAGTCGACCAAGTACGCCAGCACCGCGTCGTGGTCGTCCCAGTCGGGTTCGGCGGCCGACTCCCACGCGGTGAGCAGGCGCTCAGCGACCTCGGGCAGGTCGGGGTCGGCCGGGCCGTGGCCGGTCGGGCGGGTCGAGATGAGCGTCAGCGAGGCGACCCGCGACGGGCTGTGCACGGCGGCGAGCTGCGAAACCCAGCCGCCGGAGGAGAAGCCGACCCAGTGCGCCGTCTCGACGTCGTGCGCGTCGAGCACGCCCAGCGCGTCGATGGCCAGGTCGGGCAGCGAGTACGAGGGCTTGCCGGGCTCGTCGTGGGCGGAGCGGCCGGAGTCCCGCTGGTCGTAGCGGATCACGAAGAAACCCCGGTCGGCCAGGAGGTCGCACAGGGGCTCGGGCCACCAGTCCATCGAGCAGGACGTTCCCGCCAAGAGGAGCAGAGCGGGACGGCTCGGATCGCCGAAGCTCTCCACGCACAGGCTGACACCGTCGACTTCGATCATTCGTTGAATTGTCATGACGACGATTCTTCGGCGCCGCGCGGGTTGCGGTCCAACACCGATCACGCGCTCATTCACGCGTTCGCGATGTTAATGAGCGAGACTGGCAGCGTGATCGACCTGGACGTCCGGTTGCTGCGGCACTTCGTGGCCGCCGCCGAGGAGCTGCACTTCACGCGCGCCGCCGCGCGGGTCTTCGTCACGCAGCAGGCGCTCAGCCGGGACATCGCGCGGCTGGAGGGTGAACTGGGAAAGCCCCTGTTCGCGCGCAGCACTCGCCGCGTGTCGCTGACCTCCGACGGCGAGCAGTTGTTGCGGCTCGCGCGGCCCTTGCTCGCCCACCACGACGAGGTCGTCGGTCAGCTCCGAGGCAGCTCGCGCTTCGTCGTCGATGTCGTCGGCGAGTTCACCACCGCCGCGCGCGTGCTCGCCACCGCGCGCCGGGACGAGGACGGCTTCGAGTTCTACGCGCGCGAGAACCCAGGGCTGGCGATATCCCTGGCACAGCTGCGCGATCACGATGTCGACGCCATTTTCTGTTGTCTTCCAGAGTCTTTCGCGCTTCCCGCCGGGGTCGAGCACCGCCGGTTCCACAACGAGCCGCTCGGCTTGCTGCTGCCGCGCGGACATCCGCTGGCGCGGCGCCGCACCGTTCCGGCGAGCACGCTGCGAGGGCTGGAGATCTGTTGCCGCGCCGGGAACCACGTGACCGGCGAGTGGGACCAGCTCGCGGCGGAACTGCTCGCGAAGTGGGGTGCCCTGCTGGTGGAGGACCACCCCGTGGTGCGCGGCGCGCAGGACCTCGCGCATCACGTCCGGCCCGGCGAGCCTCCCGTCTTGGTTCCGGTGGGGCAGCCGGAAATCCCTGGCACCGTGCTGCGGCCGCTGACGGGCACCGACGACGGCTATCCCTGGGGCGTCGTGTGGCGCACGGGCACCCGGCACGCGGGGCTCGACGCGCTCCACCGCGCGATCGACTCGTTCTGAGCCATCTCAGCGCGAAGCGTTCACGCAGGTCAGAGGCCCACGGGCTGAAGCGAACCGCCACCGCGGCCGCGCTGGCGACCGGCTTCATCACCGTGCAGGGCTAGGTGAAGGACACCGAGGCCGACGGCCATTGCGCCCAGGTCTAGGGCAACGCAGGCACCAAGACCTTGTCCGGCAGGAAGGCGTGCCCGATTGGCGAGGTCGAGGAGTTCACCTTCACCGGCAAGGGCAAGACCGCCAACGTCTACCTACGCGAGATCGGCTGATCGAACGGAGCCCGTGCCGCATCGCCTGGGGGTGGCGCGGCACGTTCGCGTTCCGCACAGCGTGGATGCCGTAGGCGAGGAAGAGGGTCCCGTCGGCATTCAAGTGCGCGGTATCACGCACGATTGTGGCCAGCGGGGGGCTTGCCCGTCACAGGGTCCACTCCGCACCGACCACGAGTGGCGGAGAAGGACCAAGACCCGTGATGCGCGGTGGAAGCCGGACACCATCCGACTTTCACCGCGCCAGGGCGCCAACGAAGCGGTCCGAGTTTCAGAAGAGCAGGGTCGACGAGCTGTTGCCCTTCTTCCCCGTCGCGCACTGCTGGACCAGTGGGCACTGGCCGCACATCGGAGATTGCTTGTGACAGTAGAGCTGGCTTATCAACCTCAGCGCCGCCATGCGCAACGGAGCGTTCGATCCCGCGCACACCAAGCGAGCAAGGTCGACCCGGCCGTCCGTGAGACTGTTGGCTCGTTCGGAGGCGGTGTTGAGCACACGGGACGACACACGGATGACGGGCTGGCTCGTGAGCAGGACGTCATCACCGGCTAGGAGCTTCAACAGCGCGGTCTTGCCCGGTGGGAGGTTCAAGATCTCCGGGACGTCCGCCGGCTTGGTCCAGAGCTTTCGTTCGTCCTGCAGCGTCCTCAGACGTGCCACGACCGAGCCAGTTGCACGGGAGCTCGCGGCATGCTCGATGAGATCGACCGCGCGCTTGGTGATTCGCCGCCGCGCGGCCACCTCACGAAGTCCCCGTTCGTAGACAAGCAGTTCAGCAGGCGTCGGTTCCAGCATTGCGACCACCGAGGCGACGGCGGGTCCCAGCTGTTCACCGGGAAGCACACACCAGTAAGCACCGGCACGCCGTTCTTCCGCCCAAGCGGCCAACTCGTTGGCCAACACTCGCCACGGATTGCGACGAGCACGATCGTGCACGGGCACCGGCGCGAGCGCGCTTGCAGCTGCTCGTCCCAGCATCGGTGGCACGGCGTTGCCGATCTGTTGAAATGCGTGGCTGCGGCTGCCAGCGAAGCGGAAGTCGTCTGGGAAGGTCTGAATGCGCGCGGCCTCGCGAACGGTCAACGTCCTGTTCTCGGCGGGATGGATGTACCAGTACCCGTCCTTGGCGATGTGCGCGGTGATGGAGCGGCTGAGCTCGTCCCAGTCCAAGCGCTTGTACTTGTCGTCGAACGTGTCTGCCTTGTACCTGCGCAGGCTCGGGTCGATGTCGGTGTACAACGTGCGCGACGTCATCGAGGCGAAGATCTTGCGATCGTCGTCGCGCACAGGTCGGGTCATGTGATCCCAGACCCTGTCGGATGTGACATCGCGTCTCATGCGATCAGCGAAACGCGACAGCTCTCCCGGGAACGCGTAGGGCAGTTCCCGCCCCCCCGTCGTGAGCCCTAGCCCCGGAAGGTCGGCGATCGCCTCCCGGACCGTCACCGCTCCACCCGAGTCCGGCCACGTGAACGCGTCACTGTCGAGACGGGCCAAGAGGATCAGGCGCTTCCGGTGTTGGGGAACCCCGTAACGCCACGCGTCGACCAAGCGGAGCTCGGTGCGGTAGCCCGCTCCCTCCAGCATGTCCACGATGGTGCGCACAACGTGAAAGTCGTCTCCCAGTGCCATGTCAGGAACGTTCTCCATGAGCACCGCACGCGGCTTGACCTTCAGGACGACATCTGTGTACGCCCGCCAGAGCTCTTTCCGCTCGTCGAACTCGTCGCGCACTCCCGCGTCCACAAGACTGCGGATCTTGCTGCGCCCTGCCCGGCTGAAGGGTTGACACGGCGGGCCGCCCGCGACGAGGTCGATGGGCGCTCGCCTGAGCATCTTGATCAACCCGGCGCGCTGCTTGCGGTCCCCCAGATCGACGTCGAGTGCCAAGCCCGGGAAGTTGGCGCGGTGGGTCTGCAGCGCGAACTTGTTGGTGTCGACCGACGCTGCGACGGTCCAACCGGCGTCAGTCAGCCCGAGGCTGAGTCCTCCTCCGCCGGAGAACAGGTCGACAGCGAGCCTGGCGCCGTCGGCGACTCGCTCGGCGCACCACTGCTCGAACGTGTCCTCCGTGCACGCCTCAGGGTGCACGGGCAACTGAAGCAGATCGCTTCGCTCCAGCTTCACCGCGTAGACCGCCACGTCGCCTCCTGTTCTCCGAACAGGTGCCCGTGCGGGCCTACGAACATCGACGCTCTGGTTCTGCTCACCTTTTTGCCGTGCCACTTCCCGGGGCTGGCCGAACGGACCGCCCCTGCCTGCGAACGATGGGACATCAGTGGAGGATCTACTATCCGGCGAGGACTTCAGCGGGCGGCACCCAACCCGCACCGCGGACGCGGTCCCAGCACCCGACCTTCTTCGCCCATTCGGTGACGTTGCCGCCGCTGGGCG
The DNA here is from genome assembly GCF_039537405.1 of Allokutzneria multivorans. Lineage (NCBI taxonomy): Bacteria > Bacillati > Actinomycetota > Actinomycetes > Pseudonocardiales > Pseudonocardiaceae > Allokutzneria > Allokutzneria multivorans. The sequence goes on along the minus strand of NZ_BAABAL010000003.1, from coordinate 23,268 downwards.
GCGTCGTGAGAACTCGCCGCACGACTTTCGCCACCTCTGGCACCGCAGTGGCGAGTCCCCGGGGCAGTGCCTGCTCCTTCCACAGTCTGTCCAGGTCCAAGCCGCCGAGCGAGTGCACCACCAGCGACACCGTGTAGGCAGCAGTTTGTCCGAGGTAGCCGCCGAAGTTCTGCTTCTGGATGAGGGACCGCGTCTGCCTGAACAAGATGGCCTTGGCGACCAAGTGCCGGAAGTAGGTGTCGTCGGGGGCCTCGCGCTCGGCCAGTTCCCCCTCGATCGTCCAAGTCCGGAAGCACTTCTCCCCGCCCTGGCACACGACGTCCGGGCGAAGCGCGTACGCGTACTCGTACTTGGCGGCATCGGTCTTCCCGAAGCGCTGCCGAACCGGGTTCTCCTGGTCGAACTGCCGTCGTGACGCACGTGTCGTGAACTTGTTCTTGTCAACGTCGTACTGTCCTCGGACCCGTTCGTAGTACCACCGGCTCTGGGCCACTTCATCCCCTGGAGGAGTCACCCAGTTGCTCCGAGACCACCTCTCCAGTCCCACGTGGAACCGACTGTTCCCCTCGAAGTCCGCCGCTGTGACGGCGTTCTGCGAGTTCGCGTAGCGCGAGATCTCCGGGACCATGTGGTCCAGCCTGTCGTCCGGAATCAAGGTGATCTTCGCCGGTACTGTGACCTGGGACAGGTCGATTCCCTTGCGCGCGGCGTGGTGCAGCGAGGCGGTCGTCTGCCCGCCGTTGACGATCTGAAGCTCGGTCAAGCTGCGCAAGGCCAGCCCGGTGGCCGTCTGTTCGAGATCGGCGGCGCGAGCGGTGGCGGAGACACCGTTGTTGTAAGCGAGGAAGCGGCCCGGCTGCGTTCTGATCGTCTCCGCGATGCCCTTGTTGACCTTGCCCCGCGCTTGGAGGAACGCGCGAACGTTGCGCTGGAGCAGGCGGCTGTGGTGCTCGTCGTACAGGTCTGCGAGAAGTTTGCCGGGCAACATCGTCAACAAGCAGCGGTACCCGTCCGCTTGTTCGGGAGACTCCAGGCACTGCACCTCGTACCCGAGCGCTGCGACGTCGATCAGGATGTTCTCCTGCTCAGCGCTGGCGCTCATCAATCTGTGGAACCGCGTGATGTCCCACACGTGCACGACGGTGGGCAGACCGGCCACGGTCGATTCCTCAGCGCGGCGAAGTCCGGTCTTCCCGTCGGTGATGACGAAAATCTTGATCACCTGCAGCTGCGGCCAGGCGACGTGAATGCGCTCGACCATGTCGAACGTCGGGCTAGATGGTTCGAGGAGTTCGTGCATGCCGTTGCGGCAGAAGTCGGCGAACGCGCCCGCTCTTCGGGTCAACTGGGCAATGCGTTCCCGCTTCACTGGTTGACCGTCCGAACCGTGATCGACCGCGACCAAGTGCAAGATCGCACCATCACCCGTGATGTCGTAGCCGGCGATCTCGACCTTGCGGTTCTGCCACGGCACCAAGAGGTAGCAGGTGTCCAGGTCGTCCAGCACCCCGTCATCGATCAGGTGCTCGCCGATCAGAGTCACGAACGCGTCGCGCGCCATCAGGTCTGGTTCCGCTTGCAGCCTGTCTTCGACCCGGCGACGCAACTCCGCCACGAAGTTGGCCAGTTCGGCGTCGCTCACGCCATCCCCCCGGTTCGGTCACGCCCAAAGACGAGTTCGGACTTGTTGCGCGCTATCCGGGCCAGGTCGACCAGCCGCTGCCGCAGCGGCTCTGGAGGCGTGAACAACGCCCCGGGCTGATCCTCACCCCATGCAGCGCGCTCTGTCGGCGGCACTTCGACGAGCACGCGCGCGAGCGCCGTGTGAGCCGCCATGTCGAGATCGTCGAGCCCCAGCCACCCGCCACAGGACAAGTAGCGTCCTCCGCACCGCAGGTAGAAACCCTGGCTGCCACGCCAGCGGGAGGGGTCACCGACAGATGCCACGTCACCGGCGCGAAGCGCCCTCGGGTGCGGGAGCACTCGAGGGCTGACGAGCACTGAGAACCCCGCCGCGCTCACGTGCTCCTCGCCGAGATGTTGCCCTGCGGGGTTGCCCCAGAGGAACGGGTCCTGCGGACCGACCGCGCGCCCGTTGACGTCGATCACCGCTCCCGCGGCGAGCACTTCACCGAAGACGACCCCCAAATCACTGACACATCGGTCGAGGATCACCGCTGTCGACGCCCGTGCGACGCGAAGGCGCGGAACGCGCAGGAGCAGGATCGAAGTCGGGTCGGGCATCTCCTGCGAGGGGAGTCCGGCAGGAACCCTTCTGGCCGCGCTCCTGAGCCACCACGTTCCCGTGTGCGCGGCGACGGTGAGCACCGAGCACTCCGACGACGCGCCACGGTTCCACGTGGTGATCTCGTCGTACAGCGAAGCAGCGATGCCGAGCGCCGTCGAGTCGTTCGATGGCGTGCCACCGGCGGAAAGAGCGCAACGCAGCGCGGAGTCGGCGAACGGCTCGCCGTCGTGTACGAACGCGAGCCGGGCGGTCGGCCCCTCACCCGCAGTCCGAACCGCGATCTTGAGGGCCCCTCCTCTCAGTGCTCGGTCGGTCAAGGCGACGAGCAGGGAGCTGACGGTGCACGTCCGTTCTGCTGAACCCATGAGCTCGGGCAAGCTGGTTCCCGTGGCGATCTCCGCACCGCGCACCTGCACCGCCGAGCGTTGGGGAGGAACTACCACGAGCCGATGACGTGGCTGTTTCGGTGGCGGCGGTACGACGGTCCTCGAAGGGCCACCGAAGAGCCCGACCTCTGCCAGCTTCTCAACGAGCTTGCTCTTCGCCTTGCTCTCGATCTGCCGAGCTCGCTCGCGGGTGAAGGAGAAGTGCTCGCCCACCCTGTCCAGGGTGCGCTCCTCGTCGTCATCCAGCCCGAACCGCAGTCTCAGCACCTCAGCCTCTCGGTCCTTGAGAAGCAACAGCGCTCGACGCACGAGCTCAGCGCCTGCGGCACGGTCGACCACGTAGTCCGGGTTGGACTCGTGCTCGAACGGCGCTGGCACCAGCTCGGCGAACGAGATCTCACCGTGGGCCCCCAAGGGGGTGTCGAGACTCACGACGCCTCGCGCCAAGCGAAGGCACTCCACCACCTTCGCCGGAGAGAAACCCGTCTGCTCGGCCAACGCGCGGACCGAGAAGTCCTTCTGCTCGCGCAGCAGCCTCTTCCGGGTCGCCATCACCTTGCGGACTTCCTCGTGCTTGTGGACGGGCAGGCGGATCGTCGTCGCCTCGTCGGGGATGGCACGGCCCATCGCCTGATTGATCCAGTTGACGGCGTAGGTCGAGAACTTGAGACCGCGGGAACCGTCCCACTTCTCGATCGCACGCATCAACCCGAGCACACCGTGCTGTCGAAGGTCCTCGTCGTCGAGCCCTGCCCCCAGGTACCTGCTCACGCACGACCCCACCAGCCCGATGTTGTGCAACACCATGGCGTCAAACGCTCTTGCGCGCTCGTCGTCGTGCCGCAGGCGCGAGCGAAAGCCTCTCGCCAGCTCCTCCGACAGCTCACCGTCCGCCGGCCTCATCAGCTGCGCCAAGCCCACTTCCTGCTCTGCCGTGAGCAGGCACTTGGAACGAGCCTCGCTCTGCACTGGCTTCGCGAGCAGAGCTCGTGCGCTCTCGACAGCTGACAGAGCGACGATCGTCAGTGGTTCTGCAGAGTCCGGACGGGGCGTCGACGGCGCTGGAGCGACGACGAAGTCGACCCACTCCTCGCCGGACGTCTGGCGCGTACGATCGTCCACCAAGTCCAGAGACAGCCCGGCGAGCGCTGTCGGTCGCCCAACACCCGAGTAGCTCAGGACCAGCTCAGCACGAGCAGTCGGACCGAGCACCTGCAGCATGTTCTCGAAGCGAAACCGGTCGTCCACGTGATCGAGCCCTGCCAGCACGACGGAGTCGAACCTCATGCAGGGCGCACTGGCCCAGGTCAACACCTTGACCCCGGGCTCGGTCACACTGATCTCGGCGTGCCGGGGGACCTTCGTGCCCGATGCGTACCACTGCGTCGGACCGTCGAAGTGGTCGCTGATCCCCTCGCGGAAGACGTGAACGAGCTCCCGGTTCGGCACGAGAACGCCGATCTGCCGATCGCGGTGAGCCATCGCGAGGTCGACGACGAACCGGATCTCTTCGTGCACGTCCTCGTGGTCGACGAGAACCGGTTTCGGTCCTTCGCGCTGAGGGAGTTCTGCTGCGTGGTGCCCGTCGCCCAACCTCGTCAGCAGCTGGTGGATCTGCGCCGTGACGTCACCCGCACCGCGCGACCGGGCCACCTCCTCCACTCGCAGCACCCTCAGGATGGTGTCGAGCGGTGTACCGGAGTCGTCGACCGTCAGCACCGGATCCACGAACACGGTCGCCCCGACACCGAGCAAGCGGAGCACCGCGTAGAAGTCGTACGGCAGCTGCTGTCCGTTGACCACCACCACGTGCCGATGGTGCAGCGGCCGCACGTGGCGAGCACGGAGAAGACGCTTGAACTCCCAGTAGTCGATGTCGTAGTCGTCCCAGCGCGGAGGTCTCGTCCCGAGCGCCGCTCGCCACAGGTCGCCGAAGTAGGTGTGGTAGGTGAACACGACGTCGGCGCGGCTCTCGAACGGCATCGCCGCGCGAATGCGGTTCTTGAGCACTCTCGACCTGGTGATGACGTGGAGTTCCTTGCTTTGGCGCCGCAAACGTCGGTAGGCATCCACCGCCTGCTCCGCTTGGTCGGCTCCAGGGGAGACGACCACCACTTCGCACCGGGACGCCTCGCGGGGCGCGCCGTGGAGCGCGGAGCTCACAACGCACGCCCCGGAACCCTGTCGTCCGGTGACACCACATCCCTGAAGAAGCCGAAGTCGGGATCGATCAGCAGTCGTCGGTCCAAGAGTCTGTTCGTGGCTTCGCAGCTGGTTTCCGGTGTCAACGAGCACGCGTGGCACGCAGCGAGGGAAAGCGCATCAGGGCCCTGTCCGGGGTGCTCAGCACACACCGGGTCGAAGGAGCACCATCGTGCCGACGCGATCGACATGTCGATCAGCCTGCCCAGCCTCGGAAACTCGCCCATCCTGACAAGACCTCCGAGCGTGCCCTCGGAGTCACCAGCAGCGGTGTAGACGAGCACTCCCCCCATTCCAGGCCCGGCGGTCTCCTTCGTCACGTACAAGCGTTCTCGCAGGGACGAGGTCGAGTACCCAGCTTCGAAAGCTGTGTTGCGCAACAACAAGTGCGCGAAGGTGTGCAGGAGCACGTAGCGAGGGGTGGGTGCTGACAACCACCGGAGACGCTTCTGCTCGTACCGCTCCACCAGCTTCTGGCAACGTGCGGTCACGAGGTCGAGCTGCTCCCACTTCAGCAGAGCGTCCTCTCGGAACTTCAAGAAGAAACCCTCGCCGAAGACCTCGACCGCGGGCAAGAAGTCCCCGTCGGGGCTCAGGTTCGACGGCACCTTCTCCTGCATCGTGTGCCGTTCGAAGTGAGTGAGCACGCGGACTTCACGAAGGCGGTCCACCAGAACGACGTCCTCGATCAACTGGCTCCAGCGCCCGCCGTCCCCGGTGCTCTCTCGAAGCGGGCGGTCCGCTCTGCGAGAGATGAACCAGTCCTTGTGGTGGTGGCTCTCCTGCGGGTTGATCAGTGCTGCCCACTCGTCCGGTCGGATGTTCTCCGGGCCGCCGTCGGCGGGCGCGGTCGGATCGTTCAACTCGCGGGCCAGTGCAGCCTCGACCTCGGCCACGGTGAGACCGCACTCGTCAGCGGCGCACTCGATCATCTTCTGTGCCAGCTTGTGCCCGGGCGCGCCCAAGAGGAACTTGAACTCGCTGCTCCCCTTCAGAGCTGTCAGCGGATCGCTGATCGTGCTCCACGCGGACTCGGGTGGGATGTCGATCGCGCTCTCCACGGTCGGGAAGTAGACGCTCGATGCACCACGTTGCATCGCGACGACGGTCTCGGAGCACGTCTCGGCATCGGACTGGTCCTGCCAAGGCTGTCTTCCCGAGCACTTGCTGCCGATCTGGCTCAAGCCGATCCTCGTGGTGAGCCCGTCCAACGACCTCTCAACACCGCAGGTCTCGCAGCGCACGACGAGCGAGTTGAGACCGCCACCGACATTGGCCATGTTCAGGAACTTCAGGTCGAGTTTCTCGCACTGGACCTGGTTCCGGTCTCGGCGAGCCGGGGTGTGAGCCCAACGTCTCCAGTCCACGTCAGCCAAGTGCCCGTTGGCGCACACCGCCACGAATCGCATCGGTATGAGTTTCTTGGCTGCGGGACACCGCTCACAGGTGGGTGCCCTGTTGGTGATCTCCTTGTGGTACGACCACCTGAACATGCGGCGGCACTTGGGGGCGGGGCAGAACATCCACTGCGGGAAGCGGAAGTACGGGATGGGCCAGCGAGATGAAGGGGACGCCAGCGAATCGACTCCGAGGTAGGAAGCGAGTCGGGGGAAGACCACCGGCGCGTGTGGACCGCGCCACTTGCCAGCGTCCTCCACGACGAAGGACTCCCCGACGAGGTCGATGATCGCACCCGGTCCGAAAGGGCTGATGATCTGCGAGCGCCGAACCTTGCGCACGGTCATCGCCGGGCTCCCCTCACCTGAACGTGCACTTCGACGTCGACACTCCGCATGGAGTCGAGCGTTGCCCAGCCGTCTCCGCGCTCGGTGAACCGCCTCAGCAGTCGAGGCCGCTCTTGCCCGCCTCTGCTGTAGCGCAGTCCGCCGACGGTTTCGGCGTTGGCAACGCGTCGACCCCACGTGTCGAGCAGCTCCTCCAAGTGCACTTCCACCTGGCTGCGCTCGGTGGTGTCCGCGCGTTCAACGCGGTCGAGGAAGCTCTTGACGAGCGCGACCAACCTCTCGTCGTCACGATCGAACGCTGCCGCCTCTTGGTCGGCCGACAGCCCGAGCGCGTGACGCACGAGCACGACCAGGTCCGCGTGGAGCGCGCGCTCTCTCGCGGGGAACGAGAAGGGCGTGACCGAACTCGGCTCCACGGATCGGTAAAGACTCGCGTGATAGGGAACGAAGGACTCGTAGTGCGACCGGTCCCGCGGCTTGGACGGCGAGTAGACGGTCACCACGAGCCCGGGGCGCGTCTCACTGCGCCCGACGCGACTCGTCGCCTGGATGTACTCGGCCGTTGTCTTGGGTTGCCCGACGACCGTCATGAGGCCGAGCCTTCCGACGTCGACACCGACGGAGAGCATGTTGGTGCTGGCCAAGAACGCAACACCATCGGGCGCGTCGTGCGACCGCTTGAGCCGTTCGAGCCGCTGAGGGATCTGAGCGGAGGCGACGTTGCTGGTCAGTTCCACGACGTTGTCATCGCTGATGGGCCGGACGTGGTCCTGCGCTCGTGCGATCACCTTCAGCCTGGACGGGATGTCGTCCGAGGCCAAGTTAATCGTCTTGCCGAGCTCACGAAGGCTGTTGTGGTAGACCACGAGCGTGGAGTAGGCGTCCTTCGTCTCGGGCGCGAGGTCGAGCTCGAACGGAGCTTGCAGCTGCGCCGCGGTGACGTGGATCAGCGCGGTCAGCGGAGTGTGACCTTGAGGCATGACGCCCGCGTAAGCGCGGCCCGGCCGATCGTCGTCAGTGCGCACGAAGTAGGAGTGAGCGGCGTCGACACCCGCTGGCGGGAACAGTGCGACCTCACGGCCGAACACTCCCCTGGTCTGCTCGTCCGCGCGTCTGATGGTCGCCGTGGCAGCGACGATCTTCGGTCTGCTCCCGTGGTGCTCCATCAGCACGTCGAAGGCCGCCTCGTAGAGCCCGACGATCGTTCCCAGGGGTCCCGAGATCAGGTGGAACTCGTCCTGGATGATCAGCGACGGTCCGGGATCCCGGCCTGCCCCGAAGAACACCCCGGTGTTCTCGTTCCACGTGGCACGCGCGAACTTGTCCACCGTCCCGACGAGCATGGTCGGCGGGTTCTGGTACAAGTCCTCGTCCACCGAGGACATGGGCAGCTCTGTGTGGAAGGGGCACCTGTCGTTCACGCACCGGACGCGGAACGAGCTGTTGGTGACGGAGATGCCCCACGGCTGCTCGCCGTCTCGTTCCTCGGGGACGATCCGCGCACCGCACCAAGGACAGGCTTCGATCTGAAAACTCTGTTCCTGCGCTCCGCCGTCACGCATCCGGGCCAGCAATCGCCGTGCCTCCGCGTAGGAGTTGGGGCTGTTCTCACCCCCCACCCACAGGCCGATCGACACAGGCCTGCTGCCCAGCTCCACCTCGGCATCACGGCGCACGAGCTCGCACGCCGCGATCATGGTCGCGGCGCGCTGGAACTGCTGGGAGGTAAGCAGACGAAGGGTGTACCTGGTGATCACCGTCGTCCCGGCTCCGGCATCGCGCAGTGTCAACCGTCGGTGCAGGATGGTGAACGCCGCGAGCCCCAGGTACGCCTCGGTCTTGCCGCCACCGGTGGGGAACCAGATGAGGTCGACCAGGTCGCGGTCCTCGCAGTCCTGGACCACTCCTCTCACCGTCATCAGCAGGAATCCCAATTGGAAGGGACGCCACTCCGGATCGAGGGAGCCGTAGTCGATCTTCGGGTCCAATGCCTCCGAGACGTTGTGGGGTGATCCGGCGTAAGCAGGGCTGCTGTGCGCCATCTGCATGGCCATCACCCTGTTCGCCAGCTCGAACGCCTTGAGCGCGTCCTGGTCCTCGCGCAGGATCTCGATGCCCGAGAGCATCCGATCACGCGCTCGTCCAGCCCGTTCCCTGAGACGATCGGCCGCAGCGCGGAGCGGCGGAGCGAGATGCTCGTCCTCCACTGCCCGCCAAGCCGTCTCGATCCACGCCGTGTAGCGGTCGACGAACCGGTGCAGAGCGGCGAAGACCGTGTCTGGAGTCGAACAGATCTTCGCCAGATGGTTCAGCCGAACGGCATCCTCGTCCTGCACACCCGGCACTGTGAAGGCGACATCGGGAACGACGTGCACGGGGAGGAACGACGTGCCCACCCAGCTGGGTGGCGTGGCACCGAGCTCCCAGCGGGCGGCCGTACCGTGGCCGACCGCGTACACGGGCACCTTTCGGTACTGGAGTTCGAGCTCGTCCGCCTCGGCGTCGCCGTGCGCTCGAGATTGTGCCGGGTAACGCACGATGACGCCGTGCTCGACAGAACAGCGCACTTCGACCTGGAAGAAGCAGTCTTCCGGCTCAACCGCACCGGGCTTCTCCTGCTCGTTGCGGTTGACGAGGACAACAGTGACGATCACACCGTTCACGTGCGGACGCCAAGTCACCTCAAGACTCGCCGCCCCCTCCCAGAGATTCCTGCTCACGGTCGGATCGGACGGCAACGGCGCGATGTGCACCGCTTCCTCACCAACGACATCGAGCGGTTCGCGCTGCCACTCGTCGTCGGCGACCTTCCGATAGCGCGCTGCTCGGACCTCGACGACGACCGCCGAGCGATCGGAGGTCATGAAGCTAATCCCGGCGGAACTCGGCCGGTGCTGTCCCGCCAGGACGATAGGGTCCTCGTGGTCGTCCTCGGGCAGAGCGGCGGCCTGCTCGTCCACCTCTTCAGCGTCGTCGACCGGCATCGCGATGCCGACGTCCGCGACGAAACCGCCGAGTCTCGACACGTTGACGACCGGCTCGGGCGGGGCCAAGGGGAACAGCACAGCTGTCAAGTAGCGGTGCTGCGGCGCACGCTCGTAAAGCACCTCGTCGTCACCATCAGCGGGCCCCACCAACTGGTCGTGCAAGTACTCGAGAAAGTTGTCCCGGTCAGGGAACCCGGTGCTGCTGACCCCTGTCACCGCTGAGAGCCCCTTCCGTCCGGCACGACGACCCACAGTGCCGCTTTGGCACGGGTCATGCCCACGTACAACTGAGCGCGAACCGCAGGTTCATCAGCCTCAACGTCTGCTTCCAAGAAGACGTACCGGCTCTCGAGCCCCTTGAAGTCGGCCACTCTCGCAAACCCGACACGCCCACGACCGGGCCGACGCATCCGCATCAGGTCCAGCGCGTCGACTCGATCGAGCCACTCGGCAGGAAGCTCAGCGAAGATCGACTCGGTCAGGCTCCGTGAGGACAGGAGCACCACCTGTTCCAGAAGCACGTCATGCTCTTCGAGCTCTGCCAAGGCCGCCGCCACCGCAGCGACCGCTTTCTCCCGGCTCTCCTCTACGACCACCACCTTGCGCCCGTGACCAGCTGTGGTCACGCCGAGATCAGCTCCCGTCCGGTCCTGCGTGGCTCGGACGATCTCGACGGTGTTCCGACAGTTGTCCATCAGATCGACCCGAGCCGGGCGGTGCGCGTCCAATCTGGCCATCGCGGCTTCCTCGTAGCGCCCGACCAACCCGCGCTGGTTGTTGGAGTCGAGGAGGAAGGCCCACTTCCCGTCGGAGAGTCCCCCTGCCAGCGCGACGTCCACGACATCAAGGTCGTCCTGGTTGATGACGTCCTGCGCTTCGTCCACGACGACCAGGTCGAAAACGTCGTTGCCGAGTTTCGGTACGGCGTGAAACGGCGCGACGACGATGCCGTCGAGATCGGGCTGAGAACCGACGAAGGCCGCCAACACCTCGCTGCGACAGGTGAGCAGGGGGCGTCCACCGAGATCGCGGTCACGCCTGCACATCTCGACGGCCAGCATGGTCTTGCCCGTCCCCGCTCCACCTTCGAAGAGCAGCCGTGGGTTGCGGCGGTACCGGTCGAGGGCCCGGTACTGGTCGTTCGTCAGCGATACCAGTTCTTTCTCCACGAGATCGTCGAGACGCCGCAACGACGGGACCCTGTCGAAGTCGGGGCGGAGCACTCCGAGGTAGCGCTCAACGTCCTCGGAGCTCAGCGACCTCCTCGTGGTCGCCCTGCTCTCCCAGAGCGTGCTCAAGCGGTCGAGGCAGCTGAGCCACCCCTCAGTGCGCAGACGAGCCGCGTCGATCACCATTTCCGGAGTCCACTCGACGCTGACCGCATCGAAGTCGCTGTCCGGAAACACGACCCCGTACCCGAACACCGTGCGCTCGACGATTTCGGAGCCGACCGTGCGCCGCAGAACTCTCTCCAGCGCGAACATGCTCGAGCTGGCTTGGTCGAGCGGGCTCTCCTTGAGCCTGTGCCGCGCCCCCTTGAGATCACGCGTGTGCCAGACGCCCTTCTGGAGATGTATCCCACCCCCCTTCACCTCGAGCACGAACAAGCCGTGCTCGCCGAGCAGGAGAAAGTCGATCTCGCAGACCCGTTTGCGCTCGTGCTCAGGGAGATTGATGCTGTGCATCGCACACTCCCAACCGGGCACCTCCAGAGCGGCCAACTGCGCGAAGATCTCCTTCTCAGCTCGACTCGCGGTGGAGCTCACCGCGTCAGGGATCATGCGCACGACAACCCGCTCACACCAAGAGAAACCGACAAGACACCTCGGAACACGTTCGAGAAAATCAGTGGAGCCCCCTCCTCAGACCGTTCGAGACCGCAAACGGCCCATCGCCGCGACCTTCGACATGGTTACACCATACGAGCGCGATCTTCAGGCGTTCGCAGCTGGCATCCCATCCCCGACAAGGCCAGTTTGGCATTTGCCCAAGAGCTCTCGACATGGCGACCGGCAGGGGCCAGACAGACAATTGCGAGCCACCTCCCGCAAGGTCCTCGATCAACGAGACGAGTCGCAGATGCCAACAGGAAACCGACCTTCACGAACAAGGAAGATCGATCACAGAACGTTGCTCTTGAAGTCGGAGGGGCAACGATTTTGAGCACACCCAACAGCCTCGATCGTTGTCTTGAAGCGCACGACACAGCCACACCCCCTGACAGGATGACGGCGTGTACGAACACCTGAACCCCGGACCACCACCGCTTGCGACGAACGCGGCAACGGCCAAGGTCATGCGCAACACCCGCCGAACCGGCACTCGACCCGAACTGGCATTGCGCCGCGCGCTCCATCGCCGGGGACTGCGATTCGTCGTCGATCGCACCCCAGCCGGAACGAACCGCCGTCGCCGCGTTGACATTCTCCTGCGCGGCGCGCGGATAGCGCTTTTCGTCGACGGCTGCTTCTGGCACTCCTGCCCAGAGCACAGCCAGCTCCCGCGAGCCAACCGCGAATGGTGGCGATTGAAGCTGCTGGGCATCACTCTGCGCGACCACGACACCGATGCACAGCTGGCAGAGGCCGGCTGGCTGGTGGTCAGAGTGTGGGAACACGAAGATCCCGAAGAAGCAGCACACCGAGTGCACGATTTGATCACTGAACGCACCGCACAACCCAATGATGCCAAGGGCCGATCTGCCCAGCGGTCAAATAAGATGAAACTCCGAGATAGCGATACAACCAGGAAAAGTCTTTCAAGAACAAGATAAGATTTCTTCGCGAGGCTCCGCTGAACAGCCGAAATTTCCCCACGTCGGATCTCAAAAATCGCCCACATGCCCGAAAGAGACGACGCAGCCCTGACGCCGATCAGTCATGGAGCGGGCTCGGGTCCTGCAAGACCGCGAACATGCGCTCCAGGAAGTCCTTCGCGTTGACCTCGGTCAGCACGCGCGCCTTGCGCCGCCCAGCACCGATAGGGCTCTGGATGAACTTGTCGTCGGCGATCGGGCGCAGGTCCGCGACGAGCTTGCCGCGCGTGTGCGTGCCGTTGAGCTCGACCTCGCAGGCCAGATCGCGCCACGCCGGAGCCAGAGCGGGATCGAGCATCACCGCCGCTGCTAGCGGGTCGTGCAGCGTGACCTGGGGCTCGCCGAACATCTCGGTGTAGAACTTGGCGTAGTGCGCGAGAACGGCGCTGGCGTACCGCGATCGCGGGGTGTCCAGGGAAGCGACGGCCTGGAGCCACTTCTCGTCCGCGCGGGCGCGTTCGGTGACGTTGAGCCCGATCAGCGTGAGGTCGAAGCCAGCGGCCAGAACCTGATCGGCCGCCTCGGGGTCGTGGTAGAAGTTCGCGTCGGCCTCGGCGGTGATGTTGCCGGGCACACCCAGTCCCCCGCCGAGCACGAACACGGACTTCAGCAGCGTGGGCAGCTCGGGCTCGATCCCCAGTGCGATCGCGATGTTCGTCAGCGGCCCCAGTGCCAGCACAGTGATCTCGCCAGGGTGAGCGCGCGCCACGCGCACCAACTGCTCTGCGGCGGAGATGTCCAGCGGCTCGCGCTTAGAGGCGGGTCCGGCATGCCCGCCAAGTCCGTCGTGACCGTGGACGAACTCCGCGGTCTCCAGCGGTTGCGCGAGCGGCCGGTGCGCGCCGACGGCTACGGGAACGTGGTGCAGACCCAGCTTGTCGAGCAAGCGAAGCGCGTTGGCAGCGGTCTGCGGCGCCGTCGTGTTGCCGTGGACGCTGCCGACCGCGACGAGTTCCGCTTCGGGGTGCGCGGCCAAGTACAGGAAGGCCAACGCGTCGTCGATGCCCGGGTCGGTGTCCAGAACGATCCGCACAGCTCTGCTCCACGTGGTGAGGTCGGGTTCGGCGACCCAGCCTAGGACTGCCTCAGACCTCGGTGCGTGGGATCGGTCGAGCCCTGGGCATCTGCCAAGGCGAGGGCCGTGGTGATGCGGGTGGCGAGGGCGCGCAGGTGGGTGATGAGTTCGGGTGGCTCGTGGACGTGGAACGGGAAACCGAACAGTCCAATGTAGACAGCCAGCTCGTCGAGCGAGTGGGAACCCGTTCGCACGACGCAGGTTCGCGGGTCGACGGCCTCGATGACGCCGACGGTGGGCGGGATGCGCTCGGCGGCCACCTCGGGGCTGGCGTGCACGGTGATGCGGGCCTGGTAGCGGTAGGGGGCGGTGGACACGCCGCGCGAGAGGTGCTCGGCGGGCTCGGGGGCCTCGCGGGGCGTGAATCGAGGGCCGGTGGGAATTCGGGGCGTGAGCCGGTCGACGCGGTAGGTGCGCCAGTCCGCGCGAGCGGTGTCCCACGCGAGGAGGTACCACCGCCGACCGGTGTGCACGAGGCGGTACGGCTCGACGTCGCGGACGGACTCGGTGCCGTCGTGGCTGCGGTAGTCGAAGCGGAGCCGGTGGCGGTCGCGGCACGCGGCGGCGACGGCGGTGAGCACGTCGGGGTCGACCACCGGGCCGGACGCGGGAACGGTGACCGTGGCGGAGTGCAGCGCGGTGATGCGGTGGCGAAGCCGCGAAGGCAGGACTTGTTCGAGCTTGGCGAGCGCGCGCAGCGAGCTGTCCTCGATGCCCGCCACGGTGCCGCTCGCCGCAGTGCGCAGTCCGATCGCGACAGCGACGGCCTCGTCGTCGTCGAGCAACAGCGGCGGGAGCTTGGCACCGGCACCGAGCCGGTAACCAGCGGCGCCGGGGGTGGCGTGCACGGGATAGCCCAGCTCACGCAGCTTCTGAATGTCCCGGCGCACGGTGCGCGCGTCGATGTCGAGCTCCCGTGCGAGGTCGGCACCCGTCCAGTCGCGCGAGATCTGCAACAGCGACAGCAGGCGGAGCAGTCGCGCCGAGGTCTCCAACATGGGCAGAAGTCTGCCAGGAAGTTAGGGCGGAATCTGTCCTAGCTCGTTCCTAACCTGGTCCTATGAGCGAAGAGATCAAGCCCTTCACCCTGGACGTCCCGCAGCGGCAGCTCGACGACCTGCGCGAGCGCTTGGAGCGCGTGCGCTGGCCCGAAGCCCTGCCGGGCGACGACTGGGACACCGGAGTGCCGACGTCGTGGCTGAAGGAGCTCGTCGAGCACTGGCGCACGGGCTACGACTGGCGCGTCGCCGAGGCGGAGCTGAACAAGCACCCGCAGTTCACCACCACGATCGACGGGCAGCGCGTGCACTTCCTGCACGTCCGCTCCACCGACGAGAACGCGTTGCCGTTGCTGCTCACGCACGGCTGGCCGGGCTCGGTGGTGGAGTTCCTCGACGTGATCGAGCCGCTGAGCACTGAGTTCCACTTGGTCATCCCGTCTCTTCCGGGCTTCGGTTTCTCCGGGCCGGTCACGGATACCGGCTGGGACGTGGACCGGATCGCGCGGGCCTGGGCGGAGCTGATGCGCAGGCTCGGCTACGACCGCTACGGCGTGCAGGGCGGGGACATCGGCGCCAAGGTCAGCCCGCAGGTCGGGCGGGTCGCGCCGGAGCACGTCGTCGGCGTGCACGTCAACGGCGGCCCCGGTCCCATGCCGAACTTGCCGCTGTCCCAGGAGGAACTGAGTTCGCTCAGCGACCTCGACCGGGACCGTGTCGCCCGGATCGAGGCCTTCCTGCGGGAGGAGTTCGGCTACATCTCGATCCAGTCCACCCGCCCGCAGACCCTCGCCTACGGCCTGACCGACTCCCCCGTCGGGCAGCTCGCGTGGGTGATGGACAAGTTCCGCGAGTGGACCCACCCGCGCGCCACCCTGCCGGAGCTGGTGATCGACCGGGATCGGTTGCTGACCAACGCGATGATCTACTGGCTGACCGGCACCGCGGGCTCGGCCGCCTACGTCGGCTACGCGCAGGCCTCAGGCTGGGGCGCGCTGCCGAACTCCGGCGTCCCCACCGCGGCGATCGTCTTCGCCCACGACGTCGGCATCCGCCGCTACGCCGAAACGGAGAACACGATCACCCGGTGGGTCGATGTGGACCGGGGCGGGCACTTCGCCGCACTGGAGGAGCCGGAGCTGCTGGTGGCCGACATCCGCGAGTTCTTCGCCGGACTCGGCCACCAGGGCGCGGAGACCTCGCGCTAGCCGTGCGTGAAGTGGATCGCCACGTTCTGCTCGTTCACGATGACGACCTTCTCGATTCCGGTGATGCCGAGGCGGCGGCCGTGTTCACGGACCAGCCAGATCGAGGAAGCACCGTTGTCGGTGCCGAGGAATGCGTGAAAGAAGTTCGCGGTGGTTTCGGTGACGGTTCCGGCCTGCCCCTCAACCTGCCATTGCTGCTGGTCGTTCGGCCGGAGCGTCATTCCGATGAAGTTCGGGTTCAGCATGCTCAGGTAGTAGACCATCGCACTGCCGTTCCCGGAGGCGACGTTCATGCGCACGATCCGGCGCAGCGGCGCGATCGGCTGGTTCCCGAAACCCATCTCGTACTGGAGGAACTGGATGTCGGAGGTCTTGAGCAGCGCCCAGTTCGGCAGCGGGTCCGGATTGACGTTGAGCCAGGCGCGGATCTCGGCGTTGCCGGTGTCGATGGTGTTGACGTAGGTCGCGGACGGGCATCCGGTGATGCTGACCGCCTGGGCGTTGTCCGCGCGGTACTCCGGGGTCGTCGCGGGCGCGGTGGTGTAGTGGTCGCCGAACGTGGCGCGCCGCGTCCGCATGTCCGCATCCGACAGGAAAGTGCCCTGCCGCACGGATGTGACCATGTCGTTGTAGCGCCGTGTTCCCGTGACGAGCATCTGCCCGAATTCCTGGGATTGTTTCACGGAAATCCTCATGTCGGGCTTGAAGCCGCCCGACGGTGGCGCCTTGGGTATGTTCGTCTCGGTCATGGACGACAAGCTTTCACGCGCACAAAGTCGGGAGCCAGAGGCCAAAAGAGTATTCATCGAATCATTTCAGACTCGGCAAGGCCACGGAAAGAATGTCCAACCGATTGCGCTGGTTCCACCCACTGGCCCTGTCGCCGGGGCTCGCGGGGCTCCTACCCTTGATCTTGACCGGAGCCGCTCGCCGTTGAGCGAAGGGACTTCGCGCCATGGTCCGCTTCCCGCACAAGCTCCTCGCGTCGGTGGTGGCGCTCGTCGCCACGCTCCTCCCGCCGGCCTCCGCCGAGTCCGAACGCCGCTACACCAACCCGGTCTCCGCTCCCGCGGCGGACACCTTCGCGGACCCGGCGGTCATCCGGGGCAAGGACGGCTTCTGGTACGCCTTCGGCACCGGAGACCCGCTGCGGCGCGGCGACCGCGTGCACCGGCTGCTGCCGATCACGCGCTCGGCCGACCTGACGCGCTGGGAGTACGTCACCGACGTGTTCACGCAGGCCAGCCGCCCGCGGTGGGCCGCGACGGGTGCGGGCCTGTGGGCGCCGGACGTCCGCTACGTCGACGGGCGCTACCTGCTGTACTTCACGGTCACCGACACGATCATGAACGAGGGTGGCGACGCCGCGGTCGGAGTGGCGACGGCGCCGTCACCGATCGGCCCGTGGACCGCGCTCGACGCTCCGGTCGTGCCACCTGTTCCCGGGGATCAAGGCCGGTTCTGGTCGATCCTCGATCCCGCGATGCTCACCGACGCGACGGGTCGGCGCTGGCTGTACTACGGCTCCTACTACGGCGGGTTGTTCGTCGTGCCGCTGTCCGACGACGGGACGCGGATGACCGGGTCGGCAACGCGGATCGCGATCGGCGACCGCTACGAAGGTGCTTACGTGGTGAGGAAGAACGGCTGGTACTACCTGTTCGTCTCGTCAGGGAATTGCTGCGTCGGCCCCGCGACCGGCTACAGCGTCTTCGCCGGGCGGTCCCGCACTCCGACCGGGCCGTTCGTGGACCGAGACGGGATCTCGCTGCTCAGCTCGCGCGTCGGCGGCACGCCTGTTCTGCGGCAGAACGGAAATCGGTGGATCGGCGTCGGCCACAACTCGGTCGTCACCGACTCGGCGGGGCAGGACTGGTTGGTGTACCACGGGATCGACCGATCGGATCCGTACCTCGACGAGCCGCACGGCGTGACCATGCGGCCGATGCTGATCGATCGGCTCGACTGGATCGACGAGTGGCCAACGGTGCGTGGCGCGTCAACGGGCCGTCAGCGCGCCCCGGTCATCTCCGGCGACAGCTTCTCGCGGGACACGGTCAGCCCCGGCTGGCGCACTCCGGCTCCTGCCTGGCACGTGAAAGGCGGTGTGCTGCGGCACTCTTCGCCCGACACGAGTCGGCTCCGTTCTACCGAGTCCCTACCTGTCAACGCGTTCGTCGAGCTGGACGTGATCGGCTCCGCCGGGGTGTCGATGGGCGGGGTGACGGTGATGCTCGACCGAGACGCCGCCGCGCTCGTCACTGATGCGCATGGCATCCAGCGAACTCCCCTGCCCGCGAATTTTCGTTACGACACTTGGCATTCGCTGACCGTCACGGTGCGAGGCGGAGTGCTGACAGCCGCCGTCACCGACGCGCGCCTCGGCGATCCGTTCGCTGAGCAGACCCGCGCGCTGCCGGAGCACCTCGGGGACGATTTCGCGATCATCGCGCGCGGTGAGGCATCGGTGGACAACGTCTCGGCCGAGCGAGCCGCTCAGCCCGTGCGCCGCGCCGAACCCGAGCCGCGCCTCGGACGGCTCGACCGCTCAGCATCGGATGAGTTCGACGGAGAACTGGGTGCCGGGTGGTCCTGGATTCGGGGTGATCCCGCCGCGATCGTGCGCGCAGGGGCCTTGCGCTGGCCGACCCAGGCGGCGGATCTCGTTGGCGCCAACAACAACGCCGGAGTGCTCCTGCGCGAGCCACCGCGCGGGGACTACGTCGTGGAGACCCGGCTCGACCTCGATCTCGGCGAGGGCTCCGCGCGGAACTTCCAGCAGGCGGGCCTGATCGCCTACGCCAACGACGACGATTTCGCGCGGTTGAGCCATGTCGCGATCTGGAACACGCGGCAGCTGGAGTTCGGGCGGGAGCTTCCGCACTCCGGGCGGCTCCTCTACGGCCAGCAGACGCTGACCGCTCCGGCTCCCACGACATGGCTCCGGCTGGCCCACACCGTGGACCCGGGCAGCGGCGAGCACCGCTTCCGGGGCGGCTCCAGCCGTGACGGCGAGCGCTGGACGTGGGGCGGCACATGGACTTTCCCCGCCGGGTCAGCGCCTCGCGTCGGCCTCATCGCCCACGGCGGCAACACTCCCGCCGTCACCGCGAGCTTCGCGTACTTCCACGTGCACCGGGGCTAGCGCGGGCCGCCGCCGAAACCGATCTCGTTGCCGTCGGGATCGCGGAAGGTCGTCTTGCGCACGCCGTTCGGGTAGGTCTCGCGCTCGGCGGGCTCCAGGCCCCGCTCCTCGATCCGCGCGACGACCTCGTCGAAGTCGTCCAGGAACAGCGTGTGCGTCGCGTGGCCCGCGTGCTCCGGCTTGAGCACCACGTAGAACGACCGGTTCTCCGCCACCTCCCACACCGCTTCGGTCTCGTGGGCGAAGAAGGTCGGCGGTGCGCCGAACAACCGCTCGTACCACTGGAGCGCGGCCGGGTAGTCCGCGACGGGAATCCCCGCGAAGAGCGCTGTCGCCATGCCCCGATCCTAGGCCGCGTCTCCGCCGAGGCCGGGGCCGGAGACGTGGGGGTGACCGGCGGAGAAGCGGATGCGGTAGACGGCGGGCATGGGCATCGCGGCGCTGAACGGCCAGTCCACTGTGGACACACCGAAGCCTGCGAGCGCCCTGGCGACGAACGTGCCGTGGCTGCCCACGACGACCACGCCCCCGTCGGCGAGCGCGGTCAGGGCGGCGACCGCGCGCGAGGTGAGCTGGGCGAGGCTTTCCCCACCCGGGCGGGCCATCTCGGGATCAGCCCAGCTCGCGGCGTAGTGGCGGGCGTAGTCGGGGGACGGTTGCAGGCCCGAGTCCCACTCGCGCAGCTCGTGCACCGTGTCGACGGGCAAACCCAGTGGCGCGACGGTCTGCACGGCTCGCAGGTAAGGGCTGGACACGACGCGCGTGGGCCGAGGGAGCACCAGGCTCGCGGCCTGCGCCAGGCCCGTAGCGGTCAGCGGCCGGTGGTACTCGTCGGGCCCGCCGGGGCGCGGGATCTCCGACTCGGCGTGCCGGACCAGCACCAGTTCTCCGCGAGGGCTCATCGCGCCGCGTGCTCCACGTTGGGGTGGACGTCGAGCACCGTGTCCAGCCCGGTGGTCCGGAGCAGGCGCAGCACGAAGCCGCCGGAGCCCGCGATCCGGAAGATCGCGCCGTCCGCGGCCTCGCGGTTGGCCACCGCGATCGCCGACAGGCCCGAGGAGTCGATGTAGGTCACCCGCGAGAGGTCGAGCACGACCCGGGCGGAGGCGGCGCCGAGTGCCCCGGACAGCTCCCCGAAGAGCTCGTCCTGGCGCGTCACGTCGACCTCGCCGGCCAGCGACAGCACCTGCCACCCGTTGACGGTGCTCCAGCGCACCTCAAGCAGCTCGCCGTCGTCCGAGGACACAGCAGAACACCTCCCACGGTCGCGGACCAATCCGGTGGAGCGACGCTAACAGGGTGCTCCCGGTCCGCCCAGAGTGAGGAATGATCTTGATGTCCGGACCGGGGCCCAGTCGATCCCTCGGACGTGTGGTGGCGGCGGCCGTTCAGCGCAACGCCACCCCCGGGATCGCCCGCAGCTCGGCGCGCAACGCGGGGCTGGGGTGCACGGGGTAGTCGTCGACGGCGAGCTTGTGCGGACGGGTGAGCCCGGTGATCTCCAGGTGCACGGGGGTCTCGCCCCGGTGCGCGAGCAGGGTCTGCTTGAGTTCGAGCACGACGGCCTCGGTCACGGTCCTGCCGTTGACCAGCAGCACGAGCGGCAGCTCCTCGGCGCCGAAGGCGGCCAGCTCGATCGGGGCGAGGTCGGCGCCGAAGACCGACAACCGCTGCTCGCGCCAGTTCACCCGCCCCTTCACCACGACCGCGTTGTCCTCGACCAGGTCGGCGGAGAGCACGGAGTAGGCCTTGGGGAAGAAGAGCACCTCGATCGCGGCGTCCATGTCCTCGATCGTGCAGATCGCCCACGGCTCGCCCTTCTTGTTGATCCGCCGCTCCAACGACGTGATCAGCCCGGACACCACGAGCTCGCCCTCGCGCGGCGGGTTCTCCAAGATCGACGCGATTGGGCGCGGGGCGTGTCTGCGCAGCACGTGCTCGGCACCGTCGAGCGGGTGCGCGGAGACGTAGAGGCCGAGCATCTCGCGCTCGTGGGCCAGCAGCTGCTTGCGCGGCCACTCCTCGTCGCCGAAGTTCAAGTGCGCCAACGGGGAAGCGTCGGCGGTGGGTTCGCTGCCGAACAGGTCGAACTGGCCCATCGCCTCCTTGCGCTTGAGCGGGACGACCGCGTCCACGGCGAACTCGTGCGCCTGGATCATCGCCAGGCGGGTGGCGCCGAGGGAGTCGAACGCGCCCGCCTTGATCAGCGACTCGATGACGCGCTTGTTGCAGCAGACCAGCTCGGCCTTGTCGAGGAAGTCGGTGAAGGAGGTGAACTCCCCCTTCGCACCACGGGACTTGATCACCGACTCGACGACGTTCGCGCCGACGTTGCGCACGGCTCCCATGCCGAAACGGATGTCCTCGCCCACGGCGGCGAAGCGCAGCGCGGACTCGTTGACATCGGGTGGTAGCACCTTGATGCCCAGGCGCCGGCACTCGGAGAGGTAGATCGCGGACTTGTCCTTGTTGTCGCCGACGGAGGTGAGCAGCGCGGCCATGTACTCGGCGCGGAAGTTCGCTTTGAGATAGGCCGTCCAGTAACCGACGAGCGCGTAGCCTGCGGCGTGGGACTTGTTGAACGCATACCCGGCGAACGGGAGAATGGTGTCCCACAACGCTGTGACGGCCTCGTCGGAGAAACCGTTGTCGAGCATGCCCTGCCGGAAGCCCTCGAACTCCTTGTCCAGCACCTCTTTCTTCTTCTTGCCCATCGCGCGGCGGAGCACGTCGGCGCGCCCCATCGAGTAGCCCGCGACGCGCTGCGCGATCGTCATGATCTGTTCCTGGTAGACGATCAGGCCGAAGGTCTCGGCGAGAATGTCCTCCAGCGCCCGCGCCAGTTCGGGGTGGATCGGCTCGATGGCCTGGCGGCCGTTCTTGCGGTCGGCGTAGTTGTTGTGCGTGTTCATCGCCATGGGACCCGGGCGGTACAAGGCGTTCACCGCGATGATGTCGTCGAAACCCGTTGGCCGCATGCGTCGCAGCAGCTCGCGCATTGCCCCGCCGTCGAGCTGGAACACGCCGAGACTGTCACCCCTGCCCAGCAGCTCGTAGGTTTGCGCGTCCTCAACGCCGAGGGTGTCGAGGTCGATGTCCTCGCCGCGGTTGGCCTTGATGTTCTCGATGGCGTCGCCGATGACGGTGAGGTTGCGCAGGCCGAGGAAGTCCATCTTGAGCAGGCCGATGGCCTCGCAGGAGGGGTAGTCCCAGCCGGTGATGATCGAGCCGTCGTCGCGCCGCCACAGCGGGATGGACTCCATCAGCGGCTGCGAGGACATGATCACCGCGCAGGCGTGCACACCGGCGTTGCGGATCAGGCCTTCGAGTCCGCGCGCGGTCTCGAAGATCTTCGCGACCTCGGAGTCGTTCTCCACCAGGGCGCGCACCTCGGCCGCTTCGCCGTAGCGCTCGTGCCCGGGGTCCACGATCCCGGAGAGCGGGATGTCCTTCGCGGCAACGGGAGGCGGCAGGGCCTTGGAGATCCGGTCGGCGATCGCGTAGCCCGGCTGTCCGTAGTGGACACGAGCGGAGTCCTTGATCGCCGCCTTCGTCTTGATCGTGCCGAACGTGATGACCTGGGCGACCTTGTCGGAGCCGTACTTGTCGGTGGCATAACGGATCATCTCGCCGCGCCTGCGGTCGTCGAAGTCGATGTCGATGTCCGGCATGGACGTGCGCTCGGGGTTGAGGAACCGCTCGAACAGCAGCCCGAGCCGGATGGGGTCGAGGTTGGTGATGCCCAACGAGTACGCGACCAGCGACCCGGCGGCGGAGCCACGACCGGGGCCGACGCGGATGCCGATCTTCCTCGCGTGCTGGATGAGGTCGGCCACGACCAGGAAGTACGCGGGAAAGCCCTTCTGCGCGATGATGTCCAGCTCGAACTCCGCGCGCCGCACGTAGGCGTCCTCGACTCCCCCGGGGAACCGCCAGCGCAGGCCTTCCAGCACCTGGTGGTGCAGCCAGCTCGCCTCGTCGTGGCCGTCGGGGACCGCGAACTTCGGCATGCGGTCCCTGTCGACCCACACGTCGTCGTAGGGCTCCACCATCTCCGCGACCAGCAGAGTGTTGTTCGTCGCGCCCTCGACCTCGGAGTCCCAGATCTCCCGCATCTCCGCGGCCGACTTCAAGTAATAACCATCACCGTCGAACTTGAACCGGTTCGGATCGTTCAACGTCTTACCCGACTGCACGCACAACAACGCCGAATGCGTATCCGCCTGATCCTTCGTCACATAATGCGAATCATTCGTCGCCAACGGCGGGATGCCCAGATCCTTGCCGATCTTCAGCAAACCCTCGCGGACCCGGCGCTCAATGTCCAGGCCGTGATCCATCAACTCCAGGAAAAAGTTCTCCGCACCGAAAATGTCCCGGTAATCCGCAGCGGCCTGGACCGCTTCCTTCTCCTGACCCAACCGCAGCCGCGTCTGCACCTCACCCGACGGGCACCCCG
>NZ_BAABAL010000002.1:0-63484 GCF_039537405.1 Allokutzneria multivorans | reverse complement strand
CAGTACGCGCCATCACTCCACACTACATATGACTACAACTCCCGACTCAGGACACTAGGCCAGCACGTCGGCGAGGGTGGTGGCGGCGCGGAGGGCGTCGGTGTAGCGGCCGTACAGGGCGGCGAAGCCGAAGCGGAGCACGTTGGGTGGGCGGAAGTCGCCGATCACGTCACGGGCGATCAGCGCCTCCATCACCGGCGAGGCATCCTCGCATGCCAGCGAAACCTGGCTGCCGCGTGAAGAATCCCTGGGCGTGACAACGGAAACGCGCGAGCCGACGAGCGAATCCACGCACTCGATGAAGAATCCGGTCAGCGCGAGGTTCTTGGCGCGCACATCAGCGATCGTCACGCCGTCCCACACGTCGAGCGCGGCGTCCAGCGCGAGCAGGGACAGGATGTCCGGTGTGCCACAACGACCACGTGCGATCTCCGGAGACGGCTCGAAGTCGGGGGTCATCGCGAACGGTACCCGGTGCCCGTTCCACCCGGCGAGCGGCTGATCGAACGAAGCCTGCAAACGTGTTGGAACGTAAAGGAAAGCAGGCGCGCCGGGGCCGCCGTTGAGGAACTTGTACGTGCAGCCCACCGCGAAGTCGACACCGTGCGCGTCGAGGTCCACGGGCAGAGCGCCGACGCTGTGGCACAGGTCCCACAACACCAACGCGCCCGCCGCGTGCACCGAAGCGGTGACGGCGGCGACGTCGTAAGCCCGGCCCGTGCGGTAGTCGACCTGGTTGGCCAGCACAACGGCGGTGTTCGCGTTGAGCTCCAACGAGTCCAGCGGAGCCGCGCGCACGGTCGCGCCGGTCAGCCGGGCCACCGAGGACGCGATGTAGCCGTCGGTGGGGAAGGTCGCGGAATCCACGACGATCTCGTTGCGCCCCTTGGACATCCGCAGCGCGGCAACCAACGCCTTGAACAGGTTCGCGCTCGTGGAGTCGCCGACCACGATCTGACCGGGAGCCGCGCCGACGAGGGGTGCGATGCGGTCGCCGACTCGTTCGGGGGCGGTCCACCAGCCCTCACCCCACGAGCGGATCAGCCTCCGGCCCCACTGGTTGCGGACGACGTCCTGCATCCGCTCAGCGACCGAAAGTGGCGGTGCGCCAAGAGAATTGCCGTCGAGGTAGACCACCGAGTCATCAAGGTCGAACAACTTCCGGCAGGAAGCGAGGGGATCGGCCGCATCGAGTTCGCGGGCGCGCTCGGCGAGGGAAGACATCAACACTCCCGTGAGGTCAGGCGAAGCAGGAAGTCAGACGTAGCTGCGGGCGGTCCACAGCTCGGGGAAAACCGCGCGCTGCGTGCGCTTCTCCAGCCACGCCACGCCCGCCGAGCCGCCGGTGCCGACCTTGGCGCCCATCGCGCGACGGGTGGCGAGGAGGTGGTCGTAGCGCCAGCGCGCGAACTCCTCGGCGATATCGGTCAGCACCTCGCCGAGCTGCTGCGTGTCGTGGTGGTCGGCGCGCGAGGAGTAGATCTCCGTCCACACCCGTTCCACGCCCGCATCCGCCTGGTAGACACGCGAGCGGTCGCGCTGCAGAACCTCGACCGGCACCGCGTATCCCCTGCGGGACAAGTACTCCAGCACGTCGTCGTACAAACTGGGCGACCGCAACGCGGACTCCAGTTCGGCCTCCACCGAGGGCACGGCGCGGTGCGGGACGATCATGGAAGCCGACTTCTCGCCGAGCAGGAACTCCATGTGCCGGTACATCGCCGACTGGAAGCCGGAGCCCTCGCCGAGGTTGCCGCGGAAGGCGTTGAACTCCTCCGGGGTCATCCTGGCGATGGAGCGCCACGCCGCGTTCACGCCCTGGAGGTGCAGCACGCTGCGGTGCAGGGTGCGCCGCGCGGAGTCGAGGTCGTCGGCGCGCAGCTCCTGCTGGGCCTGCTGCCACTCGAAGCAGAGCAGGCCGAAGTACAGCTCCATGATCTGCGTGATCACCAGGAACGACATCTCGCCCGGGTCGCTGGACCACCGCTGTTGCAGGGAGTGCAGCACCGAGGCGTGCACGTAGTCCTCGTAGGGGGTGGTGCCCGCGAAGTCCAGGTTGGGCTCTTGGGTCGTCTTCACCCGCATCATGGTGCTCCGCGAAACCTCGACGTGGAATGGACGGCGACGGTGAATGCGGGCCTTGTGCTTTCCAGCCGGAAACGGATCGCCAACTTAGGCTTACGGTCATGAACACGCCGCTGGACAAGGTCGACTGGGCCCTGCTCGACGCGCTCCAGGAGGACGCACGCCTGTCCTACAACGAGCTGTCCCGCCGCGTGCACGTGTCGGCGCCGACGGTGGCGCAGCGCGTGCGGCGGCTCGAAGCGGCCGGGGTGATCCAGGGCTACCACGCGCGCGTCGACCCGACGACGGCCGGACGGCCGGTGATCGCGTTGGTGCGGATGAAGTGCTACGGCGCGCGCTGCATCACGGTGCACCCGGAGTTGCTGGCGGACTGCCCCGAGGTCATGGAGGTCGTGCGCCTGACCGGCGACATCTGCTCGGTGGTGAAGGTCGCCGCGCCGACGATCCGCGCGCTGGAGCAGCTGCTCGAACGGCTGTCGCGCTACGGCGAGACCTCCAGCGCGATGGTGCTGTCCACCCCGATCGACTGGCGGCCGGTGGCCCCGCCCACGGAGTGACCGGCACTGCATAACAAGAACTCTTGCTAAACGAGTCTTTAGCAAGATACCTTGTTATGCATGCCCACCCAGAAGCACAGCAACATCCAGGACCCCAAGCAGCTCAGGGCGCTCGCCCACCCGCTGCGCTGGAAGATCATCGACCTGCTCACGGTGCACGGGCAGAGCACCGCGACCAAGTGCGCCGAGGCGCTCGGCGAGAGCGTGGCGAACTGCTCCTACCACCTGAACACGCTGGCCAAGTACGGCTACGTGGAGCAGGCCCCCGGCGGGCAGGGCCGGGAGAAGCCGTGGCGGATCGCCAGCACCGAGCAGTCCTGGGACGTCAACGGCGTCAACGCCGACCCGGAGAGCGCCGCGGCGGGCCAGGCTGCGACCGAGGCGTTCCTCGACTTCGAGGCGACGCGGATGAAGTCGGCACTCCGGCGCAGCCCGTCCGAACCCGAGGAATGGCGCAAGGCCAACGGTTTCTCGGCCACCTTGGCGTTCGTGACGCCCGAGGAGCTGAAGGAACTGCGCTCGGAGTTGCAGGCGCTGTTGCAGCGCTACAACGACCGTTTCGAGAACGCCGAGCTGCGCCCGGAAGGCCACCGCGCGGTGCGGCTGTTCCTCGCGAGCACGCTCGCGGACACCCCCGACAAGGAAGGCGACTAGAGTCGTGGATCCGTTACAGCTCTACCAGATGCACCAGTACCGAGCGGAAGAACTGCACGCTTACACGAAGAAGCGCGGCCTCATCGCACGGCTGCTGACAAGAAAGAACTCGTTGCGGGAGCAACAAGAAGCGGAGTCTCGGCGGCGGAGCCCCCGCACCTCGACGAGAACCGCGCCCGGATTCTTCGGGGTCTGAGGTGCAGGGCCGCACGGGTCGAGCGAAATGTCCTATGTGGACGAACGCTCAGCCATGACGCTGAGCGGCTCGTCGTCTCCCCTGCGGCTGCCGCGGCGCTCCTTGCGCAGTACGCGGTCCAAGCTCTTCGCCAGCATCGCGCAGGCCATCACGGCCGCTACGACGGCGACGACCGCCAACGTCAGGGTGAACACGTTCGACCACGCGATACTGTTGACCCACTCCTCCATCGCGACACCTCCTGCTGAGTAATGCTCCAGTTTAGGCGATTTTTCGCAGGAGGAGAACATCCGTTAACGCGGTTCAACCGGACAGTCGCCCAGGGACACCGGCATCTCCCTGGAGGACAACGGTTTCGTCATCATCCAGTAACCGCGCCGACACTTGTTGAAGTCCACAATGGACAGAATTGTCAGCGCTGCAACGTGGCCGACGGGGTCTCGCCGTAGCGCTGGCGGTAGGCGGCGGCGAAGCGGCCGGGATGCCAGAAACCCCATCGCGAGGCCACCTCCGTCACCGTGGTCACCGCGCTCGGGTCGGCGGCGCGCAGCTCGTCGTGCACCCGGCTCAGCCGGACCTCGCGCAGGTAAGCCATCGGCGTGGTGTCCAGGTGCCGGCGAAACCCGCCCTGCAGCGCGCGGACGCCGACACCGACGGCTTCGGCGAGGTCCTCCACCGTGAGCGGTTCGGCGGCGTGGCCCTCGATGAGGTCGATCGCGCGCCGCACCGTCTTCGGCATGGACGCGGCCTGGTCGGCGTGCAGCGCCTCGGAGAAGTTGGAGCGCTGCGCCAGCAGCAGGCCGGTGATCAGCGACTGCTCCAGGTGCTCGGCGACCAGCGGGGCGGGCGTCGCTCCGCGCTCCAGCTCGGCGCACGCCCACCGGATCTGCGCGAGCCAGGCGCGGGCCTGCGGCGTGCTCAGGTCCATGCCGAGGTCGAAGCGCAGCACCCCGCGCGGCGGCCTGCCGAGCAGCTGGTGCAGCCGGCTCTCCACGGCCTCGCGGTCGAGCCGGACCACCAGCTGCGGGGTGCCGCCGTCGAGCACCATGTCCACGTCGTCGGTCGGGCCGGGCACCGAGGCCCGGTCGGCACCCATCACGACCTCCTGGCGCGCGCTGCGGATCACCCCGCCACCCGATTGGGGGATCTGCACGGCGAAGAAGCCGTCGATGGCCTCGGCGCGGACCCGCACCCGCGCGCCGTAGTCGACGTAGTGCAGCGCCACCCGGCCCACCTGGGCGCCGTGCTGCCGGGCGTCCAGCCGTGCGCCCGGACCGATCAGCTCCACCCGGTGCGGGCAGAAGGACCGGGTGATCTGTTCGCGGAAAGCGTCCAGGTCACGGGTGCGGAGCAGGGCATGACCGTCGAGCGGGAGCCGGTGGGAAGCGCGGCGCGGTCCCGCAAGCGGACCTTCGGTCATCCCGGTGAACCTCCCCAAGTGAAATGTGCACTTCACTGCGCAAACTGTATCGAGGGTGCGTCGGGGGGCTTGGCGAGACCACGATCATCAGGTCATCGTGGTGGCAGCCCAGGGAATGAGGATTATGCGGGAGCTGGCCGGCAGGTCCGTTGTGGTGCTGGGCGGGTCCACCGGCGCCGGGGCGACCCCCATCGGCGCCGCCGTGCTGGAGGCCCTGCGCGAGGCCGGGGCGCGGGTGCTGCTCGGCGACACCCGGCCGGGTGACCGGGTCGGCCCCGGAGTGCGCTTCGCCCGCTGCGAGCTCACCGACGACGCCCAGGTCTCTGCCTGCCTGCGGCGCGCGGCCGACGAGCTGGGCGGACTGGACGCGGTGATCAACCTCGGCACGAGCCCCACCGGGCAGGGCGCTGAGCGCTTCCACTGGCTGGACTCCCTCAACTCCGGCGTCGTCAGCGCGGCGATCACCGCCCGCGCCGCCCACCAGCACCTGCGCGGAGCGGGCGGGGCGATCGTGAACCTGACCTCGGACGGCACGGTGCGGCGCGGCCGCTGGCTGGCCCCGGTCGGCAAGGCCGCGCTGGTCGAGCTGACCAGGAGCATCGCGGCGGACTTCGCCGAGGACGGCATCCGGGTCAACTCCGTCTCGCCCGCGTGGACCTGGTCGGAGGTGCTCGACCAGTTCACCGGCGAGGCCGCGGAGCCCGGTGGCGCGCCGTTCCACCCGCTCGGCCGGGTCGCCGATCCGGCCGAGGTCGCCGAGGTGGTGCTGTTCCTGTGCTCGCCGTCCTCGGCCTTCATCACCGGATCGGACTGGGCGGTCGCGGGCGGGTACACCTCGATCGGCGCCGTCAGCGGTACGGGTTCCTGACGTAGCTCGAACTCTGGCCGCCCGCGTTGCCGAAGTAGTCGCGGACCACGCGGGCCGGATCGGTGGCCAGCTCACCCCTGACCGGCTTGTCGTCGTGGTCGTCCCAGCCCCACGGCGCGTTCGCGGCGTTGTCCTTGCCGTCGTCCCCGGCGAAGGTCCCCCACGCGTGGAAGGTCTCCGGGTCCGCGCGGTGCGCCCACAGCCCACCGGCCTCGAAGATGTTGATCAGCTGGTAGCCCACCGAGCGGTCGTTGCCGCCGCTGGGCACCTCGCCCGCGCCGCGCGTCGGGTGGTAGACGATGCCGTCGCCGCCGGGGAAGTCCTTGCCGTTCCAGCGGTAGAGCCCGTGGCCCTTCGCCTCCTGGAAGGTCGACGCCCGCGCGATGCCGTCGTGCGTCGTGGTGAGCAGGGTGCCGTCGATGTTCTCGCCGCCGCTGGTGAACGGGCTGTCGACGGGCGTGTAGGAGTAGAAGTCGCGGTGCGCCACGGTCACCATCGCGCGCAGCGTCCCCCACTGACCACCCTTCTCCACGACGAGGAGGAGGCCTTCGAGGTCGTTCTCGTGCTCTTCGAGCGGATTCCAGTCGCTCCAGTCGCGCGGGTGGAAGAAGGCGTAGAGCAGATAGTGGAAGTTCGCGTTCTCGGTCACCGAGTAATAGGCGGCTCCGCGCAGGTTCTGCTTCTGCTTCGCCTGGTTCTCCCAGTTGTCCTTGCCCTTCCAGTTCCCGTCGAAGTCAATGGGCGACAGGTAGTCCGCACTCGCGTTCGAGGAATCGGTGTCCTGGTAGTGCACGGGGGCCCAGTGATAGGCCAGATCGGCATCGCTTACAGCAGCGGAGGCCGGGACGGGAACAAGACTCGCGACGAACGCGGCTACCAGAGCCAGGACGGTGCGCACGGGACCTCCGGGGCGGACGAAGATCGAGCAAGCCTGTCATCGCGAGGAGCGCGAGAACAGGTCCGAAGAGACGCAGCTCCCGGCGAGGACCCTCGCCGGGAGCTGCCCCCAGTACCGCCGGTCGTCAGCAGCCGGTGCTGCTGGTGATCGAGGTGTTGCCGAAGTACGCGATCGCCTTGCCGTTGAGCACCGCGCGTTGGACGGTGCCGTTGAGCTTCTGCTCGTAGTGCAGGTGGGGGCCGGTCGATCCGCCGGTGCTGCCGACCTTGCCGATGATCGTCCCGGTGCTCACGCTCGCGCCCAAGCCGACGCTGAAGGCGCTGAGGTGCGCGTACAGGGTCTGCCAGCCGCCGCCGTGGTCGACGACGATGTACTTGCCGTAGCTGGACCCGCCGAGGTCGCGGCGGGTGACGACCTTGCCGGCGGCGCTGGAGCGGACGTTCTTGCCCTGGGCGTCGCCGCGCTGGAAGTCCACCGACAGCTGCGGGTTGTGGTTGGTCCGGGTGTTGGCGTTCCACACCTGCCCGCAGTCGAACGGGGTGCGCAGGTTGGGGGCGGCCGTGGCCGGGGTGGCGAGGGCGAGCAGGGTGGCGGCGCTGGTGGCCAGCGCCGCGACCGCCGTTCTGACGGTAACGGTAGCCATCGTGAATCCTCACTTCTTCGGACATGCAGGGAGAGTCCTTCAGCGCAATGCCGCCGGTGACAGGGAATGGCGGGACGCGCTGATGCGAAGAAGCCTAGGATTCGGACATACAGGATCGATACAAAACCAGAACATCGTTCAGCTTTGTGTCACGAACTCATTCGTGAACGTGTCCTCCAGGACCACGGAAATGCGCGCGATCTCGGCGTCGAACTGCCGGAGGATGCCCGATACGGCCTCGGCCCCGTTGATGGGGATCGCGCCGTCCTGGGAAAAGGCGTCCTTGGCGTGCGCGATGGCCTGGACGTAGGTCTCGAAATCGCCGCCCGCGTACTCCGGCGGCATCTTCTCGGCGATCTCGGCGGCGGTGTGCTTGCGCATCCAGTCCAGCGTCCTGACGATCGCCCTGGTCAGCTTGCCCGCGACCGCAGGGTTGCCGCCGACCCAATCCGAGCCGGAGTAGAGCACCGTCGCCGGGTAGGTGGACACGCCGAACTCGGCGCGCACCCCGGCCGCGGTCCTGGTGTCGCTGAGCACGCGCACCCTGTCGACGCCGAAGCGCTTCTGCAGCAAGGAGAACGCGGGGTCGATCATGACGGCGGCGTCCACCTTGCCGGACTCCATCGCCTCGACGGCGCTCATGTCACCCCCTATGGCTTGCGCGACCGCGTCGTCGGCGTGCAGCCCGTTGCGCACGAGGAGGTACTTGAGCAGGAAGTCCGTCGAGGAGCCCGGCCCGGTGACGCCGACCTTTGCGCCCTTGAGATCGGCGATGGAGGTGATCCGCCTGGAGGTCTTCGGTGAGACCGCGAGCACCAGCGACGGGTAGCGCAGCATGTTCACGAACGCCTTGACCGGCTTGCGCTGGGCCTGCATCTGGATGGCGTGGTCGTAGAAGCCGCTGACCACGTCGACCTCTCCCGCCTGCAAGCCCTTCAGCGCCTTCGCGCCGGACTGGAACTCCTGGAGGCGCACGTCGAGGCCCTCATCGGCGTAGTAGCCGAGGCGTTGCGCGAGCGTGGTGGGCAGGTAGACCAGCAGCGGGAGCCCGCCGACCCCGATGCGGACCACCGGCGGCCCCTCGGGCTTCTTCTCGAAGCCACAGGCGCTGGTGGTGACCGCGAGCACGGCGACAACCGCCGCCGCGACCAGTCTGCGCAGCTTCACGAACACCCTCCCCCACGAGGAAAACGCCCCCCGACCCCTTCGCGATCAAGGAATGCACATGGAATCGTTTCCACACCGTGCACTGGATGTTAGGTCGGCGTGACACGTGCGACAACCCTGCCTCAACGGAATGACAGTGTTCTTCCTGGTTCTGTCCGGCTCCTGACCGTGATCCTGGTTGTTTCCCGCGACTTGGGGCGCCCATCTCAGGCGAGTGCGTGTTCGCGCACCGCGCCCATCTCGCGGAAGCCGAGCTCGCGGTACACCAGCTCGCCCGCCTCCGAGGCCTGGAGCACGGCCGCCCCGTACCCGGCGTTGGCGGCCTCGGCGAGAACGGCCGAGGTCAGCGCCGCAGCATAACCGCGCCTGCGGTGCTCCACGGCCGTGGCGATGTTGTAGATGCCCGCGACGCCCGCGCTCAGGAAGACCTCGGCGGTCGCGACCGGTTCGCCGTCGCGGTAGCCGACGAAGAACCTCGCCGGGCAGTCCGGCCGCAGCGCCCTCTCCGCGACCATCGCGTAGAACTCCGGCACGGTCGGCGACGGCGGTGTCCACAGTGGCGCGAGCACGGCGGCGAAGTCCGCGAGCTGCCCTTCGGTGCCGACCTTGACGATCTCCAGATCAGTCGGCCTCGTCTCGGCCAGCTCCGAAACCTGGAACCACATCGCGCTCTCCACCTCGGGGACGGGCGGGAACCCGGCCTCGGCCAGGCGCTCGGAGAGATCGGTCGGCAGCGAGTTCGGCCCGACCCACCAGGTGAACGGGCGGCCCTTCGGCAGCGACGCGACGACTTCGGCGATGCGCTCGTCCGCCGTCTCCTCGGGGAAGCGCGCGTTGATCACCATGTTGAACGTGTCGTCGGCGAGCCCGCTGTCGGCGACGAGCACGTCACCCGGCTCGTCCACCCGCGCGCCCGGCGTCCCCCGGAGCAGGTGCGCCGCGTGCTCGGCGTGGTTGCGCCCCAGGGCGTCGGCGAGGTCGGTCATGCTCCTATGGTGCCGCCGCGCGGAAGCGAATTCGCTGGCCAGGCCGCAACTGTGCCGCAAGGTGCAGGTCCTGCGGCTCCACCACACCGATCACGGGGTAACCGCCGGTCACCGGGTGGTCGGCCAGGAACAGGATCGGCTGGCCGGAGGGTGGGACCTGGAGCGCGCCGAGCACCATCGCCTCCGGTGGCAGCTCGCGCTCCGGCTCCCGCCTGCGCAGCACGGGTCCGCTGAGCCGCACGCCGATGCGGTTGCTGGACGGGCTGACCTCGTAGGCCTCTCCGCACAACGCTTCCAGCGCGTCGTCGGTGAACCAGTCCGCGCGCGGGCCGGGCAGCACGCGCAGCTCGGGCTCGGCCGGATACGGCGCCTGCGGGGCGAGGTCGACGGCCGGGTAGTCCTCTGTGGACACTCCGACCGGCAGAACCGCGCCTGCGGCAAGGGGTGCCGGGCCCAGCCCGGAGAGCAGGTCCGTCGCGCGCGAGCCGAGCACCGGCGGCACGTCGACGCCGCCACGCACCGCGAGGTAGCTGCGCAGCCCCGCGCTCGGCCGCCCGAGCTTGATCTCCTCGCCCGCGCGCACGTGAATCGGCGCGTACACGCCGGCGGCCCGCGCGCCCACCGTCACCGGGCACGGCGCTCCCGTCACCGCGACCAGCGCAGGCTCGGCGAAGCGCGCGACCAGGCCGCCGAAGGTGATCTCCACTCCCGCAAGGGTTTCCGGGTTGCCGACGAGGCGGTTGGCCAGCGCGAGGCTGCGCCGGTCGGCCGCGCCGGAGCGCCCGACACCGAGCTTGGCCAGGCCGGGCCGTCCCATGTCCTGCACGAGCGCCTGCGGGCCCGGGTCGACGATCGTGATCACCGGACCACCTCGAAGCGGACGGGGGTTCCGGGCACCAGCAGCGCGGGCGGGTCGCGGTCGACGTCCCACACCGCGAGGTCCGTGCTGCCCAGGATGTGCCAGCCGCCGGGCGAGGAGCGCGGGTAGACCCCGGCGTACTGGTCGGCCAGCGCGATCGATCCGGCGGGCACGCGCGTGCGCGGGGTTTCTCTGCGCGGCAACCACAACGCGCGGTCCAGACCGGTGAGGTAGCCGAAGCCGGGCGCGAAGCCGCAGAAGGCGACGGTGTAGCGGGCGCGGGCGTGCCGCTCGATGACCTCCGCCTCGGTCATCCCCGCGCGCGAAGCCACATCCGCGAGGTCTTCGCCGTCGTAGCGCACCGGGATGACGACCTCGCCGAGGTCATTTCCGTCCACAGTGGAATGTTCAAGCGCGGCAACGTGTTCGACGGCTTTGTCCATTGTGGTCAGTGCACGGTCGAAGCGCACCAACAGGGTTGTGGCGGCCGGGACGAGCTCGACCAGCCAGTTCGGTTCCTCAGCCCGCAGTGCCGCGTGCAGACCGAGGACCTCGTCGAGCCCGGACAGCTCGACCAGCGCGGCATCACGGCCGCAGCGATGGACCCGCATTCTCAGTCGACTCCAAAGGGCACAACGGAAACGCCAGCGGCGTCGAGCCCGGCGCGGACCCTCGTCGCGATCTCCACCGCTCCCGGCGTGTCACCGTGCACGCAGATCGAGCGCGCTTCGATCTTGAGCGGCGAGCCGTCGATCGCCGGGATCTCCTCCCCCGCCGCCATCCGGACGCAGCGCCGGACGATCTCATCAACGTCGTGCAGCACCGCCCCGGGCTCTCGCCGCGACACGAGCGTGCCTTCCGGCGTGTAGGCCCGATCGGCGAAAGCCTCTGCCACAGCGGGGATTCCGGCTTTCTCGGCCAGCTCCAGCAACCGCGAGCCCGGCAGGCACATCACCGGCAGCACAGGGTCGTAGGACCGGATCGCCGCGACGATCGCGCCTGCCTGCTTCTCGTCGCGCACGGCCGTGTTGTAGAGCGCGCCGTGCGGTTTGACATAGCGCACGCGATCACCGGCCGCTCGGGCGAACGTGTCGAGCGCACCGAGCTGGTAAAGCACCTCGTCGGCCAACTCCCCCGGCTCCACGTCCATCGCGCGCCTGCCGAAGCCCGCGAGGTCGCGGTAGCCGACGTGCGCGCCGATCGCCACGCCCCCGGCGACCGCGAGCGCGCACACCTCGCGCATGGTCGACGGGTCTCCGGCGTGGAAGCCGCAGGCAACGTTCGCGCTGCTCACGATGCCGAGCAGGGCTTCGTCATCGCCCATCGGCCACGGCCCGAAGCCCTCACCGAGGTCGCTGTTGAGGTCGATGATCATCGAGGTCATTCTGCACCCACCCGGTAGTCCGAGTCCGGCTTGTCCGTGACGAACATGTGCCCGGGCGCGTGGGTGATCGCGAACGGCGGCTTGGACGCCATCAGCGCGGCCTGCGGTGTCACCCCGCACGCCCAGAACACCGGCACGTCGCCCTTGTGCGCCTTGACGGCGTCGCCGAAGTCCGGCTTCGCCAGGTCGCGGATTCCCAGCTTCGCGGGCGTCCCCACGTGCACCGGAGCGCCGTGGACCTCCGGCATCAGGCCGCTGACCCGCGTCGCGGTCCCGACCAACGGCGCGGGGACGTGGCGCATGGACACCACCATCGGCCCGTGCAGCCGCCGCGCCGGGCGGCACTGCCGGTTGGTCACGTACATCGAGACGTTGCGGCCCTGGTCGACGTGCCGGAGCGGGACGCCCGCCGTGGTCAGCGCGAACTCGAAGGTGAAACTGCACCCGATCAGGAACGTCACCAGGTCCTTGCGCCAGTGCGCGAGCACGTCGGTCGGCTCGTCGACCAGCTCTCCGCGCTCCCACACCCGGTAGCGCGGCAGATCGGTGCGCAGGTCCGCCCCAGCGGCGAGGATCGTGCTCGTCGCCCCGGCATCGGTCACGTCGAGCACGGGACAGGGCTTGCGGTTGCGCTGCGCGAACAACAGCACGTCGTAGGCCCAGTCCTCGGGCACCGAGATCATGTTGGCTTGGGCGTGGCCGTGCGACCAGCCGCTGGTCGGCTCGACGACCCCGGAGCGGAACACCGAGCGGGCGGTCTCCGGCGCCAGTCGAGCGCGCTCATCCTGCGTGTACACAGTGCTCACAGCTCACTCCAGTTCCGTGCCAACGGTTTCCGGAAGCCAGATCAGCGCGATGACGGCGACGCCGTACCCGAACGCTCCGACGATCATCGCGCCGCCGATGCCCATCGTGACGGCGAGAAAGCCGACGATCGTGGGGAACAGCGAGCCGACCGCGCGGCCGAGGTTGTAGGTGAAGCCCTGCCCTGTCCCGCGCAACGCCGACGGGTACAGCTCCGCGAGGTACGCGCCGAAGCCGCTGAAGATGGCCGAAGTGCAGAAGCCGAGCGGGAATCCGAGGAGGAGCACGAGCGTGTCCGCTCCGACCGGAACCGCCGTGTAGCCGACGATCAGCACCGCCGAGAGCACCGCGAACAGCACGAAGGTCTTCTTGCGCCCCAACCAGTCCGTGAAGTACCCGCCGGTGATGTAGCCGACGAACGCGCCCGCGATCTGGAACGCGAGGTAGCCGCCCGTGCCGACGATGGTCAGCTGGCGATCGGTCTTGAGGTAAGCCGGAATCCACGTGGCGAGCGTGTAGTAGCCGCCCTGCACGCCCGTCGCGAGCAGCGAGGCGAAGAACGTGGTCCGCCCGAGCTTGCCGCGCATGATCCCGCGAAGCGTGCCACGCTGCTTTTCCTTGGTGCGACTGGCTTCCGTCTTCGGCGAGTCGGTCACGTTGCGGCGCACGTAGAGGATCAGCAGCGCGGGCAGGGCTCCGGTCCAGAACAGCACCCGCCAGGCGAGGTCGGGGTCCACCAGGTTGAAGACCACGGTGTAGACCACGACCGCGAGCCCCCAGCCAACCGCCCACGCGCTCTGGATGAACGCGACCGTGCGGCCCCGGTACTGCGACGAGGCGTACTCGGCGACCAGGATCGCGCCCGCCGCCCACTCCGCGCCGAAGCCGATCCCTTGCAGGCCGCGGAAGACCAGCAGCAGCTCGTAGGTCGGCGCGAAGCCGCAGAGCGCGGTGAACACGGCGTAGACCAGCACGCTGGCCATGAGCGTGCGCGCCCGGCCGATGCGGTCGGCGAGGATGCCCGCGCCGATGCCGCCGACCGCGGACATCACCAGCGTCACGGTGCTGAGCAGGCCCGCCTGCCCGCTGGAGATCCCGAAGTAGGCCGAGATCGCCACCATGCCCAGGGGAAGCACCTGGAAGTCGTAGGAGTCGAGGCCGTAGCCGCCGAAGGAACCGACGAACGCGCGCTTGCCTTTGGGGCCGAGGGTGCGGAACCACGCGAAGGGCCGCGTGTCCGGGACCGTGTCCGTGCTCATCTGCCCTCCAGCTGCTGTGGGGTGGACCACATCAAGCTAGAGGATTGTTGAACGATCCTTCAAGGGGAAGGTTGTTTCGTTCTGGTATCCGATGCTTGACTGATCACGTGAACGCCTCGCTCTCCCTGGAAGCCGACCGCGCGCTGCTCGGCCGCACGAGCACAGCGGAGAAGGTGGCGGAGATCCTGCGGACGCGCATCATCGAGGGCGCCTTCCAGCCCGGAGAGCGCCTGGCCGAGGACAAGATCGTCAAGGCGCTGAGCATCTCCCGCAACACGCTGCGCGAGGCGTTCCGCCTGCTCACCCACGCGCGCCTGCTCACCCACGAGATGAACCGCGGCGTGTTCGTGCGCTCGCTGACCACCGACGACGTCCGCGACCTCTACCGGGTGCGACGGATGATCGAATGCTCCGTCGTCAGCGCGATCAGCACTCCGCCCGCCGGGCTGGCGCAGGTGGAGGCCGCCGTCACCGAGGGCGAGCGGGCCGAACGCGCGGGCGCGTGGCGCGAGCTCGGCACCGCCAACATGCACTTCCACCAGGCTCTGACGGCACTCGCGGGCAGCCCCCGGCTCGACGAGATGATGCAGCAGATCATCGCCGAGCTCCGGCTGGCCTTCCACGTGATGAACGACCCCGAGCGCTTCCACGGCCCCTACCTCAGCCGCAACCAGGCCATCCTCGCCGACCTCCGCACCGGCGACGGCCCCTCCGCGGCCGACAAGCTCTCCGACTACCTCACCGTCGCCGAAACCCAACTCCTCGCCGGTTTCGCCACCTTCGGGTGACCGACCCAATGTGACATTTGTTTCGTCAGACGCAACAAATGCCACATTGGGTACGCAACACCGCGGCTAGGGGAGGACGGATTCCAGGGCGGTGATGAGTTCGGCGGCCTTGGGCTCAGTGGAGGGGCGGAAGCGGGCCACGATCTTGCCGTCGGGGGCCAGCAGGAACTTCTCGAAGTTCCACTGGATGTCGCCCGCTTCGCCGGAGGCGTCGGGAAAAGAAGCGAGCGCGGCGTAGAGGGGGTGGCGGCCGGGGCCGTTCACGTCGATCTTGGACGTCAGCGGGAAGGTGACGCCGTAGGTGACGGAGCAGAAGGACTCGATCTCCTCCTGGGTCCCGGGCTCCTGACCCGCGAACTGGTTGCACGGCACGCCGATCACGGTGAACCCACGCTCGCCGTACTCGCGCTGGAGCTCCTCCAGCGCGGTGTACTGCGGGGTCAGGCCGCAGCGCGACGCGACGTTCACGACGAGCACGGCCTTGCCGTCGGTCAGCTGGTGCGGCTCGGTGACGCCATTGATGGAGAGCACAGGAACTCCCGATTCGTGAATGAGTCAGACTCGGTGCAGGACAGCGGGTTCCGGCAGCACCTTGCGCAGCACGCCCCTCGGCAGGCCACGGGGTTGCCACTCGCGCGGATAGCCGAGGGACACCTCTTCGAAGCGGACTCCGTCGTAGGTGTCGGTGAGCGGGATGTGCAGGTGCCCGTACACGGCGACGGCGGCGCGGTAGCGGGTGTGCCAGTCCTCGGTCAGCTTGGTACCGCACCACAGCGCGAACTCCGGCCAGTACAGCCGTTTCGTCGGCCCGGGGTGCAGCGGCCAGTGCGAGATCAGCACGGTGCGCATGTCCTCGGGGATCGCGTCGAGGCGGCGCTTGGTGTAGGCCACCCGCGCCCGGCACCACGCGTCGCGGCCCGGGTAGGGGTTGGCGTGCAAGAACACCTCGTCGGTGCAGACCACTCCGGCCTCGTTCGCGCGTTCGAGGGCCTGCTGCTTGGTCTCACCCTCGTTGCGCAGCGTGTAGTCGTAGAGCAGGAACAGCGGCGCCAGCACGAGCTTCTCCGTGCCCGCGTCCCACACCGGGAACTCGTCTTCCGGGCTGACCACGTCGAGGCTGCGGCACAGCTCGACCAGGTGCCGGTAGCGCGGTTCGCCCTTGAGCTGCACGGGATCCTTGGGCAACGTCCACAGCTCGTGGTTGCCGGGCACCCAGATCACCTTGGCGAAACGCTCGCGCAGCAGCCGCAGCGCGTACTCCACGTCCTCGACCAGGTCGGCGACATCGCCCGCGACGATGAGCCAGTCGCCGTCGGTCTCCGGGCGGATGCCGTGCAGGACCTCCCGGTTCGCCTCGCGGTCCATGTGCAGGTCGGCGACGGCGAGCAGGTTGGGGCCGGTGGACTGTGGCTGCATGAACACCGACACTACCCGCGAGTCCGGACGCGAACGTCCTCGATGAGACCAGCCAAATGTGCCCGGCTCCTGGCGAGGCGGCCCATGCGCTCGTCGAGCCCGGCCAGCTCCCGCTCCAGCACGCCGAGCAACGGCCGCTCCGCCTCCGCGCCGCCGCACAGCGAGGCCAGGACCGTGCGCACCACCGCCGTCGGCAGCGCCGAGTCGAGCAGGCAGCGGATGCGCCCGACCCGCTCCACCGCGTCCTCGGTGTAGTCCCGGTAGCCACCGCTCGTGCGCGTGGCGCTGAGAAGTCGCTGCTCTTCGTAGTAGCGCAGCATCCGGATGCTGACCCCAGTGCGCTTGCTGAGCTCGCCGATCCTCATCAGACCCCCGTATTCCCGGCCGCGGCGAACATCACCGGAGCTTGACCCTCACACCCATGTCAGACTTTAGCGTCCACTCTCGTGATCGCCCTAGTCCTCATGCTGTGCGCCTTCTCGATCGGCACCTCCGAGTTCGTCATCGTCGGAGTCCTGCCCGAGGTGGCCGCCGACCTCTCCGTCACGCTCCCCGTCGCGGGGATGCTGGTGACCGCCTACGCCGTCGCCGTCGCGCTGGGCGGACCGGTGCTCACCGTGCTGACCGCGCGACTGCCCCGCCGCCCGCTGCTCATCGCCGTGATGCTGCTCGGCACCTCCGCCTCCGTGCTCTCGGCGGTCGCTTCCGACTACACGCTGCTGATGGGCGCGCGCATGCTCGGCGCGCTCGCCCACGGCCTGTTCTTCTCCGTGGCCTCCCAGGTGGCCGTGGCCTCCGTGGCGCCGGAACGGCGGACGGCCGCGGTTGCCAAGGTGGTCAACGGGATCGCACTGTCCACTGTGGTCGGTGTGCCGCTGGGGACCCTCGTCGGCCAGGCGTACGGCTGGCGCGCGTCCTTCGTGCTCGTCACCGCCATGACCGTGATCGGCCTCGTCGGCATCCTGGTCGCGTGCCCGCGCGTCGAGCACGAGCCTGAGCCGGGCGTCCGCGAGAGCCTGTTCGCCTTCGCCAAGCCGACGGTCCTGCTCGGCCTGCTCACCACGGTCCTGAGCTTCGCCGGGATGATCACGGCGTTCACCTACGTCACACCGATGCTGCGCGAGATCACCGGTCTCAGCCCGGGATGGGTCACCGCCGTCCTGTTGGTCTACGGCCTCGGCACCGTCGTCGGCAGCAACCTCGCCGGTCGCGTCCCGCCGTCGGCGATCCCGCGCGTGCTGCCGATCCCGATCGCCGTGCTGACCGTTCTGCTCGTGGTGCAAGGCTTCCTGATGCACACCACGGTGACGGCGGTGCTCGCGCTGTTCGTGCTCGGCACCAGCGCGTTCGCCACCGGGCCGCTGCTGCACACCTGGTTGATGGGCGAGGCGGGCCGCGCGTCGGGCCTGGTCGCGTCGGTGAACATCTCCGCGTTCAACGTCGCGGCGGCCTTCGGTCCGCTGCTCGGCGGAGCGGTGATCAGCGGTGGCCTCGGCCTGGCCCTGATCCCGGCCGTGGCCGCGGCACCCGCGCTGGCGGGCGCCGCGGTGGCACTGGTGATCAGGTCCCGGGCTCGCTCGACTCCGCGAGCCCGCCATCGCGCACCCGCAGCCATCGGTTCACCCGGATCGCCTTGAGGAACTCCAGGTCGTGGCTGACCACCACGAACGCGCCCTGGTAGGAGTCGAGCGCGTTCTCCAGCTGGCCGACGCTGACCAGGTCCAGGTTGTTGGTCGGCTCGTCCAGCAACAGCAGCTGCGGCGCGGGATCGGCTGAGAGCACGCACACCAGCGTTGCCCTCAGCCGCTCCCCGCCGGAGAGCACGCCGACCGGGCGGTGCACGGTGTCACCCCGGAACAGGAACTGCGCCAACCGGTGGCGCAGCTCGGTTTCCGGCCGCTCCGGCGCCATCGCCTTCAGGTTCTCCCAGACCGTGCGGTCCTGGTCGAGGGTGTCCAGCCGCTGCGACAGGAACGCGGTCCGGCCCGCGGCCCGGCGCACCGTGCCCGCCGACGGTTCGAGCCGCCCGTCCAGCATCCGCAGCAACGTCGACTTCCCCGACCCGTTCCCGCCGATCAGCGCGATCCGCTCCGGCCCGCGAATCGCCAGGTCCACCGGTTCGGCGAACACGGGCTCGGTGCCGTAGGCGGCGTTGAGCCCTTCGGCGACGAGCACGGTCCGCCCTGCGGGAACCTCGGTGTCCGGCAACGAGATCGCGATCTTCGACTTCTGCCGGACGTCCTGGTTCGCTTGCTCCAGCTTGGTCCTGGCGTCCTCCAGGCGCTGCGCGTGCATGTCGTTGGCCTTGGCCGCCGACTCCTCCGCGTAGCTCTTGCGCTGATTGGCGATGATCTTCGGCAGTCCCAGGTTGGATAGGTTCTTCTTGGCGTTGCTGGCCCGCTTCGCCGCGCGCTCCTTGGCTTCCTGGGCCTCCCGCCGCTGCCGCTTCACGTCCTGCTCGGCGGAGCGGACCGCGCGCTCGGCCGCTTCCTGTTCGCGCTCAACGGCTTCGGTGTACTCCGTGAAGTTCCCGCCGAAGAACCGAACGTCGTCACCCACGAGCTCGACGATCTGGTCCATGCGGTCCAGCAGCGCGCGGTCGTGGCTGACCACCAGCAGGCAGCCCTTCCACGACTCCACAACGGCGTACAACCGTTCGCGCGCTTCGAGATCCAGGTTGTTGGTCGGCTCGTCGAGCACCAGCACGTCCGGCTGCTTCACCAGCTGCGCGGCCAGGCCCAACGAGATGATCTGCCCGCCGCTGAGCGTCCTCAGTGGACGGTCCAGCCCGACGTCGGCCAGGCCGAGCCGGTCCAGCACCGCGCGCGCCCGCTCTTCGACGTCCCAGTCGGAGCCGACGACCGCGAAGTTCTCCTCCGAGGCATCACCCGACTCGATCGCCGCGATGGCCGCGCGGACCGGCGCGATGCCCAGCACCTCGTCGACGGTGTCGTCGAGGGTCAGCGCGAGCGTCTGCGGCAGGTAGCCGACCTCGCCCTCCGCCGAGACCGAACCGGCGCTCGGCCTCAGGTCTCCGACGAGCAGCCGCAACAGCGTGCTCTTACCGGCTCCGTTGGGGGCGACGAGCCCGGTGCGACCGGGCCCGATCGCCAGGGTCAGCCCCGAGAAGACCGGGGTGTCGTCCGGCCACGCGAAGGACAGGGAGGTGCACGAAAGAGAAGGATGAGACATGGTTCACCGCGCTTGTGATCACGACCGCTCGTCGAGGCGATCGGGGAGGACGGGACGAGGAGTGAGGTGACGGGCCGCACGAGGGGCCGGTCGGTATCACTCAGAGGTGTCGTCGTCGCTCAGGAGCACAGCGCGGAGCCTCCACGGGTAGGCGATGTCGGGATCGACCTTATCCGCACCAGGTGAACCGTGCCAGCGAATTACCGCCCTCACGCGGGCTCGGCCTCGGTGACCCAGATCGGCCCGTCCGCGCACTGGACCCTGGTGCCGGCGCCCGGGGTGAGCCGGGTGCGGAGCACGCGCACCCGCTCGCCGTCCACCTCGGCGAAGGGCCCGGCGATCCCGGCGCCGAAGTGGAAGGTCCGAACCTGGTTGTGGATCAAGCGCGCTGGCCAGGACCAGTCGATGTGGGAGTACTCCGCTTCCAGCGCACCCGCGTAGCTCGCCAGCGACTCCTCCTGCGGCCGCCC
Organism: Allokutzneria multivorans; assembly: GCF_039537405.1. Lineage (NCBI taxonomy): Bacteria > Bacillati > Actinomycetota > Actinomycetes > Pseudonocardiales > Pseudonocardiaceae > Allokutzneria > Allokutzneria multivorans. The sequence goes on along the minus strand of NZ_BAABAL010000002.1, from coordinate 43,838 downwards.
GGGGCACCCGGTCTCGGCGCGGCCGAGCGCGGCGGTGACCACCTCCCGGATGTGCGGATCGAGCAGCGGCCACAGCTCGGCGAAGGTCACGTACTCCGGCAAGGGGATTCCACCGCGCTGGACGAGGATGTTCCCGGTGTCGATCCGCTCGTCCATCCAGTGCGCGGTGACCCCGATGCCGGGATCTCCGTTGCGCAGCGCCCACTGGACGGGAGCGGGCCCCCGGTAGCGGGGCAGCAGGGACGCGTGCACGTTGATGAAACCGAGCGTGGGCGCGGCCAGCGCGATCGGTGGAATCCGCCACGAGAACCCGCACACCACGACGACATCCACTCGGTAGCCGTGCAGCGCGGCGACCAGGCCGCCCACGTCGCCGGGCAGCACCAGATCCACACCGGGCGGCAGCACCGGCACGACGTCGGCGACCTTCGCCGCGATCCCGGCAGCGGCGGCTCCTCCAGGCCGGCGGGACCGCCCGACCACGCCCAGCACGACCTCGTGCCCGCCCGCCGCGCATCCCTCTTGCAGGGCAAGGAAAAGATCTGCCCGGAAGGACACGAGCGCCACGCGCAGCACCACGGCGGCCTACTCCCCGGCCAGCGCACTGGCGCGGGCGCGCAACCCGGCAGCGGCCGGATCGGTGAAGTCGCTCAAGGCCGCCAGTGCCTCGCGGGCGTGCTCGTTCGCCGTGGGATCACCGCACTCCGCCGCGGCCTCGGCGAGATTGGTCAGCGCCACCGCCAGCGCCCACCGGTCACCGAGCTCTCGCAACGCCGACGCGGCACGGCCGTGGAAGGCCATGGCTTCCTTGTGCCGCCCCAGAAGCTGATACGCCTCGCCGGTCGCGTCGAGCGCGACCGCCTCGCGACCGCGATCACCGATCCGCCGCTGCGACACGGCCGCGCGGTGGAAGGAGTCGACCGCCTCGTCCGCGCGCCCCAACGCGATCTGCACTCGGCCGAGCTCGACCAACCACCAGGCTTCCCAAGCCTGATTGCCGAATTCCTGCGCGATGCCGAGCGCGGTCTCCACCGCCGTGAGCGCCTCAGCGACCTCACCCGCGCCGCGCTTGATCTGGCTCGCGCAGTGCAACGCGTCGCCTTCCGCACCGCGATCACCGAGTTCCCGGTGGATCGCGACCGCACGGTCGTGCATCGACTCGGCCTCGCCGTAGTCCCGCAGCTCCGCGAAGGTGTACGCGAGCCCGTTGGCCGCGATGGCCTCCCAGGCACGGTTCGCTGACCGCACAGCGAGTTCCAGTGCTTGCCCGAAGTGGGTTCTGGCCTCGGTGAGGCGGTGCGACCGGAGCAGGGCGATGCCGATCCCGTTCAGCGAGGCGATCTCTCCGGCGGTGTCTCCCTCCGAACGGCGGATGTCCAGCGCTGCCGAGTGGACATGGATCGCCTCCGCCAGGCGGCCGGACTGCGCGTGCATCTTGCCGACGCTCTCCAGGATCGAGGCCTCGTCGGTTCTGCTGCCACCAGCGCGCACGGCCGGAACTGCGATGTCGGCGGTGACACGCCAGTCGTCGAAGTGGTTCAGCTTGGCGTACACGCGGTGCAGGCACGCGGCGAGCTGCCAGGCGATCTCAGGGAACTCCGCGTCGGCGGCTCCACGCACGGCCGCCAGGAGGTTCGGCCGTTCCCGCTCGTACCAGTCGAGTGCCTCGGAGTGGCCGGAGAACGGCTCGACGTCGTCGGGTACCAGCGGCACCGGGGCCGTCCGTGGGGCCACCGCCCGGACCATCGCGCCGGCCCGCTGGAGGTACCACAGCAGCATCCTGCGCACTGCCGCCTGTCGCGTCTCGTGGGCTTCTTCGAGGCGGACCTGGTCGAGTGCGTACGCGCGCAGCAGGTCGTGGAACTGGTAGCGCCGCGCGGACGGCTGCTCCAGCAGGTGCGCTCCGGCGAGGTGGTCGAGCTGGCGCCGCGCCGAGCTGACCGGGATCTCGGCCAGCTCGGCGGCGACCTCGGCACCGAAGTCGGGCCCCGGGTGCAGGCCGAGGAGCCGGAACAGCCTGCTCTCCTGCTCCGGAAGGGCCCGGTAGGACCAGGCGAACACCGAGCGAACGGCGTCCGCCTCGTCATCGTCGCCGGTGGTCAGCGCGTCCCACAGCGCCGACTCGTCGCGGAGGTCGGCGATCAGCTCGCGCAGCGGCATCCGAGGCCGACAGGCCGCCCGCTCGGCCGCGATGCGCAACGCCAGGGGCAGCCGGGCGCACAACTGGGCCAGCTCAGCAACCTCGGCGTGCTCGTCCTCGGGCCGGTAGTCGCCGACCAGCCCTCGGATCAGCGCGATCGCCTCGGCCTCTTCCAGCATGTCCAAGGACAGCCGCCGCGCACCGTCGCGCGCCACCAGGCCGGAGAGCCTGCCGCGGCTGGTCACCAGCACGAGGCAGCCCGGTGACCCCGGCAGCAGCGGTCGGACCTGCCCGACGCTGGAGGCGTTGTCCAGCACGACGAGCATCCGCCGCCCCGCCATGCGCGAGCGGTAGACACCCGCCCGTGCCTCCAGGTCCTCCGGCATCGCCGTGCGGGGCACCTCCAGCGCGGCGAGGAACCGTTCGAGGGCCTGTTCCGGGGTGATCGGCCTGCCGGGGTCGTAGCCGCGGAGGTTGACGTAGAGCTGGCCGTCGGGGAAGCGGTCGAGCACCTGGTGCGCCCAGTGCACGGCGAAGGAGGTCTTGCCGACCCCGGCGGTGCCCACGATCACGCACACCGGGGACAGCCGGGACCCGGTGCCCGCCTCCAGGATGAGGTCGAGGCGTTCCAGGTCGGCGGAGCGGTTCACGAATCCGCGCACATCGCTGGGGAGCTGTCTCGGCACGGCGGCACCACGTTCACCACCGGCTCGTTCACCGCCAGCGCGTTCACCACCGCCGCGTTCACCACCGATGCCGTGGAAGTGGATCCCGCCGCTGATGTCGCGCGCCTGGACGACCTGGTCGGCCTCGCCGGAGAGCTCCGACTCGGTGGTCGCCCATCGCGCACCGGGCTTCTCGCGCCCCTGCTCTTCCTTCGTCATGGCCGGCCGCCGCCCGATCCTCAGGCGACTCGCGGTGGGGCGAGCGGGGCGACCCTCCTGGCGAAGAAGGACTCGACACCTTCACCGGCCTCGTACAGGCCACGGATGAAATCGCGCCAGGCCTCGATTTCCGAGAGCCGCTCGGAAAGAACAGCGCCCTGAATCGCGCCGTCGTCGTCGTACAACACCTCGTACACCGCGGAGGAGCCGACGGTCACGATTTCCGGCAATCGCCGTTCACGTTCACGGGGAAGAACTTCGCGTTCACCGATGACACGGATGCGCTCACCGAGTTCCTCGCGCTGCACGAGCGAATGGAGCTGCCATTGGAGGTAGGGCGATATCACGGACTCGACGACACGGACCCGATAGGTGGTGAACCCGCTTTCGGCGACCCGGCGGTAGTACTCGGCGAGCTTGTCGCGCCGCCTGCGGATCAGCGACAGCGACTCCTCCCAGTCCCCCCTCGCGAAGGCGTCCCAGCTGGCGCTGCCCGACTCGCGGAAGGTCTGGGTGCGCTCCAGCTTCCAGAAGTCGTACCGGTCGATCGCCCAGAACCTCGGGAAGAAGTCCTCCAGGTAGGCCTCCGGCGACAGTCGGCGGCCGGTCGGCGCAGGTGGGGGCAGCTCATTCATGGGGTATGTCGTCCTTCGCGGCTATCAGCATGCGGCGCGGCAGCACGACGAGCCGCTCGTCGGTCCCGATGCTCACGTCCACCGGCAGGCGCGCGGCGTACTCCGCGGTGAGGTCCCGCCCGATGACCGCGATATCGCCGTTGTCCAACTCCCAGAGGTCGGGGCACGTCGGATTGTCATCGGTCATCCCCAGTTCGAGGGCGGACTTCCCCAGCCGCCGTTTGAACGAGGCGGAACTATCGGCTTCCCATCTGCGGAACATGACGGCCCCCCGAACGCGCAACGACATGTCAGAGAATTGATCTTAACATGTTGATCTTGCCGGGAGCAGAGCGGTCCACCACACGGACGAGCCGTTCACCCGCTGCGTCGAGTTTGCCACGGGCGCAACAAACAGGTGGTGACATTCATTCCGGATGAACCAAGTGGACGCAGAAGACCTCCGCCGTACTGGCGAATCGGGCACCCTCGCCACCACCACCGCGAGTAAAGACTAGAGAAGTGCCAGAAAGCCTTTCAGGCAGCCGCCTTGCGCCATCCGGAGGCGCATGATCACCAGGCGCGGGGTCAGGCTGTCTGGAGGACGCGGCGGCGTCGGTGCAGGACCACGGCGAGCACGACGGCGGCGAGCGCGAGCAGGACGAGGCTCACCCAGCCTGCGATCGAGGCGACGCGCTCGTACGCGCTGCCCGCCGTCCAGCCGGCCACGACCCAGGTGGCGCCCCACACCAGCGAGACGGGCACGCTCCACGACGCGAAGCGCCGGTAGGGCAGTCCCGCCATCGCGGCGAAGCGCGGCATCAGGGTGCGGATACCGACCACCCACTGTCCCAACAGGACGGCGCGGCCACCGAAGCGGTCGAGCAGCTTTTCCGTTCGGTGCCAACGGTCTTCGCCGATGCGGCGGACGATGCGGCTGTCCGGGAGGCCGTCGGCACGGCTGAGCCTGCGCCCGGAGGCGTACGCGAGGGAGGTGCCGGCGGCGGCGCCGAGCGCGGCGACGCACCCGGCGGCCACGAGCCCCACGTTGCCGAGGTAGGCCAGGAACCCGAAGAGCAGCAGGCCGCTCACGCCGGGCAGCACGACGCCGACGACGATCGCGGTCTCCAGCGTCACGAGCACCCCGAAGACCAGGTGGACCAGCACGGAGGGCATGCCTGCGAGCGAGTCACGCAAGACGGTCATGGAGGGGCCTTCGGCAGACGTAGGTCAGCGCGGGCATGAGGTTGCGCCACACGGTCCGGGTGATGAGCACTTCGTCGAAACTACCTCGAAGCATCCGGCGGAAGCGCCGCGCTCCGGCTGCAGGGTAGGCGTTGAGGTAGCTGAACGTGGTGAAGACGCCATCAGGAGTGAGCACCTTCACGATCTCGTTCAGAATGCGTTTCTGTTGCACGGGCGGGAAAAGCGTCCAGGGCAGGCCGCTGACCACCGCGTCCGCCTTGTCCGTTCCACGCGCGGCGAGCAGGTCTCCCAGCCGCGCGGCGTCACCGCGAACGAGCTCCAGATCGGGCCGGTTCCGCCCGAGCAGGCGGATCATGTCGTCGTCCAGCTCCACCGCGATGTGCCTGCCGCCCTCGGGCAGCCGGTCGGCGATGGCGGCGCTGACCACGCCCGTTCCCGGCCCCAGCTCGACGACGACGGGGGTGCCGGTGCTGGGCACCACCTCGGCGAGGCGCTCGGCGAGGCGGGGCGAACTGGGCGCGATGGCGCCGATGACGTTGGGGTTGCGGACCGCGGCCCTGAGGAAGGGCAGCAGCTCGGATTGCTTGGCGGGCATGGGTTCCACCCTCACGCACCCCGCCGCAGCGCACCTCGTCCTCGGGGCCGGACCGCGCGGCGCGGGCTCCTGCTTCGGCAGGAGGCGGTCTCGGGGTCGGCCGCCTACCGTTCTCGGGGTGTGGCGGAGCGTGCAGGACTCGGGGCGGCTGAGCTGGCTGCTGCGGATGGTCCCCATCTGGCTCGCGGTCGGCTTCCTGGTGCCGGGGCTGTTCATCCCGCAGGTGTGGTGGTCGCCCATGTCGCGGTGGTACTGGGGATTGACCTTCCTGTCGGCCGCGCTGCCGCTGTACAAGGGCAAGTTCGACCTCCATGTGGTGCTGCTGCAGGCCCTTCTGATGATCACCGTCGACCAGGAGGGCGCCCCGGCCAGCGAGGTCACCCAGGTGGCGATGCTGATCAACCTGTTCCACCTGGTCTCCGGGCCGAGGTGGCGGCTGGCCGTCGGGACGGTCGCGGTGATCGTTGCCACCGCGGCGAACCTGATCGATGTGCCGACGTGGGACCCGCTCGGCAACTACCCCGGACCGCTTCCGCTGGTCACCGTCGCGGTCTTCATCGTCGCCACGCCGGTGCTGCTCGGGCTGCACCAGCAGGCGCTGCGCTCCAGCGCGCACCAGGCCGAACAGCGCGTCGAGGAGACCGAACTGCGCCACCAGCTGGAGCAGCGCGAGGCCACGGCCAGCGAGCGCGCGGCGATCTCACGGGAGCTGCACGACCTCGTCGCCCACCACGTCGCGTCGATCGTGCTCCGGGTCGGAGTCGCCCGGCACGTCTCCAGCGACACCGATCCGCGCATCCAGGCCGTGCTCGACGACGTGCACGCGACCGCGACCACGGCGCTGGAGGACCTGCGCCGCCTCGTCGGAGTGCTGCGCGATCCGGACCGGAGCACCGTCACTCCGCTGCACACCCCCGCCGAGCTGGTCGAGTCGCTGGAGGAACTGGTGCAGCGCACCCGCCTCGCGGGGCTCGAGGTGTCGTCGGAGATCGGCCCCGGACTGTCCACAGTGGATTCCGTGCGGCGCTTGGCCGTGCTGCGGATCGCCCAGGAGTCCTTGACCAACGCGCTCAAGCACGCCGGGCGGGGCGCGGTGGCGCGCTTGGCGGTCTCGCTGGCCCCGGACGGCGCGGTGGTGGTCGAGGTGTCCGACAACGGTGGGCGAGCAGGCGCTCTCCAGGTGCCGGGCGGGCACGGGTTGATGGGCATGCGCGAGCGCGTGGACCTGCTCGGCGGATCACTGCTGGCGGGTCCCGATGACGGCGGCTGGCGGGTGCGCGCCGAGCTGCCGGAGAACCCGGAGAACACCGAGGAGGAACGCGGATGATCAGGGTGCTGCTGGTGGACGACCAGCCCCTGGTGCGGGCGGGGCTGCGGATGCTGTGCGAGGCCGACGAGCTGGTCGAGGTCGCCGGGGAGGCCGCCGACGGCGAGCAGGCGGTGCGGCTGGCCGAACGGTTGACCCCGGACGTCGTCCTGATGGACCTGCGGATGCCCCGGCTCGACGGGATCGAGGCCTCCCGCCGCATCCTGCGCAACCGCCCGTCGACCAGGATCGTGGTGCTCACCACGTTCGACGACGACGATCACCTCTACCCCGCGCTGGAGGCCGGGGCCTGCGGCTTTCTCGCCAAGGACGCCGAGCCCGCCGACCTGCTCCTCGCCGTCAAGCGCGCCGCCGCCGGGGAGAGCCCGTTCAGCCCCCGCGTGCTGGACCGCCTGGTCAGCCAGGCCCTGCGCGGGCGAGAACCGCGTGACCAGGCCGGTCCCCGTCTGCCCGACGGCGTCACCGACCGCGAGCGCGAGGTGCTGGCACTGCTCGGCGACGGCCTGGCCAACGCCGAGATCGCGCAGCGGCTGAACCTGGGCGTGACCACGGTGAAGACGCACGTCGCGGGCCTGATGGGCAAGACGGGCCGGGGCAACCGGGTGCAGCTGGCGATCCTGGCCGTGCAGCTGGGCCTCTCCAGCTGCTAGTCGGGGTTGCGGTCGCCTCCGCACTGGGACACGCTGCATGAGTGACCCAGGAAAGGATCCAGCTCGATCTGGACGAGGTGGGCGTCGCGGTGGATCTCCCCCAGCCCACACACACTCAAGACCAGGTTCGAGACGTCCCCTATCGGCCGGTGGAGTTCCGCGACGACGACCTGCCGAACGCATTGGAACGCACCGCCGCATGGCTGCGCGCGACCCAGCAGTGGCTGGGCGAACCCGTTGACGTGATGGCCATCCACCTCGACTACGACGACCGCGAAGGGGCGCCGTACTACGAGGTCAGGCTGCTGTGCAACGAAGAGGACCTGGCAGGAGCGCCGATCGCCCTGCGCAACCAGGCCGGGTAGCGCGCCCGTGATGTCGTAGTTCGTCGTCGTCAGTTCCAGCGGTGGGGCCCTGCTTTCGGGTCCCACCGCTTTTCTGCTTTCCTCGCCGATTCCGTGCCGACGTGGGTTCGCCGGTCTTCAAGACCCACACACCCCCGCCCCAGCCGTCTTCAACGACAGCAAACCTCGCGAGGCTGCTGGGTTTGAGGCGGATAGCGATGATCGACAAGGGGGTTGGGTGGTCTTGAAGACACCTCATTCCACGCCGGTGACCAGGCGGTGGTGCAGCTCGGCCGCCGCGACGGGGTCGGGGGTGGTGAGCTCGACGGCGGCCAGCCACGCGGCGGCGCGGGCGCGGCAATCTCAGCGCTGGAAGCGGTGTAGACGGCGGTCAAAAGTCCTCGCGGGTGGAAGCGCCGAAGCGCCCACGAACGCGCCCGCCGAGCGGGCTCAGCTCGGGACCCGCGTTGAGCGCCCGCGTGGTGGGGCCCTGCTTTCGGGTCCCACCGCTTTCTGTACCTGGGATTACTCGCTACCGTTGACCGCATGACCGTTCTGCCGGACTGGATGCGCCCCCCTCGCGCTGAGGGCTGGTACGCGGACGATTTGGACCACCTCCCCGAGGCTCCACGCCACACGGAACTGATCGACGGAGCACTCGTCTTCATGATGTCGCCACAGCGCGTCTGGCACATGCACCTCATCGACACGCTCAAGCAGACCCTGATCGCGCAGGCGCCGCCGGGAATCGGTGTCGCGCGGGAGCTGACCATCCGGCTGGACAAGCGGAATCGGCCCGAGCCGGATCTCATCGTCACGACCGCGAGCCTCGACTGGGATCGCACGTGGTTCGCTCCGGAGGACGTGCTGCTCGTCGTGGAGATCGTCTCCCTCGAGTCGGCGCACCGCGACCGGACGGTGAAACTGCGCAAGTACGCGGAGGCTGGCATTCCGCACTACTGGATCGTCGAAGAGGAAAACGCTGCCCCGGTCGTCCACGTCTACGAACTCGACGGTCCGACGAAGACCTACGCGCCCGCGGGCATCGTCCGTGGGGTGCTCGACCGCCCGGTTCCCTTTCCCTTGCACGTGGACCTGAACGGCCTCATTCCACGTCGGTGACCAGGCGGTGGTGGAGCTCGGCCGCCGCTACGGGGTCGGGCGTGGTGAGTTCGACGGCGGCCAGCCACGCGGCGGCGCGGGCGGCGTCGAGTGCGGTCACCGAGGGTTCGGCCACGCGCGCCAAACGGTGCAACACCGCGCTGCGCAAAGGGGTGTCGGAGGTCAGCAGCCCTCCGGCGAGCACAAGGGGGCCGGGCACCTCGCCGAGTTCCGCGAGCGTTGCGAGCAGGCGCTGCGCGGCCTCCTCGACGATGGCGGTGGCGTGCGGCGATGAGCCGGTGAGGTCGAAGACGGCGGGCGCGAGCGCGGCGATCTCTGCGCGGGAAGCGGTGTAGACGGCGGTCAGGAAGTCCTCGCGGGTGGATGCGCCGAAGCGTCCGCGAACGCGCTCGCCGAGCGGGCTCAGCTCGGGGCCCGCGTTGAGCGCCCGCGCGGTGTGGCGGATGGCCTCGCGCCCGATCCAGTAGCCGGAGCCCTCGTCGCCGATCAGCCAGCCGAGTCCGTCGGCGGCGCGGAACTCCGCGTGGGAGCGGATCTCCGCGGCGACCGCGCCGGTGCCCGCGATGAGCACGCGCCCGCTCGGATCAGGGGTTCCCGCAGCGAAAGCGACCGGGGCGTCGCTGTAGGTCCACAGTGGACAACTGAGTCCCGCTGCCGCCCACTCGGCGTCGTAGGCGGCGCGCACCGAGGGATCGGCGAGGCGGCTGTAGCCAGCCATGCCCACGACTCCCCCGCGCACCAACGCCGGTTCGAGGCCGTCGAGGGCGAGCGAGATCGCCTTGCCCAGCTCCGAGGCCGCGCGGGCGGGATCGCCTCCGGTGGGATTGCCGGGGCCCGCCCTCCCGGCTCCGACCACGCGTCCGTCCAGGGTCGCGGCGACCACGCGGGTGGTGCTGCCGCCGCAGTCCGCTCCGAGCACAAGCATGAAAATAATGTTCACCCTTTCGCCGCGAGGCATCCTGTGGCAACAATTCTTACCGAAGTCGGCTAATCAGGGAAGAAGCAACGTAGATGGTGCTGGACGGCGAAGGACTGCTCGTGCGGCTGCGGACGGAGCTGTCCGGGCTGCCCGAAGCGCTGCAACGCGTCGCCGAGCTGATCCTGCGCGATCCCGAGGAGGCCGCGCAGGCGACGATCGTCGACCTCGCCGAGCGCTCCGGCACCTCCCCCGCGACGGTGACCCGGTTCTGCCGCACGCTGGGCTTTCGCGGCTACGCGGGGCTTCGCGTGGCCATCGCGACGGAGATCGGCCGGGCCGCGCAGGCGCGCTGGGAGATCGACGTCGACCGCGACATCGCGCCGGACCACTCGTTGCAGCGGGTGCTCGGAGTGATCGTGAACGCCGACACCCAGGCGATCAGGGAGACCGCCGACCGGCTCGACCTGGACGCGATCGAGGTCGTCGCCAGCACCATCGCCGCCTCGATCGGCACCGGCCGCCGGGTGGAGGTCTTCGGCGTCGGCAGCAGCGCGGCGGCGACGACGGAGCTGGTGTTCCGGCTCCAGCGGCTGCGCGTGGCGTGCTGGCACCGCGCGGAAGCGCACTCCGCGCTGAGCAGCGCCGCGTTGCTGCGCCCGGGCGATCTCGCGATCGGCGTCTCGCACAGCGGCCGGACGCGCGAGGTGATCGAGTTCCTGGCCGAGGCGGCCGAGCACGGCGCGATGACGGTCGCGGTGACCTCCTACCCGCGCTCGCCGCTGGCCGGGACCGCCGAGCTGGTGCTGACCACCGAGACGCACGAGACGAGCTTCCGGCTGGCCTCGCTCTCCGCGCTGCACTCGCAGCTGCTCGTGCTGGACCTCGTCTACGTCGCCGTGGCGCAGCGCAGCCACCCTGCGGTGGACGAGGCGTTCGAGCTGACCGCCCGTGCGGTCCAGACGCACCGGCTTCCCGAAGACCCGATCCGGAAGGGAAAACACCGTTGATCAGCGCCGAGGGTTTCCTTGAAGTCATCACCGAGCTGACGAAGACCGTTGGTACCGAACAACTTTCACATGTCAACGCCGCCGCTGACGTGATCGCCGGCTGCGTGCGCGCGGGCGGAGTGGTGCAGGCGTTCGGCTGCGGGCACTCCGAAGCGCTGGCGATGGAGATCGCCGGACGCGCGGGCGGACTGGTGCCGTCGAACCGGATCTCGTTGCGGGACTTGGTCCTCTTCGGCGGCGAGGAGGTCTCCGTGCTGGAGGGACCGCTGCTGGAGAAGGACCCGACCGTCGCGCGCCGGCTCTACGAGCTGGCCCCCGTCGGCGCGGAGGACGTGTTCGTCATCGCGTCGAACTCCGGCGTGAACGGACTGATCGTCGAGTTCGCACTACACGTTAAGTCCAAGGGGCACAAGGTGATTGCGTTGACTTCACGTCAGCACACCGACCTCGTAGAGTCCAACCACCCGAGCGGGCGCAAGCTCGCCGAGCTGGCTGATGTGGTGCTGGACAACGGGGCTCCGTACGGGGACTCGACGATCGCCCTGCCCGGAGGTGGAGCTGTCGGCGCGGTCTCGTCGATCACCGCTGCGCTGCTGGCGCAGCAGATCACCGTCGAGGTCGTGCGCCGGTTGCTCGACGACGGCGGAGACCTGCCGATCTACCTCTCCGCCAACATCCCCGGCGGACGCGAGCACAACAAGGTGATCGAGGACCGCTATTCCGGGCGCATCCGCCGCACGGCATGATCAACAGCTTGCCCCCTCAAGACCGTCGAACCGCATGATCGAAGGAGATCCTGTGAACCCGACCACGAGACGTTCGGTGCTGCGCGGAGCTTTGGCAGCGGCGGCGACACCGCTGCTCGCCGGATGCGTGACAGGGGGCGGCGGCGACAAGGGCCCCGCGCTGCGCGGTGCGGTCACCAAGGAGAACCCGCTCGGCGTCGCGGAGGGCGCCCCGCTGGAGGTGGTGATCTTCAAGGGGGCCTACGGAGACCAGTACGCCCTGGACGCGGAAAAGATCTACAACCAGCGGCACCCGCAGGCGAAGATCACCCACCAGGGCCTGCAGAAGGTCGGTGAGGCGCTGCAACCGCGCTTCGTCGCCGACACCCCGCCGGACGTGGTCGACAACACCGGAGCGGGCGAGCTGGACCTCGCGACCCTGGTGAAGGCCAACCAGGTCGCCGACCTCACCGAACTGCTGGACGCGCCGTCGCTGCACGACCCGTCCGTGCGCGTGCGCGACACGCTGCTGCCCGGCGTGGTGGACGACGGCATGTTCAACGGGCGCCCGCGCGCGCTCAACCTGGTCATGACCGCTTGGGGCGTCTGGTATTCACGAACGCTGTTCGCCGAGCGCGGGTGGAGCTACCCGAAGACGTGGGACGAGATGTTCACGCTCTGCGGCGAGATCAAGAAGTCCGGCATCGCGCCGTGGACGCACCAGGGCAAGTACCCCGACTACATGGGGGACCTGTTGGTGTCCATGGCTTTCAAGGCCGGTGGCAACGAACTCCTGCTCGCCGTCGATCACCTGGAACCCAACGCCTGGAAGCACGAGGCGATGATCAGCGCGGCGAACGCGATCGCCGAACTGGTCGGCAAGGGCTACGTGATGCCGGGCTCGGAGGGCCTGTCGCACACCGAGGCCCAGGCCGCGTGGTCGCAGGGCAAAGCGGCGTTCCTGCCGTGCGGCTCCTGGCTGGAGATCGAGCAGCAGGCCGTCACGCCGAAGAACTTCCAGATGGCGATCATGCCGCCGCCGCAACTGTCCACTTCGGACAAGATGCCCGCCGTCGCGGTGCGCGCGAGCGGCGCGGAGAGCTTCATCGTCCCGGAGAAGGCCCGCAACCGCCAGGGCGGCATGGACTTCCTGCGCACGATGTTCGCCGTGCCGAGCGCGCGGCGCTTCGCCGAACTTGGCGGCGGGCTGCCCTCGGTGAAGGGTGCGACCGACGGACTGACGCTCTCGCCGGGAGTGCAGTCCGTCCGCAGCGTCATCGACGCCGCCGGCGACAACGCGTTCCGCTACCGCTTCCGCTTCTGGTACGGCACCTTGAAGAAGTCGTGGGACGACGCGACCGGTGAGCTCGTCGCCGGGCGGCTGAGCGCGCAGCAGTGGGCCGACCGGTTGCAGCGCGCCGCCGACGCGGTCGCCCGCGATCCCAACATCACCAAGTACCGGCGCTGACATGAAGCACGGCAAGTACCGCTTCCTGGCGATGGCGATCCTGCCCGCACTGGTGCTGCACGTGGTCTTCGTGCTGTCGCCGTACGCGCAGGCGTTCTACCTGTCCCTGACCGACTGGACGGGTGTGGCGGGCCAGGCGAACTTCGTCGGGCTGGACAACTTCGCCAAGCTCGGCGAGGACCCGTTGTTCTTGTCCGCCTTGGGGAACAACGCGCTGATGCTGATCGTCGTGCCACTCGCGACGATCGCCATCGCGTTGTTCCTGTCCTCCATGCTCAACCTCGGCGGGCGACGCGGGCGCGCCGAGGTCGGGGGCGTCGCGGGCGGGAAGTTCTACAAGATCGTCTACTTCTTCCCGCAGCTGCTGTCGGTACCGATCATCGCGGTGCTCTGGCAGTTCGTGTACAGCCCGAACAACGGTCTGCTCAACGGTTTCCTGAGTTCGGTCGGCCTTGACGGGCTCGCCCGCACCTGGCTCGCCGACGGCAGCACCGCGCTGTGGGCGATCATGGCGGTGATGATCTGGTCGGCCGTCGGGTTCTACGTCGTGCTGTTCAGCGCGGCCATGGACTCCATCCCGCGCGAGCTGTTCGAGGCGGCGCGGCTGGACGGGGCCGGGCGGTTCGCGACCTTCCGCTCCATCACGCTGCCCCTGGTGCGGGACAACGTGAACGCGGCGTTCGTGTACCTCGGCATCGCGGCGCTGGACGGCTTCGCGCTCGTGCAGATCCTGTCCGTGGGGCCGGGCGGACCCGATGGTGCCACCGAGGTGATCGGGCTCGGGCTCTACCGCAACGCCTTCTCCTTCGGCCAGTTCGGTTACGCCTCCGCGATGGGCGTCGCCCTGTTCTTCCTGACCCTGACGCTCGCGGTGATCGCGATGCGTTCCGGTCGCCGCACGAAGGTGGAGATGGCATGAAGCGATTGGGTGACGGGGCCGTCCACCTGTTCATGGCCGTGTGGGGCGTGCTGGTCGCGTTCCCGTTGGTGTGGGCCGTGATCAGCTCGCTCAAGACCGACGAGCAGATCCTCACCAGCCCGTGGTCGCTGCCCGACCGCCCGCACCTGGAGAACTGGTCCCGCGCGTGGGATCAGGCCTCGATCGGCCAGTACTTCCTGAACAGCCTCGTCGTTGTCGGCGGAGCGCTCGCGCTGACCATGCTGCTCGGTTCGCTCGTCGCCTACGCGCTGGCCCGGTACTCCTTTCCCGGCAACAGGTTCCTGTACTACCTGTTCGTCAGCGGCATGCTCTTCCCGATGTTCCTCGCCCTGGTTCCGCTGTTCTTCGTCGTCAAACAGCTCGGGCTCCTGGGCAGCTATCCCGGTCTGATCCTCGTCTACACCGCGTACGCGCTGCCGTTCACCGTGTTCTTCCTGACCGGCTTCTTCCGCACCCTGCCCAACGAGGTCGCCGAGTCGGCCGCCCTCGACGGCTGCTCGCACACGGGGATCTTCTTCCGCGTCATGCTGCCCATGGCCAAGCCCGGGTTGATCAGCGTGGGGATCTTCAACTTCCTCGGCCTGTGGAACCAGTACCTGCTCCCCCTGGTGCTCAACCCCGACCCGTCGAAGTACGTCCTCGCGCAGGGCCTCGCGGCGCTGTCGGTCAGCCAGGGCTACCGCGGCGACTTCAGCGGCCTGTTCGCCGGGCTCACCATCGCCATGCTGCCGGTCCTGGTGGTGTACCTCGTGTTCCAGCGCCGCATCCGCTCCGGCCTCACCGTCGGCGCCGTCCGCTAGCGCTCAGCCCAGCCGGAGCAACGCTGCGGACTCGATGAGACCGCAGCGTTCCAGCTGGCCGAGGACCTCGTCGAAAGTCTCCGGAGGGTTCACGCGCTCGTCCACGATCTGCTGGACGCAGGCGTAGACGACCCGGTCGTTGATGCCGATGAGGTCGAGGACGAAGTCGTCCGGCGTCTTCGCCTCGATGTCCCACTCCGCCAAGTAGTCAGCGGGGAAATCGCGGACGTTCGCGGTGACGATCACCTGAGCACTCGCTTTGATCGCGGCGGCGAGCACGTGGCGGTCATCGGGGTCGGGAAGGTCGAGGCTGCCGGTGAGGGGCTCGTAACCGTGCACAAGGCAATCCGGGATCGCCTGGTTCATCAGCCCGCGCAGTCGGCGCTGCGTCTCCTCCTCGATGCCGCGCCGCTTCGCGAGTGCCGCGCACATCTCGTCGAGAATTCGCTCGGTCCACTTGGCCTGCACGAGACGGGCACGGCCAGTCGGATCAGGAGATTCCTGGAAGTGTTGCCGTACAACGAACACGCGTCGTAGACGACGATGAAAGCCACTGATCAGTCCGATCCCAGTTCCTGGTCGAGACGGGTCAGCTCATCGATCGCGTCCTTGCGGCGGAGGTCGTCACGGCGCTGGTGGTCGACGAGATCCTCGAAGCGGATTCGCCGGTGCCTGCCGACGAGCCGGTACGGGATCTCACCCCGCTCCAGCAAGCCGATCAGGTACGGCCGCGAAACGTTGAGCTGGTCGGCCGCCTGCTGCGTGGTGAGCTCCGCGTGCAACGGCATGATCTGCACGCCCTGCCCGTTGGCCATGGCGGCGAGGACGTGCGCGAACATCTCGACCGCTGGCCGGGGCAGGACGAGCGCGACGCCGGGGCCGCCTTCGACGAGGATCTCCAGCTCTTCAGCCTCGGCACGGTCGCTGACCAGGTAGTCCTTCACCCGGCGGAGCGCACGGGCGGCCACCTCCCGGTCGACGACCCCCGGAGCGACCTTGCCTGCTTCTCCCGTTCTGGACATGACCCACCCCCTCGTTAACGCATTATCCGCAACATTCGCAATATTCGCAACACCTCAGGCCGGGGGGAGGACGATGCGGGCCGTGGTGCCCGCGCCGGGCGTGGTGTCGAGTTCGATGCGGCCGTTGTGGGCGGCGACGATCGCGGCGCTGATCGCGAGGCCGAGGCCGGAGCCGCCGCGGGCGCGCGAGCGGGCGGCGTCGGCGCGGTAGAAGCGGTCGAACACCCGCTGCGCGTGCTCGGCGTCGATGCCCGCGCCGGAGTCGGAGACCTCGACGAGCGCGTAAGCAGCTGCGACAGGCAGGTCGGTGCCGGACCAGGCGACGACGCGAGCGGGCTCCTCGACGGGGCGGTAGCGCACGGTGACGCGGATCGGGGTGCCCGTGGGCGTGTGCGTGATGGCGTTGGTGACCAGGTTGGTGATGACCTGCCGCAGCCGCGCCTCGTCGGCGATCACGCGGACGGGGCCGTCGGGGGCGGACAGCGTGATGGAGCTCGACAGGACGCGGGCGTCGTGGACGACGTCGTTGACGGGAACGAGCAGGTCGACCTCGGTGAGGTCCAGGGCGCGCTGCTCGTCGAGGCGGGCGAGCAGCAGGAGGTCCTCGACGAGCCCACCCATGCGCTGGGACTCGTCCTCGATGCGCGACATGAGCCGGTCCACGTCGGACTTCTCGGGCGCCCCGCCCCTGCGGTACAGCTCGGCGAAGCCGCGGATCGAGGTCAGCGGGGTGCGCAGCTCGTGCGAGGCGTCGGCGACGAACTGCCGCAGGCGCCGCTCGGAGTGCTCGCGCTCGCGCATCGCCGAGGAGATGCGGCCGAGCATCACGTTGAGGGACTGGCCGAGCCGCCCGGTCTCGGTGCGCGGATCGGCGTCGGGCACCCGGCTGTCGAGCTGCCCGGCGGCGATCGCCTCGGCGGTGCCCTCGATCCTGGTCAGCGGCCGCAAACCCAAGCGCACCACCGAGGTCGCGAGCACCGCCAGGCCGGTCAGGATCAGCAGGCCGACGACGACCTCGATGCTCAGCAGCTCCGCGACCGTCTCATCCCGCGAGCGCAGCCACACCGCCACCGCGACCAGCCTGCCGAAGTCGCCGACCACCACGCGGACCCGCCAGTCGCTGCCGCCCTCGCCGTCGGGGACGGTGATGGTCCGGCCGACGTTCTCCTTGACGACGTCGTAGCGCAGCAGCGGCATGTTCGGCGCCTCGGCCGAAGCACCGCCCCGGTACATCTCCACGCCGGTGCGGCTGAAGGCCACCAGGCGGAAGTCGGTGGGCAGCTGCGGCTCACCCCTGCCCGGCTTGCCGGGAGGCCCGTAGCCGTCGCTCATCCGCGTCGCCGTGGTCTTGAGCTGGTCGTCGATGCGCGAGACCAGGGACAGGTCCAGCCACACCAGGCTCAGCGCGACCACGACCGTCAACCCGGTGGCGCACAGGGCGACCAGCGTCGCGACGAGCCGGGTCCGCAGCGTCCACGGCCTGCGGCTCACGACCGCCCCCGGCCCCGGGGCAGGCGCAGGGTGTAGCCGACCCCGCGGATGGTGTGGATCAGCGCGGGCTCGCTCCGGTCGATCTTGCGGCGCAGGTAGCTGATGTAGGACTCGACGATGCGGCTGCTGCCGTCGAAGTTGTAGTCCCACACGCGGTCCAGGATCTGCTCCTTGCTGACCACCTTCTCCGCGTTGATCATCAGGTAGCGCAGCAGGTTGAACTCCGTCGGGGACAACGGGATCGGCTCGCCGGAGCGGCGCACCTCGTGCCCCTCCTCGTCCAGCTCCAGGTCGGCGTAGCAGAGCACCCCGTCGTCGGTGGCGGGCGAGCCGGGCGGGCGGGTGCGGCGCAGGATCGCGCGCAGCCGGAGCACGACCTCCTCCAGGCTGAACGGCTTGGTCACGTAGTCGTCGCCGCCCGCGGTGAGCCCGGCGATGCGGTCCTGCACGGTGTCCCGCGCGGTCAGGAAGAGCACGGGCAGCCGCTCCTGCGCGGACCTCAGCCGCCTGGCGACGGTGAAGCCGTCCAGGTCGGGCAGCATCACGTCGAGCACCACGATGTCCGGCTGGAACACCTCGGCCGCGCTCACCGCGCCCGCGCCGGTGTCCGCGACGCCGACCTCGAACCCGCTGAGCCGCAGCGTCGCCGAGAGCAGTTCCAGGATGTTGGGCTCGTCGTCGACAACGAGCACCTTGGCCGAGCGCGGCTCATCGATGTTCACCCGGCCAGCATCACGGTCCAGGCTGAGAGTTTGCTGGGAACACGCTGAGCAGCGCGGAAAGCCAGCCGTTGCGGTGTCACCATCGACGGTGTGCACCCGCTCAACTCGCTCCCGGCCCGCCTGTTCCTGCTCTCCTTCGACCAGGAGCGCGGCCGGCTGACCGTGGGCGCGGCGCTGGCGCCCCTGCTGCGCGCGGCGGCGCTGGCCGAACTGCACCTCGGCGGACGGCTCGCCGACACCGGGGGCAAGGCGCGCGCGGTCGCGGCGACGCCGAGCGGAGATCCCGTGCTGGACCAGGTGCTGGCGCTGGTCAGCGGCTCGGCGAAGCCCCGGTCGTGGCAGCACTGGATCGGCTACCGCCCGAAGAGCACGGTGGTGGCGGTGCGCGAAGCCCTCGTCGCGTCGGGGCACATCCGCGTCGAGCGGCGCAGGGTGCTCGGGCTCATCCCCACCACCAGGATCACGCTGCTCGACCCCGGCGCGGCCACGCACGTGGAGAGCCTGGCGTCGGAGGCGTTGCGCGGCGCGTGGCCGGTCGAGGAGGTCGACCTGCGCGACGCGGCCGTGGTGAGCCTGGCCGCCGCCGCGAACCTGCGCACGGTGGTCAGC
Organism: Allokutzneria multivorans; assembly: GCF_039537405.1. NCBI lineage: Bacteria > Bacillati > Actinomycetota > Actinomycetes > Pseudonocardiales > Pseudonocardiaceae > Allokutzneria > Allokutzneria multivorans. The sequence continues at coordinate 25,253 of NZ_BAABAL010000002.1, read as the reverse complement.
CGCGCGGACCGGCGGAGCTACCGCAAGCGCCTCGCCGAGCTGAGCGCGCGCGTCGGCCCCGTGCCCGCCGCCCTGCGCAAGGCCTTGCAGGCGCAGAGCGCGGGGTCGGCGGGCGGCGACGGCGACTGAGCTCGAGTCCTGAGCCGGGCTAGCGGTAGGTCAGGCCCGCTTCGGCCATGCGGCGCGTGGCTTCGAGGACGTCCTTCTCCCCGGCGGCGATGTAGAGGCGGAGGTAGGGAAGCGGCGTCGCGCCGGACTCCGGCCCGGGGTAGGGCCACGGCCACACCGGAGCGACCAGGACGCCCGTGCGCTCGAAGCAGTCGGCGCGGTACTGCTCGGGCTCGTAGGCGGGCGGCACCTCGATCAGCACGTACGGCGTGCACTCCCCCGCGTGGACGGCGCTCCGGGGGTGGCCGAGCTGTTCCACGCACGCCTGCACGGTGGCCTGGCGGGTGTCGGCGAGCTCGAAGCTCTGCCGCGTCAGGAAGTCCGCGCTGTCGGAGGACTCCAGCCACTCCGCCATGGCGTGCTGCGCGGGGCCTGCGTGCATCAGGCCGTGGTGCAGCCGGTAGCGGTTGACCAGCTCGGAGAGCACGGCGGGCGCGGCCACCATCGACCCGATCGCCCAGCCGTTGCAGCCGAACTGCTTGCCCATCGAGCGCACGCCGAGCCACGGCACCAGCGGCGCGCGCTCGATCACGGCGCGCAGGGCGGAGGTGGCGGTGACGCCCGCGTCGCACACGCCGAAGTACGCGTCGTCGACGAGGATCGCCGCGTCGTGCTCGACGGCCGTGTCCACCATCGCGGAGACGAACTGCTCCGACCAGTTCACGGCGGTCGGGTTGTGCTGCGCGTTGATGATCACCATGGCCAGGTGCTCACCGGGCGTCGCGAGCACCTTGGCGACGGCGGCGGCCAGGTCCTCGCGCTGCGGCTGGAAACCGTGCTCGGGGCGCAGCGGGAGGTAGCGCACGGTGAAGCCGAGCGGGCTGAACACCCCCGAGTAGTCCCAGCTCGGCCCTGCGGCGAGCACGACGGGCCTGCTGGAGGTGGTCCTGTCCTTGACCATGCGGCCGAAGTCGAACATCGACTGGCGGGTGCCACCCCAGGAGACCGCGACCTCCCAGTCGCCCCCGGTCAGCCCGTTGCCCGCCGCGATGTGCTCGCGCAGCGCGGCGCGCAGCCGGGGCAGGCCGTACAGCGACAGCTGGTAGCCGTGCGAGCCGACGGGTGTCTCCGCGAGCCTCGCGGCGAGCGCGGGCGGAACTCTGTCCCAGGTCTCTCCGAAACTCAGACAGATCGGATCGCCGTAGGGCAGACCGCGCTGCAAGTACTCGCGCAGCAGCAGGACGTCCGGCATCGCGCACGGGGCGGCGTCGCCGTCGAGGAGCGCTCGCAGGGTGGATTCGGTGATCATGGCGGACCTCCAGGGCTCTGGTTGGTGCTGGAGGGTGCCGAACGCCGATGGAATCAGGATGGAGCGCGGATGGACCGTCAGGGACGCTGCTGGTTCTGCGGGTACGGCTGCCCCTGGGGCTGCTGCGGGTACGGCTGGCCCTGGTGCTGCTGGGGCGAGTAGTCCCGCAACGACGGCTGGGCCGGAGCGGCGGGCTTGCGGCTCTTCTGCGCGAAGCCGAGCACCAGCAGCACGAGGCCGAGCACGCCGACGCCGATGCCGAGCGCGGGCTGCATGGGCTCGGCCCACATGAGGATGGCGAACTGCCGGTCGCTGTACTGGGACAGCGCCATCGAGCCGAAGCCGAGCAGGGTGAGGGCGAAACCGAACCTGAGCACTGGAGACTCTTCTCTTCACGGGATCTGACCGGGGAACAGACTCCGCGCTCACGTCGGCGGTTCCGCGAGCATCGAAAAATCTGACCGTTCGGCCAGGTGTCAGTCGTCGACACCGTCATCCGAGCGTCATAGGGTGATCTGCACCCGGCGTATTGGCAGGTCAACGACGATGTCAGCAAACGCGGGGGCGCAGTGGCGGTCCTTCCGCGCGGTGGCCGTCGTGGTGTCCCTGGTCCTCGTGGCGGCCTCGGTCATGGTCACCACCGAAGCGCTCGGCAACCCCGGCTCCGTGCTGGCCGACAAGACCCTGCAGGTCCTGTTCAGCCTGGTCACGGTGCTGATACTGCTGGTGGGCGCGCGCCGCAGGAGCGGTGCCGACCGCGGCTGGCGGCTGTGGATGGCGGCGACGGCCTGCTGCATGGGGCTCGGCCTCGGCGTGTGGATCTGGACGAAGCTGATCAGCGGCCTCCCGCTGCCCGCGAGCACCCTCGGCAACGTCGCCTACTTCATGGTCCCGGTCTTCGCCCTGATCACGGTGATCAGCCTGATCGACCTCGGCGTCGGCGAGGAGCAGCACCCGGTGACCAGGCCGAAGCGGATGCGCGCGGTGCTGGTGCTGGACGTGGTGATCATCGCCAGCTCGGTGCTGCTGGTCGGGCACGCCGGGCTGATGCTGAAGCTGACCAACCGCTCGGCGGCGGTGAACGAGGCGGGAAACCTGGTGCTGCAACTGCTGCACCCGACCTCCTACGTGCTCGTCGCGGTGATCGCGGTGCTGGTGTCCGGGCCGCGCGGCCTGCTGCGACAGCCCGCGCTCGGCCTGCTGGTGCTCGGATTCCTCGCGCACGCCACCTCCGCGACGATCACCACGAGCCTGGTGCTCAGCGGCATCAGGCACATCCCGCCGGTGATCGACATCGGGTACATGACCGGCAACGCGTTGTTCCTGCTCACCGCCGTCGCGCCGCCGGGGCGTCCGCTGCCGCGCAAGCGCAGGCGCTCCGACCACTGGCTGCACCTGGCCGTCCCGTACGTGCCGCTGCCGATCGCCGCGCTGTTCCTGGCCTTCCGCATCACCGAGACCACCCAGGTCGAGCCGGTGGAGATCTACCTCGGGTTCTGGCTCGTCGGTGCGGTCGTCGGCAGGCAGCTGATCGCGATCGCCGACAATCTGTGGCTGCTGGGGCGGCTGCGGGCGAGCCAGCGCGAGCTGGAGTACCAGGCCTACCACGACTCCCTGACCGGCCTGGCCAACCGCGCGCTGTTCCAGGAGACCCTGCGCCGCGCGGTGGACGGCAACTCCGCGACCGGGCCGCCGCTGCTGGTGCTGTTCATCGACTTCGACGACTTCAAGAAGGTCAACGACCAGTACGGGCACGCGACCGGCGACGCGCTGCTGCGGGAGATCTCCGCGCGGCTGCGCGAACTGCTGCCCAGCACCGACCTGGTGGCCCGGCTCGGCGGCGACGAGTTCGGCATCCTGTTGCACCAGAACGGGAAGAGCCCAGAAGAGGTCGGCAACGCGGTCCTGGAGGGCATGCAGCGGCCGTACCAGGTGGACGGGCGCGAGCACGTGGTGCGCGCCAGCATCGGGCTCGCCGAGCTGGGCCCCGGCGAGTCCGGGCTCACCGCCGATGAGCTGCTCGCCCGCGCGGACTCGGCCATGTACACCGCGAAACGCCGCGGCAAGGGCACCCTCGCCCTGCACTCCGCCTAGCGGCCGAGAAACAGGCGCCTTCCAGTCTTCACCTGTCCCCACAAACGTGGATATATAGGCAAATGCCAGCGGTGTCGGGTCCAGGCCGGGCGTCGCGACGATCTACGATGCGGGCTGGTGGGTGACGGGGGTGCGGTGGCTGGCGCGAGAACGACCGGAACCCCGCCGCAGGCCACTTTCGGCTATGACAGGACGGTGCTCGCGGTAGCCCGCACGGTCACTTCGGCGGCGCGCCTGCTCGAAGTGCTGCCGCTGATCGAACAGCACCACCGCGTGCAGGCGCACTACACGATCGTGCCGGGCTCCAAGTTCGCCGACAACGCCGAGAGCCTGCTGCGCCAAGCACAGGCGAAAGTCGTTCCGTGGAAGCAAGCCATCAGGACGCGCTACAGCCTCGCCGTCTCGGCGAGCGCGAACGGGCCGCTGCACCTCCTGCGCGCGCCGCTGCTGCTCATCCCGCACGGAGCCGGGCACAACAAGGTGCTGGCCTCGGGAGCCCTCTCCGGCCTCGCACGGGAACAGTTGCTGCACAAAGGAAAAGTCACGCCGAGCGCGATCGCGCTGACCCATGAGGACCAGCTCGACACGTTGGCGCGCACCTGCCCGGAGGCGCTGGACCGCGCGGTGGTCGTCGGCGATCCGTGCCACGACCGGATGCGCGAGAGCGTCTGGGCGCGGTGGCGCTACCGCGAATCCCTCGGAGCGGGCGGGCGACAGATCGTTCTGGTCAGCTCGACCTGGGGCAAGAAGTCGTTGCTGGGCAGGCCGTTGACGGAGCTGCTGGACCGGCTCGACAGGGAACTGCCCGTCGACGAGTACCTGGTGATCATGGCTCTGCACCCCAACATCTGGGACTTCCACAGCGGACGTCAGCTCGGGAAGTGGGCGCCGACGGCCGCGCTCCTGCCGCCGCACGAGGCCTGGCAGGCCGCCGTGATCGCCGCCGACGTGGTGATCGGCGACCACGGCTCGCTGGGGCTCTACGCGACCGCGATGGGTGTTCCTGTCCTGCTCGGCGCCTTCGCCGACGAAGAGATCGCCGCGGGCACGCCGATGGCCGAGCTGGGCGAGCTGGCACCTCGGCTGGACGGTCGGCCGCTGCGCGCCCAGCTGGCGGATCTCGTTGCCTGGGAAGGGATCGCGCGGCGCACGTTCGACCAGAGCGGCGTGGCGGCGAGCAGGCTCCGCGACCTCATGTGCCGTCTGTTGGACGTGGAGCCGACCGGACCGGCCGAGCTGCCCCCGCTCGCCCCACCGGTGATCGACGGCGCGCGGCCGTCCTCGTACTTCGTGGCGTCGCGGTGCTCGGACGACAACGTCGTTGAGCTGGAACGCTTTCTCAACGATCCGGTCTCCGACTTGCCACAGCGCCACATCGCCGCGACGCCGGACGCGGGATCACGAAGTCTCCAAGGAGCCGGCGTGCTGCTGCTCCCGGACGGCGCTGACGCCGAGAGGTGGCTGGCGGCAAGGCCTGTGTGCCAGACCGCGGGCGTGATCACCGATCCCCGGTCGTGCGTGGTGTGGCTGCGCGACGGGCGGCGGCTCCGGCTGACGGCTTCGGGCGGACCGGTCGAGCTGGTGCCGTCAGCCGTGCACGCCTGGCTGGCGAACGGCCGGGTGGCGGAGGAGCTGAAGCGGGGCCTGGTGGTGCGCGCCGGGAACGCCGAGATCGCGGTGGAGCCCTGGTAGCGTCGGATTCCGATGCGCACCCTCAAGCAGTCCGGCGAGCACGAGCTGGAGATCAAGAAGTCGCGGTTCCTGTGCGCGCTCGCCAGGGTCGCCGACGAGGACGAGGCGCGCGAGGTCATCCGCTCCCGCCGCAAGCTGCACGTCGGCGCCGGGCACCACTGCTCGGCCTACGTGCTGGACGACGCGCAGCGCTCCAGCGACGACGGCGAACCCGCTGGCACGGCGGGCGTTCCGATGCTGGAGGTGCTGCGCAGGCGCGAGCTGACCGGTGTCGTTGCCGTGGTCAGCCGCTACTACGGCGGGGTCAAACTGGGCGCTGGCGGGCTGATCAGGGCTTACGGCGGGGTGGTCGCCGAGGCGGTCGACGTGCTCGGCGTGGTCGAGCGGCGGCCGGTGCTGCTGGTCTCGACGGTCGTGGACTACCTGCGGGCGGGCAAGCTGGAGAACGAGCTGCGGAACTCGCGTTTCCGGCTCTGCGATGTCGAGCACGGCACCGACGTGCGGTTCCGGATCAGCGTCGAGGAGCGGGCGCTGGCGGAGTTCGGCGCGTGGCTCGCGGAGCTGACCGCAGGGCAGGCTGAGTACACAGTGGACGGTTCAGGCCATGTCGAAGTGGATCTGACGAATGGATGAGACCGGCTGACGCACCCCCTTCGCTGTGCCATCTTGGAGACAGCGGTGGCGTACGAGGGAGGCGCGTATGTCCGGCCTGTTCCTGTTCACGTTGCTCTGGGTGCTCATCGCACTGGCCCCCGTGCCCAATCCCCAGGTCCGCCGGACGCTCCTGCTGCTGGTCGTCGGCGTCTCGGTGACCGCGATCGCCTACACCTTCTTCGAGTTCACCGAGGCCGGTGTGCGCCAGCGCGACGACGACACCGACCGCGGCCTGCTCACCACAGCGCTCCTGGTCGCGGGACCAGGAGCGCTGGTGGCGTTGTTACGGCTGGCCACGGCGAACCACGACCGCAGCTGACCGTCCACAGTGGACTAGGTCACGGCTTCTTGATGCGCTCGATCAGGCTGGTCCAGCTGTCCGCGCCGTGACCGGACTCGATCGCGCGGTCGTAGTGCGCCTTCACCGCGCGCGGCAGGCCGGTCTCGATCCCGGCCTCCTCGCTGGCTCCGACGATGTGGTCGGCGGTCGCTCCCATCATGACCACGCTGGCCTGGTCGCCGGGGTGCTCGCCCGAGTCGATCTGCTTGACCGCGTCCCCCAGGTACATCGACATGCTGGCGAAGTTGTCCTCCGCGTAGGGCTGGAAGCTCGCCGCGGACACCCCCGCCGAGTTGAGCAGCGCGGTCGCGTGCAGGAACCCGGACAGCGAGGTGAGGAAGATGTCCAGCTGCGCCTGGTAGTACAGCTGCGCGAGCGCGGGGTCCTCGCCGACGTAGTCCGGCCTGCCGATGACCTTCAGCATCGGCTGCACCCGGTCGAAGGTGGTGCGGGAGCCGCTGTAGAAGACGTAGGCGCCCTCCTCGCCGACGAGCACGGACGGGACCATCACGCCGCCGGTCACCAGCTCGGCGCCGTGCCCGGCGAGCCAGGTCGCGGCCTCGCGGGTCTTGGCGGGCGTGTCGGAGCTGAGGTTGATCACGACCTTTCCGGAGAGCGCGTCCGTCGCCGTGCCGAGGATGTCGTACATGGCCTGGTAGTCGGTGAGGCTCAGGATGATCGCGGTGTTGGCTGCGAGCGCCGCGCCCACGTCCTCCGCCCGGAGCGCGCCCTCGTCGACGAGCGCGTCGGCCCGGCTCGCGGTGCGGTTCCAGACGGTCACGGCGTGCTCGGCGGCGAGCAGCTTGCGGACCATCGCCTGGCCCATCGGTCCGAGTCCGATCAGGGTCACGCCGATCTTGCTCATGTTGTCCTGCCTGTTCAGAGTGTGTTGTCGAGGTCGAGTCCGACTCTGCACGGGGCCGCGCACGAACCACGCACGGAACTCTGTCGGTGGCTCGGGCTACTTTCGTGACGTGCGATTCGGACTGCTGGGGCCGCTGGCCGCGTGGACCTCCGACGGACACCCCGTGCGGGTGCCCGAGCCGAAGGTGCGCGCGTTGCTGGCCGCCCTGCTCGCCGCGGAGGGTCAGGTGGTCTCGGCGGACCGCCTCGCCGAGGACCTGTGGGGTGAGAAGCAGCCCGGCAACCCGATGAACACGTTGCAGACCAAGGTTTCCCAGCTCCGCAGAGCGCTCGGCCGCGATGTCGTGGAGCGCGAGGCGGCGGGCTATCGCGTCCGGCCCGAGTCCACCGACGTCGCGGAGTTCCGGTCGCTGACGGCGCGTTCCAGGGCATCTGGGGATTCGCGGGAGCGCGCGGAGTTGTTCGCGTCGGCGCTGGCGCTCTGGCGCGGTCCGGCACTGGCCGACTTCGCCGACGAGCCGTTCGCGCAGTCCCTCGTCCTGCGACTGGAGGAAGAACGCCTTGCGGCGCAGGAGGACTGGGCCGACGCGCGACTGGCGCTCGGCGAGCACGGCGCGGTCATCGGCGAGCTGAGTGAGCTGCTCGCGCGGTATCCGCTCCGGGAACGGTTGCGGTCGCTGCACATCCGCGCGCTCTACCGCGCCGGCAGGCAGAGCGAGGCGCTGGCGAGCTACGCGGAGGTGCGCGACCAGCTCGCCGAGGAGTTGGGGCTCGATCCGGGTCCGGAGCTGACCGCGCTGCACCAAGCCGTGTTGGAGCAGGCCCTGGACCCGGCTCCGCCGAAGGGCAACCTGCCCGCGGCGGTCGGCGAGCTGATCGGTCGGGACGGCGCCGTGCGCGCGGTGCGGTCCCGGCTCGGCGAGTCGCGGTTGGTGACGCTCACCGGGCCTGGCGGGGTCGGCAAGACGCGCCTCGCGGTGGAGGTCGCGCGCCGGCTCAGCTTCGCCGACGGCGTGTGGCTGCTGGAGTTCGCCGGTACGAAGCAGCAGGGCGCCGAGTGGGTGATCGCCGCGATCGCGGCAACGCTCGGCGTGCGCGAGGAACCCGGGCCGCGCCCCGACCTCTCGGAGTGGCTGGCCGAGGCTTTGCGGCACAAGGAAATGCTGCTCGTCGCCGACAACTGCGAGCACTTGGTGGAGGAGATCGCCACGGTCCTCTCGCGGGTGCTGCGCGGCGCTCCGGGTGTTCGCGTGCTCGCGACCAGCCAGGAGCCGCTCGGCCTGACCGGCGAGGCGCTGTGGCCCGTCCCGCCGCTGGAGGTGCCCGGCCGTTCCAGCGATGTCCTGTCCGCGAGGGAGTTCAGCGCGATCCGGCTCTTCGAGACCCGCGCGGGCATCACCGTCGACGAGGACACGGCGCCGGTGGTCGCTGAGATCTGCCGCAGGCTCGACGGCATCCCGCTGGCGTTGGAGCTGGCCGCGAGCAAGGTCCGGCTGTTGGGCGTGCACCAGCTGCTCAACCGGCTCGGCGACCGGTTCCGCCTGCTCGCCGGGGGCCCGAGGGACGCGCCCGCCCGGCAGCGCACGCTGCGCGCGATGATCGACTGGAGTTGGGAGCTGCTCAGCGATCCCGAGCGGACCCTGTTGCGGCGCTTGGCCATCCACGCCGAGAGCTGCTCGCTGGAGGCGGCCGAGGCCGTGTCTGGCGGAGCTGACGTGCTGGAGCTGCTGTCCGGCTTGGTGGACCGCTCCCTGGTGGTCGCGGAGATCCGCAACGGCGAGCCCCGCTACCGGTTGCTCGAATCCGTTGCGGCGTACAGCTTGGAGCGCGTCCACGAGGCTGGCGAGCTCGAAGAGCTACGGCTGCGCCACGCCCGCTTCTACGTGGACCTCGCCGAGCGCGCCGCACCGCTGCTGCACGGGGGCTCTCAGCGGCTGTGGCTCGAACGGCTCGACGCGGAGACTCCGAACCTGCGCGCGGCCTTGGAGGCTGCCGATCCAGGTCTCGCGCAACGCCTGGTCACCGCGCTGGCGTGGTACTGGTTCCTCCGAGGACGACTCGGCGAAGCCAGCAGATCGCTGCTCTTGGTCGCCGACGAATCGGCCACCGCGCGCGCATGGCTGACCGGCATCGCTGTGTTGCAAGGACAGCGCACGGACGTCTTCGACGTGGCGGAGGACCTGGAAGACACGCGGGCGCTGTGGTTCCTCGGCTACTGCGTGTCCACCGTCGGCGACATGCAGACCGGTGAACAGCTGACCCTGTTGGCGCTCAAGCGCTTCGAGGACTCCGCCGACCCGTGGGGCATCGCCGCCGCCACCAGCGACCGGGTCAGCCAGGTCATGCACAAGGGCGACTTCGCCGAAGCCAAGGAGCTGGCCAACCGCAGCGCCACCATGTTCGCCGCGCTCGGCGACCGCTGGGGCCAGCTCCAGGCGTCGTTCACCCTCGGCGCCCTCGCCGAGATCGCCGGCGACTACGACCGCGCCGCCGCCCTGCACCGCGAGGCCCTGCGCAGGGCCGAGGAGCTGTGCCTGTGGCCCGAAGCCTCCTACCAACTGTCCTGGCTCGGCCGGATCGCGTTGCTCACCAAGGACTTCGACCGCGCGCGGGAGTTCCACGAACGCGCGCGCCGACTGGGCGTCGAGCAGAACTTCCCGCCTGCGGAGATGTACGCGATCACCGGCTTGGCGCTGGGGGCACGGCGCGAGGGGAAGTTCGAGGAGGCCGAGGGGCACCTTCGGTATTTGCTGGAATGGCATCCGAGCGCGTTGGTTTTCGCCGAGCTGGGGTTCGTCGCGGAGCAGCGCGGGGATGTTCTTTCGGCGCGGCGGTATCACGAGGAGGGGTTGGGGTTGGCTCGGGAGACTGGAGATCCTCGGGCTGTCGCTTTGGCTTTGGAAGGGCTGGCCGGGGTAGCGGCTCTGGCCGGGGAGGTTGAGCGGGCGCGGGTGTTGTTGGGGGCGGCCGATGCTGCTCGGAGGTCAGTGGGGATGCCGTTGCCGGTGGCGGAACGGGGGGATGTTGATCGGGTTCTTGTGGCTGTCGGGGATGTGCGGGAGTTTTCTTGGGGGGCGGATTCTTTGGCGGTTTTGGGGTTTTAGGCTTTGTCGGGGACGGCTGGGGTTCCTGCTGGATTTCCTGGTCGGGGACGGCTGGGCTTCCGGGTCGGGGACGGCTGGGCTTCCAGCCCGCGTCGGTTCCAGCGTGGGGGTCGGCTTGACCTGGGGCCCCTTGCGCGTGCCGTGGTAGGCCGGGCGGGCACGGGATGGATCCCGGCCCCGCTGGGAAGCGTATGGCACGCGCACCCCAGGTAAAGCCGACCCAGTTTTGTTGTGCGACTTACGTTCCAGCGTGGGGCTTTTTGGCGTTGTCGACGCCTGGCAATTCATCCTTTAGGGCCATGATCGTCTATTTTATTCACGTAGAATAGGAGTATGGACCCTGACGCCGTCCTTAAGGCGGCCTTCACGGGCATGGGTAAAGCCGTAGCTGAGTTTTCGGTGACCCTGCTCAACTATGTATCCGATCTTGAACCTCGTGATCGGGAATTCTCTGAAGAGCTGTTGATGCGTGAACTGCGCGTATCACGGGTGAAAGCGGGTTGGTTGATCGACCGTGCCACCGACCTCACCTCCCGCCCAGGAGTGTTGAAGGCGATGGTCGAAGGCCGAGTCGATGAGGGCAAAGCGCTCATGATCATCGACCTGCTCCGGGTTCTCTCGGTCGCGCACGCTGCGGTCGCTGAGGAAGCTCTGTTGGCGCATGCGGAGAAGAACTCCTACTCCACCACCCGTCAGTACGCGGTCCGGTTCATCCACCGACTTGATCCGAAGGCCGCTGAGCGTCGGTTCACGGAGAAGCGCAAGCAGCGGATGGTGGAGAAGATCAACCTCGACGACGGCATGGCTCTGATCCGGTTGATGATGACCGCCCATGACGCGGCGATGGTGTACGACCACGTGAACCGCATCGCCCGTTCCCTGCCGAAGGATGACCGGACCCTGGACCAGAAGCGCTCCGACGTCGCCCGCGATCTGTTGCTGGGCCATGACACCCCCGCACCGCAAGGCCAGACGATGGTCTACCTGACCATGCCGATCACCTCAGCCTTCGGCATGACCAACGACCCCGCCATCCTCGGCGGCTACGGCCCCATCCCCGCCCGCATCGGCCGGGACATCGCCGCAGGCGGCATCTGGAAACGCATCCTCACCGACCCCATGACCGGGATGGCTGAAGAGATCAGCCATGTCTACCGGCCGTCCCCGAAACAACGGGAACTCATCGCCGCCCGGTACCCGACCTGCATGGCCATCGGATGCAACCAACCCGCACACCGCTGCGACCTCGACCACTGCTGCCCGTTCGACGGAACCAACACCACACTCAACAACCTGCGGCCGAAGTGCCGCAGGCATCACCGGATGAAGACCCACTCCAACTGGAAATGCGAGAACCAACCCGACGGGACACACACCTGGACCACACCCAACGGCAAGACCGAAGACGTGCACCCGGAACCCATCGCCGAACCGGCGCCGTTCTAGGACTCGTCCAGGCGGGAGCGGAGGGAAGCGACGTCGGGGTGCTTCGACGCCTCGTACACCTCAAGCAGGCGCTCCAAGTGGGCGCGAACCGAAGCGGTGTCACCACGGGACTCGGCGAGGGCGATCAAGCGGACGAGGACACCGGCCTCGTACTTGAGCATGCCGCGCGAGCGGTAGATCTCCACGGCCTTGAGGAGCCACGGGCGCGGGTCACCGTCCACTTCGGACAGTGACTCCATGACGCGGGCCTCGGTCCTGGGATCACCTTCGCCCTGGCGGGCCAGCGGGAGCGCGGCGCGCAGGAGGTGGGACGCCTCCTCGGTGCGACCGTCGAGAGCGGCCAGGCGGCCCAGGTAGTGGGTGGCGATGGCCTGGGGAGCGGGGCCGATGCCCTTGGCGATGTCGAGGAAGCGCTCGTACGCGTGCTGCGACGCCTCGTACTCGCCGCGCTCGAACAGGACCCGGCCGGTCAGCTCCCACACCGAACCCTGGAGGCGCTCGTTGGTCGAAGTCTCCGCCAGCGCGCGGGCCTCCTCGATGCGCGCGAGGGCGGCGTCGTGATCACCGTGGTCCAGGTCGAACCGCGCACGCTGACTGAGCATCCTTGCCTCTGCTTCCCTGTCGCCCCGACGCCGTGCCGCCTCAAGGCCGAGCGCGTCCAGCTCCTCCCACACCACCTGGTGCGGCCGGTTCATGTGCAGCGCGAACATCGACTCGGCGATGGCCACCACCGGCTCGAACCAGCCGTGCCGCAACGCGACGGCGGCGATGCCGACCAGCGTGGTGCGCTCGGACTCCAGCCAGTCCAGCCCGGCAACGGCACTCCGGAAGGGATTGGTCCCGGTGACCTCGGTGAGCCGGAGGCGGTCCTTGCCCGCGCGGTCGGCGAACTGGGCACGGCTGGCGAAGAACCGGGCGAGGCGGTGCGTCGCGGCGTCGCGGTCGGCCTGGCTGAGGTTGGCGCTGACGCGGGAAGCGTGTTCGCGCACGGGGCCCAGGAACCGGTAGCGGCCGGTGTGATCCTCGATGACGAGGCTCGCCTCGACCTGCTCGTCGAGCGGGTCGGCGGCGGACGCGCCGAGGAGAGCTTGGGCGGAGTCCTCGGTCCACGCGGAGCCGGGGTGCAGCGGGAGCAGTTCGTACAGGCGCCGCGCCTCGCCGCTGAGCTGGGAGTAAGGCACATCGAAGAGATCCACGAAGAGCTTCCCCCCGTCGAGCGCGCGCACGAGGCGGGCGATCTCGTGCGCGGGATGCTTGCGCAGCCTGGCACCCATGGTGCGCAACAGCAACGGGAGGCGCCCGCACCTCGCGATCAGCTCGGCGACGGCGTCGGGTTCGCTGTCCAGCCGCTCCTGCGGGCAGAACCAGGCCAGCAGCCGCAGCGCGTGCTCGGGGCTCAACGCGGTGAGCGACAAGCTCTCCGCGCCTCGGCTGAGCACGTGGTCGAGCTGCCAGTGGCTCGCGACGAGCACCGCGCTCCGCGCCGAACCGGGGATGAGCGAGGAGATGTCGTCGTGCAGCTTGACGTTGTCCAGCACCAACAGGACGCGCTGGTGCGCACCGCCCTTGCGGTACTGGTCCCTGCGGGCGGGCAAGCTCGGCGCCACCCACTCCCGCCCGATCCCGAGCTGGACGAGGAGATCACCGAGGACGCTCCCGTAGTCGACCACCTCGTCGTGGCGGTAGTCGTCGAAGTCCGCGAACAGCACGGCATCGACGTCGGCCTCGGTGGCGCACTCCACGAGCAGCGCGGTCTTGCCGCAGCCCTGCGGGCCAGACACCAGCGCGACGAACGGCGCGTCCTCGCGCGGAGCCTGCAGGTGAGACCGGAACCAGGCGCGCTCGGCCTCGCGGTTCACGAAGCCTGGTTGCCGGGGTGGCAACCCCCAGGCGGCGGGAAGCGGTGTTCCGGACATCTCGACACTCTCCCCACTCCGACGCGGTCGAAGATGATCATTTCACGGTCCGCAACGTGCAGCAGCCACCTTGGGCGAATGCCAAGGTGCTAGTCGGGCAGCCAGCGCAGCGCCAACCACAGCTCAGCCCGCGTGTCGGGGTCCGCGAGATCCCGGCCGAGCAGCTCCCCGATTCGGGTGACGCGGTGCCGGACGGTGTTGCGGTGCACGCCCAGCGCGTCAGCGGCCGCGTCCCAGCCGCCGTGGTGCGCGAGCCACGCGTGCAGCGTGTCACGCAGCCCGGCCTCCACCACGGGCGACAGACTCCGCACCGCGAACGACCGCGCGTCCACAGAGGACACGAGCGAGTCCACAGTGGAATCGTCGATCCGCGAGCGGCATTCGACCACCGCTTCGGCGAGCAGCCGCTCGGCCCGCACAGCAGCGGAACGCAGTTCTCCCAGTGGAACCGGGCCGCTCGCGCCGACGAGCCAGCCCTTCGGCTCGAACGGCCGATCTTCCGGCAGCACAACAAGGATCCCGCCCGCGTCAGCGGGAGCGAGCAGCGGTGTGTCGAACGCCGTCGCGGACTTGTGCAGACGACGCGCGCGAACGACCCGCCACTGCGTGCCCGTCGGCGCGTCCAGGACTTTTTCCAGCAGCGAAGCCGAATCCACGCCGTCGACCGCCAAGCCGAGCAGACCAGCGGTGAGCTCCGGCGACGACCGGTTGGAAGCGATCAGCAGCGAGAGCAGCGCGACACCCACGCTGAGCACCGCGCGGTCGGCCGCTTGGAAGGAATCTCCTGCCACCAGAACGGATCGCGGCCCGGACCCGGCTCCGCGCAGCGCGTGCGCGACGAGCTGGCGCGAGCCGTGGTGAGCCGTCGCCGCCAACGGCCCCTTCGGCGCGCGAACGCGATCCGCCAGGCGAAGTTCGTCATCCGACGGCGCATCCCCGCCGCTCGCGACGCGGCGCCCCAACGGATCGAACAGCACCGCCCAGCCCTTGAGGAGACGCGCGAGGCGGCGCACCACCGCCGTCGGCCCTTCGCTCGCCGCCGCTGTGGTCAGCGCGGCTTGGGCCGTGGACAGCTTCCGCACGCCCTCGCGCTCCACCTCCGCGAGCATCAGCGACACCTCCTGGCCGATGCGCAGGAACGTCACGTCGATGGACACCAGCAGCAACGGCAACCCGTGGCGCTCGCACGCGGAGATCAGCAACGGTGGCACCGTGTCGTGCACCGGCGTCACCCCGAAGCCCAGCGCCGCCGCGCCCGCCTCAGCCAACCGCCGCACGTAGACGTCGATTTCCTGTGCCGTGGAAGGGAAATCCACGCCCGCCGTGAAGAGCAGCTCGTTGCCGACGAGGTAGCGCCCCGGATCGCGCAGCTCGCTGACGTGCACCCAGCGCACCCGCCGCCCCTCGATCGGCCCCACCAGCACCGACAGCCCGAGATCCGCGCGCCCCACCAGATCGCCGAGCGCCACCGTCGGCATCTCCCCCGCCGCCCCGGTGGGTTCCCCAGTCTTCAAGACCACCCAACCCCCCTCCCCGAGGTATCCAACAGCGGCAAACCCTCAGCCCCCCTCGAAGTAGGACGCGGTTGACGATGATCGAAAGCGGGGTTCGTGGGTCTTGAAGACACCCCAACCTCGGCCGCCACCATGCAGAGGACCGACCACCACCACCGACGTCGACCTCCTCCGACGACAAACCCCGAGGCGTCGGTTCTTGCCGACCCAATGTGGCGTTGGGTACGTCTCGCGAAACAAATGCCACATTGGGTACAACCCCGGTGTACGAAACATCCTAGATGCGGGCCACGGTTGTGCGAAGTGTCCACTTCGCGGAGGACGGGTGGTTGCCTACGGTCGGCGCATCCCGAAGGCAACGGCCCCGGCGGGCACTGGAGGCAGCATGCCGATCGACTCCCTGGTGATGGTGGCCTACCTGCTCGCGATGGTCGGGGTGGGCTGGTGGGCGGCCAGGCGCGCGGGCACGAAGAGCGAGTTCCTGGTGGCGGGGCGCAGGCTCGGCGGCCCGATGTACTCGGGGACGATGTCGGCGGTGGTGCTGGGCGGCGCGTCCACGGTGGGCGGGGTGCGGCTCGGCTACCTGTACGGGATCTCCGGCGCCTGGTTGGTGCTGACGATCGGCCTGGGAGTGCTCGGGCTGAGCCTGCTGTTCGCGCGGCGGATCACCCGACTGAGGGTGTACACGGTCTCGGAGATGCTGCACCTGCGCTACGGCGGCGGCGCGGCGACGATCTCCGGGGTCGTCATGTGGATCTACGCGCTCATGCTCATGGTGACCTCGACGATCGCGTGCTCGACGATCTTCGGGGTGCTCTTCGGCATGGGCCGGGTGTCCTCGGTGGTCCTCGGCGGCGGCATCGTGGTGCTGTACTCGGTGCTCGGCGGGATGTGGTCGATCACGCTCACGGACATGGTGCAGTTCGTGGTGAAGACGGTCGGCATCCTGTTCGTGCTGCTGCCGATCGCGGTGGCGAAGGCGGGCGGCTTCGACGGGCTGGCGAGCGCGCTGCCCGCGGACTACTTCTCGTTGTGGCACATCGGCGCCGAGACGATCCTGACCTACGTCCTTGTCTACTTCTTCGGCCTGCTCATCGGCCAGGACATCTGGCAGCGCGTGTTCACCGCCCGCGACGACAAGGTTGCGCGGGTCGGCGGCACGTTCTCGGGGCTGTACTGCCTGATCTACGCCTTCGCGGGCGCGGTGGTGGGCATGGCGACGAAGGCGCTGTTCCCGAACCTCGCTTCGCCGGACGACGCGTTCGCGACGATCGTCACCGAAGCCCTGCCGACGGGCATGCGCGGCCTCGTGCTCGCGGCAGCCCTCGCGGCCGTCATGTCCACGGCGAGCGGAGCGCTGATCGCGTGCGCGACCGTTGCCAGCAACGACATCTGGCCACGACTGCGCCGATCGCAGAGCCAGGACGAGGTCCGCACGGCGCGGATCTTCACGCTGGTACTCGGCATAGCGGGGATCGCGATCGCCTCGATGCTCCAGGACGTCGTCGGCGCGCTGACCGTGGCCTACAACCTGCTCGTCGGCGGTCTGCTGGTGCCGATCCTCGGCGGGCTCATCTGGCGGCGCGGCACCCGGCAGGGCGCGCTCGCGTCGATCGTGGTCGGCGGGATCACGGTGGTGGTGCTGATGTTCACCCACGGCATGCTGGCCAACGAACCGATCCTGTGGGGTCTGCCGCTCAGCCTGGTGACCTACGTGGCGGTGAGCCTGGCCAGCCCGCCGACCGACGCCGAGAAGCTCGCGCAGTGGCAGGCCCGCCTGACAGGAGAACCCCGATGATCCCCCGCATCAGCAGCAAGGTCGCCTCGTTCACCGAGTCGGTGATCAGGGAGATGACGCGGGAGGCGGACGCGCACGGCGCGGTGAACCTCTCGCAGGGGCTGCCGGACTTCCCGTGCCCGCCGGAGCTCAAGCGCGCGGTGGCCGACGCGGTGAACGCCGACCTCAACCAGTACCCGACGACCTTCGGCGAAGCCGCGCTGCGCGAGGCGATCGCGGTCAAGACCGAGGCGGCCTACCCGGGCTGGAAGGTCGACGCGGAGACCGAGCTGTGCGTGACCTGCGGAGCCACCGAGGCGATGGTGGCGACCATGCTCGCCCTGCTCGAACCGGGCGACGAAGTGATCATGTTCGAGCCGCGCTACGAGAACTACGGGCCGGACGCGATCTTCGCGGGCGCCAAGCCGGTGTTCGTGCCGTTGCACCGTCCTGAGTGGACGATCGACGAGGCCGAGCTGCGCGCCGCGTTCACCGACCGCACGAGGGCGATCGTGGTCAACACCCCGCACAACCCCACCGGCAAGGTCTTCTCCGCCGAAGAGCTGGCGCTGATCGCCGAGCTGTGCCAGCGCCACGACGTGCTGTGCTTCACCGACGAGATCTACGAGCACATCCACTTCCTCGGCGAGGGCGGCCACATCCCGCCCGCGACCGTGCCGGGGCTGGAGGACCGCACGGTCACGATCAACAGCCTGTCCAAGACCTACGCGGTCACCGGCTGGCGGGTCGGCTGGACGATCGCGCCCGCGTGGGCCACCAAGGCGATCCGGACCGTGCACGACTTCCTCACCGTGGGCGCGCCGACGCCGTTGCAGGCGGCCGGGGTGACCGCGATGCAGCTGCCGCGCGGCTACTACACCGAGCTGGCCGAGCACTACCGGCGGCTGCGCGACCTGCTCTGCCCGGCGCTGGCCGACATCGGTTTCGAGTTGCGCGTGCCCGACGGGGCGTACTACGTGCTGTGCGGCACCGGGAAGTTCGACCCGGCGAAGGACGATGTGGCGTTCGCCCGAAAGTTGATCACCGAGATCGGCGTGGCGACGGTGCCCGGCTCCTCCTTCTACGCCGAGCCCGCCAAGGGCGGTGACCTGGTCCGCTTCGCCTTCCCGAAGCGCGAGGAGACGCTGCGCGCGGCGATCGAGCGCTTGGGCACGCTTGGGTAAAGATCATCATGTCGCGCCGCGCGAGCGGTTTCCCCCTGGTACTACGGAAAAAGATCATCGTAGAGACGGGGGTCGGCGTGACTGGTACCAGTGTTTCCCGGACCGAGGGCCCCGGTCGGTGGCTTGCCAAAGTGGCCACCGAAGTGCTTTCCCCCTACACCGTGCTGATCGCGATGCCGTTCGTGGTCGGCGCGGCCACCCAGGAACGACAGGCGGAAGCGCTGTGGTGGGCGGCGGCGCTGGCGGTGTTCTCCAGCTTCATCCCGTGGGTGCTGATCATGGGTGGAGCGCTGCGCGGGCGCTGGGAGGGCCACCACGTGCGCAACCGCGAGGGCCGCAGGACGCCGCTGATCATCTGCGGGAGCTCGGTGATCGCGGTGACGGTGCTGATGGCCGTCTTCGACGCGCCGTCGAGCATGCAGGCACTCGGCGTGGCCGAGCTGGTTTTACTGGCCGTGACGGTGGGCGTGACCTTCGGGTTCAAGTGGAAGATCAGCATCCACGCGGCGGTCGCCTCGGCCGCGGCGCTGGTCACGGCGGTGCTCTACGGGCTCGCGTGGCACTGGTTGTGGCTGCTGGTGCTGCTCGTCGGCTGGTCTCGGGTGCGGGTCAACGACCACGACCTGCCCCAGGTCATCGGGGGAACGCTGCTCGGTCTCGTCGGTGGCGCGCTCTTCGTCGGGATCGCCTAAGTAAGCTCTGCGCGTGCGGAGCTACCGGCAGTACTGCGGACTCGCCGCCGCCCTGGACGTGGTCGGCGAGCGGTGGACGCTGTTGGTCGTGCGGGAGCTGCTCATCGGCCCCCGCCGCTACGGCGAGCTGCTCGCCGACCTGCCCGGCATCGGCACCAACCTGCTGGCTGAGCGGCTGAAGTCGTTGTCGCACTTGGGGATCGTGGCCAAGGACGACCAGCTCTACCGGCTGACCGAGCGCGGCAGGGGGCTCGGCGCCGCCGTGGGCTCGCTGACGCGGTGGGGGCTCGCCGAGCTGGAGGAGCCCGAGTCGGGCACGGCCTGCCGCGCGCACTGGGGCCTGGGCGGTCTGCGCTCCATGGCCAACGCGGCGCGCGTGCCGGGGCTTGAGGAGAGCTATGAGTTCCACGTCGACGACGAGGTGTTCCACCTGCGCGTCTCCGACGGCTCGGCGAACGTCGGGCGCGGACCCGCCGATCAGCCCGCGATGATCATGACAACCGACTCGAAGACCTTCGTGCGCTTGGGATCGGGCGACTACTCCACGCGCGCCGCCCAGTCCGAGGGCAGGCTGACGATCACCGGAGATCCCCAGGCCGCGCGGCGCTGCGCCCTGGTGCTCGGGCTGGGCGGCGAATCGTGATCGCCCCGGGTTTCCAGCCGCTGCGCGAGGCCTTCGACGACCTGCTCCGAGCACGGCCCGGGTGGAGCGGAGCGCTGGCCGCCCACCACCGCGGCACGCTCGTCGCGCACCTGCACGGCGGCCCGGACTACCGCTCGGACAGCGTGCAGCTGATCTGGTCCTCCTCCAAGGGGGTCGCCGCGCTCGCGCTCGCCGCGCTGATCGAGGACGGCAGGCTCGACCCGGACGCGCCCGTCGCGGAGTACTGGCCGGAGTTCGCCGAGGGCGGCAAGTCCGGCGTCACCGTGCGCCTTCTGCTCTCCCACCAGGCCGGACTGTCCTCAGTGGACGGTGGCTTCGGAGTGGACGACGTGATCGAGCACGACGGCCTCGCGAAGCGGCTCGCGGCTCAGGAACCGTTGTGGGAGCCCGGAACCGCGCACGGCTACCACGCGCTGACCTTCGGCACGCTCGTCGGCGAGCTGTTCCGGAGGATCACCGGCACCACCGTCGGCTCCCGGCTCGCGACGGAATTCCCCGAGCTGGACGTGTGGTTCGGCCTGCCGGAGTCGGTCGAACCGCGCTTGGTTCCCCTGTTCACCCCCATCGGCTTCGACCCCAAGAGCCCGATCGTGCGCGCGTTGCTGACTCCCGACACGTTGACACGGCGCGCGTACAGCGTGGATTTCGGCGCGCGGGTCGGCAATGAGCGCAGGCTTCGCGCGGGCGAGGTGTTGTCCGTCGGCGGGGTCGCTTCGGCGAAGGGCCTCGCGGGGCTGTACGCGGCGTTCCTGGAGCGGCTCTCTCCGTCGACGCTCGATGTGATCGCGCGCCCGCACGCGTCCGGGCACGATCTGATCCTGTTGCAGGACAACGCTTATGGCCTGGGTTTCCAGGTTGGTGACGGCACGTTCGGGCACGACGGGCTCGGCGGCTCGCTGGCTTTCGCCGATCCGGCCGCCGAGCTGTCGTTCGCGTTCATCACCAACCACATGCCCGTGCGCGGCTTCGCCGACGAGTGCACGGGCCCGCTGGTCGAGGCGCTACGCGGTTGCCTCCCGGAGCCAGACAGCGGTGTCCGGGGCTAGCTCCGCGCCCTCGATCGGCCCGCTCGCGAGCAACACATTTTCATGAACCGGCAAGGGAATCGGCGTGCTCCCGAGGTTGATGACGCAGCAGAAGCCGTCCTCCCGGCGGAACGCGAGCACGTCCGAGCCGAGGTCGATCCACTCCATCCCCCCGTCACCCGGGCGCAACGCCAAGGCTTTCCGATAGAGGTGGAGCATCGAGTCCGGCCGCGCTTCCTGTTCCTCAACGGTGTAGTCCGCCCACTCCGCAGGCACCGGCAACCAGCTCTTCCCGAACGGCGCCGACCACGGGATCGGAATCCGGCAGCCGTCCCTTCCAGGATCAGCACCCTTGGTGCGCGCGAAAACCGGGTCCTGGCGAAGCTCGTCGGGCAGGTCCTCGATCTCCCACAAGCCGAGTTCTTCTCCTTGGTACACATAGACTCCGCCGGGTAGCGCCATCGTCAGCAGTGCCGCCGCACGAGCCCGACGGGTACCGAGTTCGCGATCGACGGGAGTGCCGTGCCTGCGATCAGCGAAGTCGAAACCCGTGTCGCCAGAACGGCCGTAGCGCGTCACGTGCCGGGTCACGTCGTGGTTGGACAGCACCCAGGTCGCAGGCGCACCAACGGGAGCATGAGCGTCCATAGTGGACTGAATCACCGCGCGCAGGCGTTCCGGCTCCCACGGGCAGGCCAGGAAGTCGAAGTTGAACCCCGAGTGCAGCTCGTCGGAACGCAGGTAGAGCGCGAAGCGTTCCGGGTCTGGCAACCACATCTCACCGACGAAGATCCGCTTGTCCGGGTAGGAGTCGGCGATCTTGCGCCACGCGCGGTAGATCTCGTGCACGCCGTCCACGTCGGAGTACGGCAGCCGTTCGGTGGCTCCGCCGACGTCCGGCAGCTCCGGGTCCTTGACCAGGCCGTCCGCGACGTCAATCCGGAAGCCGTCGACGCCCCGGTCGAACCAGAAGCGCAGGACGTCCTCGAACTCCTCGTGCACCTCCGGCTCGGTCCAGTTCAGGTCCGGCTGCTCCGAGGCGTAGAGGTGCAGATACCACTGCCCATCTGGAACGCGAGTCCACGCGGGACCGCCGAAGCGCGACTGCCAGTCGTTCGGCGGCAGGTCACCGCGTCCTTCGCGGAACCAGAACCGCTTGCGCGCTGAGGGGGAACGCAGTGCCTCGGCGAACCAGGGGTGCTGGTCGGAGCAGTGGTTGGGCACGATGTCGATGATGATCCGGATGCCGAGCGCGTGCGCCTCGGCGATCAGTGCCTCGGCATCGGCGAGCGTGCCGAAGGCGGGGTCGATGTCGCGGTAGTCGGCCACGTCGTAGCCGCCGTCGGCCATCGGCGACGGGTACCACGGGCTGAACCAGATCGCATCGATACCCAGTTCCGCCAGGTACGGAAGCCGCGCACGAACTCCGGCCAGATCACCGATCCCGTCCCCGTTCCCGTCCGCGAAGCTGCGCGGGTACACCTGGTAGATGGCCGCTCCGCGCCACCACGTGTCGGTCACAGTCACTCCCCTATCCCTTGATGCTTCCGGCGGTCAGACCGGCGAGGATCTGTCGCTGGAAGACCAGGAAGATCGCCACCATGGGCAGGCTGGCCAGCACGAGCCCGGCCAGCAGCAGGTTCAGCGGCATGTCCGGCTCCACCCGTTGCAGCGCGACGCTGAGCGTCTGCGCCCCGGGGTCCGGGAACACCAGCAGCGGCCAGATGAAGTCCTTCCAGGCGGCCACGATCGCGAAGATCGAGACCACCGCGAGGACCGGTCTCGACATCGGCAGCACGATGCGCGTGAGGACGCGCACGGGCCCGGCTCCGTCGAGCGTCGCGGCCTCGATCAGCTCTCCGGGGATCTGGTCGAAGAACCGCTTGAGCAGGTAGATGTTGAACGCGTTCGCCGCTGCTGGCAACCAGATCGCGGCCGGTGAGTTGATCAGGTTCGCGTGGATGAGCGGAACGTCCACAATGGTCAGATACGTGGGCACGAGCAGCGCGGAGGCCGGCAACATCAAGGTCGCCAGCATCAGGCCCATGATCGCGTTGCCCAGGACCGGCCGCAGCTTCGACAACGCGTAGGCGGCTGGCACGTCGACGGCCAACTGGAAGAACCACGCGCCGCCCGCGACGACCACCGTGTTGAGGAAGTAGCGCGCGAGGTCCATCTCCTGCCACGCCTGCGCGTAGCTCTCCGGGTGCCAGATCTCCGGCACGATCGGCGACGGCACCCGCGCCAGCTCGGGAGCTGACTTCATCGCGCCGGTCACCGCCCAGAAGAGCGGGAACAGGAACGCGGCCGTGAAAACCAGCAGCACCAAGGAGAAAACGGTCCAGTATGCAGCCTTTCCCTTGGGGCTGCGCAACCTCGCCGGAGACACGAGCGTTCTCATGCTCTCCCCTTCGTCAGGCGGACGTAGGTGGCCGAGAAGACGCCGAGCACGACGAACAGCAGCAGGCTCATCGCGCTCGCCGTGCCGAAGTCGTTGTACACAAACGCATACCGGTACAGCAGGAGCAGCACCGTGAGCGTGGAGTCCTCAGGTCCGCCGCCCGTCATCACGTAGGGCTCGGTGAAGACCTGCATCGTGGCGATGACCTGCATCAGCATCAGCACGACCAGCACGAACTTCGTCTGCGGCACCGTGACGTGCCACAGGCGTTTCCACAGGCTCGCGCCGTCGAGCTCCGCCGCCTCGTACAGCTCGCCCGGGATCGTTTGCAACGCGGCGAGGTAGATCAGCGTGGCGCTGCCCATGTTCGCCCACGTCGAGACGATCACCAGCGAGATCATCGCCGTGTCGCCGGAGTCCAACCAGTGCAGCGGCGGCACTCCGACCGCTCGCAGTCCGTCGTTGAACAGGCCGGGTCCTGGGTTGTAGAACCACTTCCACAGCAACGAGGTCACCACCGGCGGCAACATCACCGGCAGGTACACCAGCAGCCTGAAGTAGGCGCGTGCGTGCCGCATCTCGTTGAGCACCACGGCGGTGATGAACGGGACGACGAACCCCAGCAGCAGCGCCAGTGCGGTGAACAGCAGCGTGTTCCGCCACGCGATGCCGAACAGCGGGTCTGCGAACAGGCGCTCGAAGTTCGCGAAGCCCACCCACGTCGGCTCGTTGACGAAGTCCACCTGCTGGAAGCTCAGCAGCACGCCGCGAATGATCGGCCACCACGAGAACAGCGCGAAGCACAGCAGTGCGGCGGAGAGCAGCCCGTACGCCGTCAGGTTCCGCCGCGCCGCCTCACCCAGCCTGGGCGAGAGCACTGTTGACCTTCGTCTCCGCCTCGGCGAGGAGCCGGTCCAGGTCCGCTCCGCGATCGGTCAGCACGGCCTGCATCAGCCCGTCCAGCGCCGCGTAGACCCGCTGCGCGTTCGGCGGCTCGATGCTGCCCTTCACGTTGGCGTCCACAAAGGACTTGTAGTTGCGCACGGGAACGGTGGCGTACTTGGCTTTCAGCGTCTCCTGCTTCTCGCGCACCGCTCCGGCGTAGAGGTCGGAGAACGGCGAGACCGGCAGGCCCACCGGCTGCTTGAGGTCCACGTAGCGCTTGAGGTTGCTCTCGATGCGGTCCGGGTTGAGGTACTTCCAGCGCAACCACACCAGCCCCGCCTTGACCTTCTCCGGGCTGGCCTTCGGGTTGATCATGTAACCCTCGCCGCCGATGAGCGTGCCCCCGCCGCCCGGCATCGGCGCCATCCCGTAGTCCGTGTAGGACCCGCTGAACTGGTTGACCAGCGTGGGAATGTTGTCCGGCGCCGCGAGGTACATGCCGAGCTGGCCCGCGCCCATCATCCGCTGCACGTCACCGACCTCCAGCAACTGCTTGTCGCCCATGCTGTTGTCGGTCCAGCGCATCTCCCTGAGGTGGCGCAGCACCTCGCGGCCCTTCTCGTTGTTGAAGTCGGCCTTCCAGCCGTCGCCGTCCTTGCGCGCCACCTGCCCGCCGACCGAGTACAACCAGCTCGTCAGGTGCCAGCCGCCCTGGTTGTTCTTGCTCAGGTCCGCGAACCCGACCGTGCCGTTGCCCAGCGCACTGATCTTCTTCGCCGCTTCGCGCACCTGCTCCCACGTCGTCGGCGGGCGGTCCGGGTCGAGCCCCGCCTTCGTGAAGAGCGCGCGGTTGTACAGCAGGCCCATCGAGTAGTTCGCCGTCGGCACGCCGTACGCGCGCCCCTTGCCGTCCTTGAACACCTCCAGCAGTCCCGGCTGGATCTCCGGGAGGTCTGTGAGCTGGTCGGTGATGTCCTTGGCCTGGCGGCGCGCGATGATCTGCGCCGGGTCGGTGAAGTAGACGTAGAAGACGTCCTCCAGCTGACCGCTCGCGAGCTTCGCGGAGAACACCTTCGGGTCCATGAACCCCTCGCGGGGCTGGATGTCGATGTCCGGGTGGGCCGCCTCGAACGCGGCCACGTCCTCGTCGAAGATCCGCCGCTCGAACGCCTGCGTCTGCGGCGCCTGCCCGTTCACCGTGATCACGACCTTGCCGCCTTGCGCGGGCGCCGTCGCACCGCAGGCGACAGCGCTCAGGCAGCACAACAGGCCGAGCGTGACGCGCCAACCTCTGGCCATGGGGGAGCCCTCCTCAGCGTCGGTGCTGTGGCGGCGCGGTCCAAGCTGTGGCTCGCCCACCATAGGTTCCCGCACACATCAGCGCAAGATCTCGACATCTCACCGCAATATCCGCACAGCCCCACTCCGCTTTCGCCCTGAATGACTCATTCAGGTACTTGAGCGTGCTGAATGACTCATTCAGTCCGTTCGACCCCACCCCTGACCAGCCGACCCCCGGGGCAAACGAGCGCGGCGCGGGCGCGCGGGCACGGGAGCGGGTGCGGGAGCGGCGCGGGCGCGGGC
>NZ_BAABAL010000001.1:0-29861 GCF_039537405.1 Allokutzneria multivorans | reverse complement strand
ACCATGACCGCGCATGACACGGCGATGGCCTTCGATCACATCGACCGGATCGCGAAATCTCTGCCGAAGGATGATCGGACGTTGGATCAGAAGCGGGCGGATGTGGCTCGGGATCTGTTGCTGGGCCTCGATACTCCGGCGCCGCAGGGCCAGACGATGGTCTACCTGACGATGCCCGTCACGGCACTGCTCGGTCTCACCGATGACCCGGGCATGCTGGCCGGATACGGACCCATCCCCACGAACGTCGCCCAGGACATCGCCAAGGGCGGCATCTGGAAACGCATCCTCACCGACCCCGCCACCGGCATGGCCGAAGAAGTCAGCGATACCTACCGGCCGTCGCCGAAACAACGCGAACTCATCAACGCCCGGTACCCGCGCTGCACAGCGATCGGGTGCCAGCAGCCGTCACACCGCTGCGATCTTGATCATTGCCGACCGTTCGACGGCACCAACACCACCATCAAGAACCTGCGGCCGAAGTGCCGTCACCACCACACCATGAAGACCCACTCCAACTGGAGGTGCGAAAACCTCGACGACGGCACCCACCGATGGACCACACCAGCGAAGCGCACCTACGACACCGAACTCGAACCCATCGCAGAACCCGCGCCGTTCTAGCGCTGTCCCGCCGGGGTTGGGGTGTCTTCAAGACCACCCAACCCCCACCCCCACCGTCTTCAACGACAGCAAACCCCGCAAGGCCACAGGGTTGCGGTGGTTAACGATGATCAACAGGGGGGTTTGGTGGTCTTGAAGACCAGCCGACCCTCAACGGTTAGGCCTTGCGGAGACGGGCGATGGCGCCGTCGATGTCGCGGACGAGCAGGTGCTCGCGGACGAAGTGGCCGCCGGGCTCCTCGTAGAACTCGTGCGGGATTCCGGCGTTGTGCAACAGGGAACGGAACTCCCGCTGCCCGGCGAGGACCTGGGTCTCGTTGACGGTGTCGAACCAGTTGACCGGATCGGGGCTGGTGCCCGCGACCAGGAAGACGCGCTTGTTGCGGTAGCTCTCGATGCGCTGGCAGGGGTTGTCGGCGGTGACCCTGCCCTCGTCCCACAGCGGAACGCCGTAGATGGAACCGCCGCCGAGGTCGAGCGCGGCCGAGGACAGGTTCGCCCAGTGCGTCACCAAACCTCCGTCGCGGCGCAGGCTGGCGGGGCCGGAGTGGGAACTGACGGAAGCGAAATGGCCGAAGTACTTGGCGGCGTACTTGAGCGCGCCGAAGCCGCCCATGGAGAAACCGGCGACCGCGCGGCCGTCGTACTCGGCGTAGGTGCGGAAGTTCTGCTCGATCCAGGGCAGCAACTGTCCGATGTGGAAGGTCTCCCAGTTGCGGGGCCCGGTGTTGGAGCTGACGGGGTTGGAGTACCACCCGGCGTGACCGCCGTCGGGCATCACGATGATGATCGGCTTGCCTGCGGTGAGCCTGCGGATCTGGAGCCGGTCGAAGGTCATGAAGTCCTGGTCGTGCCCGCCGCCGTGCAACAGGTAGAGCACGGGGTAGCGGCGCCCGCTGCCGTGGTAGCCATCGGGCAGCAGCACGTTCACGGCGGGCTCCCAGCCGATCGCGTCGGTGGCGAAGCGGTAGTACCACATGCGGGGGTCGCGCTCGTCGCGCTGCACGACGCGCAAACCGGGGGCGGCCAGGGCCGTCGGAGCGGCGGCGGCGCCGAGGGCGACGGCGGCGGTGAGACCACCGGCGGCCTTCAACAGACTTCTCCGACTGGGCAAGGTGACCTCCTGGGGCGCGGCGTGAGCGACGCGACCGTAGAGAACCGTTCTGAAATCCCAGTGAAATACTCGGCCGGTGAAGACGACGATCGAAGCGTTCATCGACGAACACCGCGCGCAGCTCAACAACTGCCTGGAGGGGCTGACCGAGGAACAGGCGCGCGCACGGCTGGTGTCCTCGCGCACCACGCTGCTCGGGCTCGTCAAGCACGCCACGTTCGTCGAGAAGGTCTGGTTCGTCGAGGGGATCACCGGCAAGCCCCGCGCCGAACTGGGGCTCCCCGCGACGCCGGACGAGACGTTCGTGCTCACCGACGAGGACACCATCGAGAGCATCCGCCGCGCGCACAGCGAAGCCTGCGAGGTGTCCCGCCGCGCCACCGCTGACCTCACGCTCGACTTCGTGCTGACCGGCAACCGCCGGGGGCCGCTGGCGCTGAGCTGGGTGTACTCGCACGTGCTCCGCGAACTGGCCCAGCACTGCGGCCACGCCGACATCCTCCGCGAGCAGCTTCTCAGTCCACTGAGGACAGACTGAGAGGCTTGGTGTGACGGGAAAATCGGACTACAGTCCTGTCGCTGTGGACGTAGGGGCACTGCCGCGATTCGGTGAGCCGCCGAAGGAACGGGCCGACGCCGCCCGCAACCGGCTGAAGATCCTGGACGCCGCGGCGCGCCTTTTCGCCGAGCACGGCGTCGACGGCGTGTCGATGGACCAGATCGCCGCCGAGGCCAAGGTGGGCAAGGGAACCCTGTTCCGGCGCTTCGGCGACAAGGCGGGCATGGCGGCCGCACTGCTGGACGCGCGCGAGCGCGACCTCCAGGAGGCGATCCTCTCCGGCCCGGAGCCGCTGGGCCCCGGCGCGCCTCCCGGAGACCGCCTGCTCGCCTTCTTCGCCGCCTACGCCGAGTTCCTCGACGCCAACCTGGACCTGGTGCACCTCTCGGAGACCGCGAGTCCCGGGGCCCGCTACCGCATCGGCGCCTACGCCTTCTGGCACCAGCACGTCCGCTTCCTGCTCTCCGAAGCACGCCCGGAGCTGGACGCCGAACACCTCGCCCACGCGTTGATGGCGCCGCTGGCCGCCGACCTCCGGCGAGCCACCACGCGCGCGCTGCCGGCCGAGCGCGTCCATCGCGGCATGGACCAGCTGATCCAGCTCGTCCTCAGCGGAGCCGTGAGCCCCCGCCGGTGATCACGAACGTGCCCTCGTAGCCGCCTGGCTTGGCGTTTGCCAGAGCCTTGGCAAGCTCCTGCAGCGTGCCCGCGGTGGTGCAGTACGGTGCCCCGCACAGCGCGTGACGGGGGAGAACATCGGTGCGTTCGGGGACCGTCGTTGCCGGTCGGTACCGGCTTGAGCAGCACATCGGCGCGGGCGGCATGGGCACGGTCTGGCGCGCGATCGACGAGCACCACGGCCGCGAGGTCGCACTGAAGCAGGCCACGGGGGACGACCGCTCCCGCGACCTGTTGCGACGCGAGGCGACCATCGTGGCCCGGCTCGACCACCCCAACATCGTCTCCTTCCTCGGCGAGGTGCACGACGGCGACGAGTGGTGGCTCGTCATGGAGCACATGCCGTCGGGCAACCTGAGCACGTTGATCCACATCGAGGGCGCGATGCCGTACGAGCGGGTCGCGCGGCTCGGCGCGCAGCTCGCGGACGCGCTGGCCGTGGTGCACGCGAACGACGTGCTGCACCGCGACATCAAGCCGAGCAACGTGCTGATCGACTCCGATGGCACGGTCAAGCTCAGCGACTTCGGCATCTCCCGGGTGCTCGGCACCGAGGCCACCAGGACGCAGAGCGGCCTGGTCGGCGGTACACCCGCGTTCCTCGCGCCCGAGATCGCCAACGGTGAGGAGCCTACGGCCGCCTCCGACGTGTTTTCCCTCGGTGCGACCCTGTTCACCGCAGTGGAGGGCAAGCCGCCTTACGGTGACGCGGAGAACCCGCTCGCGTTGCTGCGCCGGGTCGCGACCGCCCCGGTTCCCGTGGCGGCCAACGCCGGGCCGCTCGCGCCGGTCCTCGCGGAGCTGATGCGTCGTGATCCGGCGGCCCGGCCCGACGCCGACCGCGCGCGGCGGCTCCTGCGGCTGATCGCCGACGGTGAACCCGCCGTGCCGAAGAAGCGCCACCGCTCCCTGTTCGCGGGCCTGGCCGTGGTCGTCGCGGCGGCCGTGCCGTTCCTGTTCCCCGACACCCCGCTGCCGCTCGGGGTGGGAGATCCGAGAACCGCGGATCCGTGCGGGCTGGTGGACGCGAGGGTGCTCGCCCGTTTCGGCGCGGCCACGGTGGATCCCGAGTCCTCCGGGTTCGCCCGCTGCGACGCGTTCGTGCGCGGGAGCGGCAACGTCACCGTGGTGGTGCAGCTCGAACTCTCCAGCCCCTTGGAGGGGACGATCGACGAGGTCGGGTCGATCAGCGTGGCCAGGAGGCCCGTCGAGGACGGCAAGTGCTCGCGGAACGTGGTGTTGCCGGACGAGCACCAGGTCTACGTGGAGGCCCGCCACAACGGCGGTGCGATGCCGGACCTCTGTTCCATCGCCGATACCGCCGCCGACCACGCCGCCACCGTCGCGGCGAGCGCCCAGATCCGGCGTCGGCGCACCCCGTTCGCCGCCGCGTCGCTGGCCTGGGTCGACGCCTGCGAGCTGACTCCGGCCGACGCGCTCGCCAGGGTTCCCGGCGTGGATCCGGCCAAGCGTGAAGTCAAGTTCGGTTCGTGGTGGTGCAGATGGAGGAGCACGGCCAACCGCATGTACGTCGATGTGCTCTTCGGCCAGAGTGACGGGCCGTTCACCGAGGAGAAGGACGGGCGGCACCGCAGGACCGCCTCCGGGCACGACGTCTACCTGAAGGCCGTCGGCGATGGCGACGACGCGGGCTGTGAAGCCAAACTCGTGCACGGCAAGACCGAGGTGGTGCTGCTCTCGGTCACGGGCCAGGACGAGCCGTTCGAGCGGAAGTGCGCGATGGCGACCGCCCTCGCCGAGGCCGCGGCGCCCCGGCTGCCGAAGTAGAGGGACCGCGCGCCGAGGCCGAGAGCGCTGAGCTGTGCTCTCCGGTCACGGTGTCGCCGGGGTTGGGGTGTCTTCAAGACCACCAAACCCCGCTGTTGATCATCGTTAACCGCCGCAAACCCAGCGGTCCTTGTGGGCTTGCTGCCGTTGGAGATGGTGGGGGTGTGGTGGTCTTGAAGACCGGCGAACCTGATGACGTGCGGGACAGGCGCTAGGCCGACTCGGTCGGCAGGCCCGCGCTCACCCAGTCCTGGATGCCCTCGCGGTACTTCCGGACGTTGGTGTAGCCCAGCGCCGTCAGCCGGTCCGCGACCTGGCCGCTGTTCGGGCAGGTCGGGCCGGTGCAGTAGGTGACGATCAGCGCGTCCTCGTCGGGCAGCAGCGCGGACGCGGCCTTGTCGACCTCGGAGAGCACGAGCGGCAGCGCGCCGGGCAGGTGCGCCTGCGCGTAGTAGTCGCCGCCCAGGGTGTCCAGGACGGTGCCGTCCTCGATGGCGGCCCTCAGCTCATCGCGCGAGATCAGCACGGTCATGTCGATACCTCCCAAGTAACCGGACTCCAGTCCGCTGAACCGAACCATACGGACCGCAGTCCGTTTCTGCAAGGCTGTCGGTGCCCGGTGCGATGCTGTGGAGGTGATCGTCGACTTCGAAGCGGAGCTGTGGCTCTGGGACGCCCGGAGTGACCAGAGCTGGACGTTCGTGTCCCTGCCCGAGGACGCCTCAGAGGTGATCCGCGAGGTGACCGCCGGGCCTAGGCGCGGCTTCGGCGCCGTGCGCGTGCAGGTCACGGTGGGCGGCAGCACGTGGCGGACGTCGATCTTCCCGGACGGCGCGCGCGGCTGCTACGTGCTGCCGGTCAAACGCGCCATCCGGAAGGCCGAAGGCATCGACACCGGCGACGTCACCCCGGTGCGGGTGGAACTGATCCAGTAGGGCGAGGGCCTGTCCTGTAAGTGGTTGAGCTGCGTATTCCGGTCACGGTGCCGCTGGGGGTCGGGGTGTCTTCAAGACCACCAAACCCCCCTGTTGATCATCGCCAACCGCCGCAAACCCAGCAGCCTCGCGAGGTTTGCCGTCGTTGAAGACCGCTGGGGCAGGGGTGTGTAGGTCTTGAAGACCGCCGAACCCGGCGACTTGCAGGACAGGCCCTAGTAGTCGTCGCCGCCGACGAACTTCTCCTCCAGCTCGTCAGCGGTGCCGACGACGAGCTGGAGCGGGTCGTCGAACTCGTTGGGGTCGAGGTTCTCCAGCGGCAGCGAGTGCCGCACCACCACGTGCTCGCCGATGATCGCCGCGCCGCCCGCGACCGTGGTGTGCCCGACCTCTTCCAGGAAGCGCTTGAGGTCGATCTCCGAGACGAGCCCGCACGGGGAGACGATCTGCACCCACTCGTGCTTGCCGTCGAGGATCTCGCGGTGGATCACCACCACCTGCTCGCGCTCGTCACCCATGCCGTCGAACTGCGATTCGAAGCGGTGGAGGATGCGCAGCTCCCCGTCTTCCTCACTGATCACCCGGTATGCGGCCTTGACGTACCGAACCAGGTCAACCCACGTCGCCATTGATCAAGACTAGGGCTGCGAGGGCGTGGAGATCAGCCACCGTTGGGCATCGCGCCAAATGTCAGCCTGATCGTGGCCGTCCGTCCACCACCGCGTCGCCCGCACAGCGGCCGAGCGGCCGTGCTCGCGCATCACCGCGACGTGCGCGGGCAGGCGGACGAAGCCGTGCATCGCCTCCTCGTTCGCCCACAGCGACACCGAGCCGACGCGCCGGGACAACGGCGCCGCCCACAGCCACATGCCGACGGCGCCGTCCAGGCGCGGCCACTCGCGGCGCAGCTCGAAGGCCGCGCGGGCGATGCCGGGCAGGCGCAGGAACGTGGAGCTGGTGAACTCGGTGACGCTGACGAGAACCGGACCGCCGGAGCCGCTCGCGGGCCCTGCGCGCCAGCTCGATCTCAGCATCCAGGCCGCCACTCCGGCGACCGGCCGAGCAACGCGAGCAGGTGATCGCGCGGCGAGACACCCTCCGGCACGGGGACGCGCTGACCGAATCCGGTGCCGGGGCCACGGTCGGAGTCGGGCACCTTCTCCGCGACGCGGAGCCCGGCGGCGACGACCTCAGCGTCGGGTTCCCAAGGCACACCAATGGTTTTCGCGACGTCCCACGCGTGGGCGACGAAGTCGACGAAGTGGAAGGAGATCGCGACGCGGCCCGGGAACTCGATGCCCTCGCGCACCTCCGGCAGCGTGAACCGCCGTTCCAGCACGGCATCGTCGGCGAAGGCCGTGGTGACCGCGACCGCCGAGGCCGCGTAGGCGCGGTACGGGTTATCGCCGAGGTCTCCGCGCCGCCACACCATCAGCGGCCCGCCGTTCCCGCGCGCGGCGGCGGCGAAGCCCTGGTTCTGGCTGACGAGGTGGCGGAGCAGGCCGTGCAGCGTCCAGTCGGGGCAGGGCGTGGGCAGCTCCAGCTGGTCGGGCTTGACGTGCTTGACGATCTCCCCGGCGAGGGCCAGGGCGCGGCGGTCGAGTTCGCGGATGTCCATGCGGCGAGCCTAGGAACGGGATCGGCCCAATGCGAGATCCAATATCCGCGAACTCCACTGGGCCAATACCCTGGCGGTGTGGACGTGCACATCAGCCTCGACGGGCGCCGTGACCTGGCCGGACAGATTTACCGGCAGCTCCGCGCCGCGATCCTGGAGGGCCGGTTGCGGCCGGAGGACGCGCTGCCACCGACGCGCGAGCTGGCCCGGCACCTCTCGGTCGCCCGCAACACGGTGAGCGTCGCCTACGACCGCCTGATGGGCGAGGGCTACCTGACCGGCCGCGCCGGCTCCGGCACGTTCGTCAGCTCCGCCGGAGCTCCCGCGCACACGGTCACCCCGGGCTCGGCGTTGCGTCCCAGGCCGCTGTGGGCCTCGATCGTCCCGTGGCCCGATCGCGACAACACAGACGTCCGCTACGACTTCCGCGTCGGTGTGCCGGACACGGAGCTGTTCCCGCACGAGAGCTGGCGGAGGTTGCTCGCGCGCGAAGAACCCGTGCACGGCTACGGGAATCCGGCCGGGCACGCGGGGCTGCGCGCGGCGATCGCCCGGCACATCGGCGTTTCACGCGCTGTGCGGACCGGACCGGGCGACATCGTTGTGACAAGCGGGATTCAGCAGGCGCTCGACCTGATCTGTCGCGTGATGCTCGAACCCGGTGATCGGATCGCGGTCGAGGACCCTGGCTATCCGCCCGCGCAGTTGCTGTTCCAGTCGCTCGGCGCGGAGGTCGTGCGCGTTCCCGTCGACGAGGAAGGGCTGTGCGTCGACGCGCTGCCCGATGACGCGCGCGTGGTCTACGTGACGCCGTCGCACCAGTTTCCCCTTGGTGTGCCCATGTCTTTGCGGCGGCGCACCGCGCTGCTCGACTGGGCGAGGCGCAACCAGGCGCTGATCATCGAGGACGACTATGACACCGAGTTCCGCTACGGCGGCCGTCCGATCGAGCCGTTGCAGAACCTCGACAGTTCCGGGCACGTGGTCTACGTGGGCTCGTTCTCCAAGGTCATGCTGCCGTCGCTGCGGATCGGTTTCCTGGTCGCGCCCGCGCCGCTGCGCCGAGCTCTGCGAGCTGCCAAGTACGTCAGCGACTGGGCCGCTCCGATGGCCGCGCAGGCCGCGCTCGCGCGCTTCATCGACGAGGGGCTGCTGGCCCGGCACATCCGCCGGATGCGGCGTGAATACCAAGCGCGCCACGAACTCCTGACCACCAGCCTGCCCGCTGGGCTCACCCTGATCCCCTGCTCGGCGGGGCTGCACGTGACCGCGCTCGCCGACGAGGACCCGGCTCCGGCGGTGGCGCGGATGCGCGCGGAGGGCGTGGGGATCATGACGCTCGCCGAGTGCTCCAGGAGCGCCTCCGCCCGCCCCGGGCTCGTCTTCGGCTACGGCGCTGTCACCCAGGAGGGCATCGCGCGGGGGCTTGACCAGGTGCGGGCCTGTTTGGCGAGATGAGCGCAACGCTGCGAGCCACTGCGGTCAATCAGGATGCGTGCACAGGATGAGTGATCTCGACGGGCTGCCCGCGCTGGCGGACTTGTACGACGAGCACGCGCGGCAGCTGCACGGCTACCTGGCTCGGCGCGTCGGTCCCGACGCCGCCGACGACCTGGTCGCCGACACGTTCCTGCTGCTGTGGGAGCACCGGCAGCGCTACGACCCGACGAGGGCCAGCCCGAAGTCGTGGCTGTACGGGCTGGCCACCAACGTGCTGCGCGGGCACACCCGCACCGAGGTGCGGCGGTTGCGTGCGCTCGCGCGGCACGGTGGACGCCGGGTCGAAGCAGGCGAGCTGAGCAACCGCGTGGTGGACATCGCCGACGCCCGGCACCTCGCGGGCCGGTTGGCCAAGGCGGTTGCCGCGCTGCGCGTGGAGGAGCGCGACGCGCTGCTGATGGTCGCGTGGGCCGACATGACCCCCGCCGAGATCTCCGAAGTGCTCGACGTGCCGGTTGGCACCGTCCGCAGCTGGCTGCACAGGGCCAGGAAGAAGCTCAACGGGCTCGTGGACGGCGCTGCCTTGGGAATCAGTGACGAGCAGGAGGCAAGTCGCCATGCATGACAACGCTGATCGAACCGATGATCGAGTCGACTCCGCGGTGCGGGAACTCGCACCTGACGTGCCCCCGATGTCGCAGCACGCCTTCGAGGCCGGGCGCGCGCGGGTCCTCGCCGGTCCCGCCGCCCAGCAACAGCAGCGAACTTCGCGCCGGTGGCTCGCGGCGGCCGCGGGCGTGACCGCGTTGACCTTGGGCACGGTCGGCGCGCTGAACCTCGGCGGCGGCGCACCACCGGCCAACGCCGAGGCCGTCGCCGTGCTGACCAGTGCGGCGGACGCGACCACGAGCACCAAGGCCGCTCCTGGCGAGCCCGGCCAGTTCCGCTACATCAAGAAGGTCGAGTCGAAGTGGTTCGGCGTGGTGCTCAACGGGGCGATGTCGGCCAACTGCTGGTACCGCCAGGAACGCACCGAGGAGACCTGGATCCCTGCCGACTGGAAGCAGGAATGGCAGCGCCGCGTCGCGGTCACCGAGCCTCTGGAGACGCGCTCCTGCACAGCGGAGCAGGCCAAGAACGCGCCCTACGGTTCCACCGAGATCCCGTGGGAGGCCCGCGCGAAGAACGGCGACTTCCCGCCGCCGAAGTTCCGGCGCGGCCCCGGCCTCGGCGCCAAGGTGGGCCCCGAGACGCTGACTCCTTCCTCCGAGCCCGCCAAGGAGCTGCCGCCCTCGTTGTACCGCCCGACGCCGGAGTACCTCGCGAAGCTCCCGCGCGACCCACAGCGGCTGTTCGTGGTGCTCCGCGACTCCACGTGTCTGGCGGACGCGTGCGCGATGCACGCGGCACGCAGCGCGCTCAGCACCGGGCAGATCCCGGACGACCTGCGCGCCGCGATGTACCGGGCGGTGGCGAAGATCCCCGGCGCGACGGTCGGCAACCGCCAGGACAACCTCGGCGGGCGGGTCGGCACCGCGATCAGGATCACCGAGCCCAGCAGGACCCTCGACCTGATCATCGATCCGAAGACCGGCGACTACATCGGCGACCGGACCGTGCTCGACGGCGAGCTGCACGAGTTCAGCTCCGTGGTCACCGGTGTCACCGACGCGATCGGAACCGCTCCGCGCTGACGTGCGAGAGGCCTGGGGTGCACTGATACTGCACGCGTGAGCACTCCCAGTGACGACCGCGTGTCTGATCAGATCCCCACCGACCACATCCCCACCGAACCCGTCCCCGTCCCGGGGCCCGTCGCACCTCCGGTGCCGGGGCCCGGGACGAGCGCGTCCAGCCCGTCCGGCAGAGCCCGACCGACCCGGATCAGCGGTACCTGGGTGGCCGTGGTCGTGGCTATCGTCGTGCTCATCTTCCTGTTGGTGTTCATCCTGCAGAACCTGACCGACGTGACGATCCACTTCCTCGGCGCGTCCTTCACCTGGCCCCTCGGCGTTTCGCTGCTGTTCGCCGCGATCGGCGGCGCGGCGCTGGTGGCCCTGGTCGGCGCGGCCCGAATCCTCCAGTTGCGTCGTCAAGCGAAGCGAGCGCCGCACTAGAGCTTCGCCCTGCTCGGTGGGCGCTCACCCGCCGAGCAAGGAGGAGCCATGCCGAAACGGCTGTTGGCCGTGCTGTGCGCGCTGATGGTGACCGGCACGACGCCGGTCCCCCGCGCTGACGCCCAGGATTTCGCGCCCTGTCCGCAGGTTGTCGACGAACGCCGGTTCGCAGGCGCGGGGGCCTTGCGCGCGATGAACGCGACGGTCGCGGGCTTCGGGCTGAGGTCGACCGGCAGTCCCGCGCACCGCCGGGTGGTGGACTGGCTGGAGCAGCGGGTGCGACGCATGCCCGGCTTCACCACGAAGTCGGAGGAACTGCGCATCCAGCGCTGGCAACCCCGGGGCGGCGACATCGTCGGAGCCGGTTCGCTGAGCGCGGGCGGGCGCCCGGTCGCGGTGGCGGGAGCGATCCCGTACTCCTTGTCCACCAAAGGAAAAGGCCCGCTGACCTATCTGCCGAGGACCTCGCCGATCACAGTGGAGAACGCGCGCGGCAAGGTGGTCCTGCGCGACTTCCCCACCGTGGACCGGGGCTACACGGCCGAGCCGGAGCTGAACCGCGATCTCATCGACGCGGGTGTTGCGGGGGCGGCCGGGCTGATCATCGCCTTCGACTTCCCGCGTGCGCAGGTGAAGGGCTACTGGGACCCGCACACCGGCACGCACTACCGCGTGCCCGGCGTGTTCGTCGGCGTCGACGAGGCCGAGCGGCTGAAGGGACTTTTGGGAAGCCAGGCAAGCGTTTCCGTCCGCGCGAAGACTGACGGGGCGAGCACGCGGACGCTGATCGCCACGCTGCCGGGGCAGAGCGCGGAACGCGTGGTGATCGGCACCAACACCGATGGCACCACGTGGGTGCAGGAGAACGGGACTGTCGCGATGCTGGCGCTGGCCGACTACTTCTCCAGACTCCCGATTCGCTGCCGCACGCGCACGATCGAATTCGTGTTCGCAACGGGCCACCTGCACCGCTCCGTCGAGGGCACCGAACACCGGGCACGCATCCTGGACGAGGAGTACGACCAAGGCACCGTCGCCTACGCAATGGTCCTCGAACACCTTGGTACACGGGAGATCCAGGCGTCACCGCGCGCGAACGGCGCAGGACGCGAACTGCGCTTCACCGGAGCCGCCGAGGAGTCCGCGTGGTTCGTCGGCAACCAGGTGCTCGACGACGCGGTGAGCCAGGCGGTCGCGCGGCGTTCCGTGCAGCGCACGTCCGTGATCCCAGGCGCTGATCCGGCTGATCCCGCGCGCGTGCCGCAGCACTGTTCGTTCGGCGGGCTCGGCACGCACTACCAGAGCCACCTGATCCCCACCGTGGCGGCGATCTCCGGGCCGTGGTCGCTGTGGGCACCGTCGTTCAGGGCCTCGGCGGTGGACCACGCGCGCATGCGGGAGCAGGTGCTGGCGGCCGGGGACACCGTGCTCGCGCTCAACGGCGTGTCCCGCGATCGGATCGCCGGCGACTACCCAGCGCAACGGAAGGCTCGCGCAGGTGGAGCCCACACTTGCGCGCACGAGCTCCCACCGGAGTACGCTCCGCTACGCCCATTCGGGTGAATACCATCCAGGTGGGCTCCCATTGCTCTCATTGAGTGAGCAACGATCGCCACGCTGACCTGGGGGTCAGAGCAGGGAGTGGCACTGATGAGCAGCACAACTCGGAGCACCGGGGTCGCCGTGGCGGGCACCGCGCCCGGCGCGCTCCCCTTGGTGGGGCACGCGGTCGCGCTGCTGCGCGACCCGTTGCGCTTCATCGCGTCGTTACCGGCGCACGGGGACCTCGTCTCGGTCCGCTTCGGGCCGCTGCGCGCGATCGTGGTGTGCGATCCGGAACTGGCGCACCAGGTGATCACCAACGAGAAGGTCTTCGACAAGACCGGGCCGCTGTGGCGACGCGCCCGCGAGGTCGAGGGCGAAGGCGTGATCACCACCGTGCGCGCCGAGCACCGCAGGCAGCGGCGGATGGTCCAGCCCGCCTTCCACCGGGCCCGGATGCCGCACTACGCCGAGATCATGAACGAGGTGCTCGCCGAGGAGACCGCGTCGTGGCGGCACGGGCAGGTGCTGCCGGTGTCCCCGTTCACGCTGCGCTTCACCTCGGAGACCACCGCCCGCGTCATGTTCACCGAGGCCTCGGACCCGGAGGCGGTCGCGGGCATCCGCGTCGCACTCCCCGACCTGGTGCGCGGGGTGTTCCGGCGGATGCTCAGCCCCGCCGTGGTCAACTGGCTGCCGCTGCCCGCCAACCGCTCGTTCGTCCGCGCGCGGCGGCAGCTCCAGGACAGCATCCACCAGTTGATCACCGGCTACCGCAGCACAGACGAGAAGCGCGACGACATGATGGCCGTGCTGCTCGCCGCGCAGGACGTCGAGAACGGCGTCGCCGACGCTCCCGACGACGCGGAGATGGCCGCGATGGTGACCGGCCTGTTCCTGGCCGGGACCGAGACCACCGCCTCCAGCGGGAGCTGGGCCATGCGCATGCTCGCCGAGCACCCGGACGTGCAGGCGCGGGTGCAGCGGGAGGTAGACACCGTTCTGGGTGACCGCGCGCCCACCTACGAGGACCTGATCCACCTGCCTTACACCCGCGCCGTGGTGACCGAGACGCTGCGGCTCTACCCGCCCGCGTGGCTGCTGGCCAGGGGCACCACGAGCAGGACCACGCTCGGCGGGCACACCATCCCCGCCGGGGCGAACGTGATCTACAGCGCGTACCTGGTCCAACGGCTGGCGCGGGTGTATCCGGAGCCGGACCGCTTCGACCCCGACCGGTGGCTCAACGCGACCTCGGGCTGCCCCGGCTCGTTCCTCGTCTTCGGCGAGGGGGCGCGCAAGTGCGCCGGTGACACCTTCGCCCTCACGCAGCTGATGATCGTCGTGGCCGGGCTGGCGCGGCGGTGGGAGCTGCGGACCGTGCCCGGCCCGAGCAAGGGTCCGAGACCGCGCGCCGTGCTGCATCCGCGAGACCTGAAACTACAGCTGGTCAGCCGGGGAGCCGTGTGACGATCGCACCTGTGTCACCGACCATCACCGTGCAGCTGCCGCCCATGTACTTCCCGGCTGCGCTGAAGACGCACCCGCGCATCGACGTGCTCGAAGAGCGCGGGCTCGCGTGGATGGCCCGCTACGGCTTCTGCGCGGACCCGGTGCAGGAGACGCGCGTCCGCGACAGCCGCTCCGCACACTTCTTCGGCTACCTGTGCCCGATGGCCGACGTGGAGCGCCTGCAACCCGCGGTCGACTGGGCGTACCTGATGTTCGTCTTCGACGACGTGCCCAGCGACGGCGATCCCGGCTCGATGCTGGACTTCGCCGTCCGGATCGTGCGGACCCTCGAAGCACCCGACGCGAACGTGCTGCCACGCGACAACCCGTTCACCGCGCCCATCACCGACCTCGCGGCCCGCGTGCACCGCTCCTGCTCCCCCGAGCACGTGCGGCGGCTGGCCGACAGCCACCTGAAGTGGTTGCTCGGCGCCGCGTGGGAGATCTCGGCCGCGAAGCGCTCGGAGCAGAGCCTCAACGACTACCTGTCCGCGCGCGTGATGTACGCGGGGGCGGAGCCGACGTTCACGTGGTGCCAGCTCTCCGAGGCCGCCGTGGTGTCGGAGCGCGAGATCACCTCGCCGAGGGTGCGGGCGCTCACCGAGATGACCGGTGTGGTCGCGGCGATCGACAACGACCTGTACTCGCGCGGCAAGGACCTGTGGGTGATGCGCTCGCAGCCCGATTTCGTCGGCATCCACCAGACCGGCCTCGAGCTCGCGGAGTGCGTCGCGCTGCGCGATCGGATCGTTGCGCGGTTCTTCGAGCTGCGCAACGAGGTGCTGCCGACCGCGTCTCCCCCGCTCGCGCGCTACCTGCACAACCTGACGTGCACGCTGCGCGGGAACTTCGAGTGGGGCTTGGAGACCGGCCGCTACTCCAACCCCGACGGCGGCCACCCCGGAGCCATCCAAACGTTGGCCGCCGTCTCCGACGCCCCCTCCGCCGTCGGTCCGCCCGGCCTGCCCTCCGTCGACTGGTGGTGGCGGTGACTGTCGGGGAGTCCGGCTAGCTTCGGGTTCGTGCTCACCACTCTCGCCGTCCAGAACTACCGCTCGCTCCGCGACCTCGTGCTGCCGCTGTCCCGGCTGACCGTGGTGACCGGGGCCAACGGCAGCGGCAAGTCCAGCCTCTACCGCGCCATGCGGCTGCTCGCCGACGCCGCGCGCAACGGCGCCGTCGCCGCGCTCGCCAGGGAGGGCGGCCTGTCGTCGACGTTGTGGGCGGGCCCGGAGACGCTGGGGCGGGCGGTGCGCGAGGGCCGGGCGCCGGTGCAGGGCGTGCGCAGGACGAAGCCGGTGGGGCTGCGCCTGGGCTTCTCCGGCGAGGAGTTCGGCTACGCGATCGACATGGGCTTGCCGGTCCCCCAGCCCGGTCCGACGGCGTTCAACCGCGATCCGGAGATCAAGCGCGAGAGCATCTGGAGCGGTCCCGTGCTGCGCACGTCCACGTTGATGGCCGATCGCGCCGGGCCGGTCGTGCGGGCGCGCGGGACCAGTGGCGCGTGGGGCGAGGAGCACCACAAGATCGGCCTCACCGACAGCATGCTCAGCGAGTTCGCCGATCCTCGCGCGTCACCGGAAGTGTTGGTGCTGCGCGAAAAGATCCGCTCGTGGCGCTTCTACGACCACTTCCGCACCGACGCGGGCGCGCCCGCCAGGCAGGCGAGGGTCGGCACGCGCACGCCGGTGCTCGACCACGAGGGCGCGGACCTCGCCGCCGCGCTCCAGACCATCGTGGAGATCGGCGACGCCGACGCCCTGGCCGCCGCGATCGACAACGCGTTCCCCGGCTCGCGGGTCACGGTCGAGGTGACCGGCGAGGACGGCCGCTTCGAGCTGCTGTTCCGGCAGCACGGGCTGCTCCGCCCGCTGGGCGCCGCCGAACTGTCCGACGGGACGCTGCGCTACCTGCTGCTGGTGGCGGCGCTGCTCAGCCCACGGCCGCCGGAGCTGCTGGTGCTCAACGAGCCCGAGACCAGCCTGCACCCCGACCTGCTGCCCGCGCTCGCCGCGCTCATCGCCACCGCCGCCACCAAGACGCAGGTCGTGGTGGTCTCGCACGCCCGGCCGCTCGTGCGCGCCCTGGAGGTGGTGGACGAGCACGCCGAGACCCTGGAGCTGGCGAAGGACTTCGGCGCGACCGTCCTCTCCGGCCAGCAACCCCTCGACCGCCCCGCCTGGCACTGGCCCAAACGCTGAGCTGTCCGCCAGTCTTCAAGACCACCGCCCCCCCTGTCGACGGCCCTGCTGTCGGTGCCCGTTCCTACGCTGGCCGTGCAGGGATGATCAGGAGGGACCGTGGGCACGCTCGGGGACGTCATCGCCCGCCTTCGCGGAGTACTGGACCAATGCGGCCAGACCCGCACCGATCTCAACCAAGCCGCCGACCTGTTGGACGAAGCCAGCACCCAGTACGCCCACGCTATAGACGGAGCCCAAGATCTCGACGCCGATGAAGTACTAGGACTGCTGGCCCGCAGCGTGGCCGACCTGAACGACGCTCACCGCGCGGTGGTGGAAATCGGGGAACGGGTACAGGGCTACATCGCCGGTCTGGCTGGCGCCGCCCGGACAGACACGACTGCACCGAGCCAGCGCGACGCTCGGCCAGGACAGGTGCCGCCTGGTGACGTGTCCGTGGTGCCGACGCGAGAACGCCTTGAGCAACTACGCGGGCAACTCCCGCCACCCGTTGTCAGCAGCACCGGGCAGAAGACCCATGGGCGATGGATCGACCCTGACGGCACGGTGCACCCCGTGGTCAGCGGCTGGGACCACCTCACCCCCGAGGTCAACGACTCGCTCCGGGCGATGGGCTGCCCCCGGGTCCCGGTGATCACAGCCGCCGACGTGGAGCTGAAGTTGGCCGCGCTCATGCGGGAGAAGGGCAAGACCGACCCACGGTGGCGGCACATCACGATCGTGATCAATCAGGCGCCGTGTCAGGGGCGGCTCAGTTGCGAGACACTTGTTCCGATCTTGCTGCCGGAGGGGTATTCCCTGACCGTGCACGCCCCGAACTACCGCAGACGCTTCACCGGAGGAGCCAGGCCGTGGTGGCGCTAGAAGCCAGTTACGCGATCAGCAACAGAGGACCGCAGATCATCAACTCCCCTGAGGAGCTTGACGACCTGCTGAACCGCATGGTCACCGACGGTCGGCAGGACGGGCAGGTTCCCCCGCTGGTCGAGCTGTTCTGCGACACCAAGGACGGGTGGGCGCTCGCCTACATCGGCGTCA
The DNA here is from genome assembly GCF_039537405.1 of Allokutzneria multivorans. Taxonomy (NCBI): domain Bacteria; kingdom Bacillati; phylum Actinomycetota; class Actinomycetes; order Pseudonocardiales; family Pseudonocardiaceae; genus Allokutzneria; species Allokutzneria multivorans. The sequence continues at coordinate 12,689 of NZ_BAABAL010000001.1, read as the reverse complement.
ACGTCAAGCGCGGCACCGGGTTCATGACGCACTCGAACCCGGCTGGATCGGTCACCAGCTTCAACGGCACCAACGACCGCAGCGCCGTGGAGTACAGCTACATGGGGCACCTCCGAGAGATCCCAGCCAACGCCGAAGCCCCCTTGGACGACGTGCGCAAGGCCGCACACGAGTTCTTCACCTCAGCCGGTGCGCGGCCGACCTGCCTCACATGGCAGGAAGACGCCGAAGTAGAGCGGCCCGACGCTTCCGAGTAGCGCCGGCCCGCAGTCAGGCCCCGTCCTGCACGCCATCAGGTTCGCCGGTCTTCAAGACCACCCAACCCCCACCCGCACCGTCTCCAACGACAGCAAACCCGACAAGACCGCTGGGTTTGCGGCGGTTAACGTTGATCAACAGCGGGGTTTGCTGGTCTTGAAGACACCCCAACCTCGGCCACTCCCCGCCAAACCTGCCCCCTCTGCCGCGCCCGTTTTTTCGTACCCAATGTGGCATTTGTTTCGCCAGACGTAACCGATGCCACATTGGGTTCATCAGTCTGCGCTGAAGAGGTTGAGGGTGGGGGCGGGGCGTCTTGGCGGTGGTTGGTGTTGTGTGGATGGAGGATTGAATTCACTCTGCACTGAAGTTATGGAGAAGGTAGATGAAAAGGCGATCGTGACCACGGCGTGTCCAAGATCGCCGTTACGATCGGGCAGTGCGCCAATTGGCACCCGGAGTGCGCCTGCTCGACGGCCGTCCTCGGCACCTGATGAACGTGTATCTGGTGGAGGACGTGCTCGTGGATTCGGGCACTCCGAGGGCGGCCGGGCGGATCATCCGGCAGGTGCGCGGGAACCCGCTGTCGGCGCACGTGGTGACGCACGCGCACCCGGACCACTTCGGGTCGAGCCGGGCGGTGTGCGAGGAGTTCGGCGTGCCGCTGTGGGCCGGGGCGAAGGACGTGGAGGCCATCGAGACCGCGACCCCGGCGGTGGCGCCGGGCAGGATCGCGGCGGCGCTGTCGAAGACGCCGATGCCGCCACCGTGCCGGGTCACGCGGCAGCTGAGCGAGGGTGACGAGGTCGCGGGGTTCACGGTGCTGGAGGTGCCGGGCCACTCCCCCGGGCACATCGCGCTGTGGCGGGAGAGCGACGGCGTGCTGTTCTGCGGCGACGTGTTCCTGGCGCTGCTGCGCATCGGTGCTCCGCCGAACTTCCTGACCTGGGACGCGGAGCTGAACCGGGCGTCGATGCGCAGATTGGCCGCGCTGCGCCCGCGACTGGTGCTCTTCGGCCACGGCAAGCCACTGCGCGGGGAGCCCGACCGGCTCGCGCGCCTGATCCGATGAGCCGCGACGAGCCGACCCTGGAGCGCGAGGGCGAGCTGGAACGGATCGCGGCGTGCCTGGACTCGGCGGCCAAGGGCAAGGGGCACGTGCTGGTCATCGAGGGCCGGGCGGGCATCGGCAAGACGCGCCTGGTCCAGGACACCAGGGCGATGGCGACCGAGCGCGGTTTCGGCAGGCTCCAGGCGGTGGGCGACGCGCTGGAGAGCGCGATGGCGTGGGGCGTGGTCAGGCAGATGGTGGAGCGCTCGGTCTCCCGCTACAGCGGTGAGATCCGGGAGCGCATCCTCGCGGGGCCCTCGGGCGACGCGTTGGCGGCGCTGGACGCGGCCGAGGCCGATCCGAGCGAGGCGGAGCTGGCCAGGACGCTGCACGCGCTGTGGTGGGTGGCGGTCGACCTGTCCTCGACGCGGCCGTTGTTGATCACGGTGGACGACGCGCACTGGGCGGACCTGTCCTCCGCGCAGTTCCTGGTGTACCTGTCGCGCCGGATCGCGGACCTGCCGATCGCGCTCGTGGTGGCGACCCGCCCGCCCGCGGAGAACACCGGACCGTTGGCGCAGCTGAGCGTCTCGCGGCAGACGGAGCGGTTGCTGCCGCGCCCGCTGAGCCCGTCGGCGCTCGCGGCCTCGGTGGCGGCGGGCGGGGCGATCGCGGCAGCGGAGGTGGTCACGGCACTGCACTCGGCGAGCGGCGGAAACCCTTTCCTGGCAAGGGTTCTGGTCGATGAGCTGGCCGCGCTCGGGCTGCCGCTGGAGGAGGCGGCGACGGCGGAGCGGGTCAGCAAGCTCGGCCCGAGCACGGTGTTCCGCGCGGCGCTGGGCAGGCTGCCCGCCAACTCGGTGCGGCTGGCCGGAGCGGCGGCGGTGCTGGGCATCGGCAGCGATCCGTGGCAGGCGGGCGCGCTGGCGGACCTGGACGCGATGGAGCTCTCCGTCGCGGTCGAATCGCTGGTCGCGGCGAACGTGCTGACCGGAGAGTCCGATCACCTCGTTTTTGTGCATCCCGTTGTGCGCGAAGCGGTTCTGGCCGATCTGGGGCCGATCGCGCGCGCCGGGCTGCACGCACGCGCGGCGAAGGAGCTGTGGGCGGTGAAGGCCCCGGCGGACCGGATCGCGGCGCACCTCGCACAGGCGCCGAGGGGCACGCTGCCGAACGCCGCCGAGGTGCTGCGCAAGGCGGCGACGGCGTTGCTCGCGGCGGGCGATTCCCGCACAGCGGCGGCACATCTGGCCCGCGCGATCGAGGAGAGCCCGGACGACGCGGCACTGCGCGCGGAGCTGGGCAGAGCCCTCATGCGCGGTGGACGGGCCGAGGAGGCGCGCGACCACCTGCGCGCGGCGGCGGACGGACTGCCGGACGCGGAGCTGGTCGCGGCGGCGGCGAGCGCGACCATGGCCGTCGACGGGCCCGAAGCCGCTATCGCGGAGCTGACGGAGGCGATCGAGAACCGCCCCGGTGGGCCGAGGGACGCGGGGCGGATGCACCTGGAAGCCCGGCTCGCGGTGATCCGCTCCTTCCTGCCGCACCAACGCGAAGTGGCGTCGCAGCACCTCAGCGGCTACGCGACGCTGCCGGGCGGGACCCCGGACGAGCGGACGCTGCTGGGGCTGCTCGCGCAGATGGGCCGCTACGAGGTGCGTGGTTCGAACGAGGTCGCGGCGCTGGCCCGGCGCGCGCTGGCCAACGGCGCCTACCTCGACGACGCGACCGGCAGCATCGACGCGATGGTGGCCTGGCTGGTCGCCGTGCTCGCGCTGGTCTCCGCCGACGGGGTGAGCGACGCGCGGCGCGAGGTCGAGCGCGCGCGGCGGCGGGTGTGCGCGCACGGCTCGCCGATCGAGTACTCCATGGTCGCCAACGCGACGCTGTTCCTGGACTGGCGGCTGGGCAACGTGGCCTCGGTGGACGCGGAGTCCGAGGGCGCGCTGGCCGCGGTCGCCCCGGAGGAGGCGTTGCCGCAGGTCATCGCGCTGCGAGCGACCGCGACGCACTTCACCGCCTACGCGGCGTTGGAACGCGGGGACGTCGGCGCCGCCGCCACGGCCCTCGCGCGCTTCGACGCCGAGCACGCGGACGGGCCGAAGATGATGCCGACGCTGTGGCTGCACGAGCCGAGGGCGCTCATCGCGCTCGCGAGCGGCGATCCGGTGCTGGCCAAGGAAGAAGCGCTGTTGCAGCGCGATGCCTCGCTCGCGGCCGGGCTCGACCCGCCGACCATCCCGTGGCGCGATCCCGCCGTGCGCGCGTGCATGCTGCTCGGCGCGGAGGACGAAGCCCTCGTGCTGGTGGGAGAACAGCTCGCGCTGGCCAAAAAATGGGGCGCGGCAACAGAAGTGGGTGCCGCGCTGCGGTTGTTCGCGCACGCTGACGCGGGCAACCGGTTGGACCTGCTCGCGGAGTCGGTGGCGGTGCTGGAGACCTCGCCCGCGCGGTTGCAGCTGGCGCGCTCGCTGGTCGATCTCGGCGAAGCTCTGCGCGTGGCGAGGCGGCGCAGCGACGCGCGCGATCCCCTGCACCGGGGCATCGAGCTGGCCACCGAGTGCGGTTCTCCGGTGCTGCGCCGCCGCGCGGTGGAAGCCCTGGAAGCACTCGGCGACCGGCCGCGCAGGTTGGTGCTGGTCGGCGCGGAGTCGCTGACCGCGAGCGAACGCAGGGTCGCCGACCTCGCCGCGAGCGGGCGGCAGAACCGCGAGATCGCCAGGGAGCTGTTCGTGACGCCCAAGACGGTCGAGAACCACCTCGGCCGCATCTACACCAAGCTCGGCATCAACGGCCGCCGCGAGCTGGCCCGCGCACTGGCATGAGGGGTCCCCCAGACCCCCACCCCCAGATGTGAGGGATCGCCCCTCATGCCTTTGGGGGGTCGCCGCCGCGACTCTTGTGTCATCGCCACGGAGGGTGGCTCACACAGGAGGTAGGACCCCATGTTTCGCAAGGCAAGCACCCTGATCATCGCCACCGCCGCGACCGCCGCCGCTGCCGTCTCCGGCCCCGCCACCGCGCTCGCCGACCCCGTCATCACGCCGCCGCCCGCCTGCGTCAAGCTCAGCGACGTCACCGGCCCCGACTTCGACGTCAAGCAGTGCGGCGTCAGCGATGTGGACCAGTTCCGCGCCGGGCTGGAGAACAACGGCAACGCCTACTGCGGTCCCGCCTCCCTCTACAACGTCCTGCACTACTGGGGGCACGTGAAGAAGGCCCCGGTCGGCTGGGTGACCACCCGGGTCGGCAACCTGGACCCGCTGGACCAGGCCGACTACAACGTGATCACCAACTCGATCGGCCGGATCGGCGTCGACTCCAAGTACGACGGCGGCACCAAGCTCAGCAACCTCCAGACCGCCTTCACCATCGCCACCAAGCCCGCCCGCGACGTCGGCTGGTCCACGGGTGTGGGCAACGTGAGCACCGCGACCTCGCCGGACTTCTCCGGGGAGCTGGCCAAGCGGCTGAACCAGGGGCCGCTGCAGATCGCCTACGGCCGCTACAAGGCGGGCCCGGAGTCCGGCAGCCTCCAGCGCAGCGGCGGGCACATCGTCACCGTGGTCGCGGCGAAGGGCTCGTTCAACGGCAACACCGTGCAGCTCAAGCTCTCCGACCCAGGCCGCGCCGGTGACCACGGCGTCGGCGACTACCTGAAGAACCAGTCCGACTACCAGCTGCTCGACGTGACCCTCACCAAGAAGTCGATCAAGGAGTACATCCCGGTCACCGACAACGAGGAGACCGCCGAGGACGAGAGCCTCCAGCCGGGCACCTACCGCACCGTGACCCGCTGGGAGCTGACCGGGCCGCAGTACATCGGCAGCACCCGCCAGATGATCGAGAACTTCAACTGGTTCGTCATGGCCCCGCCGGTCGGCTGACCCGCGCACCGCAACGGCCCCGCCACCCCGGCGGGGCCGTTCCGCGTGTCACCAGGCGACTCGAAGCTCCCCGAGCCCGCGCATGTAGACGTCGTCCCGTCGCATCACCTCATCCCCAGCCAGGCGCAGGCCCGGGAACCGCGCGGCGAGCGCCACCAGCGCGGCCCGCAGCTGGACCCGCGCGAGCTGCTGGCCGAGGCACTGGTGCGCGCCGTGCCCGAAAGCCAAGTGCCCCTTGGCATTGCGGCCCAGATCCTGGTTGATCTTGCCGAGCTGCACGGTGATCGCATCGCCCGCCCGGACCAGCTGGCCGCCGACCTCCAGCTCCTCCAACGCGGAGCGCACCACGAACGGCGTGACGGTGTGCACGCGCAGCAGCTCCTCGACCGTGGACTCCGGATCGGCGCGGACCGCCGCGAGCCCACCGGGTTCTTCCAGCAGCGTCAACGCGCCCAGCGACAGCATGTTGGCCGTGGTGTCCAGGCCGGCGCCGAGCAGCACGACACCGATGTTCGTCAGCTCCTCGTCGGTCAGCTCCGTGCCCGCAAGATCGCTGAGCATGTCGTCGGTCGGCTTGGCGCGCTTGGCTTTCACCAGTTCGCGCAGGAAGTCCTGGAGCGCGGCGAAGGACTCCGCGACCGCGTTCCCGTCGCCCGAACCCGTCACCACCTCGGCGTGGTGCTGGAAGTGCGCGCGGTCGTCGTAGGAGACGCCCAGCATCTCGCAGATCATCTGCGCGGGAACGGGCCGCGCGAACGCCTCCACCAGGTCCACGGGCGGCCCGGCGGCTTCCATCGCGTCGAGGTTCTCCGCCGCGATGCGCTCGACCATCTCGGTCAGCAACCGCATGCGCCGCACGGTGAACTTGCCCATGAGCAGCCGCCGGTAGCGCGTGTGCTCCGGCGCGTCCATGTCCAGGAAGGCTCCCGGCTCGGCGGGCTGCATGTCGACGCCGGCCGGTGCGAGGTGCATCAGCTCCGGCCGCGCGCTGAACCTCGGGTCGGCCAGCACCGCGCGCGCCGTCGCGTGATCGCTGGTCTGCCAGCCCTCGTGCCCGTCGGGATAACTCATCGGTGTGAGCACACCAAACCCCCATCGCGTAGCGTTTCTGCTTCTTGAAACAGTTATAGCAGCGACTTTTCCAAGTTCATTGCAATGACGATGAGCGCGAACGCAATGTTTTCCCGCACTGGCGCTAGCCTCGGCGGATGAAACTGCGGCCGGTCGACCTGGCGAGAGCGGCGGGCATCTCCACGCAGCAGGTCCGCAACTACGCGGACGCGGGAGTCCTGCCGCCGACTCCGCGCACGGACTCCGGCTACCGGCACTTCGACGAGCGGCACCTCGAAGCGATGTTCACCTACCGAGCCCTCGCGCGGGGCTTCGGCGGGGACTCGGCGCGGCAGGTGATGCACGCGGTGCACGACGACGACGTGCCGCGAGCGCTGGCGGTGCTCGACGCGGGGCACGCGGAGCTGCACGAACAGCGGCGCGCGCTCCAGGAGATCAGCGACGCGCTGGAGGTGATCGCCGACCAGAACATCGACACGACAAGCACGCCGAGCAGCCTGCGGATCGGCGAGCTGGCCGCGCGGCTGGGCGTGCGCACCTCGGCGCTGCGCGTGTGGGAGGAGGCGGGTCTGCTTGCGCCGCAACGTGATCGTGCTACGAAGTACCGCACCTACGATTCGGCGGACATCAGGGACGCGCGGATGATCCGCATGCTGCGGCAGGGCGGCTACCTGCTCGACCAGATCCGCCCGGTCCTCGAAGGGCTGCGCGAATCAGGCAGCCGCGACGCGCTGCGCGAGGCCATCACGCAACGCCGCGCGCAGCTGACGTGGCGGGCGACGGCGATGCTCGAAGCCGCCGCCCACCTCCACCAGTACGCGTTCAGAACATGATCTGCACCTTGAGCGCCTCGCGCGCCGCCATCGCCCGGTAGCCGTCGGGCACCGCGGAAATGCCGATCATGCGGTCGAAAACGCGACCGGGCTCGACCTTGCCCTCCATGATGTCGGGCAGCAGCTCGGGGATGTAGTGGCGAGCCGGGGCGACACCGCCGGTCACCGTCACGTTGCGGCCGAACTGGAGACCGCCGATGGGGCCGTCCTTGTACTGCGGCACACCGACTCGGCTGACCGTGCCGCCCGCGCGCACCACGCGCATCGCGGTCTCGAAGGCGGGCAGCGTGCCGACGCACTCCAGCACCGTGTGCGTGCCACGGCCTCCGCTCAGCTCGCGGATGCGCGCGGTGCCCTCCTTGCCGCGCTCGGCGACCACGTCGGTCGCGCCGAACGAGCGGCCGAGGTCGGTGCGCGCCTCGTGCCTGCCCATGAGGATGATCTGCTCCGCGCCGAGCCGCTTGGCCGCGAGCACCGCGCACAGGCCGACCGCGCCGTCGCCGATCACCGTGACGGTCGTGCGCTCGTTGACTCCCGCCTTGACAGCCGCGTGGTGGCCGGTCGAGAACACGTCGGAGAGCGTCAGCAGCGACGGCAGCAGCTCCGCGTCGTCGGCTCCGGCGGGCAGCTTGACCAGGGTGCCCGCCGCCTGCGGCACGCGCACGGCCTCGCCCTGACCGCCGTCGACCCGCTCGTCGCCCCAGTTGCCGCCGTGCAGGCACGAGGTGTGCAGACCCTCGACGCAGAACTCGCAGGTGTTGTCGGAGTACACGAACGGCGCCACCACGAGGTCCCCGCGCCGGAGGCCGTTCACGTCGGAGCCGGTCTCCTCGACGACGCCGAGGAACTCGTGCCCGATCCGGCGCCCCTCCGGCGCCGGCTCCATCCCGGAGTACGGCCAGAGGTCGCTGCCGCAGATGCACGAGCGGATCACGCGCACGACGGCGTCGGTGGATTCGATGATCTTCGGGTCCGGCACGTGCTCCACTCGCACGTCACCCGGGCCGTAGATGACTGTTGCCTGCATGAGCCCAACCCTGCCACCAACCGTAGGGTGAGCGCATGACAGCGGCTCCGGTACGGCTGGGCATCATCGGTCTCGGCGCGATGGGCACGCGGGTGCTCGGCATCGCTTCGCAGCACCCCGACTTCGACGTCCGGCTGGTCAGCGACCCGAACCGGAGCGCTTCGGACTTCCCCGGACTGCGTTTCTCCGCCGATGGCGCGGACGTCACGGGCGCTGAGGACATCGACGCGGTGTACATCGCGACCCCGCCCGCGCTGCACGAGCGGTACTCCCTCGCGGCGCTCGCCTCCGGCAAGGCGGTCTTCTGCGAGAAGCCGCTCGCGGTCGACCTCGCCGAGGGCCGTCGGATGGCGGAGGCGGCTTCGCGTGCGGGCTTGGCGACGGCGGTGAACTTCGCGCTCTCCGACCAGGCCCCGGTGGCGGAGATCGAGCGCGCCGACGTCGGCGAGGTGCTCGGCGTCGACATCATGCTGCACTTCCCGCAGTGGCCCCGCCCGTTCCAGGCCGACGCGCGGTGGCTGGACGAGCGCGAGCAGGGCGGCTTCGTCCGCGAGGTGCTGTCCCACTTCGTGTACCTGACCGACCGCATCCTGGGACCACTGCGCGTGGAGGTCGCCGGGGTCGACTACGCGCCGGGGGCCAGCGAGGTCGCGGCGCACGGACTGCTGCGCGCGGGCGAGGTGCCGGTGCACGTCTCCGGCCGCACCGGCATGGCGGGCGCGGAACGCTACGAGTGGATCTTGTGGGGTTCCCGGCGCTCCTTCCTGCTGCGCGACTGGAGCGAGCTGTTCGTCTCCGAAGGCGGTGCCTGGCAACCGGTTCCGGTCTCCGGTGGTTCGCAGGCCGAGCGCTTGTCGTTGTTCGCCAAGGCCGTCCGGGGTGAGGACGCGGGCGCCGGTCTCGCGGACTTCGCGGCGGCGCTGCGCGTGCAGGACGTGGTGGAGGCCTTCCACGGCGTGGGCTGAACCGAGGTTCGGCCCACTGGTTTTTCGCTTGTCCCACGATGGTTTCCGCACACGCGAAAAGGCGTGCACAGCTCGGGGCCGCGTTGCGAGGGTGGTGCGCACCACACCCTGCCACGAAGTGGGAGCATTCCCATGCACAAGAACCGAGCACGGCTGCTGACCGCCGCTCTCGCGGTCCTCGCGCTGCCCGTGACCGCGATCCCGTCCTCCGCACAGGCTCAGCTCGCCGCGCCCTCGTGCTCCTCCAGCGCCAATCCCGCGCTCGCGCAGAAGCTGGCCGCCGACATCGCCACCGCGCTCAAGGGGCGTCAGGGAACGGCCGCGGTCAGCCTGCGTTACCCAGGGGGGAGCTGCGCGCTCAACGCGAGCCGCCAGTTCCAGTCCGCCAGCGTCATCAAGGTGACCATCCTGGCCGCGGTGCTGAAAAAGGCCCAGGACGCGGGAAGAACGTTGACCGCGCAGGAAAAGCAGTGGGCCACCGCGATGATCACCAAGTCCGACAACGACTCCGCGACCGCGCTGTGGGACTCGGTCACCGCCGCCGGGATGAAGAAGTTCATGGCGCTGGCTGGAATGCGCGGCACCACCATCGACTCCAGCGGCTGGTGGGGCAAGACGCACATCACCGCCGCCGACCAGATGGCGATGCTGACCCTGTTGACCACCAGCAACACCGTGCTGAACGCGACCTCGCGCGCCTACGTGCTCGACCTGATGGGCAAGGTCGTGGCCGGGCAGCGCTGGGGAACTCCGGTCGGCGCGCCGTCGGCCACCACCGTGCGGGTCAAGAACGGCTGGGTCGACCGGGGTGACGGCGTCGGCTGGCGGATCAACAGCCTCGGCGTGTTCTCCGGCAAGGGCAAGGACTACCAGATCGCCGTGCTGACCGAAGGGAACTCTTCGGAGGTCTACGGCCACACCACCATTGAGGGCGTCGCCAAAGCGATCCACAAGCACGTCAATTCATGATGTTCGTTCTCCGCGAATCCACCCCTGCACAAGGAGAAGAGGAGACAGTCATGCCAAGGAAGACTGTTGTGATGGTCGCGCTCGCCATGGGCCTGTCCGTGGGCGCCGTCGCCCCGGCCGCCGCCGAGACCAGCGCACCCGCCGACTCCGGCACCCAGGTCACCGCCGACGTGGGCGTCATGGCGAAGACCACCAGGGCTGCCGCCATCGCGCGGGCGCGCACCTGGCTCACCGCCAACGGTGGACGGCCCATCCCCTACAGCATGTCCAAGTACTACCAGGGATGGCGCACCGACTGCTCCGGTTACTCGTCGATGGTGTGGAACGTCCGCACCGCCAGCGGGGCCGCTGTCAACCACAACACCGACAGCATGCTGCGCGGTGGCTACGGCACCCCCGGCGCCGTGGTGAAGGCGATCTCGTGGGACCAGATCCGCCAGGGTGACGCCATCGGCAAGCTCGGCGCGGGCAGCCTCGGCAGCGCGGGCCACGTGATGATCTTCGACAAGTGGGCCAACGCCGCGAAGACCAGCTACTGGGTCTACGAGCAGGCCAGCAGCTCCGGTGGCACCGCGCACCGCACGCACGCCAAGTCCTACAACGGTTACAAGCCCTACGCGTACACGAACTTCAGCGACTGATCTGTCAGACCCGCCGCCATGCTGTGAAGCAGTGGAGCGCGGCGGCGACGGAGAGCACGACAACGCCGTTGGAGAACGCCCAGATGACGGCGTTGTCGTGCACCTCCGCCGAAGTCGCTGTGGCATCACGGAAAACCGGGTTCACCCGCGTCACCAACATGACCTTCACCGCGAGCCCGACGCCCAGTGCCCCCAGCCCCCAGTTCCACTTTTTCCGCACCGTTTCCGGTACAGCCGCCCCGAACTTCACGCGCAGCGCCACGGCCGCCACGAAGGTGATCGGCGCCCACGGCAGGTAGTAGAACACCGGGCTCCCCGCCGCGAACTCTCCGACAAGCGAGCCCGGCTTCGGATCGGCCAGCAGCTGCGGGTTCCACACGATCTGCTCGTACAGGTTGCCGAAGAACCACATGCACAGCAGTGCGGTCAGCGCCACCGACAGCGCGCGCGTGCGCCGCAGAACTTCGATCTCCACCATCGCTCCATCTAAGCCGCCTACACTCCACCCGTGCATCCACCGATCGAGAATGTGGCGCAGGCCCACCGCCGCCTCCGTGACGCGTTGACCGATCTCACCGATGCCCAAGCCGCAGCTCCGTCTTCGCTCCCCGGCTGGACTCGCGGCCACGTGCTGGCCCACCTGGCCGACGCCGCCCGCGCCCGCACCCGCGTCATCGAGCACGCCCTGCGCGGCCAGGTAGTCCCCCTGTGGCAGCCCGGCGAGCGTGACGCCATCATCGCCGCCACCGCTTCCCGCTCCGCCGACGAGCACCGCGCCGCCATCGAGGAAACCTCCGCCCACCTCGACCACGCCTGGGCTGGCATCAACGATTGGTCCGCCCCCGACCTCGCCCCCGCCGTCTTCACCCGCTGGCGCGAGGTCCGCATCCATCTCGTCGACCTCGACCTGGGCGTCACCACCGCCTCCTGGGACCCCGCTTTCTCCTGCCACGCCATCGATCTGCTGCGGCGCCGCCTCCCCGACGGATGGTCCCTGCGCGCCACCGACACCGCCCGCACGTGGGGCACCGGCACCGAGATCTCCGCCGCCGCAAGCGATCTCGCCGCCTGGCTAGCTGGCCGAGCCCCCGCTGCCCTCCCCGTCGCCACCCCGCTGCCTCCCCTCGGACCGTGGCCGTCGTACTGAGCTGCGACTAGCGCCTGTCCTGCTAGTGGTTGCACTGTGCATCCCGTTCACGGTGCCACCGGGAGTTGGGATGTCTTCAAGACCACCAAACCCCCCTGTTGATCATCGTTAACCGCCGCAAACCCTGCGGCCTTGCGAGGTTTGCTGCCGTTGAAGACGGTGGGGGTGGGGGTTGGGTGGTCTTGAAGACACCCCAACCCCGGCGGGACAGCGCTAGAACGGTGCGGGTTCGGCGATGGGTTCCAGTTCCGTGTCATAGGTGCGCTTGGCCGGGCTGGTCCATCGGTGGGTGCCGTCTTCCCGGTTTTCGCACCGCCAGTTGGAGTGGGTCTTCATGGTGTGGTGGTGCCTGCATTTGGGTCGGAGGTTGCGGATGGTGGTGTTGGTGCCGTCGAAGGGGCGGCAGTGGTCGAGGTCGCAGCGGTGTGACGGCTGCTGGCACCCGATCGCTGTGCAGCGCGGGTACCGGGCATTGATCAACTCCCGCTGCTTCGGCGACGGCCGGTAGGTGTCACTGACTTCTTCTGCCATGCCGGTGACGGGGTCGGTGAGGATCCGTTTCCAGACCCCGCCTGCTGCGATGTCTTGGGCGACGTTCGTGGGGATCGGCCCGTATCCGGCGAGCATGCCCGGATCATCGGTCAGGCCGAGCAGTGCCGTGATCGGCATCGTGAGGTAGACCATCGTCTGGCCCTGTGGTGCCGGGGTGTCGAGGCCCAGCAGCAGGTCTCGGGCGACGTCGGCTCGTTTCTGGTCCAGGGTGCGGTCGTCTTTGGGCAGGGATTTCGCGATCCGGTCGATGTGATCGAAGGCCATCGCCGTGTCATGCGCGGTCATGGT